>CAYYAY010000176.1:0-1630 GCA_964470155.1 uncultured Lamprocystis sp. | reverse complement strand
GTTCATAACGACAGTATAGCTGCCGACGCGGACGCCTGCTGAGATCAGCCGCCGTAGGGTGCGCGATGACTCAGGTCGGCGCTTGTTTCTATTACTATTTAGTCCAACGTGTTCTTGGTTGGCACGGGCCAGCGACGTGCTTGCCCACCACGGGCCACTAAGGTTCTAGACTGAATTCCGCCGCCCAGGCCCATCGCCTCACCGCAAGTGCCCCACCCGCGCCCTGCCGAGGTCCTCCAGCAGCTCGGTGTTGCACATCGGCTGCCGGTCTAGGCTCAGCCTATCGCCTGTACTGTCGGCGTCTCGCCGCTGTTTTGCAAGGGTGGTTTTGTGATCTGGATCACGGTTTCCGCAAAATACCAGGGACAAAACTCTAGACTCCAGGCAAACCTCCGCCGGACGCTTGCCATCCGACCCTGCATCCGGAGCAGATGCGCCCTTGGTATGTCCGTCGCGTTGAAGGGTTCCTGAAGGCGCGGCGCCCCGTGTCACTGTTGCAGGTGACGGCGGAGGAACTCACCGGGTACCTGCAGGAGGTCGCGGCCCAAGCGCAACTTGCCGAGTGGCAGTTCCGGCAACTGGTCGACGCGTTGCAGTTGCTGTTCGTCGATCTGGCCCACTGCCCTGCCGGCAAGACCATCGACTGGGACTGGTGGAAGACCGGGGGGCGCCCGCTCGAAAGCGACCATCCGACCGTCGCGCGCTCCAGCCCGCCGGCGGCGGGTCCCGCGTTTGCCCGCGCCACCGAACGCTTCCCGCTCCTCAAGACCCTGGCCCGGACCATTCGGGCGATGCAGTATTCCATCCGCACCGAGCAGGCCTATGTGGATTGGTGTCAACGGTTCCTGGCGTTCTGCGGCGATACACCAGCCGAGCGGCTGAGCGTTGAGGACGTGCAGCGGTTCCTGTCCCACTTGGCGGTGGAGCGGTCGGTCGCGGCGAAGACGCAGGGTCTGGCCTATAACGCGGTGGCCTTTTTATTCAAGCATGTCCTGGAACGCCCGCTGGAGAATGTGCGCTTTTCACGGACCAAGCACGCGCAGCGATTGCCGGTGGTGCTGACACAGGAGGAGGTCCGGCGGCTGTGCGAGACCATCGACGGGACCTTCGGGCTGATGGCGCGGTTAATGTATGGGACCGGGATGCGTCTGATGGAGTGCATCCGGCTGCGGGTGGGGGACCTGGACTTCGGCCATCGGTCGATCACGGTGCGCAACGGCAAGGGCGGGAAGGATCGGATCGTGCCGCTGCCGGAGCGTCTGCGCACGCCCCTGGAGTCCCACCTGGAGCGGGTCAAGGCCCTGCATGATCGCGACCTGGGGGCAGGGGCGGGCAACGTGTACATGCCGGAGGCCCTCAGTCGCAAATATCCGAGCGCGGCGCGGGAGTGGATCTGGCAGTACGTCTTCCCGAGCAGCCGCCTGGCGCAGGACCCGAAGTCCGGCGAGGTGCGCCGACACCATCTGCACGAATCGTCCTTACAAAGCGAGATCAAGGCGGCCGGGCAGCGGGCCGGGATCCCCAAGCGCATCAACAGCCATGCGCTGCGGCATAATCCGGGGTGCCGAGTAATGTCGGGTACCGTTGGCGTCCTGCGCTGAGTTTTTTTTCGCTCAGCAGGTTACTGCTG
>CAYYAY010000175.1:0-2493 GCA_964470155.1 uncultured Lamprocystis sp. | reverse complement strand
ATCGTCGACCCATCCATCATGGTGCCCATGATGAGGCCCGGGCGCATCCCCTCCGGTTTCTCAAGTGCAAACAGCGCGGGCTGGGCAAAGGAGCGTGCCGCCGGCAGGGCGTTACCCGACGTGTCGACAACGATCGAGCGACTCCAGAGCGGCGTGACGGACGGCGCCGGCTCGGCGCGAACCGCCAACGCGCTGAGAAACGCATAGCTGCGGTCGGCCCAGGGAGTCCAGACCGCAAGGCCCACGAAGGCGACGAAATCCGCTGCCCCGGGATCGCGTGCGATGCTGATGGGACTGGAGAATTCCGCCGCCGTCGCCCGCGAGCGAACCTCCGGGGCCAGACAGTCGAGCGCCGCCACCACCAGGTCGGGCTCGATCTCACCCTCTCGCCATGATGCCCGAGCAAAGAGCAGCATCGCGAAGCGGTGGGTGACGATCAAGGTGTCGGTGGGCTCGTCGACGGCGGGGGCGGCGGTCACCTTGGCATCCACCGGATGATGCACGCGACAGCGCCACTGCAGCAGCAACCCTGTGCCCTGGTCGCGGATACCGCAGTGCTGGAAGACCGTGCCCCGGCCGCCCGGCGGGGCCGCCGCCTCGGCAAATTCATTGGTGAAGATCACCAACTGCCCGTCCTCGCGCCGCCGTGCCGCAGGGGCGCCACCCACCCTGCGGTCGCCCACCGAGCCGATGACGACATAGGTCGGCAGCGTCGCCGCGGAGACCTGGTCGGGCAGCCGCTCGATGCGGCCATCGGGGTTGTGCGCCACGCGCAGCCTGAACAACGCGGTCGGCAGCGACTCGGGCGCGGTGACCTCGCGCTCGGCGCTGAACTTCGCCTGGAAATAGGCGAAGTCTCCGGCAACGATGATGGACTGCCGGACATCGAAATGTCCGCCGACGCGGTCCCCGGCGTGATCGACCGCCGTCCAGAGGTCCGCGATATCGATGGTTCGGCCCGTCAGTAGGTCGAGCTTGCCGACGTACCCGTTGCGCGAGCCGTAGATCAGCGCATTGTCGGCGGTGTAGCGCAGGCAGCGCGGGGTGCCGTGCGCGCGTGCCGTGCTGCCGTAAGGGCGGACGATGTCGCGTGTGTCCCGCCGCCAGATCGGGGTGCCGTCAAGGTCGAGGCAGACGATCTCCGCGCGGTTGCCGGCCAAGATGCACCGCCGGGGGGCGCCATGCTCGAAATGAAGCCGGACCAGCAGGAGCCCACCGACAAACCGACCCTTCAGGCCATCGTGCAACTTCGGCAGCAGACCCAGCTCGGACTGCCATCGCAGCGCACCGGTTTTCAAATCGATGCCCACCAGTGCCGGCGCGCGCGGGCTGTCGAACACCCCGACCGCATAGTCGGAGGCGGTGAAGGCCCCGAAATTGCCACCCCCATATGCGGGTCTGGGCAGGCTCTTGACCGACGAGACGGCGCGTAGCGGAGGTAGCGTGATGCAGGAATTGTCCAGCAGATTACCATGAGCCATCGGGAAGCCCTGGCCGTCGGGTTCTATCGCCGTCAGGCGGCCCCGGCTGCCGTCGAAGCCCGCGGGCAAAGGCGGCATTGGCAGCGGCTCGTCGGCATAGCCGAACTGGCGGGCGCGGGCGATCACCTGCGCGGTGAAACCCTCGTCATCCCCCCTCCAGGGCAAGCGACCCGACAGCGGCACCTTCGGCGGTGTGAAGGCGCGTAGCGCAGGGCTTTCGAGGAAGCTCGGATCGTTGCCGAGCTCCGCATTGGGCGGGCCCTTGCTTGCAAAAGGGGATCGCTCGGGATGCAGCATCGCCTCGATCGCGAGGTCGGACGCGTCGATCTCCAACCACCGGGCAATCTGTCTTAGAACCGGCCTGGGATTAGCCAACAGGTCCTCACCCCGAACGGTGCGGCAGGCGTCGGATGGCAGCGAGGCGAAGAAGCGGTCGATCCGCTCATGGACGTCAATCCAATGGAACTGCGGGTCCAACGTCGGCGGCTCGGTGCGCCGGTCCCAGGATCTGCCGCTTCCGGCCCGCAGTCCGTCCAAGTACCAGCCGGTGGCGACGATCGACTTGCCGTTGGAATAGGGATGGCGCGCGATGCGCAGGTATTTCGCCCGGGGCGCGATCCGGGGAAGCCGTGCCAGACAGACATCGGTCATGCTGTGCATCGGGCTCTTGTCCACCAGCCGCCGCGGCGTGACCAGCCGCTCGACATGCTCGTACAGCTCCGCCGTGGTCATCCCCGGGCGACTGAGCAGCCAGGCGGCGACTTCATCCACCGCCGCGGCACTCTGGACGCCATGATGCAGGTGCGCCAACAACCGCAGCGTCCCCGAACGAAACGCCGTCATCCCCGGAAGGGTGTCGTACCACTGCCCCACCGTCTCGGCCGTGGCGAGGTTGGTTTCGGGCAGTCCGAAAAGATCGGGGTGCTGGCCGATCATGGAGCCGATGACCGAGGTAAATGACCGGCCGGGACCCAGAATGAACACCGGTTCGCGCATGGTCGTCTTCCGTTAA
>CAYYAY010000174.1:0-2721 GCA_964470155.1 uncultured Lamprocystis sp. | reverse complement strand
CGGCATTAGCGGCATTCATTCGCGACACACCTGCTGGAGGCCGGCTACGACATCCGCACGGTGCAGGAACTGCTGGGACATGCGGATGTGTCCACGACGATGATCTACACCCATGTGCTCAATCGGCCGGGGATGGTGCCGGTCAGGAGCCCAGTGGATGCCTGGTAGTCGAAGCAAACCGCGGAGCCCGCCGGTGGAACCTCGTGTAGGGGTCCGCTAGCGCAGTGCATCTCGCGGGCCTTTGGGTCTTTCCGCTTTTCCCGCCGAAAGGGCGTCAAGCGGCTTGTGAGTGGCGGCTCAAGCGAGCGCAGCCGCGGGATTGCCCAGATCCGCTTTCCGAGAGATCAGAACAGGACGCCTAGATCGAGCACGACCCCAGGGAATGCACCGATCCCGACGCGCGACAGGTCATGCACCCGGAACTGCTGGGTATAGCGCCCGCTGTCCGGTTCCCGGTGACAGTCCAGGTGACGCCCGGGGATGTCCAGGATCCAGAACTCTGGGATCTGGAAGCGGGCATAGAGCGGCAGCTTGGTGTTACGGTCATGGACAAGGCTTGTGTCCGCCACCTCGATCAGGAGCAGGATGTCATCGGGGCGGGGGTGTGCCTGCACGTAGTAGTCATCCCGGTAACGCAATAAGGCAAGGTCCGGCTCCGGGGCGGACAGATCGCCCAGGATGACTGGGTTCCGGACGGAGACGATGGCCTGACCGCGGACCGCAGCGGTCAGCAGATCGAGCAGTCGATTGGTCTTGCTCGCGTGGGGTGCTCCGATCGGCGGCCTATCGATGATTTCCCCCTCGATGAGTTCGACCCGCGCCTGCGGGTCCAAGACGCCGGTCTCGCCCATACGGAAGTACTCGGTCACGGTGATGGGGTGGCGCCGGGGGACCGGAACAGCCGGCAGTTCGATCGGGATGGCGACGGCGGTGGGCATCGGAACCTTCTCCCACTCAAGTTAGGCCCAGGTAAACAACAACGATCTCATCGTCGGGTCGGTTTCCAAGAGGAGATCTGGGGACAGTATACCTAACCCCTTGGCCCGGGTCCGCGGTCCGCTTACTCGGGCATCGCTGTCTCTCACCAAGCCGACCATTCGACACCGACAGCGTGCGCGTCACCCCCCGTCGTCGCCCGCGTTGCCGACAACGCTGCGCAAGTCTCTGGTCAGGATGAACAGATGCAGCGGGTCGGTGGGCGAGGCGATGAAACCGAAGTGTTCGTAGAAGGCGCGGGCCGCGTCATCCTGCGCATGAGCGGCGAGTGCGCGGATGCCGACGATGCCGGCCGCCCGGACCGTCCGGCGCATGGCATCCTTGAGCAGACCGGCCCCGACCCCTTGGCCCTGCCATGCCGTACCGACCGCGAGTCGCGCCAACAGCAGCAGCGGAACCGGATGACGAACCAGCCCGCGAGTCAGCCGGTCCGGGGCATCGTCATCGGCGACCTCGCCGACGACCAGCGTATAGAAACCCACCACCGCGGCGTCGGCCAGTCCCAGGTAGGTGTGGGAGGCATTGGCCTGTTGGCTGGTGAGCGCGTAGCGAGTCGGAAAGCGGTTGAGGGCTGGCTGTCCGCAGTCGAACTCGTCCACCGCATGATGACGCGCCAGCTTCTCGATGGCGAACAAGGTCACGGCTGAAGGTCGGGGGCCTCGAACATGCTGGGGGTGGCGAACAGCCGTTCCACACGCGGCAGGGGGCGCGGCGGCGCATCCAGCGCCGTCATGAAGGCCTCCCAATGCTCGGCATCCAGGCCGAAGAGCCGACGGTCGGGCAAGGTTTCTTCGGCGCGCGCGAGGGCGCTCTCCAAGACGAAGTCGCTCACCGACCGCCGCGCGGTTCTAGCGACGGCATAGAGCGTCCGCTTGGCCGCCGGGGTCAAGCGCAAGTCGAGTTTCTCCGAACGAGGTGATATGGCCATGGCGGTTCGCCGTTGTCTGGGGTCAGCGTAGCCTGGCCGCCAAACATTGTCATGACGCGCCAGTTCGCCTCCAGCAGCCAGACTGCCGCAACGCCACCCGTTCGATCGTTTCTAGCGGACCGTCGAGTTCACGCGCCGCATAGCCGGCCAGCACGATCTCGCGTACGGCGAGACGCAGCGGCGGCAAGGCCGCCAGCGCCGTCAACCGGCGGCGCACCGCGCGCTTGGCGAAACGGTCGCGATACAGACCGATGGTCAGATGCGGTGTGTAGCGACCGGGACAAACCTCGGGATGTCCCGCAGCCAGTGCCGCGCGGATCGCGGCCAGTCCGCGAGCGGGGTCGCGCACTTTGAGAAAGGCCGCCGAATCGAAGCTGTCGATACCGCCGATGTCGAGTGTGAAGGTCGGCAGGCGGGCGGCGGTGAGCGCCGCGCGTTGGCGCGCCAGCATGGCGCCGTCGAAGTCGTCGTCGAGGATCGCCGGTTCGCTGATGAAGCCGCAGACTTGCAGCGTGATGTGCGGGCTGCGCTGGTGTGGGGCGAAGAGTCCGGCGAGTTCCCCGCGCACCCGGCCGACGCGCTCACGCAGCGGCGCCGTGTCGGCGTCCACCATCCAGATGGCATAACGCGCGCGGCCACGCCGCCATTCGGGATAGTCGCGGTCTTCCAGTGCAAGCGTGTATGGGGAGCGGCTGAAGTGCATACGGATCATCCATTGAGGATGGGACCCAGGCCCTCGAGGCACTGCCATTTAGTTAAGCCATCCTGGCTCCCACGCTCCTGCGTGGGAGCACGTG
>CAYYAY010000173.1:0-3426 GCA_964470155.1 uncultured Lamprocystis sp. | reverse complement strand
GCCACACCGCCGCCTATCCCAAGCCGGTGGACCTGAAAACCCACGCCGAGCTGCCGGCTTTCATGGCCTCCCGCGGCGGCGTGGCCCTGCGCCCCGGCGATGGCGTCATCCACAGTTGGCTGAACCGCTTGCTGCTGCCCGACACCGTGGGCACCGGCGGCGACAGCCACACGCGCTTCCCCATAGGCATCAGCTTCCCGGCCGGCTCCGGCCTGGTCGCCTTCGGCGCCGCGACCGGTGTCATGCCGCTCGACATGCCCGAGTCCGTCCTGGTGCGCTTCAAGGGCAAGATGCAGCCGGGTGTCACCCTGCGCGATCTGGTCCACGCGATCCCGATGTACGCCATCAAGGCCGGCCTGCTGACGGTCGCCAAGGCCGGGAAAGTCAATGTGTTTTCCGGGCGCATCCTGGAGATCGAAGGCTTGCCGGATCTGAAGGTGGAACAGGCCTTCGAGCTCTCCGACGCCAGCGCCGAGCGCTCGGCCGCCGGCTGCACCATCAAGCTCAACCCCGAGCCGATCAAAGAGTATCTCAACAGCAACATCGTGCTGATGAAGAACATGATCGCCGACGGCTATGAGGATAAGCGCACGCTGGAGCGCCGCATCAAGGCGGTGGAAGCCTGGCTGGCCAACCCCCAATTGCTGGAAGCCGACAAGGACGCCGAATACGCCGCGGTCATCGAGATCGATCTCAATGCGCTGAAGGAACCGATCCTCTGCTGCCCGAACGACCCCGACGACGCCAGGCCGCTGTCCGCGGTTGCCGGCACCAAAATCGATGAGGTCTTCATCGGCTCCTGCATGACCAACATCGGCCACTTCCGCGCCGCGGCCAAACTGCTCGGCGGCAAGCGTGACATCCCCACCAAGCTGTGGGTGGCACCGCCGACCAAGATGGACCAGAACGAGCTGGTCAAAGAAGGCCACTACTTCACCTTCGGCGTCGCCGGTGCCCGCACCGAAATGCCCGGCTGCAGCCTGTGCATGGGCAATCAGGCGCAGGTGCGTGAAGGTGCCACCGTGGTCTCCACCAGCACCCGCAACTTCCCCAATCGCCTTGGGAAGAACAGCAACGTCTACCTGGCCTCGGCCGAACTGGCGGCCATCGCCAGCAAACTGGGCCGGATTCCCACGGTCGCCGAATACCAGGCCGAGATGGGCATCATCGACGCGGACAAAGCGAGCGTTTATCGGTATTTGAACTTCGACCAGATCGAAGAGTATGCGGAGACGGCCAAGGGCGTGGCGGCCTGATCGGCATGGATTGAGCGGTTTGGATACCGGTCAGTGTAGGTGCGACTTCAGTCGCACCTGCGTCCGAGCCGATGGTGGGTGGTATAGCCTTCGGACGTGATAACCGGACGTAGGGGCGGGTTTCAAACCCGCCCCTGCACGAAGGCCTGTCTGGATGTCAGGTGCGAACGCTATAAACATCCCAGCCGTAGGGGGTGCCTGTAGGGGCGACTTCAGTCGCCCCTTCAAATCGGCAGATCATTTCCCAAAACTCAGTTGACCTTGAACGTCACGCAGCGACCCTGTGGGAGCGGCGTCCCGCCGCGATAGCCCAAGCCCGTCGCCGCGGCGTTAGGAGGCCAGCAAAAATAACTTGAACACTAGCCAGGTTTTGACAACTTTTTGTGCATGGATGCCGGCAAGATTATAGAAGAAAAATATCGGTCGCTCTCCGGTCGTCTGGATGAAGCGACATTGCGGCTGTGGGCAGCGGTTGAGGCGCGCGCCCTCGGTCATGGGGGTGTTAGCACAGTGGCCAGCGCGGGTCGGATTTTCGCGCACCACCATCTATGCCGGGTTGCGCGAATTGGCGGCGCCGCCCCCCGGCGCTGAGTCGTCGGGGGGCAGTACGCGCCGGGTTCCCGCCGCGGGTGGTGGGCGCAAGAAGCTGACGGTCAAAGACCCGACGCTGCTGCGCGACCTGGATGCCCTGGTCGAGCCGACGACACGCGGCGATCCGCAGTCGCCGTTGCGTTGGACCTGCAAGAGCACCCCGCGGCTGGCCCAGGAGTTGGTGGCGCGCGGACACACGGTCAGCCAGCGTAGTGTCTGCGACTTGCTGGCGGAACTCGATTACAGCTTGCAGTCGACACGCAAGATCCACGAAGGCGGCAAGCAAGCCGATCGGGACGCGCAGTTCGGCCACATTGCGACGATGGCGGCGCAGTATCAGGCGGGCGGTGATCCGGTGATCTCCGTCGATACCAAGAAGAAGGAACTGGTCGGGGACTTCAAGAATGCCGGGCGTGAGTGGCAACCCAAAGGGGCTCCGGAGGCGGTGCGCGTCTACGACTTCATCGATCCTGCGTTGGGCAAAGTGGCACCCTATGGCGTGTACGACGTGGGGGCCAACCAAGGCTGGGTGAGCGTCGGCATCACCCATGACACGGCTGAATTTGCGGTCGAAAGCATCCGCCGGTGGTGGCACGAGATGGGCCAGTCGCTCTATCCCAGCGCGCGCCGTCTGCTGATCACCGCCGACTGCGGCGGCAGCAACGGCTATCGTGTGCGGCTTTGGAAGGTCGAACTGCAAAAGCTGGCCGACCACCTCGGGATGACCATCCAGGTGTGCCATTTTCCGCCCGGCACCAGCAAGTGGAACAAGATCGAGCATCGGATGTTTTGCCACATCACCCAGAACTGGCGGGGGCGCCCCTTGATCAGCCGTGAGGTCATCGTCAACTTGATCGGTAACACCACCACCGCCCAGGGACTTCGCATTCAAGCGCAACTCGATGACCGAGACAACGCGGCCGGGATCAAAGTCTCCGACAAGGAACTCGCAGAAGTCGTCCTCGAACGTGATGATTTCCATGGCGAGTGGAACTATCGCGTCAAGCCCCGCAAGCCTGGCGGATAAGCAGACACTGTTCAAGTTATTATTGCTAGAGTCCTTAAAGGTTTCCGCGGAACCGCATCGCGGCGGGACACCGCTCCTACCCGAAACAGTCCTGTTACGGCGTGGCAGATCTCCAGCCTGTAGGGTCCGCTGCGCGGACCGACAACCGCTCCGATCGCGAGACGACCAACTGCATGACCAAGGCCCTACGGCGATTTCCGACAATTTGGATACCGGTCAATGCAGGTGCGACTTCAGTCGCACCTGCATCCGAGCCGATGGTGGGTCGTATCCAGTGTTCCGGAAATCACCCAAACCCGCAACAAGCCATTGGCCCAACCGCCGGTCCGGCGCCACCCCCTCAAGCGTTCGTCCCTACGCTGCCGCGTGTCGCACCCCGACCCCCAGCAGCGCATCCACCGGGCTCTGCACCGCCGAGCCGCCGCGCTGCAACACATGGCACCAGCGCGACTTCCTCCCTGGTCAAGACCACCGGCACCCGCTCCGGGCGCTTCGCGCGGGTCACCCCGTCCACCCAGCCCAGTTCGATGCCCAGCACCTGCTTGTACAGAA
>CAYYAY010000172.1:0-3736 GCA_964470155.1 uncultured Lamprocystis sp. | reverse complement strand
GACCGTACCGATCGCACGGTGGCCGGGTTTATGACCAAGGCCCAATCATCATATGTGCACGCCCTGGAGGGCATCTATTTCCAGGATCGGCAGATGACCACCTCCATGGTCGTCAGCCCCAGGACCGATCGTCTTTCGGCAACCGCCCCAGGTCATCAATGACCTCGACCCGACAGTCGTCCTGGGCCTGCCAGCGCCAGAGGATCAGGTTGCGGTCCGACGGTCCGACACCGGGAGCGAAGCTCGGGGCCAGGCAGGCGGCGGCACCCGCGCCGATGAGCCGGCGGGCCAGGATCCAGGTGGGCGGCTCGATGCCACAGGAGGCCAGATCTTCCCAGGGAGTCGCAAGTACATCCGCCGCGACGCCGAGCGCGGCGAGGGTCGGCGCATGGGTCAGGTCGATGAGTGCGGCGCAGTTCACCCGATAGGCGACCAAAGTCATGGGCTGGGCCTTGTATGGGAGGCCCTGCTGCGCCTCCATCCAGGCGGTGGTGGGGGTCAGCGAAGTATAGAGTGCGGGCGTCCCCGGCGGGTTGAAGCGCCCGCCGCGGCGTGCGGCACCCTCGCCCGCTGTGGGTGCAAAGGCCCACCGTGGGTGATGGGCGCGGAAGCTGAGCAACTCACGGCGGATCAGGGGCACGGGCTGGTCAGGACCCTTCATGTCGGACAATCCATCGCGGAAGGTCGGCTGTCATCGAGCGTATTCATTCGCGCTGACTCGCGTTCTTCGCGCACTGATTCCCCGACTAAGCGTCACGCATAGCCGCCCTCGGCGATGCGCGACAGATAGTCCTTGACCGCCTGGGCGCGGCCCTCTTTCACCAGGTCCTCAGCGGTCTTGTCGCCGAATGACGGGAGCGGCTGCGAGCGGTACCAGGCGAAGGCGGCGACCACGGAGCCCGCCCAGGGGGCGACGTGGTTGATGATCTCGACCGTGTCGCGCAGCCGTGCCTGAGTGCTGCGGGCCCCGACCCGGCCGCGCTTGGAGACCGCATCGCGGGACAGGCCGGTGGCCAGGGCGAGTTCCGTCTTGGTCACCCGCAGTGCCGCCGCCAGTCCGTCGGTGGTGACGGCGCCTTGTTCGGTGATGACATCGGCGAGCAGTCTGGACTGGGCGAGCATGTGGATGCCTTATAAATTGAACCATGGATGGGTCAAAGTATGCGGCATCGGCGGGCGAATGCAAGCCAAGAGCGTGCAGTGGTCACCCTGTGCTCGGTCGGGGGCTCGCGCGGTCGACGCGGAGGTCGACCGGACCGCCGCCGATCCCTCAGGTCTGTTTCCCCGTCATCTTGTCGTTCGACAATCCTGCCGATGAGGACGATGCTTTCCAGGTCAAGGATTGTCGGTTGAGGACACCGCTAGAGGCTCTACTCAAAGGCGAGAACCAATCGCTTGCCCAGCGCGGCGGCGGCCCGCTCCAGTTGTTTGAGGGTTGGGGAATGGTGCGGGTCCTCCAGTCGCTTGGCCGCTGGCCAGGAGGTGTCCAGGGCGCGGGCCAGTTCGGCGAAGGGGCGATCCGCGCGTGCCCGGCGCACCAGCAGTGCGGCCTGGATGCGGGCGCTGGGGGCAATCAACAGTGCGTCGGGGGCGAGCGAGGGCGCGGGGATGGGCTGCCCTTCGTCCATCCGTCCATCCAGGGTCAAGGTCAGCACCTCGGCAGCGTTGAATAGGGCCTCCTCCAGGGTTTCACCCTCGGTGAAGGCTTCGCCGAAGTCGATAAACTGGACCACAAAACCGCCGTCGGGCTCCGGGGTCAAAGTTGCGGGGTAGCGGATATCCATAGAGGTTACCTGAGCTTGATGCCGGTTTGGCGTTCGATGCTGGCCAAGGTGCCGGGTTTCAAGTCGCGCTTGCCGTGCAGCGGGACCGTCGTGCGGGCCGCACCTTTGCCCATGCGGACATGACTGCCTTCCTGGCGCAGCACCGCCCAACCTTCGGCCTTGAGCTGCTTGACAATATCGTGTCCGTTCATGGGGGGAAGGCTAGATCAGAAAAGGTAGAGGGGCAAGCGATCCTCAACGAAAAACAGATAACGCAAAACCCCACGCATCCTAACCAGCACGCCGCGACGCAGCAAGGACGGGGCCTTGTCGATGGGCGCCGCCGCCGAACTGAGCGGGCTTGGGCATGCGGCGTTTCTCCAGCACCTGGATTATCTGGGGATTGCGGTCGTGGATGCCGACGAGACGAGCGATGCGGACACGAGCGATCTTGAATCATGGACCTTATCGTAATCGAGGAGTTAAGTATACTGTCCCCGGAATACAGGGGCGGACCGATCGCCTCGGCAAGAGGGTCGCGGTCCGGATATGCAATCATCAATGGCAACGACCACAGCACGCGATGGCAACGACTGACGGACCACCCTCGATGCAGGACCAGGAGCGTTTCGAGCGCCTGGGGAGCAATCTCCAGCAGGCCACAGAATTGCGGCAGCAGATCGAGGAATTGGCGCGGCGCCTGGAACGGCTCGACCGAGACACGGCGCTGCTCCTGGCGGGCTTCGTCGTCCCCACCTACCGGGACTGGCAGCCGCGTCCGGGCGATACCGCTTTCTATGTGGACGCCTTGGAGGGCATCTATTTCCAAGTCGTGGTCGTCGAGGTCCGCGGCACCTATGTGCGTACCCGGGCGGCATCGCCGCATCACTCCGCTTACTATTCGGTGATGCTCGATCACCCTGCCGACCAATACGAGCGGTCGGGCTGCATCGTGCCGCCGGCGCTGTTCGACCTTCTGCGCGACCGGTTGCCCCTGCGGGTGGCGCCCTTTGTCTAGCGCCGGTTCCGGGAACAGTTTACTCAATTGCGTCTGCCCAAGTAAGCGGTTGGCTTCAAGAATCACCCATTAATTTGCCTGTCGCCCAGTCTTAGCATTCTGGCGCTAAGTTTTATGGTGCGCCTCGTTAATTAGACGATGGTTCAGCTTTTCTTTGCCAGAACGGAAACCGTGGTCTGTGCCTATTGTCCGTGCTGCGGATTGACCTTGTCTAGGACCGCCTTGAAGAATTCCGGCAGCAGTTGCTTTGTGTTGCCGGCTCGCCAGGCTTTCCATCCCATTTCACCATCGGGGCGCAGATACTTAAATTTATCTTTCTTGAGAACGGCAATAATGGCTTTTCTAACCTCCGCGGTAATTTCAAACGGCACCGGTGGCTTCTCCGCTCCCGGTAACTCAAATATCGCGGTTGTATATTCAGGAGAATTGGTCACCGCCCCATCTACAACTCGATGCGCATAACGCCAAACAAAGCCAGCCCGTTCATCTGGCAAGCCATCTTTCCTCGCCATCCAAAGCAGTAACCAATCGCCTTCCCCAACTTCGTCTTTCGGTAATACGTTGGTATAAGTTTCCTTTCCTATTATATCATTCAATGCCCCCCTATTTCTTCGTTAACAAGTCGAACATTAAACTCAAGGCCGCCGTTCGCATACCAAACTACCCAGAATAAAGGATTCTTGAAAGGGTAGGCCCGGATATCTGGCGCGCCCATGGGCGGTAGGCGATGGCGCTTGACGCTCATACTACGGTTCCAACGCCTTTCCATTTCTCGCAATTCGTTATCCTTGTCTTCAAGCAATAGATATTTCTGAATCGAACACGAAAACCGCTCGGGCCGAGGTACCGACCGCCGGCGTGCGGAACCTTGTAGTCAGGGCTTCCAGCCCTGACCCTTCCGGCGCCGCGGCGCCGCGGGGGGCGATCCCAAATTAGGGGGGCGCCGATGGGCGTA
>CAYYAY010000171.1:0-3764 GCA_964470155.1 uncultured Lamprocystis sp. | reverse complement strand
GCCGCGCCGGGCAGCCGTTCGATGATCAGCACATCCAGCCGTTGGCTCTTGAGCGCCAGCTCTTTCTCCAGCTCGACGCGCCACGGCCGTCCGGTGAACAGGTCGGTCAAGGCGATGCCGAAGAGTCGATGCCAGGGGGTGTGATCACGCATTGGCTCAGCATACCGCAAGCCGAAGGTGATTTCCGGGGAAGAATCGACCGCGTGGTGGGGCGATTGAAATCGCCCCTACAGCTCCCGGCAGCGGGAATGTCGATTCCTGGGAATCGCCTACAGGCTCAGCAGTTCATAGCAACCGAACCCCATGCTGGCGTTCTTGCCGACGCCGAGCCATTGGCCGAGGTGGAGATAGGGCCAGAGGGTTTCGCTGCCGGTCAGGTCCAGGTCGAGATGGCCAATCAGCCCACCGGTGTCGACCCGATGACCGTGGCGGGCGGCGTAGCGCGAGGCGTCTTGCCGGCGCAAGTCGCGGTCGAGGAGGCGCGTTTGTTCGCTCGCGGCTTTGAGCTGGCCGAAGGGTGCTGCGAGTTGGCGGCCGGTGTAGAAGTATTGCAGCAGGCTGGCGCGGCGCACCAGGGCCATGAGAAAGGGGCCGAGGTCGAGCCCGCCGGACCGGTTGGCTTGACCGGAGGCCTTGTAGGGACTCAAGAAACGAATGCGCACCGCGGCCGGAGCCGGGGGCGGCCGCGGCGGTTCGGGCGGCAGCATCTCCAGCATGCGGCCTTTGCCGGCGACCAGTCGCGGCGGATGATGACCGGGCAACTGCTGGGTGACATCCTGCAGCCACACTTGGCCGCGCTGCGGTCCGAGCCCGCCCTGCCCGGCCGCGGCCATGGTCTGGATGACCAGGGGCAGCCGGTCGTTGGCCTGGCCCACCAGCACGAGCGAAACGGCGATTTCGGCACCGGCCTGGATGAATTCGGGGTCGTCCCGATCGACGCGGAAGATGTGCGGAACCGGAATGCTGTCATAGCGGCGCATGAGTTCGGACGCGGGAGGGCGCGGGCCGCTGAACAGAAAACTGTATTGACATTGGTGCAGCAGCGGACAGCCCTGACAGGTGGGCGCGGCGGCGACGCAGCAGTGCTCGCGCAGGTGCAGGCCGAAGACGCCGTGCCAGAGACCACGCGGATCGACACCGAGTCGAAAGTCCGCCTCCGCAACGTAACGGAAGGCGTAGAGCGCGAGCGGAAGTCGAGGTTGTGCACTGTCCATTGCCGGTGGCTCGTAGTTGCTCCGGATTGATGTACTGGTCATGTTAGCCGGTCGGACCGCCTGGCGGCAACGCAAAAGGGTGCATCGCGTAGGATGGGCAGAGCGAGAGCGATGCCCATCCGGCCACCGCGCCGCTTGAGGATGGGCATCGCTCTCGCTCTGCCCATCCTACCTGCTGCGCTTGCCCACCCTTACGGCCGTATCGACGATCAAGGCCGCATCTCGCGCCCCGCGCGCTTGAAGACCAGGCCCGCCGCCGCCATCCCAGGGCGACCGGGAGGCGGCTTGCTCCCCCTCGTTTCAATTGCACCTGTCACAGGATGAACCATGTCCAATCCGCTCCTCGATCACGTCGGTCTCCCCGCCTTCGCCCGCATCCGCCCGGAACATGTCGAACCCGCGCTCGATGCCCGGCTCGCGGACTGCCGCACTGAGATCGCCCGCCTGACCAGCGCGGTGCCGGTCCCCACCTGGGAGAATTTCGTCGAGGCCCTGGAGGAGATGGACGACACGCTGAGCCGGACCTGGTCACCCATCGGCCACCTGAACGGCGTCATGAACAGCGACGCCCTGCGCGCCGCGTACAACGCCTGCCTGCCCAAGCTCAGCGACTACGGCACCGAGGTCGGTCAGAACGAGGACCTGTTCCGCGGCTACCAGGCGGTGGCGACCCTGGAACACCTGGACCCCACCCAGCGCAAGCTGGTGGAGAACGCGCTGCGCGATTTCCATCTGTCGGGTGTCGATCTGCCCGCGGACAAGAAGGCCCGCTACAAGGCCATCAGCCAGGAACTGTCCCAGCTCACCAGCAAGTATTCCGAGAACCTGCTCGACGCCACCAATGCCTGGACCAAGCGGATCACCGATCCGGCGCAGTTGGCCGGCCTGCCCGAATCGGCACTGGGTCTGGCCCGGCAGAACGCCCAACAGCGCGATCAGGAGGGCTGGCTGCTGACGCTGGACATGCCCTCCTATATCCCGGTGCTGACCTATGCGGACCATCGGGACCTGCGTTTCGAGGTCTATCAGGCCTACAGCACCCGCGCCTCCGACCAGGGACCGCACGCCGGTCGGTGGGACAACGGCGCGACCATGGAACGGATTCTGGCGTTGCGCCACGAGCTGGCCCAACTGCTGGGTTTCGCCAATTATGCGGAACGCTCGCTCGCCACCAAGATGGCGCCCTCGCCGGACGCGGTGCTGGCCTTCCTGAACGACTTGGCCGACCGCTCGCTCGCCCAGGCCCGTCAGGAACTGGCGGAGGTCCAGGCGTTTGCCCGCGAACACCATGGTATGGACACCCTGGAGCCCTGGGACCTGAGCTACTATGGCGAGAAGCTGCGCCTGCACCGCTACCAGATCAGCCAGGAAGAACTGCGGCCCTACTTTCCGATCTCGCGCGTCCTCACCGGGCTGTTCGAGGTCGCGCAGCGGCTCTTCGGCGTGCGCATCGAAGAGTCCCAGACCTTCGAGACCTATCACCCGGAGGTGCGCTTCTTCGATATCCGGGATCAGGAGACCCGCCAGTTGCGCGGCCAGTTTTATCTCGACGCCTTCGCCCGTCCCAACAAGCGCGGCGGCGCCTGGATGGATGTCTGTACCAACCGGCTGCACACCGCCCGCTATGACCAGATCCCGGTCGCGTATCTGGTCTGCAACTTCACCCCGCCGGTCGGCGCCAAACCCTCGCTGCTTACCCACAACGAGGTGGAAACCCTGTTCCACGAGTTCGGCCACGGCCTGCACCATATGTTGACCAAGGTGGACTATCCGGCGGTCGCCGGCATCAATGGGGTCGCCTGGGATGCGGTGGAACTGCCCAGCCAGTTCATGGAGAACTGGTGTTGGGAGCGTGCACCCCTGGACCTTTTCGCCGCTCACTGGGAGACCGGGGCGCCGCTCCCGCCGGAACTCTACGAACGCATGACGGCGGCCAAGAATTTCCAATCGGGCATGCAGATGATGCGACAGCTCGAATTCGCCCTGTTCGATTTTCGTATCCATCTGGAGTACGACCCGGCCCGCGGCGGACGCATCTACGAGATCCTCGAAGCCGTTCGTGACCAGGTCGCCGTGGTCCGGCCGCCGGCTTTCAACCGCTTTGCCCACGGTTTCTCGCACGTCTTCGCCGGGGGCTATGCCGCCGGCTATTACAGCTACAAGTGGGCCGAAGTGCTGTCCGCCGACGCCTTTTCGCTGTTCGAGGAGCGCGGTGTCTTCGATGCCGCCACCGGCCGCGCCTTCCGCGAGAACATCCTGGAAAAGGGCGGCTCCCGCGATGCCATGGATCTCTATGTCGACTTCCGCGGCCGGCCGCCGACCACGGATGCGCTGTTGCGGCATTCGGGAATCAGTGCCTGAGGTGATTGGGATTGGCGGGTGATCGCTCTAGAATCCGGGTATACCAACGCGCGAGGGCAATCGCCATGGGTCAGTCCCAACACCAATCCGGCTCCGGCCCCTTCCGGGCGGATCAGTTGCATGATGGCGACCGTTACGAGCTATCGAACGGCCACCCCATTTATTGCGCCCCCGCCGGGCCGGACCACG
>CAYYAY010000170.1:0-3836 GCA_964470155.1 uncultured Lamprocystis sp. | reverse complement strand
TTGATAGTCCTTAACTAAAAACGAAAAACCGAAAACTCAAAACCGTTCCGTATATTTCGTTATTTCGCTTATTGGTAAACGGCTCCTAAGTCTGCCCCAGGGACGCCGTCACCCGATCGCGCAGATAGACCGGCCGCGCCAGTTCCGCCGCGACGACCCGTCCGGCCCGGACCTCGACCGCGGCGATGCGGGCGATGTCCTCGGCCTCGCAAACACCGTCGGCCGCCACGGCCATGAGACCCGTGCCGATCCGCTGTTCGAGAACCGCCCGATAGACGCCCCAGCCGGAGCCGACCCCGCACCAGCCGGCGCCTGCCGGCACCGGCACGCACTCCGGCAGGACGACCTGCTCCGCACCGCCGGCGACAACCGACGCATCCTGCGCGACTTCGAAGGCGCCCCAGTACAGCTCCCCCATCCGCGCGTCCAGCGCCGCCAGGATGCGCCGGCGGCCGGTCCGGCGGTATTCGCCGAGCGCCATGGCGGCCAGGGTGGAGACCGGGACCGTCGGGCAACCGGCACCGAAGGCCGCCCCCTGCGCGACCGCGACCGCGATGCGCACCCCGGTAAAGGACCCGGGGCCGCGACCAAAGGCGATGGCGTCAAGCGCGCTGAGCGCGATCCCGGTCGACTCCAGCAATGACTCCATCATCGGCAAGAGCAACTCCCCATGCCGACGCGGCGCCGGCTCCCGGCGCTGCTCGATGACACCGTCAATGAACAGCGCGACTGAGCAGAGCTCACCAGAGGTATCGAGCGCGAGCAATTTCATGCTGATCCGATCACGCCTTCCTGAAAATTGAAACACAGGGTGTCTTCCGGGAACTGGATGAAATTGCCCTGTATGTAGTCAACCCCGCTGGACCAGATCCGCCCGATGACCTCCGGATCTTCGATGCCCGCGGCGATGACCCGCGCCCCCCGCTGGTGCAGCGCCTGCACCAACAACCGCAAACGGGCGCCCGTTTCACGCCTGACCAACGCGTGGGCCAACTTGACACTACCGATCGGCCGACGGGCAATCAGTCCGAGCACATCCTCACTGTCGGTGACACCCGCCAGACAGACCTCGATCTTCAAGCGGCCGAGTTCCGGAAACAGGAGCCGGGCCTGATCCTCGTCGGCAAGCAGGTCGCGGACATTGAACTCCAGTACCGGACGCTGATGGATCAAATCCAGGCGCAGGATCTCATCGCGCACCCCCTGCAGCCAACCGGGCTCCGCCAGACTCTCGGCGCACTGGTGGATCATCAAACGCGTGCGCCGACCGGCGTCCCGCTCTTGGCGCAGCGTTTGCAGCGCCTTCGACAACACCCAGCGATCCAGGTCCGGGAGCAGTCCGCAACGCCTCGCGACCGGGAGAAAAGTGAGCGGAGGGATGATATCGCCCTGGGGCGTGCGCAACCGCAGCAGCACCTCGTAGCGCTCCTGGTGGGCCTTGCGCAAGGACAGTATCGGTTGGTAGACCAACTCGAATCCAGATCCGGCCAATGCCTGCTGCAGCAACCGCAAGAGCGGCGCGTCACCGAACTCGCCGCCGCTCATCGCCGGATCATCCAGCGGCCGGTGGACCAGGACCCGGTCGCCGCCGGCCCGCTGTGCCGCTTCACAGGCTGCCTGGGCGCGCGACAGCAAGGTCAGCGCATTGTCCACCGATGGGAGGAGCGCGCCGATCCCAATACTCAGGGAGACCCGCGCGACGCCGGAGCGCGGGGGCACGATCAGGTCACCGGCACTCTGTTGGATCGCCTCAGCCAAGGCGACGATCGCGCCGTTGGATGCGCACCTCACCCACAGAAAAAACTCCCCTTCGCCATGGCAGACACCGCGCTGTGCCGCTCCCGCGGTAGCGCGAATCCGCTCGATGACCAGCGGGCCCAGGGCCCCCGCACGCGCCTCCTCGGCAGCCCCCAAAACCGGAGAACCATCGACCCGGATACAGAGCACGGCCTGAGCCGAATCCGTAGGCGGATGGACAAGAATCGCGTGATCGAGTCGTTTGATCAGTTGAGTCCGACTCAGCAACAACCGGTCCCGCGCGCCGCTGGTCGCTGACTCGGCCCGGCTTGCGTATCGGGATGCGCGGACCTGCTCGATCCGCCGCCGCACTGTGGCGAGCACTTGATCGTAGTCGAGCGGCCGCGCCAGGTAATCGTCTTCGCCCAGATGCAGCACCTCGCCGTGGTGCTCCGGGGACGCCTCCGCCGAGAGAAAAACAATCGGCAGTTCATCGGCTGCCGGATGGGCCCGGATCGCGGCCGTCAGATCCTGAGGATCGTCTTGATGCAGGTTGAGATCCAGCAGGATCAGATCACAGGACGCACGTTCCAGCGTCGGGATCACCTGATGCGGATCCGCCGCCTGTTCCACCAGCAGACCGCCGCGCCGCAAGGTCGCGACGATCTCAAGACGCTCCGGGGTCAGTGCGTCGACGACCAACACCCGTCCCTGCCGTGGCCACTCCGTGGTCATCAGCGCGACCACCTGCTCGGCAATGCGCGCACCATCCCAGGGCGCGACGACGGTCATCGCCGCGTCCGGACACTGGTCGACGCCGCGTTCCGTCGGCGGTGCGGCCCCGACCAGACAGACCAGACGTGGACGCCGCCCCGTGCCCTTCTCCAGCCGCTCCAGGATCGCGTTCACCGACCGCCCCGGCCGCAGGATACCAGGCTCCAGCACGAGGACCGACACCGGTCGGGTGCCGGCCGCGAGCATCAGACCGGCCAGCGTCCGCACCGCGCGCACCGCGATCGACCGCTCGCCAAGGTGATCGCGCAGCGTGCGCAACACCGTCGGGTCGACACCAAAATAGAAGACCGTCTCACCGATGAAAGCATTGGTATCGGGCATCGTCATCCAAGACCACAGAACTTGCCAGCGGCGCGCCGTCACCGTCAGGCGGAAGACAGACAGAGTTGGAATGATAGGCCGCGATCAGCGCCGACGCCAGCCATACCCCCGCGAGACGTGATTGACGCCGGTCCCTATTCAATCTGGTCGGCCCACCCGGTCAGAGCCATAATGCCCGCTCAGACACTGGACTCAACCGGAGCCATCCGATGCAGAACCGCACCCCGCTGATCGTCGCCCTGACTGCCTGCCTGACCCTGGCCGCCCCGACCCGGGCCGATGAGGTCACGGATCAACTGGACGCCGCGCGCCAGGCTTACGAGGCCGGCCAACTGCACAGCGCCGCCGACACCCTGAACTTCGTCGTGGCCAAGATCAAGGAGCAAATGACCGCGGGCCTGTTGAAGCTGCTGCCGGAGCCGTTGGCCGGCTGGCAGGCCGACCCCGCGCAATCCGAATCCGCCGGACTCGCCAGCATGATCGTGGGCACCAACCTGGGCCGCCGCTATTTCCGCGAGGACGGGGCCGAGGTCAACCTGAACGTGACCGCCGACTCCCCGCTGTTGCCGATGCTGACCATGTTCCTGTCCTCACCCTTCATGATGCAGGCCGACCCGAACACCAAACCCTACACGATCAAGGGCCAACGCGGCATCATCAAGCACGATGCGCAAACCAATGAGCACGAGGTGACGCTGATGATCGGCAACCGCATCCTAATCCAGGGCAAGGGCACCGGCATGGCGGACGGCACCGCGGTACAGCAGTACATTGAGGCATTGGATCTGGACGCCATCCAGAAGGCGTTCGGGGGCTGAACGAGATCGGTCCGCACGGCGGACCCTACGGCGGAGTCCTCGCCCCGTAGGGTCCGCTGTGCGGACCAACCGCGCTGTGCGGACCAACCGCCTCGCGGGCAGCGCGGTAAGTTGCCGTGAAAGCCATGGGGCGCCTCGGAGCCTACGGACAATAGTAGCGTGCCG
>CAYYAY010000169.1:0-4115 GCA_964470155.1 uncultured Lamprocystis sp. | reverse complement strand
ACGACCGCGCCGCCGGGCATCGGGCGACGCTGCGCAATCTGCTGCAGCGCGAGGGCTATGACAGTCTGGAGGCGGTGCGGACGGAGGGACGCGAGGAAGGCCTGGCCGAGGCCATTCTCGCCTTGCTCCAGGGCCGCGGCATCCCGGTGGACCCGCCGTTCGAGGCCCGCATACGCGCTTGCCGTGATCACGCCACCTTGCACCGCTGGCTGCTGCGGGCGGCCCGGCTCGAGCGGGGCGAGCAGTTGTTCGACGCGCCGTGATCGGTGCGTCCGCGCAAGGGCGCGGTGAATCATCAGAATAGAGCGCGTGGATCGAGCACGACCGCGGGTAATGCACCGATCCCGACGCGCGCCAGGTCATGCACCCGGAACTGCTGGGTATAGCGCCCGCTGTCCGGTTCCCGGTGGCAGTCCAAGTGACGCCCGGGGATGTCCACGATCCAGAACTCGGTCACGGTGATGGGGTGGCGCCGGGGGACCGGAGCGGCCGGCAGGTCCATCGGTATGGCGACGGCGGTGGGCATCGGAACCTTACTCCCGCTCAAGTCAGGTCAACTGAACCAATAACGATCCTGATCCCGCGCACTGCCATCCGGTCGAGACCGATCTCAGCGTCAGGTTTCCAAGAGGATAGACGAAGACCGCGCCGTGCGGAAGCATCGCGGGCGTCGGCCCACCCTGGTCGGAGAATCGAGTCCCCCGTCCCGATTTTCCACTTTTTGCAATGGTGAGCATTGAATGTCTTAGCTGTAATAAATCCAATTGCTAAGGTCTGTGCCAGGTCGATACAATGCTGCGTCGCACAACAGCCGTCATCCCCGGACGGCTCCGGGTGCCCTGGTCAGGTGTTCCCCAGGGTTCTTGCGCGTCCCCGACAGCACGCGGGTCATCCCGTTCGAGGCAGGCGGCATGCCGGGCGACCGGTCTCCGGCGCACTGTGCGTGTCGGAGCTTGACCGTCTCCCCGGCCGTTCGCGGATGTGCCGCGCCCGTCGGTCAGGGCGGATGGATCAGGATCGGATGCCTGGAGACGCGGACCACCGGCTGTCGCGGGCCGGCACTCGATAGCCTCACACCACACAGGGCCAAGCATGCAATCGACCAGACCCGTATTCCTGGAACTATGGCGGATCAAACTCCCCGCCACCGGCTATGTCTCCATCCTCCACCGCGTCAGCGGGGTGCTGATGGTCCTTTCCATCCCGATCTGCGCCTACTTGTTCGACAAGGCGGTGTCGGGGCCGGAAGGCTTTGCCGCCACCGCGGCTTTTTTCGATCATTGGTTTGTGCGCCTGGGCCTGATCGTGATGGCCTGGAGTCTGCTCCATCATCTGTTTGCCGGTATACGCTATCTGTTGCTGGACTTGCATGTCGGGCTCGACCGGGCCGCCTCACGCCGCTCCGCGCTGATCGTCATTGCCGCCGCCCTGGCGGCGCTGGTTCTCGTTCTGATTTGGTGGGTGGCACGATGAGCCGTCAAGCATCCGGTATCATGGCGTGGGCGGTGCAGCGGGTGACCGCGGTCTATCTCGCGCTCCTCATGACCTATTTCATGGTCCATTTCCTGTTCAATCCCCCGGCGGATTATCTGGAGTTGCGCGCCTGGGTGGCGCTCCCGCTGGTGAGTGTCGCGCTGGTGCTGTTTGTGCCGTTGCTGCTGGCCCACGCCTGGGTCGGCTTCCGCGACGTGCTGCTCGACTATGTGAAGTTGGTGGGGGTGCGGGTGGTGCTGCTCGCGCTCGTCGCATTCATGTTCCTCGGCTCCGGACTCTGGGCCTTCAAGGCGATTGTCATTGCCGACGTCACTGCCGGAATTTGAGGGTAATCAGATCATGTCCATCCCAAGCAGACACTTCGATGCCCTGATCATCGGCGCCGGCGGGGCCGGCCTCAACGCGGCGCTGCAACTCGCAAGCGCCGACGTGCGGGTCGCCGTGGTTTCGAAGGTGTTTCCCACCCGCTCGCATACCGTGGCGGCTCAGGGCGGCGTCAACGCGGCCCTGGCCAATGTCCTGCCGGACAACTGGCACTGGCATATGTTCGATACGGTCAAGGGGTCCGACTATCTCGGGGACCAGGACGCCATCGAGTTCATGTGCCGGGAAGCGATTCCGACCGTCTATGAACTGGAACACGCGGGCGTCCCCTTCTCGCGGCTCGACAACGGCAAGATCTATCAGCGGGCCTTCGGCGGCCAGAGTCAGGACTTCGGCGGCGACCAGGCGGCGCGCACCTGCGCCGCGGCGGACCGCACCGGCCATGCCATCCTGCATACGCTCTACCAGCAGAACATCCGCGCCCGCACGCACTTCTTCGACGAGTTCTTCGCCCTGGATCTGGTGCGCGACAAGGACGGGGTCATTGCCGGTGCGCTGGTGCTGGAGATCGAGACCGGCGAGCCGTTGCTGATCGAGGCCAAGGCGACCCTGCTCGCCACCGGCGGCTGCGGCCAGGTGTTCCGCACCACCTCCAACGCTCACATCAACACCGGCGACGGCTGCGCCATGGCCTTGCGTGCCGGCATCCCGCTGATGGACATGGAGTTCTATCAATTCCACCCGACCGGCATCGCCGGTAAGGGGATGTTGATCACCGAAGGGGTGCGCGGCGAGGGCGGTTTCCTGGTCAATAAAGACGGCGAGCGCTTCATGGAGCGCTATGCCCCGCGCGCCAAGGACCTGGCGAGCCGCGACGTGGTGGCGCGCTCCATCGTCACCGAGGTCAAGGAAGGACGCGGCGCCGGCGAGAACGGCGATTACATCCTGCTCAAGCTCGACCATCTGGGGGCGGAGGTCATCGACAAGCGCCTGCCCGGTATCCGTGAGTCGAGCCGCATCTTCGCCGGGGCCGATCCGATCCGCGAGCCGATACCGGTCTTCCCGACGGCACACTATGCCATGGGTGGTATCCCCACCGACCGCTTCGGACGCGTGGTGGTGCCGGTGGGGTCCGGTTCGGAGCAGGTGGTGGCCGGGCTCTACGCGGCCGGCGAGTGCGCCTGCGCCTCGGTCCACGGCGCCAATCGCCTGGGCGGCAACTCGCTGCTCGATATCCTGGTGTTCGGCCGACTGGCCGGCAAGGACATTATCGACTTCGTGCGTGAAAACCCCTATCAGCGCAGCGTCGACCCGGCGAGCCTGGACGAGGCCATGGCGCGGCTCACCCGGTGGGACCAGAAAGGCGGCGGCGTGCCCGCGCACCAGTTGCGGGCCGAGTTCCGCAAGTGCATGGAAGACCACGCCGGCGTGTTCCGCACCGAGGAGATCATGACGGAAGGCTACCAGCGGTTGTGCGAACTGCGGGATCAGTTCAAGGACGCCCGGCTCACCGATCACTCCAAGGTCTTCAACACGGCCCGTATCGAGGCGCTGGAGTTGCAGAATCTGATCGACGTGGGCCTCTCCATCGCGGTCTCCGCCCTGCATCGCAAGGAGAGCCGCGGTGCGCACTCCCGCCCGGATTACCCCAACCGGGATGATGTGCATTGGATGAAGCACAGTCTGTACTATCGGGAGGCCGACCGGATGGACTACAAGCCGGTGCGCACCAAGCCGCTCACGGTCGAGTCCTTCCCGCCGAAAGAACGGGTCTATTAGGTGGTCCGCGCCGCGGACCAAGCCCCGCGGGAAGCCCCGGGCGGCCGAACTCAATCAGGTATCGAGCATGAAGATCAGCGTCTACCGCTACAACCCGGACACCGACCAGAAGCCCCGCATGCAGGACTACGAGGTGCGGCCATTTCAGGGCATGATGCTGCGCGACGCCCTGCTGGAGATCAAGAAGCAGGATGAGAGCTTCGCCTTCCGCCATTCCTGCGGTGAAGGCGTCTGCGGCTCGGATGGGGTCAACGCGAACGGCAAGAACTGTCTGGCCTGCGTCACCCCCATCACCGAACTCAGTCAGCCCATTGTGGTCCGCCCCTTTCCGGGCCGCCCGGTGATTCGCGACCTGGTCGTGGATATGACGCAGTTCTACGAGCACTATCGGGCGGTCAAGCCCTATTTGGTCCGGACCGATCCGCTGCCCGAGCAGGAAATTCTGCAATCCCCGGAAGATCGGGACAAGCTCGACGGACTCTACGAGTGCATCCTGTGCGGCTGCTGCTCGACCGCCT
>CAYYAY010000168.1:0-4331 GCA_964470155.1 uncultured Lamprocystis sp. | reverse complement strand
ATCAAACCTTGGGTTACGAAAAACGAGAAACGAAAAACCAACAACGACGGGTATACTACTGCGGCTATGGATCTGAACTTTCTTGATTTCGAACAACCCATCGCCGAGCTCGAGGCGAAGATCGAAGAGTTGCGCCTGGTCGGGCACGACAATGAGATCAACATCCAGGAGGAGATCGAGCGGCTCCAGAAAAAGAGCAGGGCACTGACCGAGTCGGTCTTTGCCGGCCTCTCGCCCTGGCAAATCTCGCAGCTCTCGCGTCACCCGCAGCGCCCCTACCTGCTGGACTACGCGCGGCGCCTGTTCGACGAGTTCTACGAATTGCACGGGGACCGCGCCTACGCCGATGACCCGGCCATCATCGGCGGCCTGGCGCGCATCGACGGCCGCCCGGTGATGGTGATCGGACATCAGAAGGGACGCGACACCAAGGAGAAGATCTACCGCAATTTCGGCATGCCCCGCCCCGAGGGCTATCGTAAGGCCCTGCGGTTGATGCGGATGGCGGAGCAGTTCCGGCTCCCGATCCTCACCTTCATCGACACGCCGGGCGCGTACCCGGGGGTCGGCGCCGAGGAGCGGGGTCAAAGCGAGGCGATCGCGCGCAATCTCCAGGTGATGTCGCGGCTGCGCACGCCGATCCTGTGCACCGTGGTGGGCGAGGGCGGCTCCGGCGGGGCGCTGGCCATCGGCGTGGGCGATCGGCTGCTGATGCTGCAATACAGTACCTATTCGGTGATCTCGCCGGAGGGCTGTGCCTCCATCCTGTGGAAGAGCGCCGACAAGGCGCAGTTGGCGGCCGAGGCCATGGCCATTACGTCCGACAAGCTCAAGGAACAGGGGCTGGTCGATCTGGTGATTCCGGAGCCCCTGGGCGGTGCGCACCGCGACCCGGATGCCGTCGCCTTGGCTCTCCGAACGACCCTCCTGGAGTTACTGGATATTCTCCAGCCAATGGACTTGGACGTCCTCATTGCCGAGCGCTACGCGCGCCTGATGGGCTTCGGCAAGTTCAAAGAGTAACCGGGAGTCCGGCGGCTTGGTTCGGCCCGGACTCATTTGGGGGGCACATGGCGGTTTTCGATCCCGAGTCCTTGGCGGCGGCGCTCGCCGGCTATGCTCCGGCCGGGCGTGTGTGGATTGCCTACAGCGGCGGGCTCGACTCGACCGCGTTGCTGCGTGCGGCGGCCGCGGTGCGCGAGCGACTCCCCGGTGCCCTCTGGGCCGTACATATCGATCACGGCCTGCATCCGGAGTCACGACGCTGGAGCGCGCATTGCCGGGCGGCCTGCGAGAGCCTGGCCATCCCCTTCCTGGACCGTCGGCTGAACCTGTGCCCCACGCCGGGAGAGAGTCCGGAAGCGGTTGCCCGGGTCGCGCGCTACGGCGAGTTTTCCGTCCTGCTGGCGCCGGGCGATCTGCTGCTGACCGCCCACCATCAGGATGATCAGGCCGAGACATTGTTGCTGGCCTTGATCCGCGGCAGCGGTGTCCACGGACTGGCTGCCATGCCCGTGGCGTCCGAACTGGGGCTGGGCCGTCTGATCCGCCCGCTGCTGGACCGCACGCGGGCCGAACTGGAGCACTATGTCCGCACCCTCGGCATGACCTGGGTCGAGGACCCGACCAACGCCGAGCCCTCCATGGACCGCACCTATCTGCGCAATCTGGTCATGCCGTTGATGCGCGAACGCTGGCCCGCGGTCTCAGCCACCCTGGCGCGCAGTGCCGGACACTGCGCCGAGACGGCGGTGTTGGTGGACCTGGTCGCCGGGCACGAACTGGCCGGCTTGACCGGTGAGCGGCCGGGGACCCTGTCGGTCGCGGCGCTCAACCGCGTGGAGCCCGTCCTGCGCAAAGCGGCGCTGCGGTTGTGGTTGCGGCGGCGCGGGTTCCGGTTGCCGGACACCGCGCACCTGGGGCGCATCGTCAACGAGGTCCTGACGGCGCGACCGGACGCCGACCCGCTGGTGGCCTGGCCGGGGTGCGAGGTGCGCCGCTACCGTCAGGACCTGTTCGCGCTGCGTCCGCTGCCCCCGGCACCGGTCGATCTGGAGTGCCGCTGGGAGGGGCCGGTGCTCGATCTGCCCGCGGGTCTGGGGGCCTTGGAACGGTTTCCGGATGACGGCGAGGCGGGCTGGCCCGATGCTCAACCCGAGCCCCTGCTGGTCCGCTTCGGGGTCACTGAACTGATGTGTCGGCCATGCGACAGCGCCCACCATCGGCCGCTCAAGAAGATCTTCCAGGAGGCCGGTATCCCGTCCTGGCTGCGGGCTTATGTTCCCCTGCTGTTCGCCGGGGACGAACTGCGCGCGGTGGTGGGGGTGTGTTGCTGCGAGTCAACCGGTGCGGCGGCGTCATCCGCGATCACGTCGGTGGACAGCGCCCTCCCCGTGCGCGCACTGCCGTCCCCACGAGTGCGCTGGAGCGGTCACCCCTGGGAGTTTCTGGGGTTCTTTCGATGAGGAGCGCCATCCGTGTCAAGCGCATCGTGCTGGTGACCGATTTCGGCGCTGATCTCTATGTGGGCCAAGTGGTCGCGCGGCTCAACGACGGCGTGCCGGAGTTGCCCATCATCGACCTGGTCCACGATCTCCCACCGTTCCGGCCCGATCTGGCCGCCTATCTGCTGCCCGCCCTGGTCCGCGATATGCCGCGCGGTACCCTGTACCTCTGCGTGGTCGACCCCGGCGTGGGCAGTAATCGGCGAGGTTTGGTGCTGGAGGCCGGCGGCGACCTGTTCGTCGGTCCCGACAACGGACTCTTGAGTCGGGTGGCGCGCCGGTCACCGGGCGCGCGCGCGCGCTGGGTCGACTGGCAACCGCCCGACCAGTCCCCCAGTTTCCAGGGTCGGGATTGGTTCGCGCGCGTGGCCGTCGCCCTGTGCCGTGGTGAACCCCCGGCGTTGCGCCAGATCGCCATTGGCCGTCTGAGCGGCGCGGACTGGCCGGACGCTCTGCCGACCGTGATCTATGTTGATACGTACGGCAACCTGATGTGTGGTCTGCAAGCCGCGTGCTTCCCCGTGGATGCGCGCATACAAGTGGCCGAGCGCAGTCTGCGTCGCGTCCGCACCTTCTGCGAGGCACTGCCGGGCGAGCCCTTCTGGTACGAGAACGCCCTCGGTCTGGTGGAGCTTGCGGTCAATCAGGGCCGTGCCGACCGGGTGCTGGGACTGGCCCCGGGTGATCTGGTTACGCCGCTGGAAGCGGTGTCGGCGGATTCCACGGGCTGACCGCGCGCGTCGGCGCGGGAACAATTTCCAGTTTCCGGCCGCTGGAAATCCGCTGCCGCGAGCGCCATGTTTGCGCGCGGGCCGGGACAGCGATCTCTGGTCCGTGCAGGCCCCGAGCGGACCTCACCGAATCACCACACGAGAGCGAAGCGGAGCAACCCATGGCCAATCTGAGCGACACACTCGGTACTTTCATGCAGAACATGATGTCCCAGTCCGGTGAAAACCGGGTTGGGAACGTGCTCAAAGACCTTCAGGCGAACTTGGGCAACATGGTCAATAGTCAGGGCGGCGCCTCCGGCATCCTGGCGAACGTCATGGACAAGGCCAAGAGCACCTTGGGCAGTGCCGCCCAGAACCCGGCCCAGGCCGCGGGTCTCGGGGCCGTGCTGGGGTCGCTGCTCGGCGGGGGCAGCAGTTCGGTCTCGGGGGCCGTCAAAGGCGGTGCCATGGCGCTGTTGGCCGGTGTCGCCTACAAGGCGTTCACGGAGGCGGGAAAAGGCCCCGCGGTCGCGCAAGCGGGCGTCCCGCAGTTCACCGGCGGTGCCGTGCCGGTCGGAATGAAGACGCCGGAGACCCCGGCCGAGGCGCAGGTCCTGGCGAACAACGCCGAATTGATCATGCGGGGCATGATCAATGCCGCCAAGGCCGACGGCGAGGTGAGCGCGGAGGAAATCATGCGGATCGTCGGCAAGCTGAAAGAAGCGGGCATGGACGGTGATGCCGAGGCCTGGATCATGAAGGAACTGCGTCAGCCGCTCGATCTCGATGCCTTCGTCGCGCAGATCCCCAACCAGGAAGCGGCGGCGCAAATCTATGCCGCATCGCTGCTGGCGATCGAAGTCGATACCCCCCAGGAGCAGGCCTACCTGGCGGACCTGGCCAAGAAGACCGGGCTCGATGCCGCGGTGGTGGCGAACATCCAGCAGACGCTGGGGGTTAAGGTCTGAGTGGATAGTGTGTAGGATGGGCAGAGCGAGAGCGATGCCCATCCGGCCGCCGCGACGGGCCTCGATCAAGATTCCTGCCACTTGGTCTCGACGGGTGCGTAGTCAGGCCATCCTGGCCTGACACCGTCAGGGCTGGAAGCCCTGAC
>CAYYAY010000167.1:0-4741 GCA_964470155.1 uncultured Lamprocystis sp. | reverse complement strand
CACGGTCGGCGTCGTCGTCGATGCCGGCCGACTGATCGTCGAGCCCCAGCGTCAGCCGCGCTATACCCTCGAAGATCTCCTGGCCCAATGCGATCCTGCTGCTGAGATCCCGGCCACGATCACGGCTGACGAGCGCGATTGGCTGGATGGCCGCCCGGTCGGCGCCGAGTTGATCTGAGGGGCGTTGATCTGATGGAGCGGGGAGACATCTACCTGGTCGGGCTCGACCCGTCCGCTGGCCATGAACAGCAGGGGCGAAGGCCGGTGCTCATCGTCTCACCCGGGGCCTTCAATCGGCTCACCAGGGTCCCGGTAGTGGTCCCGATTACGAGCGGCGGGGCCTTCGCCCGCACCGCCGGATTCACGGTATCCTTGCAGGGAGCCGGCACCCAGACGATCGGGGTCGTCCGTTGCGACCAGCCCCGCGCGCTGGATATCGCCGCCCGGGGCGGGCGGCGGTTGGAGCGCGTACCGGATGCGATCATGGGCGAGGTGCTCGCGAAGCTCGCGACACTCTGCGGATAGTAGCGAGCCCCAATCCCGACGCCCCTGCAAGTAGGGTGTCGCAATCGGGTTGGTTGGCCCGTTCACACTCAAGAGTCATCGTTCAGAACCCGCCGGGCGATCTGGACTGGCGTCTCGCGCAATCCAAACAGACGGGGCTCTGTGACTGACCCCGACGACCGCGTCAGCCAGCGACACCGGCCTATCTGACGCAGGTGGCGGCGTGACGCGATGGTCGGAACGATGATCAAGGCCCCTTTCCCCAATGCCTGCGACATTTGCGACGCCTACGAATGGAAGCTCGGCGTCTCGCGTGCCGCGGCTGGCGAGCTGGCCGTGGGCCAGCCGCTGGCCCCGGCCGAAAGTTCCGGGTCGGGGCTGAACCCGTCGCCGGCCCGAGTCACTTACACTAATGGCGAGCGATTAGTCGCAACTACGGGGCACCGCCCGGATGGGGTTCGACCCCGAGCAGCCGTACGTGCGCAACGGGTGTTCGGATGGATGGAAGGCGCCCGGCGTCGATGGGACCACGCGATCCCGTCCCTATGAACCGGGACAAGTCACAAACGGCACTGTGATATTCGTGTAGTAGTGCGACTGCGATGCCCGCTCGGTCCCGATCGCCTTGAACGTCAGAGCCTTGGTGGTTCGATTAATGGACCAGTTGCCCACTTCACCCCAGAAATTCGTACCGGCGGCACCGCTGTGCGTCGATGTTCCGATTAACTTCGTAGAAGTTACGACGGCGCTGCCAAAAATCGGATTAATCAATCCGTTTGCCTCTACCAGCTTGCCCACGAATTGATAGTACGCGGAACTCACCGCTACAAAACGGACACGAATAAGGTTGGAATTTGCTGCCCGCCAACATACATCGATGTTGGCCGGTGGGCTCCAGGCAGCGACGGCGGAAACGCTCGACGCCGCCAAGCAAATGCCAAGTGTCAACCTGTGGAAACCGCCGAACTTTGTCTCGCGCACAGGTGCCCCCGCAAAGTGATACCAGGGTGCTCTAGGATAGATCAGGACACCGGGGGAGACACCTTGGCGGGGGAGAGGTTTCGCAATCTGTTCAGAGTCCGGTTCGTCTCCTATTCTGGGGATGCTAGGGGATGGGGTCAGGTCTTGACTTATTCCAGGCATAAGTCAAGACCTGACCCCATCCTCTCCCTACGCCGGAGGCATTCTTTATGCGCTTCTTGGTTCTGGAATTAAGTAAACTGTCTCCGGAACTTGCCGGACTGGATGCCCAGGGGGTGGCCGTGGTCGGGTCGGTTCCGGCGGGTCTGCCGGCCCTGCGGCTGCCCGTGATACCCCTTGAGTTGATCGACGAGGTCTTGGGGGCGGCGGCCGCCATCGCTTTGATCAGCTTCACCAGCACGATGCTGACTGCGCGCAGTTTCGCCGCCAAGAATCGCTACGATATCGACGTCGACCGTGAGTTCACCGCCTTGGGAGCGGCCAATATCGCCTCCGGCCTCTCCCAGGGGTTCGCGATCAGCGGGGCGGATTCGCGGACCGCCATGAGCGATGCCGTCGGCGGACGCACGCAAGTTACCGGCATCGTCTCGGCAGCGGCCATCGCCCTGGTGCTCCTCGTCTTCACCCAGCCGCTGAGCTATGTTCCGATCGCGGCCCTGGGGGCGGTGCTGATCAAGGCGTCGCTGTCACTCATCAATGTGCCCGCGCTCAAACGTTTCTGGCTGCTCGACAAGGAGGAGTTCGGTCTATCGGTGGTGGCGACCCTGGGCGTGGTCTGGGTGGGCGCCATCGACGCGATCCTGATCTGCGTCGCCCTGGCGCTGCTGCGCTTTGTAAAATCCACCGCGCGGCCGCGGGTAGAACTGTTGGGATTGCTCAAGGGGAACGCCGGGTTCCACGCCACCGACTTTGACCCGGCGGTACGGACGACGCCCGGGCTGGTGCTGTGGCGCTTCAACTCCGCCCTGGTGTTTTTCAACGCGAATTACTTCAAACGCGAAGCGGTGAAAGCGATGAACACGGAGGGACCTGATTTGAAGTGGTTTGTCCTTGACTTTCTGCCCCTCGGCCGACTGGACCTGACCGGGCTCGACGCCGTGCAAGCGGTCCGCAAAGAACTGCACCGGCGTGGCGCCCAACTGGTCATCGCCGGCCGCGGCGGGGAGATCGTCCGTGAACTGGATCGACTCGGACTCCCGCGGGACCTGCTGGGCGACCGGTACTTCCCGACCCTGCGGCAAGCGCTGCGCGCCTACCGAACCGAGGTGGTGATCGGCGACGCGATTGAGTGATGAAGGACCGTAGGTTGCCGTGACGAAGGAACCCCAACGCCAATCATCGGCGGGCGGCGATGTTGGGGTGCGACGTGAAATCGAGGCTGGGCTGGCGGACAGCGATGAAGGTCGGACCCGACCGGTTGAAGAGATTATGCGGTCGTTCGGCATCGCGGAGTGATCTTACACTGGACAGCGCGTGCGGAAACGCGCCTGCGGCGTATACAGGAATACATTGCCGAAGATAACCTATCCGCCGCGTCGCGCATGATCGAACGTTCTCAAGCGCTCGCTGACGATGGGAATAATGGTCGGACAGATCGCCTTTACTTATTTTGCCACTCTCCTGCGCGTCCCCGAGCAATTAAACGTGGCGTGTCTTTAAGAGGTAGCCCCGGATGCCGCTTGATTTCAAGGTCCATGGTGGTTCATTTGTCAGCTTGACCTCGTTCAGCGCCTTGCCGTCCCAGTAGCGGAAGGTCTCGTCGGCCCCGAGCGAACCGGTGTCCCGCAGTGCGTGCAGCAGCTCGACGCGCTCTTGGGCAATCCGCGTGCTTGCGGCCGTGCGGATCGCCGATCATACTCGTACGGGATGTGACCAAGCCTAAGGATCCGAGCATGCCGACTGTAAATATCCTGGATGCCAAGACCCAGTTGTCGAAGCTCGTCGAGCGGGTCGAGAGTGGGGCCGAGTCGGAAATCGTCATCGCCCGCAACGGCCGACCGGTCGCCCGGCTGGTGCCGCTGGCGACACGACCGGTAGCGCGGCGGATCGGCGCGGCGGTCGGCCAGTTTCAGGTGCCGGAATCGATCGACGGTTGTAACGCGCTGATCGATGAACTGTTCGGCGGGGATGCGACGCATTGAGGCTACTGCTTGATACCCATATCGCGCTCTGGGCACTGACCGACGACCCGCGCCTGTCCGCGCGCGCGAGGTCCTTGATCGAGGATCCGGCTAACCAGGTGCTGGTCAGTGCCGCGACCGTCTGGGAGATCGCGATCAAGCACGCGCTGGCGCGTACCGACATGCCGATCTCGGGCGCTGAGGCGCTCGACTGGGTCTCGCGGCCCTTGGGTTCGAGAATTAAGTAAACTGTCCCCGGAACTCCCGGAACTCCGCAAAAACGCAATCAGTGCGGCATGTTGTTCCTAAGATTCCGCATCTTATGCGAGAATCTCGCGGACGACTTCTGGGTGCTTGCGCGCGATGCGAATCAGCGCCTGCGCGGCACCAGATGGAACTCTGCGTCCTTGCTCCCACTCTTGGAGTGTTCGCTTTGAAATGTTGAGTGCTGAAGCAAATTCGGATTGGGACAGACCAGTGCCTTGGCGCGCCTGAACGACATCGTTAACGTCGATTTCAGTAGTGCGAGCGAACGTCCGGGCTTTCATCTCGCGTACGGATTGAAGCAGTTTGAGGCCAATTTCCTCGCCTGTCGGCACAACGTCCTTTACCTTATGAACGGTCATCTTCAATCTCCTTGCGGATTTCTCTAAAGAATGTGTCCTGGGATGTTATCCCGCGCGGCTTTAGGGTAGACGAGCAGCATGCACAACTCACCAGCTTCAAGATGTGTGAAGTAGATGACCCTGGCGCCCGCTCGTTTGCCCATCCCGGGCCGCGACCATCGCACTTTTCGGCAACCGCCGCTTCCCGGTATAACGTTACCAGCCTCAGGTTCGCTGGCGATCCAAGCGAAAAACTCAAGTCGTTCTTCTGTAGACCAGAGCTTCTCCGCTTCGGCGACGAACGTGTGAGTTTCGTAGATTGTGAGCACGCAAAATTGTACGTCTGCGACGTACTTTTCGCAACCGGAGCTTAGCCCGGACGCGCGGCGAGCGACGCAGAGTTACACGACTAGGTTGGGCGATCTTTGGTTTTCTTCGTTGCCGGCGCAGAGGATTCAGGGGAAAACGTGGTCTGTCCCTGAGGTATCCCCACTAAAATATTTTTAAAAACAGGGTATTAAAAACGGCTTC
>CAYYAY010000166.1:0-4991 GCA_964470155.1 uncultured Lamprocystis sp. | reverse complement strand
AAGGTGCCATAGCGGTGCATCAGGAGTTCCGCCTTGTTCTGGCCCAGGTCCGCCGCCCAGAAGCGTTGCCGCACGGTATTGGTCGTCGAGACCATATCGGGGTCGAACACGGACATCTGAATCCCCGGATGCCCCAGGGCGCGCAAGGCCCGGTCGATCCGCGCCAGTCCGTCGAGGACTTCGCTGCCGCTGCCTCCGGCGCCCGCCAGGACCACACGGATGGGGTTCGCTATCCAATGGTTTGGTAGGACAAACATGGCGCACTCAGGCGAACAGGTTGTTGGGGTCGGCCGGCACGGCTGCTGGCGCCGAGATCGGTGCCGGGGCCAGTGGAGCCGCAACAACTGGCGGTTGCGTGCCCTGTTCCACCAGCCTCGCCCCGGCCTTCCCCGCTTCCTTCAAAGCTTCTAATGCAGTGACCTTCATTTCCACATCCCGACGGCGCTCGCCGTAGGTGGCGAGCAGCGCGGGCAACCGGGCATCCAGTTCCACAACGCTCCCGGTGATCCGCAGTGGCATCGCCAGCGCCGCACGCAGGGCCGCCGCGTCGCCTTCCAGGTTCTCCACCGGCTTGGTCAGGAGCGGCTGGACCAGGAGGGTCAGGCCGCCATCGGGGTTGCGGGCGATCTCGAAGCGGAGGCGTTCGCCCGCGGTCAGGACGCCGGCAAGCTGTTCGAATAGGGCCATGGTGGTCTCCGGGGGTGTTGCGGGCGGGGATTCAGGTGCGTTCGGCCAGGGCCTTGAACCGCCCGACCACGGCTTGGGGGAGGAAGCCGGACCAGTCGAAGGCGTCCGGGGCCAGGGCCGCGGTGATGATCGCGTCCACCTTGCCTTGCAGCAGTCGGGCATACCTGGCCTCGCCATGGGTCACGTCGTACCAGGCAGCGAAGCCGGCCTCGCGCAGCAGTGCATCCATGCCCGCCTTGCGGTGGGCACGCAGGAACGGCTCATCCACACGGAACCGCTGCGTCAGGTCGGTCTGGGTGGTGGCAAGGATCGCCACCGTCGCCCCGGGCAGATCGCCGTCGTTGCGCTCCATGAGGATGTAGCGCACCAGGGCCGCTTCCAGGGCGACACACTGATCATCGGCCAGTGCCACCAGCGTGGCCATGGCACTCGCGCGGGCGGTCGGCACGGCGACCACCCCGAGCTTTTCGGTGTCGGTGAATCCCGCGTCCCGCAGCAGGGCATAGAGGCGCACGGCACGGGCTACCCGTGCATCCTCCCGGGCCAGGTCCGCGGCGATGGTGCGCAGCTTGGCATCGGTCACGTCTTGGACGCGCTGCGGCATCGCTTCAGCCTGTGGGCTTTCCACCGTCGGCTGCTTCGGTACCGCTGCCGCCCGTCTCGTCGGCGGCGTGGTCGGCGTTGCGCCGATGTCGGCAGCGGGGACATCCTGCGGCGTCCCCAGCAGACGGCGGTAGGCCTCCTGCTTCTCGCCGCGGCAGGCCAGATTGAAGCACACATCCTCGGTGAGGCGTCCTTCCTGCCCAGGCGCGGTCCCGATCAGTATCCCGAAGTGGGCGCACTGCCGACACCCCTCCGCAAGTTGCTGCGGTCCCACCCCGCGGGTGCCGGTGGCTTCGAGCACCGCGTAGGTCTCAAGTGCGCGCTCGGTGTCGAGCCAGACGGCGGCGACCTCTTGGGCCATGGCCAACTTCTTGGCTTCCAGTGCCCGCCGGGTCTTGTCGCCGTAGCACTTGGGGTTGGAGCACTGCCCACTGTCGATATGCGTGGCGAACAACTGGCCCTGTACCTCGGAGTTGTGGGGGCAGCCCTGGCAGTCCGCCTGGTCGAAGGTAGCCCGCCCCAGGGGCCGGGCCACCTGGCCGATCCGCTCGCGCAGTTGGGCGATGCTGATCCCCTGTTCCAGGATGCGCGGTAGGGTGCCGTCCTGGGTGTCGGCCGCCAGGGTCGCCAGCAACTCGCCATGGCCAAGGGTGAGGCGACGGGTGTCCAGGGCCTCAAGGACGGCCGGCGTGCAATGTAATAGGGCCAACCGGCTGGCGAGTTTCGAGGCACTCCAGCCGAGCCGGTGCCGGGCCTCGTCCCGGTCGCCATGGCACAGGGTCAACAGGTCCCGCGCCTTCTGCGCTTCCTCGCTCGGCGCCAGATCGTCTCGGTGGGTGTTCTCGACCATGGCCATCTGCATGGACTGGAGGTCATCCACCACGCGGACAAAGGCAGGGATCTCATCCAGCCCGGCCTCGCGCGCCGCCCGCCAGCGCCGTTCACCGGCGATGATCTGGTAGCGCCCGTCCGCGATGCCACGCACCACGATGGGCTGGATGATGCCCTGGGCGCGAACCGACTCGATCAGTTCACGCATCCGCGCCAGGTCGAAATGACGCCGGGGATTGTGGCCCGCACGCGCCGCAATCAGGCTGACCGGCAGCCAGGCGAGTTGACCGTCTTCGGCGGACGGCGGAACCGGGGCGGCGGCGAGAATGGCGGGTTGGGTTTGCATCACGGCTCCTGACAGTCGATCGGTTATTCGTAGGACGGAATACGGCGGTACCAGTGAGACGGCTATTCCCATCGCTTACACCTGCTTCGCGGAATCAACGTCCGTGAAAGACGCGCACAGCCGATGACCGATCAAGGCCCTTACCGTTTGCGTGTTCCACGTCCTTGACTGATGGTTCCAACGCCTTCCCAAGCGACTGATGAGCTTGCCGATACTCCTTCCTTGCGGCCATCCCAGGCCCTTCCCCAATCCTGTTCCACGCGCCGCATGCTGATTTTGGACTGACCGTATCGCTTGTCACCGATCCGCTATAGGTGCCATTATAGAGGTTCGCTCGCTTTCGTCAAGAGTGATATTTATTTATCGCTTTCCGCTTTACGCATTGATCATCCTTTGCTAGCATCTCTCCCATGCACAGCTTCTTTCGCTATCTTAGGTCGCCATGAACGGTACACCACGACCCGCGACACCGGTCGCTCGCTTTTCAGCGTCCATCATGGACGGCCATCTCAAAGGGGCGCTGGATGCATTGGCGTGCCTCCCGATCACCGTCATGCGCGAGGTACTGTTGAATGCTGGATTCCGTGTGACCTTCGAGAAAACCAAACCGAAAGTCCTGGCCTCTGTTCAGGCCCAGTTGATGCAGTCCGTGGCCGCTCGGGCATTACCTCGTAACCCCTGGAAAGATGAACCAGAACTACCCAATGACGCGCTGTTCGGCTCACCGCCGGCGGTCATCGGGGAGCACGAGTGGCGCGTGATCGTGCGCCCCAGCGTCCTGGACGGACGCTGTACCGAGTATCAATGGCGCCGTATCGGATCGCTTCCGTGGCGCCCGGCGGGCGAGTGGCCGACCTACAACCACAATGATGGACTCTACATGGGTTGCCCGCGGTCTTTGGCGGACAAGGTGTTCTTTCCGAATCAGCCAGCCATTGAGGCCGCATTGAGTCAGCGGTCCACCGCCCCGATCGGGTATCAACTCGCTTTCGCTCTATAACTCGGACGGTCTGAGGTCCACATGAAGTTCAGTCCAACGCGTTTCTATCTCGTCGTCCGGACGCTGCATGAGCGCTTCGGTACCTGGTACCGTCCGGGCGAGATCATTCAGACCCCGGCGGGTCGACCGCGTTCGTTCGCGACCGCGGAACGTGCACTGGGATACCGTGACCTGCATTTGGGCGTCCATTTCCCCGTCGATGCGCGACTCGGTTCCGAACTCACGGTCGCACCGGTAGCGATGGCGGATTCTGAGAGTGCCGCGCCGACCGCGGTTCCGCTGCGCCCCGTCGCTCAGCGCACGATCTGGGCAAGCGTCGCGGTCAACCTCTGGGCGGATGATCCCTTGGATACCGAGGCTGAATGGGACGAGGCCAAGGCCGACGCGCTACGTGCGGCAGTCGACCGATTCGGACTGGCGCGCGTCGTGGAAGATGCCGTACAGGCGGCCATTGCCACGCACCCGGAGTTAGCCCGGTTCAACGCCGCGGCTGCCATCGTCGTTGATTAGCCGCACGGCAAACCTCGTCACGTCGCTTTTGGTGTTTCTATGGAGGTGGAGAATGGATATGAATCCTGGTCAGGTCTACGCCGAACTCTGGCGCGAGTATGTCGCCGCGCGACGCACCTTCGACGCAAAGGCCAACGCCCTCGCCCAGCGCGAGGCCAGCGCGCTGGGGATCACTGAGTTCTCCCAACAGACCTTTTCCAAGGATGTCTACGCGTCCTGGACGGACCTGACGAAGCGCGCCGCGGAGGTCGTCGCCCACCTGGTCCGCCTGGCGAGCGAGACCTTCACGCCCGCCGGCTGCCCGGCGCTGAGCATCCCGTATGGCGACTTCCAGACCCGTTTCGTCCCTGACGGCTACGACCACCGAACCGGCAGGAACCCCGTTTTTCGCCCCGAGCAGTTCGATCCGGCGGCGTTGTGGCGCGAACTGGAGCAGGACTACGGCGGCGCGAAGGGCGCCGAACTGGCCTACCGCAAGGCGGCGTGCACCATCGACGGCGAATTTGACCTACGCCCGGGGGCCGCCGTCGAGCGCCGACGTGACGGCCTGGTCCTGACCACTCGGGTCTTCATCGACAGCCTGGCGGAGACCCGCACCCGGAAACCGCTAACCTGGACCCGACAAGGCGAGCTTGCTCAGCTGTTGGGCTCCTTGCAGACCTTTGCGGTCTGGGCGGAGGACGCAAGCAGTCTGGCTGGCGGACTCGACGAGACCAAACGCTGCCTCTGCGACCGTGATTACAGCGTGGTCTCCCGCCAGCGCATCCGGGTCTCCCCTGCCCTGCACATCGTCACTTATCACACCCGGTTCGAGTTCGTCTTCGGGGCGCCGATCGGTGCGCAACTGCAACTGTTCCTGGCCCTCTATGGCCGACATTCCCAACCGGCGGATACCCAGGAGGCCGCGTGACCACTGCCGCACCCGAACCGACCCTGAACCCTGGCACTGACTGGCGCCACGCCCTGCGCGGCCGTGCCTCGCTTGGGAGCCTGGCGCAACGCCCGGGGTCGCTC
>CAYYAY010000165.1:0-5134 GCA_964470155.1 uncultured Lamprocystis sp. | reverse complement strand
GACGGTGAAGAACCGCGGCACCGCGCCCGGCGACGCCGGCACCCTCGCCCTCTGGGTCGATCAGCCGGGTGTCCCCGCCTGCGGCACCGTCGGCGACGCCGCGGTCCCCGTCGGCACCCTGGCCGCCGGGGCCAGCCGCACCCTGACGCTGGACGGCCTCCCCGCCGGGGCACCCGCCGCCAAGTCACTGCGCGCTTTCATCGACGCCGCCTGCGTCAGCGCGGAGGCCAACGACGGCAACAACCAATGGGTGAAGCCTTACACGGTCGCGCCCTGAACCGCTCGCCGACGGTCGCTCGCGCAACCTTAGGCGTCTGCCTGGATATCAGGTCCGAAGGCTATAGTAGTTAGTGGCAGATCGTGCTGGAACTCCAGCCGACTCAAGCCGGCGGCTTGATCCATCGGATAACTGTGACGGGACATCGCCTGAGGTGGCGTGAATGAGCGAATCGGAGACTGGATTGGATGAGGCGGTCGCCCAGGCCGCCGCGCACCTGCAAGCCCTGGAGGCCGCGGTCGGGCGAGCGCTGGTAGGACAGCGCCAGGTGCTCCGGGAGTCGGTCGTGGCCCTGGCGGCGGCCGGTCATTGCTTGCTCGAAGGCGTGCCGGGGGTCGGTAAGACGCTCCTGGTGCGCGGTCTGGCGCAGGCCGTGGGCGGACGTTTCGCGCGCATCCAGTTCACGCCCGACTTGATGCCGAGCGACGTCACCGGACACGCCTTATTCGACATGAAGACCGAGGAGTTCCGCATCCGCCGCGGCCCCATCTTCTGCAACCTGCTGTTGGGCGACGAGATCAACCGTGCCCCGGCCAAGACGCAAGCGGCCCTGCTCGAAGCGATGCAGGAGCAGCAGGTGACCATCGAGGGCGAGGCGCTGCCCCTGCCCGCGCCCTTCCTGGTCTATGCCACCCAGAATCCGATCGAGCAGGAGGGCACCTATCCCTTGCCCCAGGCCCAACTCGACCGTTTTCTGCTCAAGATTTTCATCGACTACCCGGGCGAGCAGGAGGAACTCGACCTGGTGCGCCAGGTCACCAACGGACAGATCGGCGACCAACTCGACACCTCGCGGGTGGGCCGGGTCCTGAGCACCCAGGACATCACCGCGGTACAAGTGGTCGCGGCGCGCCTGCGCCTGGACGACAGCGTGCTGCACTACGCGGTGCGCCTGATCCGCGCCGCGCGCGACTGGCAAGGCATCGACACCGGCCCCGGACCACGCGCCGGCATCGCCCTGGTCCGTGCCGCCCGCGGCCATGCGTTGGCCGAGGGCAAGGCCTTCGTGACCCCCGACGATGTCAAGGCGATGGCACCGGCCGTCCTGCGCCATCGCCTCAAACTCACTGCCGATCTGGAAATCGAGGGCTACCGACCGGACGATGTCCTCGGCGACCTGCTGGCGGCCGTACCGGCGCCCCGGTCGTAGGGTCCGCTGCGCGGACCGTTACTTCTGTCTATACCCGTCGTTGTTGGTTTTTCGTTTCTCGTTTTTCGTAACCCGATGTTCGATAATCCTTAACGAAAAACGAAAAACCGAAAACTCAAAACCGTTCTGTATACTTTCCACTCACCACTACCCCACTCTCCGCATGACCCCCCGCCCCCCCCTCGTCATCGCCCTCGCCGCCTGGACCGCCGTCGGCATCGCCGCCGCCTGGCAGCCCTGGGCCTGGGCCCTCTGGCAATGGGGCGGGGTGCTGATCGCCGGGGTCACGCTGGCCGACCTGTTCGCCCTGCGGCGCTTGCCCGACCCGCTGCTGCGCCGACGCATGGGCCGCACCCTGCCGCTGGGCGTCTGGAGCCCGGTGCGGCTGGAAGTCGGCAACCCGTCCGCGCAGACGCTGCGACTGCGCGTCCACGACCTCCACCCGGCCGAGTTCGATGCACAGGGACTGCCCGTTGATCTGCGCCTGCAACCCGGCGGACAGACCGAGGTCCAGTACCGCCTGCGCCCACCCAACCGCGGCGATTTCCCGGTGGTGGGCTGCGCGGTCGCCACCCGGTCACCCCTGGGACTGTGGGTGCGCGCCCGCTGCCTGCCGCCGGCGCAAACACTGCGGGTCTTTCCCAACTTCGCCGAGATCAGCCGCTACACCCTGCTCGCCGCCAATGATCAACTGGCCCAACTCGGCGTGCGCCGCCTCCAGCGCCGCGGCAGCGGAGCCGAGTTCCACCAGTTGCGCGAGTATCGCGAGGGGGACTCCCTGCGTCAGATCGACTGGAAAGCGACCTCGCGGATGCGTAAAGTCATCGCCCGCGAGTATCAGGACGAGCGCGACCAACGCCTGCTGTTCCTGCTCGACTGCGGCCGGCGAATGCGCCACCGCGACGCCGGGCAAGGCCGCGGCCACCTGGACGACGCCCTGAACGCCCTGCTGCTGCTCGCCTATGTCGCGGTCCGCCAGGGGGACGCGGTCGGACTCATGACCTATGGCGGACCGCGCCGCTGGTTCGCCCCGCGCAAGGAGCCCGCCACGGTGAACCGACTGCTGGAGGCCGTCTACGACCTGCAACCCAGCCTGGAAGCCGCGGACCCGCTGGCCGCGGCCCGCACCCTGCTGGCCGCCATGCCGCGGCGCGCCCTGGTGGTGATCCTCACCAACAGTCGGGACGAGGATCAGGAAGGCCTGGAGCAGGCCGCCCAACTCCTGCGCCGCCGTCACCTGGTGGTGGTTGCCGATCTGCGCGAGGCCGCCCTGGATCGGGCACTGGAAGCGCCGATCGGCAACCTTGAGGAGGCCTTACGCTTCCACGCCGTCCACGGCTGGCTCGCCCAGCGGCAGCGGCACCAGGAGCGCCTGCAGCACCTGGGCATCCAGTCGCTGGATCTGCTTCCGGCGCAACTGCCTATCGCCCTGGTGAACCGCTATTTCGACATCAAACGCGCCGGATTGCTGTGATCTGGATCGGTGTCGCCGGACCGGCAATGATCGCCGTTCCGGTCAAAGCGATCACCCGGATTTTTCCACAGATGCCACAGATATCCACAGATGAAGAAAGTCATCTGTGTTCCTCTGTGAACATCTGTGGATGAAATTTCCACGCCTGAGCCACGGCGAAAGCTGGCCGGACCGATGACCAAGGCCGCCGGACCCTTGATGCCGAAAATGGAGTACACGTTTGACACCATGTCGTTTGCATGATGAAGCGGGCCGCCTGACTACCGGGTACTGACTATAATTGGATAGCGGATCTAAGCCGGATCAAGTCGCGCCTGCGCCCCATGTACGGGAGGGATCGAAATGACGCATGCCCTGCTGCCCAGCGAGTTCTACCGTGGATTGCGGGAAACCGCACCCCTCGTGGAGAAGTCCGTGTTCTGGGGCTATCTGCTGCTGCTCGTCTGGGTGCCCATCCCGCACGGCAGCGTCTCTTCCGGCGCCCGGGCCCTGATGGAAATCTGGATCTTCACCTTGGCAGCGGCCTGGCTATGGGCCTGGCTGGGGGACGGGGCCCGGATCACCCCGGTCTTTCACAAAGCCTGGCCGATCCTGGTCATCTGGGCGCTGTGGCTCGGTTTGATCGCCCTGCAATTCACTCCGCTGCCGTTCGCCTGGGTGGAGTGGCTGTCGCCTGAGGCCGCCCGATTACAGGCCTTCGCCACTCCGGATTTCGCCACCCTGTCCGTCGATCGCCACAGCACCAAGCTCGGTTTCCTCACCAGCGTCGGCTATGTACTGCTCTTTACGTTGACCTTGTTGATCGTCGATACGCGCCGCCGCCTACGCGCGGTGGCCTACGCCCTGGTCATCAGCGGCTTGTTGCAAGCGGTCTACGGGGTATTGGGCGTGATCCTGAGCCGCTTTGAGATCACCAGGGCGAGCGGCAGCTTCGTCAATCCGAACCACCTCGCGGGTTACCTGGAACTCTGCCTGCCCGTCGGCATCGGCATGCTGATCGCCTGGACCGGCGGCGAGACACCGCCGACCTGGCGCTTGCGGGTACTGCGGCTCCGACGCTGGATCGAGAGTCCGGTCGTGCTCGTGCGGCTGTGCCTGGTGGCGATGGTCATTGGCCTGGTGATGACCCGCTCGCGCATGGGCAACGCCGCCTTCTTTGCCAGCCTGATCATTGCCGGTGTTCTGACCCTGCTCATCTCGCGCCGGCCCAAGCGGCCCGTGGTGCTGTTGCTGCTGAGCCTGATCGCGATCGATCTCGTGGTGATCGGCAGTTGGTTCGGCTTGGACCGGGTGATTCAGCGGATGGAAGCGACTGATCTGGCCAAAGAAGAGGCCCGGCTGATCCCGGTCCAGGAGAGCCGGGATTTTCGGCGGGATTATCCATGGTTCGGTTCGGGACTGGGCAGTTATCCGATGGCCTATTATCGCTACGAACGCGGCCCCGCGCGCGCCCACAAAGTGCATGCCCACAACGACCATGCGCAGTTGCGCGATGAGACCGGGAGGTTGGGCGCGGTCTTGTTGGCCACGGCGGTGCTGTCCACCTATTCCGTCGCACTCGCTACACTGCATTGTCGGCATCGCGCCTGGAATCGCGGCCTGGCGTTCGCGGTTATGATGGCAACGACCGCTTTGATGATTCACAGCGCGGCCGATTTCAATCTGCAGATTCACGCGAATGCGCTAACCTTAACGGCCATTCTGGGGCTGGGCTGGATTGCGCGCTATTTGCCGACGACACCGGGCCATGCGGAAGAAGCGACATCCGCCCCGACGGCGCCTGGGATCGGGTCACGCCTGACCGTGCTGGGAATGATCGCGATCTTGAGTGTTATCGGTTATCGGATCGGCGAGATCGGCTACAGCGACGCCGTGGTGGGAGCGGCGTCCGAGACGCTCGCCCGCGCCGGTCACGCCGGATACGGCGGTACCGAGAAGCCGCTGGAAGCCGTTGAAAGTAGTCTGCGCCGTGCCTTGCGGTATGACCCGACGAATCCGCGAATCTTACGTTTGATGGGGCACCTGTATGACCGGAAAGCCGCCATGGCCGCAGAGGAGAACCGCCGGCAGGAACTCCGGCAGGAGGCATTGCGATATCAATTACAGTCCGCCGCCATCAGACCGGTAGCGCCGTTTATTTGGGCCGACATCCTTTCAACCAAAAATGATTTAGGAACCTATTACTACTTTGTTACCTTAATTCTCGGGCTGAGATCATGCGTCGACCTCGGCT
>CAYYAY010000164.1:0-5198 GCA_964470155.1 uncultured Lamprocystis sp. | reverse complement strand
TTGGGTGCGGGGCGCCGCCCGCTAAAGCGTCGGCCTCCGGTTGGGGTGGACCGGGTGCTGGGGGGCGGGCAGCGAGGTACGAAGGCCGTTGGGGCTGGTGGGGACGTGTGGCGAGCCGTGCGGAGCGGTCAAACGGGTACGGACACGCTACCGCCCTACCCTGTCAGTGGCGGGCATGGCCGAGGTCACTTGTTCGCAATATTTGTTCAGTTCTTAAACGCCTGGTTATGCTAACGCGGGTGAGGCGCGGCGGCAAGGTGGTTTGGCCGTTTGGCTGGCGTCGTCGGCCAGGCTAGCGAGAAGCCAGTGCGGGTAGCATGGATGTCACGTCACCGAGGATCGACTTGGGTTTGGCCCAGTGCGACGCGGATGGCGTCAGGTAATAGGGGTCGACGCCGATGCAGTGGCCGCCGACCAGGCCCGGGCGGAAGGGCAGGAAGTTCCATTTGCTGCCGGCGGCTTCGAGCACTTCCAGGGTGTCGATGCCGAGCTTGTCGAAGAGCAGCGCGAGCTCGTTCATGAGGGCGATGTTGAGGTCGCGCTGGGTGTTCTCGATGACTTTGGCGGCTTCGGCGACGCGGATGCTGCTGGCCGGGTGGGTGCCGGCGGTGATGATCTGGCGGTAGAGGGCGTCGACGATGGCGGCGATTTCTGGCGTGGAGCCGCTGGTCACTTTCTTGATGGTGGTGAGGCGGTGGTCGTGGTCGCCGGGGTTGATGCGTTCGGGGCTGTAGCCGCAGTAGAAGCCTTGAGTGGACGGCGGCGGGACTGGACGCTGGAGCGTCGGCACGTGCTCCCACGCTGGAGCGTGGGAGCGAGAGGGTGGCGCGGGGGGCTCTGCGTCCCCCTGGCGGTGGTCGGCGCGGCGCTCGGGGTAATGAGTGCTCTCGGGAGCGGCCTGGCGACGGTCGGCATGGAGGTAGGTCAGGCCGGAGTGGCGCGCGAGGACGGGGACGCAGTCGTCTTCGGTGCAGCCGGGGTAGACGGTGGATTCGTAGATGACCAGGTCGCCGGGTTTGAGGACCTGGCCGACGGTGGCGGACGCCTTGAGCAGCGGCCTGAGATCCGGGCGTTTGTAGTCATCAACCGGGGTGGGCACGGTGACGATGAAGATGCGGCAGGCGCGCAGCGCTTGCGGATCGTTGGTGATCTGGAGGTGGCGGGCGGCCGCGAGGTCATTGGTGGAAACCTCGCGGGTGCGGTCGTGCCCAGCTTGAAGCTCGGTAATGCGCGCGGGGTGGATGTCGAAGCCGACGACCGGGCGGTGCTTGCCGAACTCGACCGCCAGCGGCAGGCCGACGTAGCCGAGGCCGATGATGGCCAGGGGGCAGTCTGGGGCGCGCAGGTGCGCGAGTGAGGGAGTGGCGGTGCTCTGCTGGTCCATGTCGGGGCGGTCTGTTGGATGCGTGGGGACGGTTCGGGTGCGGCAACGGGCTGGCTGAGAGGTACCGTCCGTGGCACTGGGTTCCGGCATCCTGCCGGAACGACGGGCTGTGAGATCCGCGGCGGCCGGGGCGGGGGCGCGGCGGCAGCGGTTAGCTTGTTCTTGGGCACCGTTGTGGCTGAGAGGTACCGTCCGTGGCACTGGGTTCCGGCATCCTGCCGGAACGACGGGCTGCGAGATCCGCAGCGGCCGATGGGGCGGGGCGGCAGCGTTTGGTTTGTGCTTGGGGAACCGTTGTGGCTGAGAGGTGCCTTCCTGGCACTGGGTTCCGGCATCCTGCCGGAACGACGGACCGAGCGGTGAACCGCTCAGAGTCCCAGTATCTGCCGTGCCTGGCTTTCGGTTATACCGCTCTGGATCAGCCGGGCCAGGGCCTCTTCAAGACCTTCGCGCTTGCCCTCGATCTTTCCCTCAATCTTGCCCTCGATCTTGCCCTCAATCTTGCCTTCTAACTTTCCCTGTTCTCGCTCAGCACGAAGTTCGGTCACTTCATCATGCAAGGCGCGTTCGCGCACGAACGCGAGTCGCCGGGTTTCCGCATCGGCGCTGAGATCTTTGATGCGCGTGAGCGCTTGTTGTACGGGGGGATAGGCGATGGCGGCCATGGTGTGCTCCTCCTGCCAGTGCTCAAAGAAGGCGACCCAGGCCGCGAGATCGGGCTGTGCCAGACCCAGCCGATCGGCCTTGGGCAGTTCGATGAGATTCAATTGTCGTTCGTTCCCAAGGATGACGTGTGGTTGCTGACGGTCACGCAACTCGAAGCACCACACCGCTTGCGCTTGCTGGTCCGCGGCCTCGAAAAGTTCGAAGTCGAGCAAATGGATGCCAATCACGGATTTGAGGCACCGGTAGTCGTCGCCGCTCTTGAGTTGCTCGGTGAGTGTCCGGGCCAGATAGTAGGCGCTGCGGGCGCTCCAGGCGTTGTAGCGCCTGATCTGCATTTCAATATTGTAGCGCCGCCCCTGGGCATCCTGGGCCAGCAGGTCGAGGACGATGAATTTCCCCGCCAAGGCGTCCGGGTCGATCCGGGGATTGAGCACGTCAATCACGGTGATCGGTGCTTCGTCGGCGCGCACGGCGTTGATCAGCGCGGCGAGCAGGTCCGGGGCGTCGGCGAAGAGCGTCTTGAAAACGAAATCGTTCTTGGGGTCGAGCAGGGTCGTGTCAGTCATGGAATCCCGTGCAGACAAAGCGCCCTCACGGGCGCAGTCGTCCCGGCAGGAGGCCGGGACCCAGTGCCAGGGACGGTAACCCGCAACCGGCACACCGCCTACGGTTGCGCGATGGTCCTGCCTGGCGCTGGATTCCGGCATCCTGCCGGAACGACGGGGTCAGGCGTTCGGATCGAGGTCCGGGGCCGGGTCGGCGTGCAGGGCGCGGACGTCCTGACGCAGGCGGGCGATCTCGGCTTCCAGGGCCAGGTATTCGGCTTCTTTGCGCTGGAGAAAGTGCAGGGTGAGCTGCGCCTTTTGCTCGATGCCGTGCGGGGTGAGCAGGTAGGCGTAGGCCCGTTTGTCCTTGCTGGTGCGAAAGTTCTGGATCTTGATCCAGCCTTTCTCGACCAAGGCACGCACGCAGTAATTGGCGGCGCCGACGCTGACGCCCAGTTCGCGCGCCAGGGCGCGCTGGGAGAGCGCGGGGTTGGCTTGCAGCAGGCGCAGGGCGTGGAAGTGGCGGTCTTCGCTCACGGCGGGGCGGCTCCTGGGGGGCTTCGGTACGGTCCGGATCACGTGGTATCGCGTTCGCACCTGCTATCCAGACAGACCATCGTGTCGGGGCGGGTTTGAAACCCGCCCCTACGTCCGGTGATCACGTCCGAACGCGATACCTGCACGGCCAGCCGGAGGTTGAGGCACTCAGTTGGGTGCGGGGCGCCGCCCGCTAAAGCGTCGGCCTCCGGTTGGGGTGGACCGGGCGCTGGGGGGCGGGGCAGCGGGGTGCGAAGGCCGTTGGGGCTGGTGGGGACGTGAGGCGACCCGTGCGGAGCGTTCGAACGGGTCCGGACACGCTACCACCCTACCCTGTCAGTGGCGGGCATGGCCGAGGTCAATGGTTCGCACTATTTGTTCAGTTCTTAAACGGCTGGTTATGCTAACGCGGGTGAGGCGCGGCGGCAAGGGGGTTTGGGCGTTTTGGGGTTTGGGCGTTTGGCTGGCGGCGGCGCCCGGCGCGGGCGACTGGATCGCTGTTTGCCGCGGCACTCGCCAGGAGTCCAAGCCTTGGGCGGGCGAGAGGCGATACCCCGAATACAGCGGCATTCGGCGCGGGGCTTTGATCACGGTTCCGGCCACGAGACATCGGGTGGACAAGCGCAGCACAGTCCACCAGCGGCGGCGCGGGATTCGGTGGACTACGCTAGCGCTTGTCCACCCTCTCATAAGCTACGGCCGGAACGATGATCAAGGCCCGGCGCGGCCCCATCGCGGCCGGAGGCCGCTCCCCACGGGGTAACCGACGACGGGTGTGACGTCAGGCCCCTGCTTGGGTCACCGCGGCCAGCCAGTCGGCTTCGTCGGCGCTGTCGAACACAACCTCGCCCAATGCCTCCAGCGTGTGGAGGTCGGCGATGCGTTGCAGCAACGGAGCGCTGCGCTCGGCGGTCGCTGCACCGAAACGCTGCTTGACCATGTGCAGCAGGAGCCGACGCTCGGCCTCGACGCCCAGCGCCAGACCTTGCTGGATACCTTGCTGGATGCCCTGCTGGATAAAGTGTTCCGCGAATCCGGTCATTGCAGCAGCCTCTTGCGGATAGCGTTGCATATAAAGTGCGCGTTCATGGTCGTCCAGGCCAGCGTAGATATCGACGAAACCGGCGTATTTCAGCCGCTTCTCGGGGTGCGGCTCCAGCTCGAGCAGGCCGCGCATGGCTTGCGCGTACACTTCGAGCTTCTCCTGAGGGGTGTATGCCATGTTCGGCAGATTCAGGCGAGCCACCAGATTGCGGCTGTGCAGGTGCGCGCGGGCCGGGAGACAAAACAGGGCTGTTGAAAGAGAGTGAAACGCCAGGTAGGCGGTGTCCTCGCTGCCGAGCCGCAAGTGCGACGCATAGCGCCCGGGGTGCAGAAAGATCACGACCGGGACGACCCGCTCGGTTTCGAACAGCTCGGCCAAGTCGAGGCAATCGTGCGCCAAGCGATGAATGGAGAAGCGCTTGGGGTCGGTCTCTTCCTCAAACACGAACAGCAGCACCGCGCGCCGACCGTCCGGCCATTCGACCAGGAGCGGGGTGTCCAGCTCCCGAAAGCGCTCGCCCAGCCGCTCCTTGAGTTGCTCTTCACGGATCGGCAGGATGCGGACGCCGGCATCGACGGCATGGGACTCGACGGCGGTAAAGAAAGCGATCGACTCGCGCGGGTAGTCGATGATGAGGTTCTTGAAGTTCTGGTCGTGGCTCATCGCGGTGTCCTTGGACCTGGGGCCTTGATCATCGTTCCGGCCAGCGCTGCTCATTTGGCGTCCAAGGCTTCAGCCTTGGCCTGCCGATCCAAGGCTGAAGCCTTGAACTCCAGCCGGCCGGTGCCTCGGCTGGCCGGAATGCTGATATAGCGTTCGCACCTGATATCCAGACAGACCTTCGTGTAGGGGCGGGTTTAAAACCCGCCCCTACGTCTGGTTATCACGTCCGAACGCTATAAAGGCGGTACTGCGCCGGATGAGAGGGCACCGCGCGATCTGCGGCGCTACAGCCGTCCGTCGACGGCATCCACCGGCAGCACGGATTTCACGTCATAGAGGATCGACGTGGGTTTGGCCC
>CAYYAY010000163.1:0-5282 GCA_964470155.1 uncultured Lamprocystis sp. | reverse complement strand
GACGGCCTGAAGGCCGTCGGTCCGCACAGCGGACCCTACAGGTCACGGTGTTACCCTAGGGTCCGCGGTGCGGACCGTCCGCGGCTGAGACCAGCGGAAAGATGCCCCGCAAAGGCGATTTCCGAAAACTCGATCTCCGGTCTGAGGTAGCAAGAGGGCCGCAGGCATCGGCCTTATTCCATCGCACCGTGATTCCCGCTAGACTTAGTCCGAGTACTTAGTCCATTAGGAGTCGCCAATGACGCTGACTGTCAACGTCCACGAGGCCAAGACCCATCTCTCCAAGCTTCTGGAGCAGGCCCATGCCGGTCAGGAAATCATCCTGGCCAAGGCCGGCAAGCCCTACGCACGCCTGATGCCCTTGGCACCCGCACCCGCCCGGCGTCAACCGGGGCGCCTGGAGGGTCGCGTGACCGACGCCTTTTTCGAGCCGCTACCCCCGGAAGAACTCGACGCCTGGGAAGGCCGCTGATGCGGCTGCTGCTCGATACCCATGCGCTGCTGTGGTGGTTCACCGCCGACCCGCGACTGTCCGCCAAGGCTGAAGCCGCCATCGCCGATGAGGCCAACGCGGTCCACGTCAGCGCGGCGACGGCCTGGGAGATCGCGACCAAGCAGCGGCTGGGCAAGCTCGATGAAGTCCCCCAAGCGGCGGAGCGGTTCGCGGAACTGGTCGCCGCTGACGGCTTTCTCCACCTGCCGGTCAGCGACCTCCACGGGCTGCGCGCGGGAGGCTACGTCCTGACCCATCGCGACCCCTTCGATCGGATGCTGGCGGCCCAGAGCGAGTTGGAATCCATGGTCTTGGTGACCCAGGACCCGGCGTTCGCCGCGTTTCCGGTCGCGACCCTGTGGTGAGGGGGGACAACCCCGTGGACCGACTGCTCGGGAAAGAATTGTGCGTACTGGCCTGGGCCTGCGAGCGCTTGGATCCCGAGAAGATCGGCAGCGCCGTGCGCAACTGGCTGGCGCTACGTCCCGAGGAGCGCTGGTGGTTGTTCGGGATGACCGCAGTGACTGTCGACGGAATTGGCGACGCGGATAAGGGCTGGCGTGTCGCACTGCGCTACGCGCTCGGAGATACAGCGCAAAACGCATTGCTGAAGCCGCGGAATCTGGTCGGAAAGACAGGGCCGGGAGGGCAGACGACACTGCCCTTGTTTGAAGACTGACGTGTCGCGCACTCGGGCAACGATGGCCGCATCACCTCCCACATTCCCCGGCGCTTTCGCCGATTGCAGACGTTCATGCCCATGAGAATCCACCACATTCGGCTGAAAAACTGGCTGAACTTTCGCAGAGTAGACGCCACTCTCGCCGAGACGACCTATCTTATCGGCCCCAATGCCTCCGGCAAGTCCAACTTTCTGGATGTGTTCCGCTTCCTGCGCACGGTGGCGGATACCTCTGGGGGAGGGTTGCAAAGGGCTGTGGCGGACCGTGGTGGCATCAGAAAGCTGCGCTGTCTGCAAGCGCGTCAGGATACCGAGGTACGGATCGAAGTCCGGCTTTCCGAGGGTACGGGAGAAGATCGGGAAGAATGGTTCTACGTGTTGGGGTTCAAGAGCGAGGGCACCGGCAGGCAGCGTCCCATGGTTTATGAGGAGCGGGTCGAGCGCAATGGGAACCCCATTATGAATCGGCCGGACGACGACGACGAGAGTGACAGAGAGCGTCTGACCCAGAGCCACTTGGAGCAGGTGAACGCCAATCTTGAATTTCGGGCGCTCGCGACTTTTTTCCGCTCGACCACCTATCTGCACCTGGTTCCACAACTCCTGAAGTTCGCGGATCGGCTTAGCGGTAACCGGCTCGAAGAGGATCCTTTCGGCCAGGGCTTTCTGGACGGTTTGGCGCGTACATCGAAGAACACGCGGGATGCACGCCTGCGCAAGATTCAGCAGGTTCTGACCAAGGCGGTGCCCCAGTTCAAGGAGCTGCGGTTCAACCGGGACGATATCACTGGATTGCCGCACATGGAGGCACGTTACGTCCACTGGCGCCCGCAAGGCGCCTGGCACCGGGAAGATCAGTTCTCAGATGGTACCCTGAGGTTGATTGCCCTGCTCTGGTCGCTGCTGGAGGGCGACTCCCTTTTATTGCTGGAAGAACCGGAGTTGTCCCTGAACGATGAGATTGTGCGACAGATTCCGTTGATGATCGACCGTATCAAGCGGCAGGCAAAATACCGGCGTCAGACCCTGATCACCACCCATAGTGAGGCGATGCTGAATAATCCCATCGACGGGCGCTCCATTCTGTTGGTCTCGCCCACCGATGACGGCTCCGAGATCCGTGGCGCGACGCCGGATGAATTGGCGATGTTAGCCAACGGGCTCTCGCCCGCCGAAGTCCTGCTGCCCAAGGCCCGCCCACAGGGGGCGGAACAGCTGGGACTGTTCCAGTAATGGAGTTCGCCGTTGCCACCGAGGACGCCCTCAGCGAGGCGGTTGCCGAGGCCTTGTTGCGGCAAACCGGGGGGCATGTCGTCCACACGCGCTTGCGGCGTGAGGGCTATGGCTACCTGAAAAGTAAAATTGGCAACTTCAATCAAATGGCACAGACCGTCATGCCGGTACTACTGGTCACTGATCTTGACCAATACCACTGCGCACCGGAGTTGATCGCCCGCTGGCTTCCGGGAGGTTCAGTCCCGCGCCTGCTGTTTCGAGTTGCGGTACGTGAAACCGAGTCTTGGTTACTATCCGACCGCGGTGCCTTCGCGGCGTTCATCGGTCTGCCGGTCGCAAGCGTACCAGTACAACCGGATGACCTGGCCGACCCCAAGGCCGCATTGCTGAAGCTGGTCCGCAAGTCCAAACACCGGGACCTGAAGCAAGATATCCTACCGGTCCGCGGGATCTCCTCGCCAGTCGGCCTCGGATACAACGACCGGCTGGTTCATTTCGTGCACGAGCAATGGGACAGTCAAAGGGCTGCTCAATTCTCGCCCTCCCTCGCCCGCGCGATTACTTGCATCGCTCGGTTCAATTCGGGAGAGTCAGAAAAGAATGACTTGCATGAGTAGTGCGCGGTGGTTTTGATTTTGACGTTCCAATATTCTTCTTCGTGTCTTTGTGAGAGAATCTTCTCTTGTGAGCCCCGTGAGAGAAATTGAGGGATTCCAGAATGACGGTTGACGTAACGAGCGATGCAGTCGGCGCGCCATGCAGGCTCCAGCCCTTTGCCTTGCGCGATGCCCCAGCCCTGATCGAGTCGGTGTTTCCGGCGCAGAAGCTATCCGCCGAGGCGCAGAAGGAGCGCAAAGCGCAAGCCGATCAGACCCTGACAGCACTTGGTTCCTACTGGAAGGGCCGCAAGCCGCTGATTCTGGTGCGGGCTATCGTTTTGGGTATGCTGCTGCCCCGGACCGAGGATCCAGAAAAGGATCTGGAGATCTTCGAGAAGCTGATGGCTATTGACGATCTGTCGTTCGGCCGCCGCGAGCCCGATTTGAAACCTTGGGATCTTGCCGAACGCATTGCGCTGGAGCATCCCTGGCATTTCTTCGATTGGTCCATTCCGAAAGGTGCCGATTCATGTTCACTCACCAGGACAGCGGTGTCTGGTCCGACATGGTGAGCATCTTCTGGGCCTCGGGGTTGCAGGTGGTCGGGGCCTGGTACATCGCCACCGAGACGACCTCAGACCTCAAGAAGGGCGGCTATGTGCAGGGCACCCTGATCCTGATGCTGCGCAAGCGCCCGGCCGGCGACCGACCCGGCTTTAAACAGCGCATCCTCCCGGAGGTTAAACGGGAGGTCGATGCCCAGATCAAGCAGATGATGCACCTGAACACCGAGACCCAGACCAAGATGGGCGCTCCGGTCTTCAACGATTCGGACCTGCAAATGGCCGGCTACGCGGCGGCGCTCAAGGTGCTGACCGGCTACACCAGCATCGGCGGCGAGGACGTAACCGCCTTTGCGCTGCGCCCGCGGCGCAAGGGCGAGACCACCGTGGTGGACGAGATCGTCGAGCAGGCGGCCGAAACCGCCAACAGCCTCCTGGTCCCGGAGGGTCTCGACCGTGAGACCTGGGCGGCCGTTGGCGGGATGCAGCGCTTCTATCTGCGGATGCTGGACATGGAGACCACCGGGGCGGCGAAGCTCGACAACTACCAGAACTTTGCCAAGGCGTTCCGCGTCGGCGACTATGCCGCGGTGATGGCGAGCATCAAGCCCAACGCGGCGCGGCTCAAGTCCATCACCGAGTTCCAATCCCGCGACCTGACCGACCCCACCGAGCTCGGCCCGACCCCACTGGGTGCTCTGATCGTCGCCATTCAGGAGTTCCTGGCCGAGAAGGATCCGGCGGTCGTCATGGCCAACCTGCGCGCTGCCCTGGTGGATTATCTCGACAAGCGCCCGGTGCTGATGGACCTGGCCGACTTCATCGCGGCCAAGGCCCGCGGCCCCGAGATCCGCCGCGCCGCTGAGGCCATCGCCAGCCGCATCCGGCATCAGCGGTTACAATGAGCACAAGCAGACGGTCTGAGCGATGAGCGAAACAGTCCATGAAAATCGTCTGCTACGTCATGCCAGAGAGGTGAAAAAATGATGAAAGCAATCGAGTTTGAGGCTACGGCGGAGCGAAACTCTATCCGACTTCCGGACACGATACCGGACGGTACCCACCTGCGGGTTTTGCTGCTGATGGACGATAACCCCGCATTGTCGGCCGATGAAGATGATCTCAAGCACCTGTTGGCTGGACTAACCGAGGGCTTGACGGCTGATGACCTTCAGCGCCCCCGAGATTACGGCCGCGGTGATTCTGAATGGGCTTCCTGATAGACACTAACGTACTCTGAATTGCAGAAAAGAAGGCGTGCAGACGTGGGTGTCGTCGCCTGGTATGCGAATACCCGCAGCCGGGACATCTACCTCTCGGTCCTGGTTCTTGGCGAGGTCCGCCAAGGGATCGAACGGCTACGGAGACGCGATCCCGATCAAGCCGTGCGATTGGAGCGGCGGATGGCACTTATCCAGGTGGGTTTTGAGGATCGAATCTTGCCGGTAACGCGCGCTATCGCCGAGCGGTGGGGAAACAACAACGTCCCAGACGCATTGCCCGTGATTGATGGTCTCTTAGCGGCAACGGCATTAGAGCACGACTTGACCTTGGTGACGCGCAATGTGCGCGATGTTGAGCGCTGCGGGGTGCGATTGCTGAATCCCTTTGCCGCTGCGGTCGGGCCGTGACCATCCGCCGCCTCTCGTCGCGCACCAGCAATTCCCGGCGAGCCTCGATTCAACAAGCGTCCGACCGTTGAATTGCGA
>CAYYAY010000162.1:0-5336 GCA_964470155.1 uncultured Lamprocystis sp. | reverse complement strand
ACACGCTCCTCAGGGTCCAACCCGCGCAAACGCTCCTCAGGGTCCAACCCGCGCACACGCTCCTCAGGGTCCAACCCGCGCACACGCTCCTCAGGGTCCAACCCGCGCAAACGCTCCTCAGGGTCCAACCCGCGCAAACGCTCCTCAGGGTCCAACCCTCGCAGCCGGTCCGCAACATCCATCCGTTCCAGCAGCGCTTGGCGATCTTCCAGGCTGAGCGCGTGAAAATCGTCGATGAGCATGCGATAGGTTTCAAGTTTGAAGTCTTCGAGCGTATAAGCCATGTCGGGCAGCTCCAGTTGATGGATGTTCGCCAGATGAAAACGTAGCAGATGTGCCGCCGGGTTGCGTGGCCGATAGTGCGCCAACCCATAGCGGATTCGATCCAGCTCGCTGGCGAACAGTTCCCACGGGGCGTTGCGCGGGTGCTTGGCCAGGGCGTTCAGGACGATCAGGCGGATGCAGCGACTGCCCCAATCCAAATCGTATACACCGGGCCAGGCCGTGGAGTGCGGGGCACCCGGCGCGAGTTGGGTGAACAGCTTGGCGGGATGGCGGGTAGCGACCGCGTAGAGCCGAAAGGCCGCCTCCGGCAGCAGCCGCTCGACGGCGGGCGGCGGTTCCCCCAGGTCGGCGGGCGGCTCGGCCGCGGGCGGGCCGCTGAGCGCTTGGATGGAGGCGAGTTTGCGATAGGTGACGTAGTGGCCGATCAGTTCTTCCATCGCCCAGCCATCCAGCGCTTCCTGTTTGGATTTAAAGCTGAGCACATTGTGGGCGGTGAGGTTCTCCAGCCCGTCGGGGAGGTCCGCCAGCGCCGCCGCCTGCGTGACCGCCGGGTCGCCGGGCAACCGTTCGATGATCAGCACATCCAGCCGTTGGCTCTTGAGCGCCAGCTCTTTTTCCAGCTCCACGCGCCACGGCCGGCCGGTGAACAGGTCGGTCAAGGCGATGCCGAAGAGTCGATGCCAGGGAGTGTGATCACGCATTCGCCCAGCATACCGCATCACGCCCGAATGAAAGAGCACCCACACCACAGACCGGTCGCCAGGCTGGGAATCGCCAAACCCAATTGTTAATGTTCCACAGCTTCGAGACCGGCGCCGGGGCCGAGGCGGTAGTGCGACTGATCGGCGCAGGGCTCGGCGGCGCGCGCTTCGGGAGCCTGCCGGCGAAGCAACAATGGACCGAGGCGGTGCGGCTGTTCCGACGCGCGCGGGTGCTGCTGGTCTGGGACAACTTCGAGTCCGTGCTGCCGGCCTGGCGCCCTGGGAGCGCCGGCTGCCAGCCGGCCCGGCAGGATGCCGGCGAACCCAGGGCCGGCGAGCCGCCGGCGCTCCCAAGCGCGTCCGCGCCCCCAACGGCCTCAGCGCTCGCATCGGACCTGCTGGCCGACCTGCAACGCCTTTACCGCGATCTCACCGACGCCGACAATCCCAAACAGGTCCGCGGCCGGCTGCTGGTCACCTGCCGCCCGGCCGAGACCGGGCTCGACGGCATCGCCGGTCTCGGTCTCGCTGGCCTCGCCCGCCCCGACGCGCTGCACCTGCTGCGCGGCGTCTACGAGCGCCGCGAGATCAATCGTCCTGGGCCTAACCGCAGCGATCCTGATGGACGCCAGTCGCCATGCCGAGGCCGAGGCCCGCTTTGCCGAGGCCCTCGCCGCCGCCGAGCGGATCGGCGACCTGGAACTGCAAGGCACCTCGACACCCTGGTCGCCCTCGCCCAGGCCGTCTACCAGCACCAGGCCGCCGCCGCTGCCCAGCCCACCGCGCCGGTTCAGCCCTTGCCCCCGGACCTCGCCGAGGCCCTGGCCCAACTGACCCAACTCCCGCCGCCGCTCGCGACCTTCGCCGCCTTCCTGCAAGTCATCGCCACCGGCCGGCGCCCCACCCCGCCCCGCTGGATCAGCTCGCCGCCGAACTTCTGCAGGCCCTGAGCTGACCGGTCGCGCTTGATCGCTCGTGAACGGCCGTGATCATCGTTCCGTCCGGTCGCGTCGGTCCGCACAGCGGACCCTACGCCGCGATCCGTAGGGTCCGCTGTGCGGACCAGCGGCCTTGCTGTCGGCGAGGTGGCCGGGATTACGATCAAGGCCCTCGCGAACACAGGCCGGCCGGCCGCGGACACCCCCAACCGCGGTAACGCCCGCCCCGCCTTTACATGCCGTCGGTCAACACCATAGTCACGGGAATTCCGTCATTCGGAGGCCGGCCACCATGGACACAGCGACCACACTCTTGTTCGAGCGCAAGGGCCATTGGCTCTTGGGCGCCCTGGGCGCATTTCGCGAGGACCGTCTGCGCTTCCTTACCGATACCGCGCAAATGGGACCCATCGTGCGGTTTCGACTCGGGCCAAGGCGCTGCTATCTGGTGTCGGACCCGGACCTGGTCCGCGAGGTGCTGGTGACCCGGCATCCGCAGATGGCGCGGGATCCGTTGGTGCGGCGGATCCTTGAAAAGACCCTGGGTGGTGGGCTGCTCACCAGCGACGGCGCCCATTGGAAGCGCCAGCGCCGCATGATCGCGCCGGCCCTGCACCTGCAACGGGTCCGCGGCTACGCGAACCTGATGGTGGAGCATGCGCTGGCCGCGGCGGTGCACTGGCGTGACGGCGAGGAAATCGATGTCGAGCAGGCGATGGATCAGCTCACGCTGTCGATCGTGACCGCGGCGCTGTTCCGGGTCGACAGTCGCGTCCACGCCGCGACTGTCGCCGAGACCCTCCCGGGGTTGCAGGAGATCGCCAGGCGCCAGTTCGACCGCCCGGTGCAGATCCCGGACTGGCTGCCGACGCCGGAGCATCGCCGCCAGCAGGAGCTGTCGGCGCGGCTGAACCGCCTCGTGATGGAGGCCATCAGCGCGCGCCGCGCGCGTGCCGGCGAGGGCGACGGCGATGACGACCTGCTGACGATGATGGTGCAGATGACCGACGCCGAGACCGGCGAGCGCATGACCGACGAGGAGATCCGCGCCGAGGTCATCACACTCTATCTGGCCGGGTACGAGACCACCGCCCTGACCCTGACCTACGTCTGGTATGAGCTGGCGCGGCAACCGGCGCTAGCGGCGCACTTCCATGCGGAACTCGAGCGGGTGCTGGGCGGCCGCCCGCCGCGGATCGACGACCTAGACCAACTGGACTACACCCGCATGCTCTTCAAGGAGGCATTGCGCCTGTATCCGCCGGCCTACTTCATGGTGCGGGCCGTGGCCGAACCGATCACACTCGGCGGACAGGCCATCCCGCGCGGCAGCGTGCTGCTGTTGAGCCCGTTCGCGATGCACCGCGACCCCCGGCGGTGGGACGCGCCCGAGCGGTTCGACCCGACGCGATTTGCCGACGATGCCGAGCGCACCTGGCACAAATTCAAGTATTTCCCCTTCGGCGGCGGTCCGCGCATCTGCATCGGCAACCAGTTTGCGCTGGTCGAGGGTCAACTGCTCCTTGCGACCTTGGGGCAACTGGTGGAGTTCGAGCTCCTGCAACCGGACCAGCCGCTGACGCTCGAACCGCAGATCACGCTGGGCCCCAAAGGCGGCATGCCGATGCGTTTGCGCCGACGACCGCCGGCCCCGCCGCGCCCTGACCACGGACGCGACGATCGGTTTCAGGCAAATCCTACAAGCAGCGTATGATATGGTCCCATGGGGGCGGACTACACTTTGCCGATGGTAGAGCAACGACTGTCAGGTTGGTGTGCGATGCCGATCAAGGCGTGGGTGCAGTGTCTGGGCGCGGCGCAGCCGGCGCTTGAACAGATCCGGGACGGCCTGGCGCGCAGTGGCGTGCAGGTGCACGGGCGGCAGGGCGAGGACTACGGCGTCCTGCTGTTCCAGGCCTGGGAACCGGCGGTCCAGGCGCTCCTCGCGGACCTCGACCGGGACTGCCGCGGACGGGTCCTGGCCGGCTGCTGCGCACGGCTGACCCCGGAGCACGCGCGCGGTCTGTTGCAGGCGGGCGTTGCCGACGTGCTGCATTGCACCGACTGCACCCGGTCGGTGCAGGACATTCTGGCCCGACTGGAACGCTGGCAGACGGTCGACGGGCTCCTCGACAGCCCCGAGGTGCGCACCCAACTGGTCGGTCGCAGCCCAGCCTGGCTGGGAATTCTGCGCCAGGTGGTGGAGTTGGCCCGCTTCACCGACGCACCGCTGTTGCTGCTCGGCGAGAGCGGCACCGGCAAGGAGGGCATGGCCCGCCTGGTCCACCAGCTGGACGCGCGACCCTACAAGCAGGAACTGATCGTGCTCGACTGCAGCACCATCATGCCGTCGCTCTCCGGCAGCGAGTTTTTCGGCCACGAGCGGGGTGCCTTCACCGGGGCGGCCAGCGCCCGCGACGGGGCTTTCGCGCTGGCCGACCGCGGCACGCTGTTCTTGGACGAGGTGGGCGAACTGCCGCTGCCGATGCAGACGCAACTGTTGCGGGTGCTTCAGGAGCAGACCTTCAAACGGGTCGGCGGCAGTACCTGGCAGCGCACCGCCTTCCGCCTGGTGGCGGCGACCAACCAGGATCTGTGGGCCCTGGCGCAGCGCGGGGCCTTTCGCGCCGATCTGTACTTCCGCCTGGCCGGCTGCATCTGCCGGTTGCCGCCGTTGCGTGATCGCCCGGAGGACATCCCGCTGCTGGCCAACCATTTTCTTGCCGAGGGTCCCCAGGGCGCCCCCCCGGCCCTGGACCCGGCGGTGGAGGACTGGCTGCTGCAGCGCGACTATCCAGGCAACGTGCGCGATTTGCGCCAGGTGGTTGGCCGACTGCGGGCTCGTTATCCCGGCAGCGGGCCGATCACCGTCGGCTGCATCCCGACGGAGGAGCAGGCGGCCTGGTTCGAGGCCGCGACCCACTGGCAGGCCGGGCCCTTCGAGCTCGGCATCCGCCGTGCGCTGATCCATGGCGCGGGCATCAAGGCCATCAGCCGCGCCGCCGAGGACCTAGCCATCCGCCTTGCCGTCACCGACGCCGGCGGCAACCTGCAACAGGCCGCCCAGCGTTTGGGGGTCACCGATCGCACGCTGCAACTGCGCCGGGCCGCCGCGCGCGGCGAGTCTACGGCCTGGCCCGCCGGGGCCCAGGTCATCGGCAATGGCGACGCGGCCGACGCGTCGGCGGCGCGTCAGGCTGCCGCGCCCGGCTGAACCGGCAAGCCGGTCAGGCGCGGAAAAGACTCGCCAAGCACCGCACCAGCGCCGCCGCCGCGCCGACAGCCCCAGGGGCCGCGCCTTGGTCGGTTCCAGCCCGGATCAGGCCGCCACGCTCGGCTGAACCCGCGCCCCGGTCAGGCGCGGAAAAGACTCGCCAAGCACCAGCGCCGCCGCCGCGCCCGACAGCCCCAG
>CAYYAY010000161.1:0-5418 GCA_964470155.1 uncultured Lamprocystis sp. | reverse complement strand
GCATGAGGTCCAGTGCCAGTTGGGTATGCACGGGGAGCCAGTCGAAGCCCCAGCCCAGCCACAGGTCACCGGACCAGGACGGCAGGCGGGCCGCGAAGTCCTCCGGGGCGATGCACCCGAGGTGGTGTCCGCGCAGCCATTCCTGCTGACTGGCGATCCGCACTGCACCACGGACCCAAGTCAGTGCCATGGCAACGGAAAGCCCGGCGAGCCAGTGAAAGGCACCCGTCGGCAGGCCCCAGAGCCCCGCAGTGACGGCGGCAAGCACGGCCACGACCACCCATAAGATGAGCGCCCGCCGTTCGTAGTTGGGGCGCCAGGGGTCGGCATAGTGCTTGGTCATCAGCAATTCCAAATTTGGCTGGGATAAGGCGGGACGATCGGCAAGAACGGTACCAAAAGGGATCGACACGCATGAAGAATCAGTGCTTTAGCGAATCCCATCCGGGACAAATCGGCCCTGGTTTCTCGCCCTGTGTTCAAATTTGGAATTGCTGCTTGGTCATCAGGGATGCTGTCGATCGCCGCGATGCCATCGTCTATGATTCGGCATCCCCCCTCGGGGACACCGGACGAAGCGCAGGAGTTTCGACTTGATCCGGTCCGCGGCGCCGCAGTGAGGTCCGCCGCGGTCAGTGAGCCGCGCCCTTCCCTACCCCACCGGCGATCCCGTGGCGCAGAACTATCGGAGCCCGGCGCCTTCCCTGTGCCGCCAGCGCCCTTACCGCCAAACCTGGATCAGCCAAGGAATCGACTCTGCCATGAGCCCCTACCACGTCCTGATGGCCTTCAACGCGATCACGAGCCACTTTACCCGGTTCTCTCAACAGCGTACCGCAACCCAGGAAGGCACCCAGCAACGCGCCTTCCAGCAGCAACAATTCGAGGCGCAGCGCGAGGAGCAGCGCCGACAGGCCAAGGAGCGGCGGGAACAGGAATGGGCCCTCGCGACCAGCCAGCGCCAAACCGCCTTGGAGCTACAGGAAAACCAGAAGGTGCTGGACCACTGGCCGCTGCGGCTCTTCCCCTCCCAGATCCTCCAAACGCACCGCTGCGACGGCCCGACGCCGCTACGGGTGTTCCTCTCGTTACCCGCCAACGGCCCGCGCGACCTGGAAGGGCCGGTGCGCCAAGCACTCCAGCAATTCATCTCCAGCCACTACAACTTCAATCTCGGAGTGCGCCCCATCGAACTCCTGGACGGTGCCTGGAGAGACGGCCAGTTCCAGGGTGCGGCCAGCATCAAGGCCCTGCATGAGCGGTTGCGCTCCGAGCCGACCCTGGTACTGGAGACCCAGATGCCGGAGGGTGACGACCATCTCTATGTCAATCTGGCGTACTGGGGTCCTGCCCAGGATCAGTACCTCTATCAGACCTTGGAAAAGATCGCCTATCGCCCCTTGGTCGATGAGTCCGCCCGCGCCGCAGCGAGGCAATGGCGGCAGGCACGCGAACGCCTGGTCGAGCAGGGCCTTGCCACGGATAACCTGGACGCGGACCAGCGCTTCGGCGGTGTCCGCGCCGCCAACCTCAAACGCCTGGAGCAGGAGGAGGCATTGAGTGCTGCCGGTATCGGGCTCGATCAAGTGGACCTGCCGCCCTTCCAACTCGTCAAGGAGGATTGGCGCGCGATCCACCGGTTCCTGATCACCTGGCATTGCCTGACCATGGGTTGGATCGGCGACATCTACCACCTCTCCTATTGGGATGCCCCGCCGATCCTGCCCAAGCTGCTGCCTGAACTGCTGCATCCTGACTTCCCGCCGGAAGTGGCCCACGCATTCATCGAGCACTATTGCCGGAGCTACCGAGCGGTGGCCGCGGAGCGGCCGGCTTGGGGGCCGGAGCTTGCACTTCAACTGGCGGTTCCACTCGCCGCACTGCCGAATCGCGCATGGGCCGTCAGAGAGGTACTCCACGCCATCCAGGGCTGGCTGGCTCAACGTGGGCTTCCTGCTGCCAAGGGTACCGGCACATCCGCAATTGAGGACTTCCTGTCGACGGTCGGTGCAGCGGACGGCCCAGTCGGTCCGGCACTGCTTGCCGCCTCGGATTTCCTAGCGCGGTTCCGCGAGACCATCGAATCTCTAAGACAACCTGATCTGGTAGAACATTTAGGGGTCGCTGAAAATGCGGCACTGCAACGTCACGAACGTGACCTGTTACAGAGAGACCACCAGGAGCAGTCGACGCGGAAGCGTCAACAGCGGTTAGCGCAGAAGGACACGGAGCGGTTTGCATTGAGACAAGAGCAACAGGAGCAATTGGAGCGCGAACAGCACTTGGCCGAAGCCGTCCACTATTCCACTCGGGAACCGCAGGACATCCATGGCTGGTCCACCGAACAAGTCCAAGAACTGCAACGGTCAGTGGCCAACGCCCTCGGGCTTGGGACGATATTGCGCGACCGACTTAAATGCGGTATTGTGCTCCGCGATGAACGCCATGATTCCAGTGTCATCAAAGCAGTTCGTGCAAACAATCGTATCGTCATCAACGTTGAAGCCTCTCTCTTGAGCTTCAATCCACTCCGACTTGGCCCTGCCCATTTCTTGCTCTCCTGCGAGAGTATCATTGGTTGTTAAGTGTGCAGATTGGGCAGCGTAACCCGAAGTGGAGTCGGGGATATCGAGTTACGCTAAACCGATCTACCTGTCTAGCGGACAGATATCCGACAAAAGCCGATCCACAGTATTCACTGTATAAAAATGACAGTGCTGCTCGGCAATGCGCAATGGTGCTCAATCTGCAGCGAGTGTCAAGCCGTGCGGTCATTATCATCCCTCTACGGGTGCCGCCTGCGTTCAATCTTTCGGTGCCGTTGTCCACCCCAGTCAATCCCCCGCCCGCTGAATTTCGCTTAACAGCGCGCGTTCCTCTGCGCTCAGACCCGCATACGCCCCGGAATTTTTCATTTGCCACGCAGTCAACTCGCGCCCAACCTGAAACCGTTGCTGCACTTGCTCGATGGCCGCGGGCAACGTCGCCGCGGAGCGGATGACGGCCGCCGCCGCCTCCCGCGGCAAAAGAAATTCAGCCGCGAAGGCGCGTGCGCGCTTCTCCGCATATTCGGGCGCGCGACCGCCCAACACCTCGCCCACCGGTAGGGCGCGCTCGCGATCGATCAGCAGGTGGCAGATCTCGTGAGCGAGGGTCGAGCGTTCGCGATAGAGCGTAGATGACTTGACCTGCTCGGCCGACTCGCTCACCGCCTGGTTGATGAGAATCGCCGGGCCATGTCGCGGCCCCCAAGCAGCGATGGCCTCCAATCCACAATTGGGCAGCGAGAGAGTGTCCACGGCGACTCCCCATTGCTTGAGTAATTCAGCCGGGTGCGCCGGTTCGTCAGACGCCAGATTCAAGGCGCATCTTAGCCAATCGGCTAACCTGTAGCCCTGCTCGAAGGGGCGTCCGGTCTCGCAGAATTCACTGCTCAGCCGCATACTGAGCGCGTCCAGAGCGGGGCTGCGAGAAAGCGGCAGCGCGCGCAGCCGTTGCAGCAGCGCGCGCTGATTGTCGATGCCGATATGGGCGGGGCTCATGCGCGCGGCGGCCAGCAGCTCGGTATCCGCATCCGGTTGCTCCGGGTCGATCTCCCAGTAATCGTTGGCAGCAGTATGTCCGGCCAACTGGTCAAGCCACGCGGGCTCACGGCTAGTATGCAATGGAACGATTTGGGCCGACAGGCGCATACCACGCTGTTGCCAGAGCTCGAGCGCGAGCTTGGCGCGCGGCTGTGAGCTGTCTGAAACCGCGGTCGCTAATCGCTCCCCCAATGCGGTCAAAGTGTCGATGATCTCCCGATAGGGTCGCAGTACATCAAGCCTCAGGGCCGGATAGGACAGCAGATATTGATTACCTTGGCGCATCAAGATTAGGGATGGTACGAACAGACCCTTTAGGGCCATCGCGAGATCATGCCGACAGAGGAAGCGATAGACTGACTCGTCTTCCCGGTCGATGATCTCTTCCGGCAGGTCAGCGATCTCCCAACGGTGCTCCGCCTCGCGGCGCAGCGATCCGGGGAATAGCGGGCTGACGGGAATCGGGTACGATTCCTCCAGCACTAGCCAAGGCCAGTTGCGGGCCAGAAACTCCAGCAGATCGAGCCAAGTCCATCGCAACGCCGTTTCTTGGCGGGTAGCATCTTCGCCGGACCAGACCGCCTTGCCCTGCAAACGCACTAGGCAAAGGCCCCACGCCAAGTCCATCTGTGGACCCGTTTCCAGGGTCAGCTCGAATTGGAGACCGTCGGCGGAGCCAATCATTTCTGTCCGCCCCCGTAATCGCTTAGCCATTTGTCGAACGCTTGCAGATCATTGGTGGATTCGGCTTGTTGTCGAAGCTGGTTGATGATCGACCTCGGCAATTGCGAACGACCTTGCAAGTCGCCGCGCCATGGATAGCCGTGATACGATCTGCCTGGTGTCGTCGGCACCGCTTCATAGATAACGCCGCGATGCACGGCGTAGATTCGCGCTGGCCAGCCGTCGTCCGCGGACTCGAAAAAGGGTACGCCGCGGTTGAGCAGTTGTTCGGCGGTTGCCAGGTCGATCGATTTTGGGCACTTGCCGATAGGCCCTTTCTTGCCTGGCACGAAACCGGCGCAGTCTTTGTTCCAGCGGTGCTTATAACGTCCGTCCCCACGCTCGTAATGCCAGCGCACCGCGCCTTCGGGACAGGTGTAATCATCCAAGGTCATGCAGTGCTGGCCGTCGGGTCGTGGGTGGCCGTTCTTGGTCAGTTACTGCGGACGGAGGACTGGTGCCGACGCGCGCTGACGGACATGTGGCGCCATTGTAGCTCGAATCGGATGCCGTCCGGTCGTGACCGGGAGTTCTGAGGGCGACTCGGTCAGCGGGTTTTCGCCACCGGCACCGGGGTGGCACGCGAACATCTACGCAACCTGCACCGCGAGATCCACGGCCATTCGCCGCGGGGAGGCCCACTCGTGACCAGCGTGGGCACCGTCATCAAGACCCGCCCGCAACAGGCCCATGCCTCCCTGTTCGCCGCGTTGTACCTGCGGCTCGATGGGCGTGGGCGCTACCAGTCCATCAACTACACCGCCTTGCTCGACGCCTTCGAGATGTACCTGGCGCTGATCCCACGGCGCAAGCCGCCACTCCTCGACATCAATCTGGCCTGGGCCACCGCGCGCGACTTGCGCAGCGGCCAGGCGGACTTGCAGCACTGCCCGGCCTGCGAGGTGGGATTTCTCGTCATGCGGGCGGGCCATATCGGTTCCACCTGTCCACTGTGTTCACTATCGTCTCCGAATCCCTGATGCACGTCACCCCGCCGTCGTTCGAGGCCGGCTGTGGTGGCATCGACCTCTATGCCGGCAGTTTCAGCTTCATCACCGCCGACCAGTTCCAGGCGCTGATGCGGGCCATCGCCGCGAATGCCACCGGCTAC
>CAYYAY010000160.1:0-5835 GCA_964470155.1 uncultured Lamprocystis sp. | reverse complement strand
TGACCGGCCGGGACCCAGAATGAACACCGGTTCGCGCATGGTCGTCTTCCGTTAAGATGCCGGTCCGGCCAGGCCTGATGGAGGTACTAGAATCACAAGCCGAAACATCGCGGCCGGCCGGTCGCTCGCCTCGCTGTCATCCCGGCGCCCGCGATCGATTGTGCTCTTGGCTGCCGTGACGAAGTCGATCTCGCGTTCCTCCTCGCGGTGGCTCATCCGCATCCAATCCTTCGCCATGTCATCGCCGGTGGCGAAACCCGGATGGCACGCAATGATTGCGGACCAGGCGTCATGGCGGCTTGGATCGTTCTGCACATAGGCCGTGGCTGTGCGCTTGCGCATACCCATGCGGAAGGCAATTTCGAGCTTACCGGGGGATGGCTGACACTCAAACCGCCTGCGCCCCCGGACCGATGAACCGGCCGACACCACCAACGGTCTCCTCTGGCCTGCGCCGAATCGATACTGCCCATCACAGATCACACCACTGCCAAAGCGCTGGTCGCCGCCAAACCTCTGGATCGGCCCTGAATCAGCCCTGCCCTTCAGTGTCACCCTGATCGCTGGGGTTGTCAAACCCGATGCGGTTCTCCAGCAATTCCACATCCGGGCGGCATCGCGCGACCCCTGGTGACTGCAGTGTGCGCCACCGCCGTGCCGGATCTCTGATACCGGGCAGCGCGCCCTGTTCACCCAATAACGGAGCAGGTTTTGTAGGGTGGAGAAGCGCGGCGCATCCACCATCAGCCTCGCCGCCAACACGCTGCCGGCGGCCCCCCAAGCTTGGAACTGAGCCGCCGCCGGCCAAGTTGCGGTCGATCCAGCGTCGACCCCTCGCCGGGCGCGTGGTTAGCGCCGTGCGCGGAAGAAGGCGCGCAGGGTTTCACTGCACGGCTGCGCGAGCACGCCTCCCGAGCAGGCGGTGCGGTGGTTGAAACGGCCATCGGAGGGCAGCAGGTCGAAGACGCTGCCGCAGGCGCCGGCCCTGGGGTCCGGTGCACCATAGACAACACGCTCCACGCGGGCATGGATGATGGCCCCGGCGCACATGACACAGGGTTCCAAGGTGACATAGAGAACGGAACCGGGGAGGCGGTAGTTGTCCAGCTGTTGACCCGCGGCGCGCAGGGCCTGGATTTCGGCATGGGCACTGGGGTCGCGGGCGGCGATCGGGCGGTTCCAGCCTTCGCCGATGAGCACGTCGTCCAAGACCAGGACGGCGCCGACCGGGACCTCGCCGGCCGCGGCCGCGCGCTCGGCCAACGTCAGTGCATGGGCCATCCAGCGGGCGTCGGCCTCTGCGGTGGCTGCTTCCGGCCGGGTCATGGCGCTTTCCTGGTCCTGCATGTCACGATCCGCATGGAAAACGCGGCTTGATCATCCCCCGAAAGATGAAAGTCTCTCGTGGGGGCGGCGTCCCGCCGCGATGCGGTGCCGCGGTGACCGCGAACGCTGCGGCTGCACGCCCGGCCCGATCGCGGCGGGACGCCGCCCCCACAGGGTCGCTGCGCGACCTTCACGGGTAAGCCTCGACCTCCAGTGGGGGACGCCCGGACGCTGGCCGGAACGATGATCGAGAATTCTCCGCCATCGTCGGCGCACACAGCGGACCGATCCGTTGGATTCGGTGCGCGTACCAAGGTTCTATCGCGCGTGATTGCGGCTGCTGTCTCTCTTCACTCCCACTCAATGGTGCCCGGCGGCTTGCCCGTAATGTCGTAGACCACGCGGGAGATGCCGGGGACCTCATTGACGATGCGTCGACAGACCAGATCCAGAAAGTCGTAAGGCAGGTGCGCCCAGCGGGCGGTCATGAAGTCGATGGTCTCCACCGCGCGCAAGGCGATGACGTGGGCATACTGGCGGTTGTCGCCGACCACGCCGACCGAGCGGACCGGCAGAAAGACCGCAAAGGCCTGTGAGACCTTGTCGTAGAGGTCGGCCTGGTGCAGTTCTTCGATAAAGATGTGGTCGGCGCGGCGCAGGGTCTCGGCGAACTCCCGGTGCACTTCGCCCAGGATACGCACACCCAGGCCGGGGCCCGGGAAGGGATGCCGGTAGACCATTTCCGCGGGCAGGCCGAGCTCCACGCCGATGCGCCGCACCTCGTCCTTGAATAGCTCACGCAGGGGCTCGACCAGCTTGAGCTTCATGTGCTCCGGCAGGCCGCCGACATTGTGGTGCGACTTGATCACCTTCGCCTTGCCCAGCCTTGATCCCCCTTGGGCCCCGGCCGATTCGATCACGTCGGGGTAGATCGTGCCTTGGGCGAGCCATGTCACGTCGCGCAGTCGGGTGGCCTCGTCGTCGAAGACTTCGATGAAGGTGTTGCCGATGATCTTGCGCTTTTGCTCGGGGTCGGTGACGCCCTGGAGCCGGCCGAGGAAGCGGTCCGCGGCGTCGACCCGGATGACCTTGACGCCCATGTGGCGGGCGAAGGTCGCCATGACCTGATCACCTTCGCCCAGGCGCAGCAGGCCGTTGTCGACAAAGACGCAGGTGAGTTGGTCGCCGATCGCGCGGTGCAGCAAGGCAGCGACCACGCTGGAGTCGACGCCGCCGGAGAGTCCGAGCAGGACCTGATCCTGGCCGACCTGGGCGCACAGGGCGGCAATGCTGTCGGCGATGATGTTGCCTGGGGTCCAGAGGCTGCCGCAGCCGCAGATCTCGTGGACGAAGCGCTCCAGGATGCGTCCGCCCTGGCGGGTATGGGTGACCTCGGGGTGGAATTGGAGCCCGTAGAAGCCGCGGGATTCGTCGGCGATGCCGGCCAGCGGCGCATTGGCCGTTTCGGCGATGACGCTGAACCCGGGCGGCAGTGACTCCACCCGGTCACCGTGGCTCATCCACACATCCAGCAGCCCATAGCCCTCGGGGCTCAAGTGGTCCTCGATGTCGCGCAACAGGCGCGAGTGGCCGCGGGCACGCACCTGCACATAGCCGTATTCGCGATGCGCTGATGCGGCGACCTCACCGCCAAGCTGAGCGGTCATGGTCTGGAGCCCGTAACAGATGCCGAGCACCGGGACGCCCAGATCGAAGACCAGCGGATCGGCGCGCGGGGTCTCGGCCTCATGGACCGACTCAGGTCCGCCGGAGAGGATCACGCCCTTGGGGCCAAAGGCACGGATCGGCCCGGCCGCCATGTCCCAGGGATGGATCTCGCAATAGACCCCGGATTCACGCACCCGCCGCGCGATCAGTTGGGTGTACTGCGAGCCGAAGTCCAGGATCAGGATGCGGTCGGCGTGAATGTTAGTCATGGCTGAGTGATGGTTCCGGAAGGACGAAGCAGATTGAATTCTTGCGCCGGATTGCGCCCCAAGCGCAATCCGGCGCAAGCATTCAATTGTCGATGCGGTAGTTCGGGGCTTCCTTGGTGATCTGCACGTCATGCACATGGGATTCGCGCATCCCGGCGCTGCTGACGCGGACGAACTGCGGTTTGGTCCGCATTTCCTCGATGGTGGCGCAGCCGGTGTAGCCCATCCCGGAGCCCAGGCCGCCGACCAGTTGGTGGATGACGTTGAGCACGCTGCCCTTGTAGGGGACCCGGCCTTCGATGCCCTCGGGGACCAGCTTGTCTTTCTCGGCATCCTCCTGGAAATAGCGGTCACTGGAGCCCTCTTTGGCCCCCATGGCGCCCAGTGAGCCCATGCCGCGGTAGGATTTATACGAGCGGCCCTGGTAGATCTCGACTTCGCCCGGAGCCTCATCGGTGCCGGCGAAGAGTCCGCCGATCATCACGCTGTGCGCACCCGCGGCGATCACCTTGGCGACATCGCCTGAGTAGCGCAGGCCGCCGTCGGCAATCACCGGGATGCCGGTGCCCTCCAGCGCCTCGGTCACGTTGGACACGGCGGTGATCTGCGGCACACCCACCCCGGCCACAATGCGCGTCGTGCAGATTGAACCCGGGCCGATGCCGACCTTCACCGCGTCCGCCCCGGCGTCGGCCAGGGCGCGGGCGGCGTCCGCGGTGGCGATATTGCCGCCGATGACCTGGACCTCGGGGAAGTGACGTTTGACCCAGGCGACGCGGTCCAGCACCCCTTGCGCGTGCCCGTGAGCGGTGTCGACCACGATCACGTCGACCCCGGCCTCCACCAGCGCGGCGACGCGCTCGTCGGTGCCGCGGCCGACGCTGACCGCGGCCCCGCAGCGCAGGCGCTCATGGTGGTCGCGCGACGCCTTGGGGAAATCCTTGGCCTTCTGGATATCTTTGACGGTGATCAGCCCGCGCAGCTCGAAGCGGTCATTGACGACCAGCACCTTTTCGATGCGGTGCTGGTGCAGCAGCCGCACCACTTCATCGCGGCTGGCGCCCTCCATGACCGTGACCAGCCGTTCCTTGGGGGTCATGATGGCCGAGACCGGTTCATCCATCCGCGTCTCGAAGCGCAGGTCGCGGCCGGTCACGATGCCGACCAGTTTGCCGGCCTCGGTCACCGGGACGCCCGAGATATTGTGGGCGCGGGTCTGGCGCAGCACCTCGCCCACGGTGACGTCCGGCCGGACGGTGATCGGGTCGCGGATGATGCCGCTCTCGTATTTCTTGACCGCCAGCACCTCGCGGGCCTGGCGTTCCGTGTTCATGTTCTTATGGATGATACCGATGCCGCCTTCCAGTGCCATGGCGATGGCCAGTCGTGCCTCGGTGACGGTATCCATGGCGGCGGAGACGAGCGGGATCTTCAGATCGATCTCACGGGTCAATTTGGTGTGGAAGCTGACCTCGTTGGGCAGCACCCGGGAATGGGCAGGGACGAGCAGGACGTCGTCGAAGGTCAGTGCTTCCTGGATCAGGCGCATGGCTCAGGCACTCCGAAGGGGCAGCTACCCCGGAAGAATAACCTAGTAGTATATATTTTCCGACTGGTTGAGTAAACTTCCCGGTGTCGCCCCGGATCACGGCGGCCTGCGGCGACTGCCCACACTTTCCCGATCGCGCTGCCCCGAACAGACCTGCTGCGACTAGAAAGCTTGGGCCGACGACCGGGCGCCGCGGAACTGCCCGTGTCGGCCAACACGCGCCGAGCGACTACGACGGCACAGCTTGCGGGGTCGAGCGCGACCAAGCGTGGCGACGAGAAACGAGCATATCAGCTTTATTCTATCTTGCCACTCAGGGGGGCGGCAGGGTGGCACGAGCCGCTAACCAGGCAAACACCTCGCGTCATTGACTTCATACACAAGACAAGGCGTAATGGCTCGCACATGCTGCTGAATATGGGGAAACGATAGAAAAATGCGCATACCAACCTTGTCCTGATTGGAGAATCCTAATGGCTGCGATTGTGAATATGGGGAAACGATAGAAAAATGCGCATACCAACCGTATTATTCGATCCCCTGAAAAACTCCTTGAACTTACACATTTCTCCATTCACGATTTCGCCAGTCAGTCCGGCTCCGGGCTTCGACGCTTGGTTGCAGCGCGGTTGGTTAGTGGCTAAGTATAGAGACGCGCAAAAGTTTCTTAATGTCGAGATTAGGCTATCGAATCCGTTACCCAGGGATCAGGTGGCTGAAATTTTCGCTGATCAGGGTTTAATCCCGGTGGGCGCAAGGGACCTGGTGCGCTATCCCTATGTTGGCCACAGCATAGTCGCCGCGGATGGTGGCGTTCCCCAAGCGGTAAATCTCCGTGCGGTAAAGTGGAAGGCACGTTATTGCGTTTGGACCCGTCTGGGCGAATGGGTATCTGACGACTGCTATGATCATCATAAGGACATTATGATAGCCAAGTTCTCTCCGAGTCGCAATGCGAAAGTTACTCAATCAGCAATTCCCGCTCACCCGCCGCGTGGTCGGCCAAGGCGAGCGCGCGGCGGC
>CAYYAY010000159.1:0-5892 GCA_964470155.1 uncultured Lamprocystis sp. | reverse complement strand
TCGACGCCGAGAGTTACCTGCTGAAATGCGAGAACGGGGTCTGCCGCGCATTGGAATGAACCACCGACTGAACAGGCGTGCGCCGCACGGCCCCTGGTCATGACCCGCCGCCCTCACCTGGGACCCGGGCAATGGACCCGGCCGGATCGGCTGCCGCGACCGGCGGCGACCGCAGCGTTGCAAGCGAGATCACGCCGCTTATCCTTACTCAGCGCAATACTGGCACTCACCGCCGTCACCCTGACCCAGGGTGCCGCGCCCGACGCGGGCATCGCCAAGGTCACCATTCGCACCGACGGCGGCACCGTCCGGGTGGAACTGACCGCCCCGGCCTTGACCCTCGTGGGGTTCGCCGGGGACCCCGGCAACGCGGCCCAACGCGATGACCTCACACTCGCGGCGGAGAACCTCCAGTCCGGAGACGCCCTCGTGCGCTTCAACACCCAGGCGCGGTGCCTGCTGGAAAGCGCCAAGGTCGACGCTGATCCACGGGTGCGTCAAGGCGCGGCCGACCTGGGGGCAAGTTACCGCTTCGGCTGCGCCCTACCGGGCGAACTGCACTCCGCCGCCATCGGACTCTTTGTCGGCTTTCCGGCCCTGCGGCAGGTCCATGTCCACTACACGACGGCCCACGGCCAAGGCGCGGCCATCGCCACCCCGAGCAACCCGATCGTCAACTTCATTCCCCTGCATTAAACCGCGCCCAGCGCGGTAGGTGATGGTGTTGGATGAGATCGGCCCCGGCAGACGCGACGATTGCCGGAGCCGGCGCGGTTTAGTTTGCGGCGCTTGACCGTCACGCCTCCCGGATCTAGCGTGCCCGGAGTAAACATCAGGAGCAAACCATGGCCGCAGTCACCTTTGACACCTTACGCTTTGCCAAGAAATTGGAAGCGGCGGGGTTGCCGACACCCCAGGCCGAAGCGATTGCCGACGCCTTCCGCGAGGCCACCAGCGAGGAACTGGTGACCCGAGACTACCTGGATGCGCGTTTATCCGCCACTCAGGCCGATCTCGTGAAGTGGATGGCCGGGTTGCTGATCGCACAGGCGGCGCTGATCGCGGCCCTGGTGAAGCTGCTGTGAGTTGACAACCCACCGCTGCGGGCCTAGGTTCCCGACGAGGGCCACTTGGAGATGCCGCGATGACCGCTGATGTTGACAACCTCGTGCTTGAGCACCTGCGCCTGCTGCGTTCCGACATCTAAGGATGTGCGCACCGAGCAAGAGGTGCAGCCGGCGCACGCTGCTGCCCTGGAATCCCCGCGTGCCGATGTTGAAGCAGAGACTGACCATCGCCGCAAATTCGCAATCAGCCGCTCCTGGAGCAAGCCGCTCTACCGCCGCCTCGAATCCCTCCAGGTCAGCATCGAGCAGGGCGTCCGCCTGCGCCGCGGTGATCTTCATGGCGGGCGCCACGGGGCGTCCCTCGACGGTTCCGGTATGGCCCCAGCCGATGGTATAGAGCCCTGGACGATCGGCCGCGCCGTGGTAGGCCGCAAGGCGCAGTGACTCAAACGACTGGATGAGCTTGCGACCGTCGCTATTAATTCGTCTTGGCGTCATTCGTTATTCACCTTTCGTTACCATCCTCTGCTTGCCGTGACGCGATACGACCACCGTGTTCTTGTCAGCACAGAGCCTTCTTGCACCATCCACGTGGCGGTAGTCGACGCCGCAGCATTGAATCTTGCAGTATTGCGCGTAAAGATCATACTCACCGGGTTGGCTTTGTCGTTCGCCGCGTTCAATCCGTATAACCCTTGCACCACCTCGCCAACAGAAGTTGCTGGTGAGCCCGGTCCAAGTTATAGGCGCCGTTGTGATTCCGCGGATATCGATGGGCAGCCCATTGACGGCGGACCAGCCAGCCGCCGCCGTGACAATGAGGGGATAGGACGCAGAGACACTGGAGCACGAGACCCACGTGTTGCCGGTCGCGCCGCCCAAGTGCGCGGCGCCGGTGGGAGTGATGGGACCGGCGGTGACGGTCTGGCGGATCGGCGCGGGAGCCAACCCCATAATTGCAGGCGGTAGCTGGTCAATCAGCACCATGTCAGTACCGTCATATTCCACGTCGGCCAGCGTCCCATCGGCAAGTACGGCAGGCACTTTGTTACCGGTCGCGTCGTATTGCCGGAGTGAAGGGCATCGCCTGCCACTCGTCCAGATCGCGCAACGCAAACCAGCGCATCACGGCGTTGGTGTCGGCCAGCAACTCACGTTCGCCGGGCGTCAACTCCATCCCAAAGGTGTTGGCATCGCGCTGAATGCGCGCGGCCATATCGACCTGCAGCTCAAGAAAAGCGTGTCCGGCCTCGTGCAGGAAGCGTGAAAATTCGTCGCGGACCGTCCTGGACTGGCGTAATCCCTGACCGTCAGCTTGGCGCGGAACAGGGTTCCCGCGATCTCTACCGGGGCATACAGCCGATGCACGGCCTGCACATCCGGGTTGTCGTGCAGGGTGTCATGGTGCGATTCCGCCAACACCGCACGCGCTATCAGTTGCTCAATCCCGCCGATGGACTGCAAGGCAGCATCTGTTTGCTTGGCCCATGCGGCGATCTTGCCGCGATCCTGGCGACTGATTGCCAATGACCAACCGGTATCCGCGTTGCGAACCCCGGCCTGTCCGATGGCCTTGAGCCGGGCCAGCCCGGCCGCGCGAATGGCGTCGCGATCAGTGCCGAGTTCATCCCCGCGTAACTGCGTGACTGGCACCGGTCCCAGCGCGAACAGTCCCGGCCGCTGCCCAAATTCCCACTGAAACCCCGCCGTGGTCGGCTGGCTTAATGTCTCCCCCGTCACCCCCTGCGGCGTCACCCGCAACGGGTAGCGCGCATAAAGGGCTTCGGGCATGACCCCGAGCCGGGCCGCCTGGACCCCGTAGAACTGGCCTACCAGGGTGGCATAGGCGGTGTTCACTTCAGGGGTGAAGCGCCCGGCGTTGTCCAGTTCGGCGCGGATGGTGGTCTTGACCTGTTCCACCCCGATCTTGAAGGCGACGGTGTTTGCCTCATCGCCCATCAACCGCTCGACTTCGGCCTGGAGCTCGGCCGCCTGGTCGGTCTGGAAGTACGCCTGGGCCGTGGTGGCCGTGAAACCGCCCGGCTCGGTGGACAGATGCGGGATCAGCCCTTGCTCAAGCTCCGGCCCGGCCAGGTTCGCCATCAGGTCGGCGATGGGGATGCGGAGATCGTGTCCGGTCGCCGCGGCGGTCTGGAGTTGTTCCCCAACGGCGGGAATGGCCGCCGTCAACTGCTCTGCCATCCCGGACTGCGCCAGGGCCGCGGGGGCGATGTAGACCGCCTCATGCCCGTCATCGAGCACCGATTGGAAGAACGCCTGCGCCGCGGCTGGATCGCGCGTGCGCACCTTGGATGCTGCCGCCAGGGTGTTGAGTTGGGTCATCAACTGCGCCGCGCCGGTCGCCTGCTGCGCCTTGTTCTGGCGTTGCTGGCCGCGCTGCATGGCGCCATGCAGCCCCGCGCCCAGACCCGCGGTCAACAGCGTGGTCGTCACGGTCGCGATCAGGGTGCGTGCCGCATCTCCCGGCAAGGCGTCGAGATAGGTCGTGATCGGCGTATCGGGATGGAGGTTGGCCCAGGCGTTGAAGTTCTGCCAGGCGGTGGCCGCGAGCTCGGTCGGCACCTCGGCCGCGATCTGCGCCCTGAGCAGCGACAGGAACGGCGCCCCGGCCTTGAGGTTGCGCAGCAAGGTGAAGGTCGGCGCCATCTCGGTGAGCGCTTCGGCCGCGGCGTCCTCGGCGCCGTAGAGGGCCGCGTGCCAGGGCGGCAGGCCCGCATCCAGACCCTTGGTCGCCGCTTGGCTGCCGGCCAGGGTGGCCCCGCCGCCGATGGCAAACCACGGGTTACCGGTCGCGACCGCCGCCCCCATGCCGGGCAACATTTGCTCAAAGGAGCGGAAGCCGCTGTTGATGGATGACTCCACCAGGCCCGCGTCGGACTGGTCGCCGGCCACCCGCTCAGCAACGGCCGCCGTGCGCTTGCGGTAGTCCTCAAAGGCGGCCCCCATCCGCGCTATGGGGTTCTCGGGTAGCAGGGATCCAACCAGCGGATCGAGCGCGGGAGACAGGTTCTTGGCCGCGGTCTCCGCCAGGCCCCAGGTTGCAGAGGGTAGATCGCCCCACACGGCCGCCGCCGCCGAGCGCAACGGGCGGGTCAAGCTGGTGGCCACGCGGTCAACGGTTTCGGGTGCGGGTGCACTGAGCCCAAAGTCACCCAGCAGGCCGCGCGCCGCGGACTCCCAGCCGGACAGCGCCGGCACGTCGTCATGAGCGATCTTCGCCCGCTCCGGATCGGCCAGCAGTCCAGCCGTTTGCGGGTTCTCGCGGGAGCGCTTGTCGAAATCGATGGCGGCCGCCGCCCGCTTGCGCTGGAGCGCCTCGGCATCGGCCAGCGCGGTTTGTGTCGGCACCCCCAGCTCGCGGGCCAGTTGCTGGGCACGGGCGTACTGATCTGGGTCGGTGCCCGGTGCGACGTGGTAGCCCAGGCGAGCCGCCGCGGCCGCCTCCTGGTCCATCATGGCGCCGTAATGGGGGATTGCGGTCGGCGCCGCCCGCGGGTGCGATCCCGCTGCACCTGACCTGGATCGTCGCGGCCTTCGCTGAACGTTTCGAGGCCGAAGGGGCGCCGCGATGGAGGCCCGTGGTGCGGACGGCTGGAGCGAGGGCTTTATGTCGCTACGCGGTCAGCAAGCCGGGTTCTTCTGGGTCCTTGGTCCCTGGCTCAGCGCCGCGATGCAGCAGATGGGCCGCTCGCTCGATACCGTTGACGAGAACACCCTGCTCGCCCAGGCCGCCACGGGCGTGATGGGCATTCCCGACTGACATCCCCAGCGCCGGGCACGGATGCCCGGCCGTAACAGGTCAGTAGTCGGTCAGTTCCAACCGCCGTTCGATGCGCTCAACGCGCTTGGTGAGTGACTGGACGGTTTCCCGGTCGCTCCCGGACAGCGCGTACAGACTGCCCAAGGTCTGCTCGATGGCAGATAGGCGAATCTCGATACGGTCTAGGCGCTCGTCGTGTTGATCCTGTTTTGCTCGGATCGCGCGCAGATGTTCAAGGACCAGGCTTTCAATGTCTGCTGTCATCGTGGTCGCTCCGGGGTCATGGACCAAAACATATTCCCATTTTGGGAATATAACCGCCGAAAACGAAAACAGCCGGTATACGTTCATCACGCAACCGACTGTTTTGTTTGGTGGGTCGTGTAGGATTCGAACCTACGACCGATGGATTAAGAGTCCACTGCTCTACCAGCTGAGCTAACGACCCGAATCATGCGAGCCACGTAGTCTACTGATTGAAATCAAGTTGTCAACCTGATTTGCCGACTGCGCGACACCTTGAATGGTGGGGTGGACGATGGGGATCGAACCCACGACCACAGGAGCCACAACCCTGCGCTCTACCAACTGAGCTACGTCCACCATTGACTGACCGACATCGGACTGAACGATCAGGGCACGCCCCTCGCCAGTCATCGAATTGGCGCGCCCGGCAGGACTCGAACCTGCGACCCACGGCTTAGAAGGCCGTTGCTCTATCCAGCTGAGCTACGGGCGCCTGCGAGACGTGGAAATCCGGCGTTTGGTCGGGGTAGAGGGATTCGAACCCCCGACATCCTGCTCCCAAAGCAGGCGCGCTACCAGACTGCGCTATACCCCGGATTTGGATGCACTTCCAAAAACGAAGACCCGGAAGGATACGCGTTTTTTTTGGATCAGTCAACAGATTTAGCCTTCGCAACCTGATATCCGAACAGACCCGATGGTGTAGGGGCGGGTTTGAAACCCGCCCCTACGTCCGGTTATACCCCGCTTCTCGTTCCCACGCTCCGCGTGGGAATGCCGGGCGGGCGCTCCGCGTCC
>CAYYAY010000158.1:0-5952 GCA_964470155.1 uncultured Lamprocystis sp. | reverse complement strand
AGCGGAAACTCTTAAATTATATATTTTCGCAACCCTTGTATTCAACGAGTATACGAACGCTATCACTTAAACCGCAATCGCAGGACGCGCGCGCACTCAGATCAGGCACCAACGGACGACGGCCATGGCAAAGAACATTGTATTATTATCGGACGGCACCGGCCAGAGCGGCGGGGTTGGCTACGAGACCAACATCTGGCGACTCTATCAGGCCTTGGTCCACGACCACCCCGGGCAAGTCTGCTGCTACGACGACGGGGTCGGCTCCCAAGACCTGAAGCTGCTGCGTGCCATTGGCGGCGCATTCGGTTGGGGCCTGAGCCGCAACGTGCGCGACCTCTACGGCTTTCTGGTGCGACAATGGGAGCCGGGTGACCGCATCTACCTGTTCGGTTTCAGTCGCGGCGCCTTCACCGTGCGCCTGCTGACTGGTCTGATCGCCCAGTGCGGCATCCTCGACCTCGCCAAAATCGACTCCGAAGCCTGTCTCGAGCGCCTCCTGCGTGCCGCCTATTGCGCCGCGCGCCGCAGTGAAAGCGACCCCCAAATCCCCACGCACTTTCGGCAGGCCTACGCGCGCCCGGAGCCGACGCCGGTTCATTTCGTCGGCGTCTGGGATACGGTTGACGCCTTGGGCGTACCCTTCGATGAACTGCGCGACGCCATTGACAAGGTCATTCACTACAACTTTCCCGATCGGATTCTGAGCGCGCAGGTCGCACACGGCTGTCAGGCGCTGTCCATCGACGACGCCCGCAAGACCTTCCATCCGGTCTTGTGGGACGAGCGCATCGAGGACCAACCCGGCCGCATTGAGCAGGTCTGGTTCGCCGGCGTGCACGCCAACGTCGGCGGCGGCTATCCCAAACCGCAACTGGCCCTGCTCAGCCTCGACTGGATGATCGAGCGGGTCACCGCCTTCGATCGGAGCCCGGCCGCCACGGGCGCGCCGGGGCTGCTGTTGCACCCCGCGGTTCTGGATCAGATCCGGCGCACGGCCAACGCCCACGGGCGCCTGAACGACTCGCGCAGCGGCCTGGGCGCCATCTACCGTTTTGCGCCGCGCAACACCGAAAGGATCCGCACCGATTATACCGAGGCCGAGCTGGTCATTCATCCGAGCGTGCTTCGGCGCATCGCGCAAGCCACCGATCAGTACGCGCCGCCCAACCTCACCGAGCATTCTTCGCTGATCAAAAGCCTCGCCCCCACGCCGCAACAACTGGCCGAGTGGCGCCGGGCGATGGCGCAATGCGAAGCGATCGTCTGGCTGCGGCGGCTCGTTTACTTCGCGGTCCTGTGCTCGGTGGTGCTCTTTCTGCTGCGGGAAAGCTGGGCCTGGCTCGGCGGCGCCGGACCGCTCGCCACGCCCTGGGCCGGCTGGATGCCCGTGTGGCTCGACCGATTCCTGGCGCAGCCCTGGACCCGGTGGGGACCCCCGGCATTCTTCCTGCTGCTCATGGTGCTGCTGCAACAGATCAAATCCCGGCAACATCAGCTCGCCAATACCGGCTGGGCCCTGCTGTGCCCGCGCCACCGCCCGCACGCGTCGGGCACGGTACCGCGGTATCGCCTGCTTGCGCTGGCGGAGCGCATCAGCAAGACGTCCGGAGCGCACTGGATCGCCTTCCTGTCGCGCACGCTCCTGGTTCGCCTGTTCGCCCTGATCGTCTATCTGCCGCTCTGGTTGGGCCGTGAAATCCACTCGGCCTGGTGCTTCCGCGGGCTCGCTCCCCGCAACAGGCGCAAACCCGAACAGCGGACACTGACGGATCTGCGCACGCTCGACGTCGGCGAGGTCCACCGCCTGGAGTTCATGACCAGCGCCTTCAACTGCAAGACCGGGTTTCAGGTCAAGGTCGGCGAGCGGTACCATATTCAGGTCGAACGCTGGTCGGGATGGGCTGATGACACCTTGCCGGCCAACCCCGAGGGCTTGATCAACCCACCGAATGATCCAAAGCAGCAACAGCGCCTCAGCTATCTATTGGCGCTTGCCAAACCGTTCTTGCGCCAGCCTGACCTGCCGATGTTCGCATTGCTCGCAGGCGTATCGGGGCGAGGCCTGAAAAAAATCGGCTGCAGCGCCGAATTCCTACCCGACGTCACCGGCAACCTGGAGTTCTTTGTCAACGACGCTGACCTGCGCCTCCCCATGCTCGATGACCTCTTTTACTGCAACAACCACGGCGTCGCCCGCATCAGGATCGAGCGGCTGCCTGCTAACGTCGCAACGGCCGACGTGGGCTATACCCCGATCCACCCCGCCACGAGCCCCCCATGACCCGCAAGCGACTGCCCATCGGCATCCAGACCTTCCGCAAGATCCGCGAAGATGACTATTACTACGTCGACAAGACGGGCTTCGCCCTCAAGCTGATCGAGGAGGGCACACACTATTTTCTCTCCCGGCCGCGCCGATTCGGCAAGTCGCTGTTCCTGGATACCCTGGCCGAGATCTTCGCCGGCAGTGAGCCGCTGTTTCGCGGGCTCGTCATCCATGACCATTGGGATTGGTCGCGGCCCGCGCCGGTCATCCGTCTGAGCTTCGGCGGTGGCCTGCTCCAGAGCGCGGACGGGCTGACGCTGAAGATCCGTGAGTTGCTCGCGATCAACCAGGACGCTCTCGGGCTGCACTGCGCACAGCCGACCACCTCCGGCTGCTTCGGCGAACTGATCCGCAAAGCCCACGCCGCCGCCGGGGAGCGGGTGGTGATCCTGGTCGACGAGTACGACAAGCCCATCCTGGACCATCTCGGCACGCCGGAAGGTCGCGCGCGAACTGCGCAACGGACTGCGCGATCTGTATTCAGTCATCTAAGGATGAAGACGCGCATGTGCGCTTCGTCTTCCTGACCGGCGTGTCCAGTCGGTCCGCCATCGCAAATCGCTGTATCAACTGCTGCTGAGCAACGACTTCCCGGGCCTGCAGGCCCTGTTCAGCGCCTTCTTCGCCGGCATCCCCGGCGACTGGTACCGCAACAACCGGATCGCGCAATACGAGGGCTACGACGCCAGCGTCTTCTACACCTATTTCGCCGCCCTGGGTCTGGACCTCACGCCGGAAGACAGCAGCAACCACGGCCGACTCGACCTGGCCCTGCGCTGCAATGGGCACATCTATCTATTCGAATTCAAAGTCGTCGAACTGACCCCCGACGGCCGGGCGCTCCAGCAGATCAAAGAGCGCGGCGATGCGGACAAATACCGCGCCGCCGGCCAACCGATTCACCTGATCGGGGTCGAGTTCAGCCGGGACAGCCGCACCGTGGTCGGATTCGAGGTCGAGACGCAGGCCTTGGACTCCAACCGAGCATCGCCGGCTGGGCGCGTCGGTCCGCTTAGCGGACCCGACGCAGGCCGCGCCCCGTAGGGTCCGCTGTGCGGACCAGCCGCCGCACTGGCGGCGCGATGGCCGGTCGGAGGTTTTCTTAGGCGGGTCCAGCGTGCATACTAAGCACCATGAACAGCGCCGAGCTTTTCCGCAGAATGGAAGAGACAGGCTGGGTGCTGCGAGGCATCAAAGGCTCCCACCACGTCTACACTCATCCAACCCTTCCGGGTCACATCAGCGTGCCACATCCGCGCAAGGATCTCGGGGCCGGCTTGACCCACAAGCTGATGACGCAGGCCGGTCTGAAAACGAGGTAACCCCGAGTGAGATATCCAATCGCGATCGAAGCGGGCGATGACCGCAACGCTTTTGGCGTGGTGGTCCCGGACCTTCCCGGCTGTTTTTCGGCAGGCGACACGCTCGACGAGGCCTTGACCAACGCCAGCGAGGCGATCGCCCTGTGGATCGAAACGGTCTTGGACGATGGCGGGACCGTCCCTCCCCCGGGACGGATCGAGACCCATCGTACCAATGCGGACTATAACGGCTGGATCTGGGCCTTGGCGGAAATCGATCCGGCCGTGCTCTCGGATCAGGTTGAACGGGTCGATATTGCGCTGCCAACGCGGCTGCTGCGACGGATCGACGAGTTTGCCTGCACCCATCACGAAACCCGTTCCGGCTTTTTGGCACGGGCGGCCATCGGGGCCATGCGTCCCGAGTAGGTGATCGCGGTCAATGCCGATTTGGCGCTTGCCGCCAGTCGATCCGCGGGATGATCTTACGCGCACGGAGCCGACGCGGATGCCCACCCACGCCCAACGCGACCTGCCGATCGCCGAAACCCTGCGCGACCTGCTCGCCGGCCTGCCGCTGTGGCAGGAGGAACGCGACCGGCGGGTCTTTCTGGAACTGACCCTGCACGGCCACCCGGCGCGGCGGCTGCGCGCCGACCCCGCCGCCTTCCCGGAGTTCCTGCACCAGTTACTGCACGGCCGCCCCGTCTGGCTGCTGATTCTCGACCAACTGGAAAAGCTCTTCACGCCCGCCGCCGACACCGACCGGGATGCCTTCATCGATCTGCTGCTGCGGGCCGTGGAGGAGCCGCAAGTGCGCGTCATCGCCACCCTGCGCTCCGACTTCACTGGTGCAGGAGGCCGACCGCGAACCCGGCGGCCTGGCCCTGCTCGCCGCCGCCTTGCAGGACATCGGTCTCGCCGCCGGCGACGACCGGACCCTGCAACTGGCCTGCTATCGCGAGGTGGTCGGCGGCCTCGCGGGCGTGCTGAGCGCGCGCGCCGAGCGCGGACTCGCCCTGCTGGGTGATGAGGGTCCGGCCGCCTTGCCCCGCGTCTTCGCCCACTTGGTCCATATCGACCCCGAGACCGGCGCCGCCACCCGCCGCCGGGCACCGCTCGCCCAATGGCCGGCCGACAGCGCCGAGCGCCGGCTGATCGACTGTTTCGCCCGCGATGCCGACCGCCCGCGGGACGCCGTGCGCCTGTTGGTCTGCGACCGCGGACGTGGCGGCGAGCCGACGGTCGAGGTCGCCCACGAGGCCCTGCTGCGCGAATGGCCGCGCCTGACCGCGTGGATCCGCACCCAGCGCGAGGCGCTGATCCGCCGTGACGAGGTGCTGCGCGACGCCGCCCGCTGGGACGCGCGCGGGCGCCCCGACACCCTGCTCCCGCACCCCGACGTGGTGGCCGAAGTGCGCGCTAAGTTCGCGGAGGCCGGGCTCTGGGACGAATTGCGCGGCGATGACCGGGTGGCCTACTTTCTGGCCCGCGACGACTTCACCGACCTGCGCGACCTGACCCTCGGCGCATTTGAGCGGTGCGGCGGCACCGACGCCGCGGCCGCCTTGCCGCAAGTGCTGTGGCTGACCGCGGCCGGTCGCACCTGGGAGACCCGCGCCGCGTTCGGTCGTTGGGCGGTGGCGCAGGCACCGGCACTGGCCGCCTGGCTGCGTACCGGCCTGTTGAAGTGCTCCGCTTGCTGGCGCAGGACGACGCCCTGCCGTGGCATCAGCGCCGGCCCGGCATCGGCGACCTGCTGGCCGCCCTGGGTGACGACCGGCCGGGGGTGCTACGCCAATGTCGATGAGTGCTATGACCAGACCGGACCATACAAGCTGGACCAGACCACGGCGGTCGGCCTCTATCCGCAGGGCGTCTCACCCGCCGGCCTGCTCGATTGCGCCGGTAATGTCTGGGAATGGTGTCTCAACAAATTCGATAACCCGCCTGATACGAACAAGGAAGGTGAAGCTGGCCGTGCCTTGCGCGGCGGCTCCTGGAGCTGCTACCCAGCCCTCGCGCGCGTCGTCTCCCGCAGCGGGAGCTTCCCGACGGACCGTAACGACACGGTTGGGTTCCGTGTGGTGTGTGCGTGCGCCATTCCTCTGATCACTGATCCACTGGTCACTGAACACTAAACCGCGCCCAGCGCGGTATGCGATGTTTTTGGATGGGATCGGCCCCGGCAGACTCGACGATTGCTGGCGTTGGCGCGGTTTAAAGTTTTGAAGAACATCAATTGCTCTGGCTCCCACGCGCCAGCGTCACTGCCATTAAGTTAAGCGCCGACAGCACGGCTTCTCGTTCCCACGCTCCGCG
>CAYYAY010000157.1:0-6267 GCA_964470155.1 uncultured Lamprocystis sp. | reverse complement strand
CCGTTTTTAATACCCTGTTTTTAAAAATATTTTAGTGGGGATACCTCAGGGTCAGTCCCTGTTTTGCCTGTTTTCCCCGATAAACGCTGGCTTTATCGTCAGAACCCTGGCTCCCAGATCCGCCGCAGGTCGAGAACGAAGCCGGGCAACTCCGGTTCGCCGGAGATGCACTCCAGCCCGGTGAGGCACTGGACCGGCTCGCCCGGACGGTACACGAAGACCTGACGGGCCGCCGGGTCCAGCAACCAGCCCAAACGGACGCCATTGGTGAGGTATTCGTTCATCTTGACCTGGATAGTCCCGAGGCTGTCCGAGATGGAGCGGAGCTCGACCACGAAATCCGGTGCCAGTGGGAGAAATCCCTCCTTGTCCGCCGCGGCAAGCGCCGCCAAGCGATCACGTCTCACCCACGAAGCGTCAGGCGAGCGGGTGGCACCATCCGGGAGGCGGAAACCGGTCGATGAGTCGAAGGTTTCACCCCGACCATCCCGCTCTGACCAGGTGTCCAATGCGCTGAGCAACTTGGTATTTTTTCGTCCCGTCAGGCCTCCGGTCGGCGGCATGATCTCGATCTCCCCGCGCGCGTTCAGCTCGATGCGGTAGTCCGGGTTGGCGCGGCACAGATCGCGGAACACGCCCTCATCTGCCGCCGCAGGCGGCCAGCGCAGTCGCAGGGTCTGCGCCGGCACAGACAGGAGTTGGATAGTGTGCATGGCGGCTGGTCCTGCGGCTTCTGGTACGGGGTTAGCACAGCCAATCGACCGCCTCGATCTCGACGGAGCGCCTGCCGATGAGAGGTATCCAGCCGGCCACTCCGGTCCTCTCAACCCGTGCCTCCAGTCGGAAAGACGCCCGCAGTACGCCCGTGGACGAAGGTGTCGAGACGATGAGCCGAAGGTTGCGATCCACATGCAGCGGGGCGCCCTCAATCGCCTCGAAGGTCCACACGGCTTCTTCGAAACCCTTCCCCGAGGATCGCAAGACGGGAAAATAAACCTGGTATTCGCGCGTCTGCTCCAACGACGCGCTCGGGCCGATCTTCAGCGTCTCGAACTCGAACGACAGTTCGCCCGCCTTCTTGGTGACGATCTTGACCGGCTCCTTACCTTCGACCCAACCCGGGCTGATGTCCTCAACGATGGCATCCTGCGACTGGTCGTCCAAACCATGACCGAAGTCCACCGCGACTTGCACGTAGCGGAACCGGCACTCGGGATGGGGGTGCGCGACACAACGCAGGGCCAGGTCAAAGGCAGCACGCTGACCGCCCGTTAACAACTGGCGCGTCAATGCCACCCGGCGCAGCGCAAGCCGATTGCCGGAACCCCAAAGCGGGAAAGACCCGTCGACGGGCAACAGTCCCGCGGCCCGCTCCTGCATGGCCTCGATATCCGGCTCCAAGTCGAGATCAAACCACTCTACTTCCACCGGAACCTCCGTCGGGCATCACCCGATGCCGTGCATGACAAAACCGCCCCAATAATAGAAATGCGCCCATTCCGGCCTGCTGCTTGCGGCGCCGGCAGCCACTTGCAGCGCGTGCGCCGGTTCGCCGCAGGATTGCAGGGCGCGGAAGAACTCGCCCAGCAGGAACGCCGTCGCCTCGTCGTTCACTCGCCATTGACTGGCAACCACGGCCCCGGCGCCGGCCAAGATCAATGCTCGAACCAGCCCCAACAGTTCATCGCCGACACCGCGTTCGCTTGCGCCCACTTCGCACGCGCTCAGTACAACCAACTCGGCGATGCGGGACAAGGCAAGGACATCCGCTGCGCTCACGCGCTCCCCATCCTTCAGCTTCAGACCGGACGCAAACCCGTCGGCCCGAACCAACTCTCCATGGCCCGCGTACACAAACCAAGTCGACTGCGCTAGGGCATCCAACACCTTCGTCCGGGTCACCTGCCGGCTGAGGACAGGCGCGCATCCCAATACCCCGGCGATCACGCGAGCCTCGCGTTCGGCCCCCGGCAAGTCCTGCGAAGGATCGCCAAACACCGCACACGACTTGCCACGCCCCCCGTCAGCAGGTATCCCCAATGACCTTCTTCGGTACAGCAAATGATACAAGACAGAGAGGCTGGAGGTATAGCTGACGATATTGCGCTGCGCCAGCGGTCGGTCCTCTAGGCACAGACTATGCAGAGGAATGTCATGGAGAATGCCATGGGGAATCAAACAAATCCGGTCGCCCGGCCCGGCCCATTCGGCCAACGGGGCGAGCAACGACGCGAAGCGCTGCCACTGGCGCTCACCGCTGGCAAGTCGCTTCAATTGCAGCAAGTTCCCCGACCAGAACCACTCCTGCACAAAGCGCAGCAAGCTGGCATAGTCGACATCCAGGGGCACTTGCCGCGGTTGATCCCATTCCGCCCGCATGCCGAATAGCAGGCTACGCTCGGGTGAGCAATAATACTGTGCAATCAGCAAACCCCTGCCCCGCGGGCTGCACGCCTCATGACGCAATGCTTCCAGCACCTTCTCCCAGGCAGGGGGATCGCTTTGTCGCAAGGCAGCATAGGCGGACGTTTCCGGCGCCTCAGCCATTTTCCTCAACCCTTCGTCGATCCCCTGTTGGAGGGCCTCCGCCACTTGATAACTGCCGGCCAGACGCTTGCGCTCGCGCAATTGCATATCGGCAAGCACAGCCGGGTGGCAGGCGATCTGCGCCGGCGCGGTGACCGTCTCCGCCAGGGCGTCTAACAATGCCCGGCCTTTGTTCCGCTCCAGCCATTGCACCGCGGCCCCATAGTCCTGCAATAGATAGCAACAGAACTGGAAGCCTTCCCGGTACAATGTCTGTTTGTCTGCGGCGAAAGCGACTTCGGCCTTCTGCGCCTCCGCGTTGATGGCAAGCCGCATCGCACCCCGTTCAATGTCGATCGCATGGGAGGCAGACAGCAAGAGACCCTGCGCACGCTGCCAGCGCACCCGCCGATCCTCACTCCCCGCCGGCTCCCACCCGCCCGCCTCGCGCTCGCACAGGGCCTGATAAAAGACCGCGCTCCACACCATGCCCAACAGGCCCGCGGCCCGAAACAATTGTTCGGCTTCCGCGAAGCGGGACTTGGCCGCATCGTAGCTGCCCGTGCCGGCCGACCGTCCCACTTCAATCAAAGCAAGTCCTTGGTGCACAATGACGAACGCCAAGGAAGGCGTCAGCTCCAGCGCACGAAACAGGTGCTCCGCCTTGGTTAGATACGCGCCGCACGTCTCCCATTGCCGGGCCATGAACGCAACCTGCCCGCGCTGTTGATAGACATTGCCCAATTGGGATCGCGCGTCCAAGGTCCGCAGGTTCGCCAAAGCCGCCTCCGCCGCGTCGAAGTCCGCCGTGACCTCAGCCGTCAACCACACCGCTTCGCCGCGGCGCCGAAGCTGATTGAAGCGAGTCCAGGCGCGGTAAGCATAGTGCTGGCCTAACCCAGTCAAGTTGTCATCGGCACGGTCGATATCCAACAGGCGCTGCAAATCGTTTAACGCCGTCTGCGCGTCTTCGTCGCCGCACATCGCGACGCGCATCACCAGGGCCTCCGGCATGAAAAGGGTGGCGTCTCGCTGGTCCAAGCGCTCGATGAGCGAGTCTAGCGTTCGCCGCGCTTGCTCGGTACGACCGGTCCTAGCCTGACAATTCACCAAGAGCAGTTCGGCAGAGCTGTGGACATCGCGCAGGTCCGGATCGTCGACGAGGCCCTGTATCAGCGTCTCCGCTTCGCCATAGTGTCCGTTACGGAACGCCCGATCCGCCGCACCCAAGGCATCCACGCCCGCCGCCATCGGAAAGTCCATGGTCGCGCTCAATGCCTTGCTGCGCTCCTGCGCCTCCTGCGCCAAGCTGGGTTCGCCATGCAGGATGTGCCAGAGATTCAATGCCTTCCAGATCGCTTGCTGCTGCACCATCTCGTGTTTACGAGCCAGTTCGTCCGCGCAGCGCCGGGAGACATCCACGCCCGCGACAAATCCGTATTTCAACAACAGTCGGGCAAATGACCAGCACACCTTGGCCTCGCCGTATGCATGCCGAGCCTTCCGGTACAGTGCTTCCACTGCGGCGTAGCGGTCGATCCAGGGTTGGAGTTCAGTGGTCGTATCGCCCGCGGCGAGGAATCGCTCCCACTCGATTTCCAGTAACTCCAAGCTCGCGTCCGCCGCCATCAGGCCGCAGCCCAGGCGCGTCGCCTCAGTCTTTATTTCATGCAGCAGCGCGGTTGCGCGAGCCAGGTTTGCACGGGGTTCGTGTCGGCACAGCATGACCCACCGATGCTTGGCCCGCAGCGCCTCGCCAACGTCGTCCAGTGCGCGATAACGCTGGATGGCCCGCGCGATCTTGCCTTCGACCTCGGACCGAAGTTTGAGCGACTCCCAACCCATGACCAAGCGCCACTGCGCAGCACGAGCCAATAAGTCGGCAGCCAAGGCCCGCACCGCCGGATGTGCATCGTCATCGTCGGCCGCCCGGCGCGCCGTTTCCTCGAAAAGAGCCATGGGTTCGCGTTCGCCCTTGGCTGTGGTCTCGACACCATAAAGCCTTAGATAAGCGAGCCAGAGTTGGCACTTGGCCAAGGTGGGTTCGCCAAGAGGAGTCGCGGCGGCCGATCGTAAATGAGCGAAGGCGTGGCGGATCAAGCCTTGCTCGAAGAAACACCGTGCTTTCAAGAGAACGGCCTGATCGTAATCGGCCGGCGGGTCGAGGATCCCGTTCAAAATCCTGAGTGCCGAGTCATAACGGCAGCGCTCCATCAACCCCAGCGCATGACCCAATCCGGCTGCCTGTCGATCCATATTACGGAAAGGAAGTTCAACCACCTAAGCTAATTGCGTGGAGAGGATAGTCCTGTTGCACGTGGCGGGCAAGGCCAGCGGACACACCGTCGGGAGCCGGGATCGCAGATCAAACGCGGCTCCTGCCAGGATGGATCGCGGCAACGGACCCGGAACGCCGCCAGGAATGCGATAACGGCTGCGGCGACCGGCCTAGGCGACGCCCTTATCGAACGCTGGAGACTCCGCCAAGGCTTGGATCGGCACCCGACCTCGGTCGATCCGGGTCGGCGGGAGTGTGGTTTGTCACGCCGCCATATTCCAAGATCGCGCAAGACTCCCGGCCATCGAAACTGGCTGGGCACAAAAAATACCGCGGGTCTGTCGGGTGCGGGGTCCGCCTGGAGAAGAGAATACCGCCTGGCGCATCAGATCTATGTCCCGCAGATGCGGATCAGCCAAATCTGCGCCGGCAAGCGCGCCATCACCGCCGACACGGCGCTGCGTCTGTCCCGCGCCTTTGGCACGACACCGGGCTTCTGGCTGGCCTTGCAGTCCGACTATGACACCGCCGAGGCCCTGCGGGCGCATGGCGAAGACCTGTCGCGGATTCAGCCACTCCACGGCCGGCGGCCTGCGACTTCGGCAGGATAGTCGCGGCGCCGGCTGCAAGCACGGCAATCTTCGCCTACACCTATTGCTGTAACGGTTTGCGGCGACTTCGGAACCTCTGCCGGACCGACCCCGACCAGCAGGGCATCGGGCTTGTCCCGATTCATCACGACGACCAGATCCCGGTGCGACTTGCGCAGGGCCTCGCTGGGGTTGCTCTTGAGTCCGCTGACGTTGACGGCTTCCATGCCTAGGTCTTATGGGAATCTTTGATGGGAGCGTGATGCGATCGGTATAGCGCCCGACCTTGTCCGCGGATGCACAGGGGCGCAATCCGTAGACGGCACCCGACGGGCGGATGCGCTGTACTCGAAGGGCGGAAGCCGAGGGTGCTGTTGCGATTGGACGGCGCGTTCCTGTTGCGGTACGCCGAACGGCAGTGAAGACCCGGACCAGCATCAGATGACCGCCGCGCCGCCGGGCGCCGGTTGCTGGGACGCGGTGCTGCATCGGAGCGGTGCCGGGCATACCGGCGCGGACGAGGGTAAGAGGGTAAGAGGGTAAGAGGGTAAGAGGGTAAAAGTGTCAAGCTATACGGTCCTCGAAAGGCGGAAACCGAGGTCGACGCTGCGGTTGGACGGCCCGTCCCCGCCGCGGCACGCCGAGCGGCAGTCGCCGGCGGGGCCGTCCCAGGAGCCGCCGCGCATCACCCGGTTGGAGCCCGTCTTGGGGCCACTGGGATTCTCACTGGCGGGCTGCTGCGCGCCACTCGCATCTGCTGCAGTAGACTGCGAGTGGGCCGTAGGGTGCGGTTCGTTCCTCACCGCACCCTACGTAATCCGCGTACCAGTCCTGACACCATTCCCACACATTGCCGTGCATGTCATGCAGGTG
>CAYYAY010000156.1:0-6332 GCA_964470155.1 uncultured Lamprocystis sp. | reverse complement strand
GGCCCCCCGTGAAACGAAGAAACGGGCCGTACGAAGCAGAAAACCAGCCGTGTTCGCTACCCCAAACATGCCTGTTTGGGTCAGGCCTGCTTTCTAATGGCTCGAATAAGGGCGAGGTGAGATTGTCGTCCGCTTTCGCCAGTTTGAGGCCGAAGGACAGATCCTTTTCCGGTGAAGGCGTCGGCCCCTGACCAACAAACCCATCAATATCCGGACTCCATCCAATGCGTAGCTTGATCTCCCCCGACTTGCATCCATCACGCAACCAGGCATCCCACGGCTGTCGTAACCCATAGGACTCACGCGGCCCGAGTAATGCAACAGCGATCGACTTCAACAGGGTCGACTTGCCTGCCCCATTATCGCCAAGCACCACATGCCAGCCCTTGGCCTTGTCCGCCGGTATGTCCCAGGTCAGCTCGCGAATAGACTTGATGTTCTTTATATGAATCTGGCGGATGTGCATGACTCGAACCTCACCGGAAGGGCGATACGCCCGGATTAATCGCCTTCAATTTTCCGACGCCGCTCCGAAATTGGACAAGGATTCCACCGCTGCGCGAAATTCGCGCGATCCCAATAGGTCGGGTTAGGCGCGCGCGGCACGGCGCCTCTCTAAACAACGGTTGGCATGATTCCAACCGCTGGGTCGTATCGTCATTCTGTAGGATGGGCAGAGCGGGAGCGATGCCCATCGCCTTAACTCCGATCTGCCTCACTCCCCACCATCCCCCGCAATCTCCGGTAACCCGCCCGGACATCCCCAATCCGTCGAATAGATACCCAGCCCCACGAAGCGAGTAAAGCTGGAATAAGGCCAATCCGCCACCCGTTCCGCGAGCCCGTGCTTCACCGGATTGTAATGGAGGTAATCCAAATGGCGGGCGAAGTCGGCATCGTCGCGAATACAATGCTCCCAGAAACGGCGCTGCCAGAGTCCTTTTTCCCGCTTCGCCGCCAAGGATGGACGGGGTACTCCTGGAGCGGGAGATCGATGGGAGAACCGATATTTCACCAATCGCCACCGTTCGGAGAAATCGTCATCACCCGTCGGTAGGGTCCAGATGGCATGCAGATGGTCCGGCAACACAACCACCGCGTCGAAGCGAAACGGGCGGTGCTCCATAGCATAACGAAAGGAGTCCCGCAGGCGATCAATCGCAGCTTCCGACGCGAGCAAAGGATGGCGACCCTCGGTGACTACCGTAAAGAAGTAAGTTGCACCCGGAACATAGAGTCGGCGGTAATCGGTCATCGCGGCCTCACCAGATGGGCATCGCTATCGCTCTGCCCATCCTACCCCAATTCCCCACCCCGTCGCCTGTAGGATGGGCAGAGCGAGAGCGATGCCCATTAACCCCGCCGAAGCCCGAAGAGCGCGTTACGCGCCTGGCGCTTGAGGTCCGGGTCGCGCGCCTCCGCGGCCCAAACCTCCAGGAGGTCGAGGATGCGCTCGGCGCTTTCTGCGGCGTGCTCCTGTAGATAGGCGCGGGCGACCGGGATGTCGCCCTCACGGTACGCAGCGATCAGGCCCTGAAGGCGATCCCAGTCGGTCTGGGGAGCGGTCAGGCGGGCGCCATGGCGCTCCTCCGGCAGGGCCAGACGGAGCTTGGAGCCGGTGCGGACCAGGGGCGCCTGGTAGCCTTCCGCGCCTTGGTCGCGGCCACGGGTAGCGACGGACTGGTTGATGCCGATCTCCCGATCCTGGACCCGGTAGCCTCCGGGCTTACCGTCCAGGGCGATGCCCAAAGAGCGGGAAAGGTTCAGGATGTCGTTATAGGCGACCTCGGCCAATTCCCAGATGCCGAAGATGGTCAGGGCCATGGCGGTCTCGCTGTCCAGGTCCTCAACCCGAACCTTGCCCTTGGTGATCTGACTGACCCGGCCCTGGGAGACCACGCGACTCGCCTCGTTCATGGCCTTGACGGGGCTGACCAGATCATCGCCGTCCTGCACCGGCCAGTGGGCGGAGAGCACCTGGAGCGCCTTGCCGTAGCTCGCGACCATCTCGTCCACTGGGTTCAGATGCAGCGGCTCAAAGTCTGTGAGTCCCTGGCGGACGGCGGCCTCGATCTGGTGACGGATGCCGACTTGGCCGAAGGCGTTCTCCCAGATGGCGGTCTCGGTGTCTTGGGTCGGGCGCTTGCGGCAGGAGAGGAAGATGGAACTGGCGGCGGCGGCCAGGTCCTTCTGATGCATCGAATTCTCCCCCTCGGACTCCACCGGGAAGCAGGCGGTAATGACCCAGCCGGCATCGATCAGCGAGCGGGTGAGGGTCTCCCAGGCGTCTTGGGACTTGTGGTTGAACATCAGGGTGAAGAGGCCGCCATCCTTGAGAGTGCGGCGGCACTCGCGGAAGATCTCGCCCATCATCCGCTCATAGGTCGCCTTGGCCCCGTCCGGGCCGCCATCACGATGGGGGTTGGCGACCGCCTCGGCCTTCTTGTCGGTCAGGCGCCGGTTGTAGATGCCGGGATAGAGGTCGCGCAGGGTACGGCGGTGCCAGACGTAGAAGAAATCAGACAGCTCGGCGTATTGCACATTGTTGTAATACGGCGGGTCCATGCAGACCAAGTCAACCGATTCATCGGGAACCTGCGGAATATGCGCCCCGGTGCCGTTGATGATGGTGACCGGCGGCTTACCATCCGTACCTTTGAACACAGGGGCCGCCAATTCGGCCATGCCTTTGTAGGCATCGAGAACCTGCGACAGGCCCCAGGCGGCGCCCGAGTTGGGACCGGAAAAGATCATTTCCCCGAAGGTCCATTTCAGCGAAAAATCATGGCGGCCGAAGGTTCCTTTGACCACACCACGGGTAAACTCCCACCGCGTCTGACGGCTGTTATAGTCGACGCCCTTATCAATGACAAATTGCAGATAGGTCGCGACCGCTCGACCGCGCTCAGGTCCTAACTCGGCCAGAATCTGTGGTTTGCGCCGGTTCAGGCTCTCGATCATTGTCAGGTGCCCGAGCAGTTGGCGCGGGGTAAACATATCGAGCCAGTGGGTGATCCATACGGATCGTCGCGATACGATCCGGCTCATCAGCAGTCGAAAGGCAACCGGTTGATGGGCATCGCTTGTGCTCTGCCCATCCTACAACTGGCGCCAGGGCCTTTGGCGCAGGGCAGCCAGGGCCGCGGTGACAAACACCGGAATGTCCGGCAGGATGTGGCCTTCATCGGTCTGCACCCCGGCTGCGGATTCCCAAATCGCGCTGTAGCGGGCAGCACCGATCTCAAACGAAAGGCTGTATCCCCCTACCACCCAATCCAGGGTCAGAGTGCCGTTTGGGTTTGGGGCAATCTCCGGGCCTGGGGTACCAGCGGGCAGGGCGGCCAAGACGGCACTGACGTTGGCCAAACAAGGGGCGCCGATCGGGTCAGCACCGTAGCCATCCCAGCCAGGCCCGAGGCGCGCCAACTCGGCGAGCAGGGAGAGGGTCGCCGCCATCGGCCCTGCGCAGGGCTCGGCAGCATCGCGCTGCCGCGATGCCGGCTTTGCAGGATCGTCGTTCATGCCGCCAACCGCAGCCGCTCCAACATCTCTTGAACCCCCTTGTCATCAGCATGCCCGCCCAGCATGGTCCGCAGCCCGGAGAGCGCCCAGCGGTTGGCGATCGGCCCGAAGCTGAGGGTCCGCGATAGCCAATAGGCGGCCTCTTCGCGGGTGAATTGGCGGACGCGATGGGCGATCAGTTCCACCCGATCCAAGTCTTTGATACGGTCCTGCAGACGGAAGATCAGGGCGAGCTTGGCGCCGGCCTCTTCGTCCAGGGGCAGGTTGCCGCGGGTGCGCAGGCCCTCATTGGTGAGGTAGCGAGACAGTTCCAAGGGGACGCCGACCGGATCGGTGACACCTTCGACGACGCGACGCAGCATCGGCAGGCAGCGGTGCAGGGGCTCGCCCGCGAGGTTGCCGCGTTCGATCAGGACGGGGCGGGCGCGGCGGCGCTGGCCGTCCGGCCTTGGGGCTCCGTCGTCCTGGTCGCGGTACTGGCGCTCCTTGACCACCAGCACGGGAACCGGCGCACCCTGCCACGCGGTGATGCGCAGGAGGAAGGGCGCCTTGGCGCCGAGCGGGCCAAGCCGCTCCGCGAGGTGTTTGGCGAGATCGAAGGGTGGTTTTCTGGCGGCCATAGTTTGCGGTTTGGTAGATGATGGGCTTCGCTCTCGCTCAGCCCATCCTACAAGATTGCCACGGGTCCTCGGGTAGGATGGGCAGAGCGGGAGCGATGCCCATCAGGGGGCCATCAGTTCGGTGACGAGCTTGCAGCCTTGCCGCGGCTCTTCGATGACGATCTGGACCTCGGTCTCCGTGTCCTGGGTGGTCAGGGCCATCGCCGGGTCCAGCAGCTCCTCGATGGCCTTCACATCCTCGGGCTTGAGTTGATGCAGTTGCAGGGCGATCCGCCCCCCTCCGGGAAGCTTGAGGCCGCTGACTTCCAGGTAATCGATGGTGGAGGTGCCGCCGGTCTTGTAGATCTCCGCGAGCCGTTTCAACAGCGGCAGGACCTTCTTGCGCGCCTGCTCGCCGGAGAACGACAGGGCCTCTTCCTTCTTGATGACCCAACCCCGGGTGGCGACCTCGGTTTTGGTAACGATCTTGTCGTCCGGGCTAACGGTCGCGAGCACCCATTCGTTGGCCCCACGCAGGACGCTGGGGTCGAGACTGGGGTCCCGGTCCGGGGCATGGACATAGAGTTGGTTGGCCTTGATCAGCTCGTCGATCGACTTGGCAATATCCTGAATCGAAATGGTGCCGTGGGTCTGGGCGACTGCGGCGGCGATGTCGGAGTCTGATCCATAGCCAGCCTGCTGACTGGCCTCCTGGACCCACTTGCGGACCTGGGCGGCGTCGGGTTTGTCCGCGGCAGTCCAGTTGCGCTGCTTGGCGCCCTGGGGGGTGACCAGGCACCAGCCCGGTTCGGCGAGGTCGATCTGGAGCGGGAGCTGGCCCGTCTCGCGGGCGCAGAAATCGGCCGGTTTCTCGGCCGACCCCATGCGGAAGAGGCACCAGGCGCCATGGCCGATGCCGGCACGGATGAGCGTCTCGAAGACTCCCGTGTCTTCCAAGACGGGCCAGTCACGGCGGCAGGCGAAGGCGCTGCGCAGATCCTCCAGGGCCTGGTAATCCTTGTTCGCGGCGAAGAATAGCTTGACGGCAGCGCCGGCGGTCGCGCTGGTGGTCGCGAGTTCGGCGGTGACGAGCTTGCCCTCGCCCAGTAGAACCTCGCGGATGCTCTCGATCACCGAGCGCCCGCCTTCGCCGCCGGCCGTACTGATCTCACGGCGAATGATCTTGCCACCCTGACCTGGATACCAGAGGTTACGGTACGCCTGGGTCACCACGGTCAGCAGGGCCTGCTCGCGCTCTCTGGTATCGCGGGTGAAGGTCTCGTCGCTTAAGACCGCTTCCGACAGGCCATAACCGGCCGGGTTGTGCTTGAGCGTGCGTCGCGCCAGGACGTCGATGCCGATGGCGGTGAGACGCTCGCGGAGATCCAGGGCGCGGGTAGCGGCGTTGTCCAGCATGTCATCGCCGGGGCGGTACTCGCCGTCCACCTCGACCGTGTCCGGCACCAGAAGAAAGACCAGGTTCTGGTGCACGCGGGGCTTGTTGGCTCCCGCCTGGGTGATGAGCTGCGCAGGATCCACCGGCGGGCTGTCCAGGGCAATCAAGGCCAGGGTGGGCTTGACGCCTTTATCCGGGATACGCTCGGCAAGCTCCACCTCGGGAATGACATCGAAATTGAGGGTGCCTGGCTTGACGACCTTACGCGAGGTCTCGTGGATAAGCTGATCGACGCCCTTGGTGCCGCGCAGTGCCCGACGGATCGCCGCCAGGACGATGTTGATGGAGACGCCGGTGCTCGCGTAATAACGGCCTTCGGTCTCCGAGTAATGCAGGTAGTACGCCTGGGAGCGCAGGGCATCCAGGGCCGTTTCCACTTGGGGTGGGGTCATGCCTGGGAAGGCGGTGGCGAACAGCGCGTCCTGCTTGGCGATGCCGAAGACGTTCGAACCAAGTCCATCGCCAAACCCTGCCAGACTATGCAGGAAAACCGTCTTCCAGGCGTATTCGTGAAGCGGGAAGCCCTCTGGATGGGGGTTGGCACGGTCGGCGAGGGCGGCATTGCTGTGCTGCGCCTTGAGGTCGCCGCTGTCGGGGCCGCCGATGTCGGCGTTGATGATCGGCATCAGCTCCGCACTCTCGGTGCGGCTCACCAGCTCGTCGGAGAGGCGCAGATCCAGGTGGCAGGCATGGATCATCGGTCAGCAATTCCCGCCCAAAATTTTTTCATAAGCAAGACAAAATGTTACAATTAT
>CAYYAY010000155.1:0-6404 GCA_964470155.1 uncultured Lamprocystis sp. | reverse complement strand
AGTGACCGGGGCGGCGGAATTCGTGGGGATACCTCAGGGTCTGTCCCCGGTTTTGTGCCCGGTTTTGTGTTGCCGCAAAACGCGCCAGCGTATTTGACCGATTCGCCGCCAGGGGGTTTAATTGAGCCTGCCCCATTTCCCGCCTTTTCCCGGAATGGCCGAACACCGGTGCGGCGGCGAAACGCGCTCGCTCATCACTCACCTGGAGTACTGACTGTGCGGGTTACCACGTGCCTTATACGCTCGGTACTGATCGGTCTTGCCACGCTTCCCGTCATTGCCGCGGCGCAGAATACCTGGTCCGAGGCATCAGCGGTCCTGAGGCGCTATTCGGGCAGTTGGGAAACAGCTACCCGCATCCATGAGGAGGGCTCGCCTTCTCACGATGTCTTGACTCGGGGCGAGGCGCTTGGTCGGCCGACACTGGAGGGCCGCTATGTCGAGTTCGGCACCCACTCTATTCCCGTGGGTCGGTCCGATCTTCAGATTATGACCTATGATGTCGACGCCGCTGTCTACCGGCAATGGCTTTTCGACTCCGAGGGCTACCGTCACGAGGCGCAGGGACACTGGGACCCGCTCGGCGCGATCCTGCGCTGGCAGGGCCAGACGGCCGACAGTACCTTTGTCATCGAGGATCGCTGGACCTCCCCCGATCGACTGGAGTGGACACTGCAACGCACGGATGCCGGGGGACGGCCACGGCAGCGTATCGAAGGGACCCTCATTAGGCGCCGGGACTGATCGGCGGCCGGCCTGCCGACTAGGCACTTGCGGGGGAAAGGGAAATGGGAAAAGGGGCCAGTGCGGCTTGGCAATGTCGCGTAGTCTAGTGGGTGCAAATCCCACCTGGGTCATCGTGAGCCGCGAGCCCAGTATCGAGCCTTGCGGCACGCTCGGTAACGGGCGTGTCGATGTGTAGGCACGAAAGCAGGCGAGTTGTAAAGGTCACGGGTGGAGCCGACCTTCAAGGTGTTGAGCCCCAAAAATTTTAGTCGGAGAGTGCCGAGGGCTTTGGCCCGCTCGCAGGCAACAATCCGTATTGCGCCACGGCAAGCGATACGGGTACTTCCCGGGGTCCTAGGCCATGTCGAGCTTGACATTGAGGGGACACAAGGCGCCTGGAGTCGATGGGATAAGGAAAGACGACTACGCACAGGACCTGGGGGCGCGACTGACGGACCGGTCGGCACGGATACGCCGATTGGGCTACCAGCCACGTTAGAACTTGCGCTCATCATCAGTGCCAACGCCGTCGAAAATGTCAAGCCACACAGCTACATCGAAATTGTTGTGCCATGCGACCGCTGACGATAGGAAGATGAGTATTGGGCTCGGCAACACGGAAGATGAACTGAGGACTTGACTTGTGCCTTGGAGTCCAATAATTGGATAATCTTCGGACAAAGAGCGAGCGCGCGCCACAGCCTGTTGCGCTAACTCGCAAGGTCAGTGGGGGCGCGCGCCGCCTTGGCCTGCACGTTCGGCACAACGGAGAATCACAGCATGAAAATTACTTTTATCGGTTATGGCCAGGTCGGAGCCCCATTGGCAGATCACCTGGAACGTGTCGGCCACCATGTTACGTTGGCAGCCAATGACCAAAATTCCGAGAGCGTAAAAAAAGCTCTGGCAAGGAACGGAAATCTGAAAGTCACCGCTCCGAAAATCGCCGTTAGCGATGCAGAGGTCGTTTTCCTCGCCACCCCATTCCAGGCCAACGAACCCGCACTCAAAGCAGTTGCTGATGAGATACGGAAGAAGATTCTTATCGACTGCACCAATCCAGTCGGAGCAAACCTCAGTCACGGATTGAATAGCGTTCAGTCGGGCTCGGAGATGGTGCAGGCACTCGTTCCGGAAACTAAGGTGGTCAAGGCTTTTACGATTTACGGCTTCGAGAATTTCGAGAATTCTTCCTACCCCAATTACGACGTAAAACCAGTAATGATGTACTGCGGCAAGGATTCCGCAGCCAAGGAGGTTGTTGGAAAATTGATTGCACAGCTTGGCTGGAATCCGCTAGATGTTGGCGGTCTGGAGCAGGCGTTGCATTTGGAACACATGACACTCTTATGGGTGCGAATGGTTCGCGTAATGGGTCACTCTCCCAACATTGTGTGGGCTGCATTATCGCGGTGACCGGCACTGCCAATGCCGAATAAGGCGCTCCATCGGACGCAATGACGCGCAATTACGGTGACGGTTTACTAAATCAACTGACACCGAGTCGAGCACGGCTGCGACCGGCCACCGCATGTGCCGAACACCGGGCTTGTCGTGGCAGGTGCCGCGGTGCGAGCACGACCAGACCGAGGTGGTGTTCGAGGGCGGCAACGCGGACCGCGATCCCGTGTTGTTCAGCCGATTTCCGAGGCGTTAATTACACGCGACATCGCCCCATTTGGCTCGGGTGCGCAGTCGGTCAGGCCGCCGCGCAGCGCCGCGCCGTCCGCTTCGACGCCGCGAATCAGTACCTGCATCACCTCGCCGACCCTCGGCGCAGCCGGACGCGGGTCCACCAGGATCGGGAGATAATTCGGGGTGTAACCGAACAGGTCCCCAGGGTGCCCCAGGCGGGACTGTCCTTCGCGTAAGACCTGGCTGGTGAGGCCCACCTGTGACAGCAGCAGCCGGTGCCGCAGTCCATCGGCCAGATCCTTGAGATCACGGCAGCGCCGCCGCTTGGTCGCGGCATCCACCTGGTCCGGCAGCGTGGCGGCGCGGGTGCCGGCCCGCGGCGAGTAGGCAAAACCATGGACCTGACCGAAGTTCATGGCCGCGACAAATGCCAGTGTCTCCTGCCACTCGGCCTCAGTCTCCCCAGGGAAGCCGGCGATGATATCGGTGGTGAGGTTGAGCCCGGGTACCATGGCCCGGCCGCGCGCGGCCAGGCGGTCGAACTCGCCGGTTTTGCAGCGCCTGGCCATGCGCCGCAAGACTGAGTCGGCGCCGCTTTGCATCGGCAGGTGGAGATGGGGCAGCAGCCGCGGGTTGGCGAACAGGTCCCAAAAGCCGTCCGGCAGGTCCCAGGGTTCCAGCGAGCCTAGACGGATGCGCGGGATGCTGGTCTGGTCGAGCACGGCCCGCACCAGGTGACTCAGGTCCGAGTCGATCTCGCTCCCGTAACCGCCCAAGTGGACACCGGTGAGCAGCACCTCCCGTATGCCGCTCGCCGCCGCCCGCTGCACTGCCGCGATGATCTCCGGTAAGGGGCGGCTGCGCTCCTCGCCCCGTGCCTGGGTGGTCACGCAGAAGGTGCAGGCATAGCGGCAGCCGTCCTGGACCTTGATGAAGGCGCGCTGCCGGCCGCGGTCGAACCAGGGATTGGCTGCCGCACTGTCCCCGAGACCCTTGGCGTGCGAAACGACAGGCAGGCTCAGGGCCGCGGCGGCAATCTCCACCAGCCGATCTTTCGACTGGTTGTCCACCAGCAGATCCACCCCCGCCTCTCCCGCCAGGGCTTGCGCGTCCAGGGACGCCAGGCAACCGCTCACCACCAGGCGGGCGGTTGGGTTGTCGCGGTGCGCGCGCCGCACCAGTTGGCGGGATTTGCGGGTCGCCTCCTGGGTGACGGCGCAGGTGTTGATGATGATCAGATCCGCCGGCTCATCGTCCCCAGCGAGCGCGCATCCGCGCTCGCTCAGCGCAGCGGCCCAGGCTTCCAGTTCGGCTTCGTTGAGTCGGCAGCCAAGTGACTGCAACCGGACCCGCGGGCGGCTGGGCATCCGGGTGCTGCCTAACGCCAGCCGCGCTGAAACCCGGTGATAGCGCGCCGGGGGATGCGCAGCAGAATGGTCCCGTCAGACACGCTCTTGGTCATGCGTGCGGCCTCCGCATCGGGAGGAAGCGCCAGGCGCCGGCTCATGGAGCCCTGTGCGACGCTGTAACTGCGCCGATAGCCGCGCCCGTCGGGCAGCGTGTCTTCCTGGAGCGTGCGGGCGTCGGAGTGCATGGCGATGATCAGGTTGCGGCCCGCCAGGTTGATCTGGACCGCGTCGGGCTTTGCGTTGCCGATGCCGATGCGAACCAGATAGGCATCCGCGGTCGTCGCGCGCGCGATGCGCAGCCCGCGGGTCACCATCGCCTGGTTCGGCAGGGGCAAGGCGGCCACCGGCGGCTGGCGCGGCGCTCCGGTGTTTGGTTCGGCGGGCGTGGGGCTGCTGTCGGCAGGTGCGGCGCTGCCAGGCGCCCCAGGTACGGTCCAGGCACCAGCCCAGGGGGGAAACGGGCCAGGGGGGGCAACGGGGTACGGGGGTGCCGCATAACCCGGCGGGCCGTAGACCGAAGGCCCATCGCCGGTCCAGGCCAGGGTAACGGCAGGGATTGCGGCAGCGATGATCCCGACGAGTGCGCTACAGTGAAGACGGCAGGCGATAGGCATGGGGGGTGACTCCATGGTCGATTGGCGCCCGCGGTGACCGAGCGCCCGAGAGTGAAAGTATAGGGCCCCGCGCGTTAACCGCGCAGAATCCAGGTTGGCTGCTCCCGGACGTCGATCAGACCATGGCGCACCAGCCAGTCACGGGCATCCCGCGCGTCCTGTTCAAACCAGGCGCGGGCGGACCCGAGCCTGAAAGTGTAGCCCCAGGCGTCCATATCGGCGAACATACGCGTCCGTCCGCAGCTGGGAATCCAATCGGCGAGGAGGATTTGCAGATAGCACACGGCATCCTCCTCCGCGAAATCGCCGCCCGCATCGGTGTGCAAGTCCGCCCGGCGCGCCTCATCCATGCAGATGCAGTGGCAAGCCTCGTGCAGTGCCGAGTGCAACGGCGTGTCCGCGCGCAGGTACAATCGGTTGCCGACCAGTCCGGCTTCGGACTCGCCCCAGTAGCTGCCGGGGATCGGGGTCGCGTCACCCCATTCGTGGACTTCGATCCGGAAGCGGGCGAGCAAGGAGGTCGCGTGCGCCCGGTCGATTTGCGACCAGCGCAGCACCGCCTCCAGGACCGGCGTTAGCGCGATGGTATTGGCGTGTGCGGCGGGCGGGCAGTCTGGCATGGCGCAGCGTGGCGAGGTGGAAAACACTGCGCGCTATCCTACTCCCCCGGCTGGCCGGAGCGACGATCAAGGCCCCGCAACCCCCCTTTTTTTGAGGTGATCTTGACTCTGTCCCCCGAACTGTCAGTCGTCGTCCCGACCTTCAACGAGCGGGAGAATATCCAGGAACTGGTGAACCGGCTTGCGGAAACACTGCAAGCGATCCGCTGGGAGGTCATCTTCGTCGACGACGACTCACCGGATGGCACGGCCGCCCTGGTGCGGTCGATTGCGCAGCGCGATCCGCGGGTGCGGATCATTCATCGTATTGGCCGGCGGGGGCTCTCCACCGCCTGCGTCGAGGGTATGCTGGCCTCCTCCGCGCCCTTGCTCGCGGTGATGGATGCGGACCTTCAGCACGACGAACGCATCCTGCCCGCCATGCTGCGGGCGGTCAAAGACGACGGCTACGACATCGCGGTCGGCAGCCGCTACGTGGCCGGGGGGAGTCTGGGTGAATGGGGCGAGGAACGTCAGTTCGCCAGCCAATTCGCGACCCGGCTGTCCCGGCTGGTGCTCAAGGCGGGAGTCAAGGACCCGATGAGCGGCTTCTTTCTGCTCAAACGGGAGGTCCTGGAAGGGGCGGTCGCCGACCTTTCGGGTATCGGCTTCAAGATCATGCTGGATATCTTTGCGTCCAGCACCAAGCCGCTGCGCTACATCGAAATTCCCTACGAGTTCCGCATCCGGCAAGCGGGCGAAAGCAAGCTCGACAGCGCCGCGGTCTGGGATTACCTGATGATGCTGCTGGACAAGCGTCTGGGGCGCTATGTTCCGATTCGCTTCATCCCCTTTGCGCTGGTCGGCGGCGCCGGAGTCTTCGTCCACCTCCTGGTTCTCTGGCTGGTCTACGACCTGGGTGGATACGGTTTCACGACGGGCCAAACTGCCGCCGCTGTCATCGCCATGACTTTCAATTTCTTCGTGAACAATGCCGTGACCTACCGCGACCGGCAATTGCGCGGCTGGGGGATGCTGCGCGGCTGGGTGTCATTCACCCTTGCCTGCTCGCTGGGGGCGGTCGCGAACGTCGGGATTGCCACCTATGCCTTCGAGACGCAACTGGTCGGTGAGACCGCCTGGGTGCTATCGGCCGTTGCCGGGATCATCGTCGGGGCGGTGTGGAATTACGCGGTGACCTCGGTTTACACCTGGAACAAGGTCAAAGGAGCTTGACCCGTGTGGCACGGCGGGAGCGATGATCAAGGCCGCGTGGCGCAACAACGATTTCCGAAAGCGTGTTACGCCTTGGCGGGTGTGGCGGGTGTGGCGGGTGTGGCGGCTTGGCGCCGCTCAGCCGTCGGCCTGACCCTGCGCGAGGCGTGCCCGCAGTGCCGCCAGTTCGTGCTCCAGGCGCTGCC
>CAYYAY010000154.1:0-6766 GCA_964470155.1 uncultured Lamprocystis sp. | reverse complement strand
ACGCAGGAGCGTGGGAGCCAGAACGCGCCATCAGCCTGCCTGAGGGGACCGGTGAATTCGCCACCAGTGTCCGTGCCTCACCGCATCCTACGGCCCGCGGCATCTTCGGCCAGCAGGTCCGGAATGATGTATTTGCCGTGCAGTTCCGCGGCATCAATGGCCGGATTCTTGACCGCGATGTGCGTGATCGGCGCCGCGCACCGGCGCACGGCATTGATCAGCGCCACCAGCAGGTCCGGGGCGTCGCCGAACAAACGCTTGAATACATAGTCGTTCTTCGGGTCGAGCAGCTCGCACATCGCAATGGTCCGGCGGCGTTGGTCGAGTGTCGAGCATAACACCGTCGCTGTTCAGCGTTCCACGCGCGCATCGGCTGCGCGTATCATAACGAACTGTCGCCGTTTCGCGGCAGCGGTACCGATGGCATTCCCGCGTCCCTTGGGGAGGAGCGATGAGCGAGCAACTGGAGCTGATTTCGTTGGCGGATCTGATCGAGCAGATCAAGACCGATCTGCTGACCAAGGGTGCCGGAAACAACCCGGCATTCTTTATCGATGGGGTGGAGATCGCGGCCCAAGTCGTCGCCCGGCGAGAGAAAGCCGAGGGGGGCAAGGCCGGCCTCGGGATCAGTCTGGCGGTGCTCGGACTGCGCGCCGACGCCGGGGTCGACACCAAGACCACGCTGGGCAGCCAATTGACACAGACGGTCACGATCAAACTATCCCCCCTGCTGAGCAAGGAGCACTACCTCGCCCAACTCGGTGACGCCGAGCGGGAGCGGGTGACGGGGACGGCCGCCAAGGTGGTGGCCCGCGGGACCCGCGGTAGGTCCGGCAACCCGGTTTGAACCGCCCGCGCAGGGCGCCGGGCGCAGCGTGCCGGGGGTGAGGGATGGACGCATCTGAGCTTCAGATCGCGCCGGCATTGGAGCCTGAATCCTGGGCGCTGAGGTTACGCGCCAGCTCCGACGTCATCGGCGAGGTCGAGCCTGATCCCATTGCGCTACCCTTCACGTCCAAGGATCTCGATCTGTTCGAGCGTGCCCTGGATCTGAACGGCGGCACCGCTTTATTACGCACCTTCAGTTTGGACGCGGTCGCGCGGCTCGCCGAACTCAAGCTCCTGCGGCGCGCGCCGGCACCACTCGCGGCTGCGGACTTGTGTGGCCAGGACATCCACCGGGAGCAGTTGCGGGCTCAGGTGCGCGGCTGGCTCGCCGACATCCTGCTGAAGCCGCTGGCGTCCGAGGTCAACCAGCATTTCGCTGCCCTGCGCACCGCCCGTCCCGGCGTGCGGCCGATCCTTTACCTGCGCCTGGAGTTCCGCCCCGAGCGCGACCTGCCGCTGCTGCGCCTGCCCTGGGAACTGCTGCACCAGCACCGCCTGACCAATGGCGACATTCACGTCGGCCGCTATCTGCGCTACGAGGCGGCGCCGGGGCGGCTCGATCCGGCCCCCACGCTGCACCTGTTGGTCCTGGAGAGCGATCCGGCCGACGACGATCTCCCGCGTTTGCGTCTGCAAGAGCGCGAGCGGATCGTCGATGGACTCAAAGGGACCAAGCTCGCAGGCCAATTCGGGGTCAGCCCCGTCGTTCCCGGCTATCGAGCGGCGCAGAAGGCACTCCATGCCCTGCGCGGCCAGCCCGCGATCTTTCACTTTGCCGGCCACGGGGATTTCGGCTGGCGCTGCGAGCACTGCCGCACGCTCGCCAACACACGCGACGGCAACCCCTGCGGCGAGCCGGATTGCGGCTTTCAGCGCCACGGGGTGCCGATGGGATTCCTCGCCTTCACCGACCCTGACACGGGCCGCGCCGATTGGGTGAGTATCGATGGCCTGCGCAACCTGCTCAAACGGGCCGACGTGCGCCTGGTGGTGCTCAACGCCTGCAAATCGGCTGCCGGTCGCGGTGGGGCCGATGTGTTCAACGGGCTGGCCCAGCAGTTGATGGACCTGGTCCCGGCCGTGATCGCCACCCCCTTCCCGCTGGAAACCGTGGCGGCCGAGGAGTTCGCCGGCCTGCTTTACCAAGGTCTGGGCGAGGGGCTGCCGCTGGTGGAAGCCCTGCATCAAGTGCAGCAGGCCATGGCCGAGCCCTGCCCGGACGAATGGTACCGGCCCGTGCTCTATCTGCGCTCAAGGCAAGGGGACGGGGGGCGGCTGTTGGAGACCGCGGCGGTCCAGCGGGCGCCGGCATCCAGACGGCGAATTAACGATCTGGAAGCGCAAATCGCGCGCGAGTGCGGGTCCGGCGCGGGTACCGCACCGGACGGACATACCGATCTGACCCGGTGTCTGGCCGACCTCCTGTCGGAAACCGATGGGGGAGTGCCCCCTCCCTGGCACGAATGGATCGAGGACGTCCGCGCCGCGGTCGATCACTGCCTGCCGGCCCCCGGCAAATCCGCGTATCGGCAGGCACATTGGCTGCTTGAGTTCACCCATGCCGAGCAACCCCTGGCGATCGGGCTGCTCAACTATGCTGAGTCGCGCGTCCGCAGCCCTACGCTCAAAGAGCGGATCGGGATGCTGGCCTGCGCGATCCAGGACTTCTACGACATCCCATCGTCGGCGATCGATGAGGTCTGCACGCGCATCGCAAGAACCTTGTGCAAGACGGCCCTGGTCGTACGCCTGACTGGCGGCGAGTCCGATATCTTTGCCATCGAGGTCTATGAGTTCTGGAGTCGGGGGGATGAGGCCCCCGAACAGCATCGTCGTGTCGCTCTGCCGATCGGACTAGACCAGGTCGACTTGGCGGCCCTGGATCCGGACTCGGTGTCACTCCCCGGTGTCGTGTCACGGCCACAGGCAGTTGCGGCGATCATGGAGCATCTCGATGGCGCGCGCTTCGCCGGCGGTGTCGAAGTCGTCGCCAAGTCGGACCTGATGATGCGCTGGGACGCCGCGCCGGAGGTCTGGCGGACCGGGGACGGCTTCACGCTCGGGTTGCGGCATCCGGTGGTGCTGCGCTCGGTTGCGGGCTTCGAGGGACGCGAGAATCGCTACCGTAAGGATCACTGGAATACCGTTCTCAAGCGCAAGTTCAAGGCCCACGCCTGCGATTGCACCGCAATGCAGGGTGACGGCCTCGATGCGCTGCGGGCACAGGGTCGCGTCGCTGTCATCGAGGCGTGCGGGCATGGGGCCGCGCAGATCGATCTGTGTGCCGCGGCGGGTCTGTCGGTCGTCATCTGGCTCCGGCGCGGACTGGACCACGGCGGCACCGCGCTCGCCTGTTTGCAGGCGGCGCTTGGCTCCTGCAAGGTGGCGAAGGTCCCTGAGCAACTCAGAGCCCTGCGCCGCAAACTCGAAAGTGATCACGGCAATCCGCGCTTCCGCATCGGGTTGCTGATGGATCATCCGTTGCGGCGGCGCCTCCCCCAGCCCCTGCGCGACCCGGACGGGTAGCCCCCGCCGTCCAGTGTCGCCGCGCGGAACCCGAGCATTGACAAGAGAACAGGAGCAGCCAGGTGGCAGAGACAAACAGCACCCCCCCAAGCTGGTGGATCGTCGGTCCAGGCAACACGCCGCCCAATGGCGGCCTCGCCAACCTGAAGGAAGCCCCACCCTGGCGGACCTTCGCCGCGACCCCGGCCGCGGACCGCGGCAAGGACTTCAAAATCGATCCCAAACAATTCGATGTCATCAATGCCGCGATCTTACTGCGCCGGCCGCTCCTGGTGCGCGGCAAGCCGGGGGTGGGCAAGACCACGCTCGCCTATGCCGTCGCCCGGCAGTTGGGGCTGACGCCGGTCCTGCGCTGGTCCATCACCAGCCGCACGGCACTCAGGGACGGGCTCTACAGCTACGACGCCATCGGCCGGCTGCAGGAGTCCTCCCTGCTTCGTGACCAGCTCGGCGGGGCCATGACGCCGCCGCCCATCGAGGCGTTCATGAAGCTCGGGCCGGTCGGTGCCGCGCTGGCCACCTCCGCGCCCGGGCGCCCGCGCGTGCTGCTGATCGACGAGCTGGACAAGAGCGACATCGACCTGCCGAACGACCTGCTGCATGTTTTCGAGGAAGGCGAGTTTACGATCCCGGAGCTTGCGCGCCTGACCGACCGCGACCGCGTGGTGCTGACCGAGCCGGGGGACGATGGCAGCGCGCTCCCGGTCTCAATCGAGAAGGGGGTGGTGCGCTGCAGTGAGTTCCCCATCGTGTTGATGACCAGTAACGACGAGCGCGACTTTCCGCCCGCCTTTCGCCGCCGTTGCCTGGAACTCGATATCCAGCCGCCGGACCCGGATGATCTTGCCGAGATCGTTCAAACCCATCTCAAGCTCGGCGAGGACCGTGAGCTCCGGGAGCGCGTGAACACGATCGTCCGGGGTTTTCTGACCGCCCGGACCGAGAGCGAGAATAACCTTGCGACGGACCAACTGCTGCACGCCGTGTTCTTGGCACTGCACAACGTCGACGTGGAGGCGCGCCTCGAGCAGGGACGCGCCGCGCCCCAGGACAAGGACGCGCTGATTCGGCGCCTCTGGCGTCCCGTGCAGTAATGCAGGAAGGACACCCGGTGTGAGCGGCTTGCGCCCATGATCGAACCGCACAATCCACCGCCGGCCGCGCCGGGGCAGGGTGCCGGGCCGATCGCCGAGCTGATCCGCGCCCTTGCCGACCTCGGCCTGCGGCCCGACAGCCGCGAGCTGGCCGGTGCGGTCTGGTTGGCGCTGCGCATCGGCCGGGTCACGCCGGGTTGGTCGACCCTGGACGCCGACGGCGCGCCGCCCCTGCCGCCGCCGGCTGCCCCCACGGCCGGCGCCGCGGACCGGAACGACCCGCCCGCCGCGTCCGGCGATGGTCCCGACAGCCGCCGCCGTGATGGGCATGCCACGGGCAGTCCCGAGCCCGATCGAGCCGCGGGCATTCCCGCCTTTCCGCTGACCGCGCGGGCGGCGGCGGGCGCCGTTGCGGCGTCGGCGGTTTCCGTTCCCGATCACTCCTACCTGCCCCAGGCGCTGCATCTGGGCCGGGCTTGGCGCATGCTGCGTCGGCGGCGTCCGTCGCGCCGCGCGTGCGCGCTCGACCTCGAGGCCACCGTGGAGCGGTTCGTCGAGCAGCGCCTCAACCGTCAGGGCCTCTGGGGGCTGGTCTACCGGGCGCGCTCCGTGCCCTGGCTCGACCTGACGCTGGTCATCGATCGCGGGCCGGCGATGGCCGTCTGGGAGCCCCAGGTGCGGGAACTGACCGCTTTACTGCGGCGCACCGGGGCCTTCGGCACCGTCCGCATCCGCCACCTGGAGAGCGCAACGGCAGCCCCGCGTCTGTTCGAGGCCGGGCGACTCGTGCCCGCGGCGGCACTCGGCAAGCCGCTGCCCGGCGCGGAGCCGGGACATATGCTGACCCTGGTGCTCTCGGACGGCATCTCCCGCGCCTGGTACGACCCTGCCACCTACCGGCTGCTGAACCGGATGGGTCGGGACGGACTCGCGGTCCTGGTGCAACTCCTGCCCGCGAACCGCTGGATCGACACGGCGCTCGGCGCCGGCGTGGAGGTCCGGCTCGGCGTCGCGCGGACGCGCGACCCCAAGCTCCCCGTGATCGCGCCACTCGCGGGCGACGCCGACGCCTTGCCGGTGATCAGCCAGACGCCCTGGGGCGTGCGCACCCTGGTCGACCTGCTGCGGGCCGGCGGCGGGGCTGATCGGCTATCGCCTCGACGGCCCGGGAGTCGCGCTCACCGCCGCCTCTCCCTACGGCACGGACCCGCCCCCCGCGGAGCGGCTGGAGCGCTTCCTGTCGGTGGCGTCCCCGGCGGCGCGCCGACTGGCCGGCTATCTGTCGCGCCTGCCCTATCCCCTCACGGTGCGGATGATGCTCCTGGTGCAACGGGCGATGCAGCCCGGCGGGGACCTTTCCGCACTCGCGGAGGTCTTCTCCGGGGGCCTGCTGGAACTGCACCGGCCCGCGGGTCCGGGCCACCCCAAGAGCTATCGCATCGTCGGCCAGGGCACCGACCGGCCGGACACCGGCCCGGTCGTTCGCGCTCTCGCCAATCTGGTGTCCCGCGACGAGGCCTGGACCGTACTGTGTACCTTGACCAGCGCGCTGCGGCGTTCCGGTCAGCACCCGGCGGCCGACTGGCCCCTGCTCATCGAGGACGCCGCGGCCGGCGCGCCCTTCCGCTTGCCCGCGGGGCTGCTGGACGGCGACCCCTGGGAGCGCGCCCTCGCGCTGATCGCGGTGGATGTCGCGCGGCGCCGCGGCGGGACCTGGCTGCGCGGCGGCGAGCGCCTTGCCCAGGCCCTCGCGGGTCCTCCCCCGGCGCCGACACCCCGCGTCCCGGACCCGGTTCCAACGCCGCCACCCACCGCGCCCACCCCGTTCCGCGACCCCTTCACGGATGGCTCGGGTGAGGCTCCCGAGATGATCTGGCTTCCCGGCGGGACCTTCCGCATGGGCAGTCCCGCGGGTGTCGGTGCCGACGACGAGCGGCCGGTCCATGACGTCACCTTGAGCCACTACGCGGTCGGCAAGTATCCGGTCACGGTCGGGGAGTTTCGGCGGTTCTGCGAATCGACCGGCTACCGCACCGAGGCGGAGCTGGGGGATGGTGCCTATGTATTGGTCAAAGGGAACTGGGGCGAAAAGAAGGACGCGAACTGGCGCAACCCCTATTTTGCGCAGGACGACCGCCACCCCGTGGTCTGCATCAGTTGGAATGATGCTCAAGCCTATTGCGACTGGCTGAGCGGGGCGACCGGTCAGACCTACGGACTGCTGAGCGAGGCGCAGTGGGAGCACGCCTGCCGGGCGG
>CAYYAY010000153.1:0-6846 GCA_964470155.1 uncultured Lamprocystis sp. | reverse complement strand
CCGGCTGGCCGCAGGTCCGGTTGGAAGAATCCACCGTTGACCCCCGCGACGCAACGTTCTGCCCGAAAGCCATCCTCCAAGGTTGGATAGACGGGCGCGGCACCGGCCCCGAGATCGACGACCTTCAGGCGGAACGCCGGCGAGGTGAAGAAGGCGAGGTGCGCCGTGACGTGCCGACCGTCGGAGGGACGGACCGCCGACCGCTCGACGTAAGACAGGTCCGTGGTGATGTCCTGCCGGTCCGATTCGCCCATGGGCATCCAGTCTGTCGCGCAGGCGCTCGCGGCGACCATCAGGCAGGCCCAGAGAAGAACGCGGGCCGAAGTCAAACCCGCAGGTCGGTCGGCGGTGGACTTGGGGGCGTCGGCGAGCATGGCCCGAGCATGCGGGGGCTTGACCTGGCGGTCAACCACGGTGATCTCGATCCAGGCGAACCCGGCTGGCCGATGATTCGGCGATGCGCACCCTGCGAGTTGCCCAGCAGGACATCCGAATGGAATCCATGGCCGGCGTCGCATCCCGAGCGGAGTCTTGAGGTCTGCAACGTTCGAACCGAACGATCGCGGTCCATCCCCAACAGTCGGCGGCTTCCCCGGAGCGAGAGGCTTCTCCCAAACGTGTTCACGCGAGCAAGGGGGGCAGCGAAGGGTTGGTGGCCGACCGTCGGGCACATGCGGGGGTGGACATCGGTGGCGAATGGCACTGAGCGGCCTTGAAGAGACATTCGCTGTTGCGCTGTGCAGGTCCGCTCCATGCTGGTTTGCGGACGACGGCCATCGACAGTCTGACGGTCAGAAGACTGCTGAAGAGCTGCAAGTCGGATGGATAGGGCTCCACGACGGCTGTACCGCGAAGCGGACATTAACGCGATAATGCGCCAACTTGGGTAGTCTGAGAGACTGTCAAGCGAACCACGAAGAATGCAGCAATCGAGCATTGCGCTCGACCGGTCGAAGCCAGGCGGCGCTTTCGGACCGAGCGGCAACGAACCATCACCAAGGGGAAAGCAAATGACTGTCCGTTACCGATCAATGATGCTGGCGGGCTCTTTACTGGTACTCGCGGCATCCGCTTCGGCGCCGAGCACATCTGGTTCGGCGGGCCGGTCCTGACGATGAACGACGCGGCGATGCGCGCGGAGGCCGTGGCTGAGAAGGGAGGCAAGATCATCGCAGTCGGCTCTGAGACCGACGTGATGAAGTTCAAGGGAGTCAACACCCGGTCGATCGATCTCGCCGGCCGCGCTCTGCTGCCGGGCTTCGTCGACGCGCACGGCCGTTCGTCGGGGGGGTGCAGGCACTGTCGGCCAATCTCCTCGCGCCCCCGGACGGCGACGTCACCGACATCGCCTCGCTGCAGAAGGTGGTGCGCGAGTGGATGGCGGCCAACGACGCCGCGGTGAAGCGGGTCGGGCTGATCCTCGGCTTCGGCTACGACAATGCCTCGCTCGCCGAGCATCGCCATCCGACCCGTGACGATCTCGACCAGATCAGCACGGACATCCCGATCCTGCTGTGGCACCAGTCGGGCCACATGGTGGCGGTGAACTCCAAGGCGCTTGAGCTGACCGGGATGACGGCCGACACGCCCAACCCCGCTGGCGGCGTCATCCAGCGTCGTCCCGGCAGCCAAGAGCCCAACGGCGTGTTCGAGGAAACCGCCGCCATGCCGGTGCTGATGAAGCTGCTGTCACGGGTTGGACCCGAGGGTGCCAAGACCTTCGCCCGCGCCGGCTCGCAGCTGTGGGCGCGCTACGGCTACAGCACGGCCGACGAGGGCCGTTCGATCCGGGCCACCGTGCAGCTCATGCGCCAGGTCGCCGACGAGGGCGGCTACAAGATTGACGTCGCCACCTACCCGGACGTGCTCGTCGACCGCGATTTCATCAAGCAGAACGTCAGCAAGACCTACAGGAACCGCTTCCGCGTGGCCGGCGCAAAATTGACCATCGACGGTTCGCCGCAGGGCTTCACCGCCTGGCGCGACTGACCCTACGTGGACCCGGTAGGTGACTATCCGAAGGGCTACGCCGGGTACGCTGCGGCCACCAACGAGCAGGTGGTCGATGCGGTGGATTGGGCCTACGCGAACGACATCCAGCTGCTCACGCACGCCAATGGCGAAGCCGCCTCCGACCTGCTGATCGCCTCGCACACGCTGGCGCAGCTGAAGTACGGCGGTGTCCAGGACCGCCGCCCAGTCCTGATCCACGGCCAGTTCCTGCGTGAGGATCAGGTCGATTCGTACCAGCGCCTGGGTGTGCTGCCGTCGCTCTTCCCGATGCACACCTTCTATCGGGGCGATTGGCACACCAGCAAGACGGTCGGGCCGGAGCTTGGGCAGAACATCTCGCCGACCGGCTGGGTGCGCAAGCGCGGCATGATCTTCACCTCGCACCACGACGCGCCGGTGGCGTTCCCCGACTCGATGCGCGTGCTGGATGCCACGGTCACCCGCGTCGCGCGTGGTTCCGGCAAGGTCATCGGTCCGGACCAGCGCGTCGACGTGGTCACTGCGCTGAAGGCGATGACGATCTGGCCCGCCTGGCAGCACTACGAGGAGGCATCGAAGGGCTCGATTGAGGTCGGAAAGCTCGCCGATTTCGTCATCCTCGACAAAGACCCCACGGCCGTCGACCCGGATTCGCTTGACCAGCTCAAGGTCACGGAGACGATCAAGGAAGGCGAGACGGTGTTCGCGCTCACCGTCGAGGAGCAGCGCAAGGCCGAGCTGATGCACAAGCCCGGCAGTCGCGGCGATTATGCCTTCTCGAACGCGCTGCGGGCGCTGGCCCACGGCGAAGAACACCCGGTGTCGCCGTTTCCGCCGAACAACCTCGATGTCCTGCCGGCCCGGGATGAAGGGTCGCACGGCACGACGTGCCTGAGCGACGTGTTCGTCGAGATCGCCGCCGCACTGGTGATGCCGAGCGAGCGGGTGCCAAGGTGAACCGCCGTATGTTCCCGGCGATCTGGCTGGGCGGAGATCCGCGGCCCGGTGTCTCGGTGCAGGCTTGCCGTGAAAGTCCGCCGCACGCCCGCGGCGGCTTTCATGGGCAGGGGTGTCAGCCACGCCGACATGACTGTTGGGCTGACCCAATCAACCGGGCTGTGCCGCCGCGGGATGCGATGAAGGTAGTCTGAGGCAAAGACGCCTGCGCGTCACTCCAGGCGGAGACCGATCCTGACAGGCCAAGGCGCTCGCGCACGACCGGGTCACCGCCGCCCTCGGCGCAGGCGGGCGCAACCTGGCGCTCCAGATGCTCCACGCCGAGGGGTCGCAGGATCCCGAGCAGCGGGCCCGATTCCGCGGTGAGGGTCATCTGCCGACCAGGCTGTCGAAGCCGTCGCCGCGCGGCGACTCCCGCGCGTGTCGATGGCCTACTTGTCCGCGACGAGCTTCTTCGCGACGAGGGCTGCGGCGAGGCCGCGGGCCACCGTGCACGCGTCGTCGTGCTGGCCGTGCTCGTGGTCGTGATGGTCGATCTTGATCGAGGCGGCGAGCGCCGGGGCGTCGAGCACCGGGCCAAAGACCGCATTGGGACCCATGGCAGGCGCGCGCTTGACCGGCAGGACGCGCCCTTCGCTGACGGTGCCCCATACTGCGATGTCCTTGATCTTGAAAGGGTCTACGGTGAGCGGATTCTCGGCGAGGATCGTGAAGTTGGCAAGCTTGCCGGGCACGATGCTGCCAGCGTCCCGCTCCATCTGCAGCGAGTACGCGGCGTCCAGAGTGACCGCCTTCAGCGCGCCCAGGCGGCTGACCTTCTGCTCCGCCCCGCGCACGTTGCCATCGTTGGTGATGCGGTTGACCCCCGCCCACATCAGCAGCAGCGGCTGCCCAGGGGCCATCGGCATGTCCGAGTGGTACGAGAAGGAGATCCCGGCCTTCTCGACGTCGCCCATCCGCACCATCGCGTCGGCGCGCTCCGGGTCGAGGCCGTTGCCGCGGTAGTTGTCGGCGAGGGCGACCGGGTAGTACGGGTTGCCGCTGACGATCGCGCCGAGGCGCTTGATCCGCGCCACCTGCTCGGGCCGGGAGACGGCGAAGTGGATGATCACGGTGCGGTGATCGTCGCGGGGGTGGCGACGCAGGTTGGTCTCGAGCTGGTCGAGGACCATGTCGAGGCCGGCGTCGCCGTTGACATGGACGTGGAGCTGGTAGCCGAGGTCCCAGTAGACCCGGAAGGTGCGGGCGAAGAAGTCGGGGTCCATCATCCACTCGCCCTGGTGGCCGTCCGAGTAGCCGCCCGTGACCTGCATCGCCTGGCTGAAGATGGCCCCGTCGGCGAAGAGCTTCACCTGCTTGGGCAGGTAGGCCGTCATCCCCTGGCCCCAGGTGAGGAGCTTCGCGGACTCCTCGGCCACCTTGTCGTCGGGATAGGCGCCGGTGATGGACTTGCCGTCGGCAATGAAATAGAAGCGGAAGGGCGACGAAGAGTCGCTCAGGACCGCGTTCTGGGCGTCCTGCAGGTTCTTGGAGGCGAGACCGCCTGGCTCGCAGCCGAGCGTTACGCCGTTCGCGTGGTAGTAGCGCTTGACAAACTCGAGTCCGGACCGCAGCCGCTCTGGGGACGTGATCGCGGAAGCGATCTTCGGCATGACCGCGAACGCGCCCTGTTCCCAGTAGTGGGCGTTCGCGAAGTCCGACTGCTTCTTCGCACTGCCGGGGAGCGCGTCGAACCACGCCTTCGTGACGCCGTACGTCCTCTCGGCCACGCTGTTCAGATAGAACTCGTGCGCCGAGCGGTGCCAGACGATGATCGGTCGCGTCGCGCTGATCGCGTCGAGGTCAGCCTTCTTCAGCTCGCCGTGGAAGTACTGGTGATAGCCCCAGGTGACGAGGGGCTCGCTCGGGTCCTTGACCTCGGCGTTGGCCTCGGCGAGCCGCTTCAGGTACTCGTTGCGGTTCTTCGCCGCCTTCGACGTGCCCTGCGGCAGCACCCAGTCCTCGATCGCGATGATCGTGCTCGTCATCGTGAGCGCGGCGAGTAAAGGGTGGTCGTGCTGGGCGATGAACCCGGGCACGATCACTTGGTCGGCGAACGTGGCGTTGACGGTGTAGGGCTGGCTGCCTGCCGCCGCCTTCAGCTCGTCGAGCGACCCGGTCGCGAGAATTCGGTCGCCGGCCACCGCCACCGCCGATGCCGTCGGCTTCGCCGGATCCAGGGTCACGATTTCCTTGGCTGGGTAGATGACGATCTGCGGCAGCAATTGCACTGCCTTGCCGATGTCTTGTAGGGACGGTTCCTCAGCCGCAGCGGCGGTTACGACGAGCATGGCACCGACGAAGCCAATTAGGGCGGTCAACTTGCCTGGTAGAAAGGGATGCGGGTAGTGGGTTGACATGGATATTCCCCATTGGATGTCGGATGGTTTGTTTTCAGTTCGCCGAGGCGGGGTCACGGGCACTTTACTGGGGATCGGAACGGCACGAACAGGCCCGATTCTAACCTGCGGCTAATCGGGGACAGACAACGATATCCGCACCGCAGTACCTCGAACGGCCGCTTTGCATCTTAGACCTGCCGCTCCCCTCAATTGCCCACAGGACAGCAATGGGTCGTAAACGGACCCGAACGACGAAATCAGCCTTGACGCATGGTACCGCGCGCACGCTCATCACCGTCGAGCCCGGACTGCACCTTCCGAAGGTCCTGCCGCAAACGTTGCGCCTCCAGAGTCAGGGCCTTCTTCTCCTCGATCAGCGCCGTTTCCCGGGCCCGGGCCTCAGCCACGGCCGCCTGATGTTCGGCGAGGCGGCTGAGCCAGTGCTGGGTATCCGCATCCCGCGCCTGCGGTTCGGCCTGGACCGTGGTCGTGAGCGTGGCAAGCTGACCGTCGCGGTCGGACAGCGCGCCGCGCAACTGTTCCGCCAACATCTGCGCGGCTTCAAGGTCCGCCCGCGCCTGTGCCGCCGCGTCCCTGGCGAGCGCCTCCGCGCGCTCCAGCAATTCGGCCCGCGCCGTCGCGACCTCCTGTTCCACCTGGAGCCGGGCGATGCGCTCCTGGGCCGCCTTGAGGCTTTCAGCGGATGCCGCGGCAACCCGCTCGGCATGATCCCGTTGGCGGGACTGCTCCTCACTCCGGCGGCGAGGGCACAGGCGACCTCGAAGGCGCGTCGGCGGGTCGATCCGTGGGCAGTCATGGTGATTCCCGTGGATGGTCAAAGGCGTCGACCGTGCCGGTGCGGTGGCGCTCAATGATCGAACTCACGGCCCCACGGACGGACCAGTCGCCGGTCCATTCCTCCCCCGGCCGATGCACCAGACGATCGAGCCATAGGCGGATGACGTCACCCTCCGGGTTCCGATCAAGCCCCAGGACCCGCGCCACGATGGGCGCCGAACGCCCGGAGCGGCGAATGGTCACTGACCCGTCACCCATGACAACCTCGCTATCACGCATCATCTCCCCCTATGCCGCCAGTCGGTCCCGGACCTCATGGGGCCGGCATCCCATCAGCCCCGCCAAATCCTCGACGAACCGCCCCAACAGGGTATCCAGGTGCAGGAACTCCACGTCGTCCAGCGCCGGGGTCCCCCAGTCCAACCCGGCGTTGATGGCATCACGCTTGTGCGCGACCATCTGCCCCTGGTAGTCGTCGATCGACCCCCGCAGGTGGACGAACTCCGTCGTCACGGGTCGGGTCTGCTGGGGACGCAGGACCCGGCCCTCGGCCTGATCCTTGGTCTTGGCGGTCCAGGCGCCGGTCAGGAACAGCACCCGGTCGGCCTCCGGGATGTTCAGCCCCTTCTGCGCGACCCCCAGACTCGCCAGGCGCAGACCATGGTGACGGTGGTCCTGCTGAAGGTGATTCACGGCCGCTGGAGTGGCGTGCCGTTGG
>CAYYAY010000152.1:0-6866 GCA_964470155.1 uncultured Lamprocystis sp. | reverse complement strand
CCTTGAAGACGCAGTCAACCTTGGGATCGATGGGATGGCGCATGGTGGCAGTGTAAGCAGGCGTGGCCGGTCCGACAAGGGACGCGGTTCCGGGGAAGCGCCCCGGCGGGGAGGCACCGGCGGCTCAGTCGAGTCCGTTGCGCGGACCGCATCCCGCGCGGAACCAGCCGACGCGCGCTCCGCGTCGGGTACCCGATCGGGACACTACCTCGGCTACAACGACCTACGGGCCTTCCGCACCAGCCATGCCTGGCCGCATAATCACCTCGTGGACCCACGGCTCACCGATTTCCTATCCCGCACTCTCCTGCTCGATCTGGAGACCGGCCCCAATGGGGCCGTTCATAAGATCGCCGCGGTCTGGGGCGAGGACACCTTCAGGCGGCAGGGGCAATTCGACAGCACCGCCGCCCTGACTGAACTCGACCGCTTCGCCGCGGGTGCCGAGCTGGTCCTCGGTCACAACCTGCTGGGCCATGACCTGCACTGTCTGCGCGCCCGCCGGCCGGCGCTCGACCTGCTCCAGCGGCGGGTGGTCGATACCCTGTTCCTGTCGCCGCTGGCCTTTCCCGAGAACCCCTACCACCGCCTGGTCAAGGACTACAAGCTGGTGCGGGATTCGGTCGCCGACGCGCTGGCGGACTGCCGTCTCGCCGAGCAGGTCTTCCGGGAACAATGGGCCGAGTTCGCGCGCCGCGCCGAGCGCAGTGGGGCGGGAACCAGCGAGGCCGGCTTGCTGGCGATCTACCGCTTCTGTTTTCGCGGGGCGAGCGGGCTGGAGTCGGCGGCCACCGGCGGCACCGGGGTGTCGCTGGTCTTCGCCGCGCTGGGGATCGACCTGCCCGACGTGGCGGGTGTGCTGGACCTGCTGCACCGCACCTGGGACGGTCGGGTCTGCCGGACCGCGGTCCAAACCCAGGCCCTGCGCCATCTGAGCGACCCGCGCCTGCGCCCGGCCCTGGCCTATGCGACCGCCTGGCTTCAGGTCGCGGGCGCCCGCTCGGTGCTGCCGCCCTGGGTCAGGCACCGCTTTCCCGCCACCCAGGCGCTCCTGCATGCCCTGCGCGACCTGCCCTGCACCGCGCCGGATTGCGACTGGTGCCGCACCATCCATGACCCGCAAGGCCAGCTCAAGCGCTGGTTCGGTCTGGAGCAGTTCCGGCCCGAACCCAGGGACGCCGACGGCGGCAGTCTCCAGGGCGCCAGCGTCGCCCACGGCATGGCGGACGGCTCGCAACTCGCCATCATGCCCACCGGCGGCGGCAAGTCGCTGTGCTTCCAATTGCCGGCCCTGGTGCGCTATCTGCGCCGCGGCCAACTGACGCTCGTGCTCTCGCCGCTGCAAGCCCTGATGAAGGATCAGGTGGACAACCTGGTCTTCAAGACCGGGAGCCTCCACGCGGCGGCACTCTACGGCCTGCTGACCGGACCGGAGCGCGGCGAGGTGCTGGAACGCATTCGCTTGGGCGAGATCGCCATCCTCTATTGCTCGCCGGAGCAGTTGCGCAATGTCTCGTTTAAACGGGTGCTGGAGTCGCGTGAAATCGGCTGCTGGGTCTTCGACGAGGCGCACTGCCTGTCCAAATGGGGTCATGATTTCCGGCCCGACTATCTCTATGCCGCCCGCTTCATTCAGGAACTGGCGGAGCGCCAGGGCGTCCCCGTGCCCCCCATCGCCTGTTTCACGGCCACCGCCAAGACCGACGTGATCGCCGAGATTCTGGCCCACTTCCGGGCCGAACTGGGACTGGACTTGCGGCTGTTTCAGGGGGGCGTCGCGCGGGACAACCTGAGTTTCGAGGTCCAACTCACACGTCGACAGGAAAAGGACCCGCGGCTGCACGCGGTGCTGGTGGAGTCGCTGGGGGAACCGGGTGCCGCGACCGGGGATCAGGCCGGGGACCCAGCCGGGCAAGGCGCGGCTGTGGTTTACGCGACCACCCGCAGACGCGTGGAAGAACTGGCGGCCTTCCTGACTCGCCAGGGCTGGGCGGCGGCGGCCTTCCATGCCGGACTCCCGGCCCCGGAGAAACGGCGGGTCCAGGATGCCTTCGTCGGCGGGGAGATTCAGGTCGTCTGTGCCACCAATGCCTTCGGCATGGGGGTGGACAAAGAGGACGTGCGCCTGGTGGTCCACGTCGACATCCCCGGCTCTTTGGAGAACTATGTCCAGGAGGCGGGGCGCGCCGGACGTGACCGCGCACCCGCCCGCTGCTGTCTGCTCTATGACGAGCAGGACGTGGAGGATCAGTTCCGTCTGGCGGCGGGCTCACAGCTCTCGCGGGCCGACATCGCCGAGATCCTGCGCGGCCTGCGCCGGGCGCGCCGGGACCAGGACGACTGCGTGATCCTCACCGCCGGTGAGCTGCTGCGCGAGGGTGAACTGCGGGTGGGGTTCGACACCGAGGGTCGGGATGCGGACACCCGGGTTCGCACCGCCATCGCCTGGCTGGAGCGGGCTGGATTCGTGGAGCGCAACGAGAACCGCACCCGGGTCTTTCAGGGCCGCCCGGCGGTCGCGAACCTGGAGGAGGCGCAACGGCGCATCGCCGGCCTGGGTCTCTCCGCGCCGCAGCAGCAACGCTGGCTGGCCGTGCTGGAAGCCCTGTTCAACTGCGACCCGAATGACGGCCTGACCGCCGATGACCTGGCTCAACTCCCCGCGTTGCGCCCGCCCCAAGGCGAGGGTGCGGCGGCCCCACCCTGGGATCGCGGCGAGACCGCCGGTCAGCGGGTGTTGCGCACGCTCTACGACATGGCCCAGGCCGGCCTGTTGCTGCAAGGGCCCCAGCAGAGCGCTTATGTCCGCTACAAGGTGGTCAATCCCTCCACCCGGATTCTGGAACAGGTGTGCAGCGTGGAGCGGGCCATGCTCGCCGCCCTGCGTGAAGAGGCACCGGACGCCGACGATCACGACTGGCATCCGCTGTCTATCCGACGACTCAACCAGCGCCTGCGCGACCAGGGGGTGGACAGCAACCCGGAGATCTTGCGCGACCTCCTGGGCAGCCTGGCGCGGGATGGCCACGGGCTCGCGGCGAAACAGGGCAGTCTGGAGTTTCGCCAATACGAGCGGGACCAATACATAGTGCGTTTGAACCGCAACTGGCAGGACCTGGAGGAAACGGCCCGGCGCCGCCAGGCCATCGCCACGGTGGTACTCGCGACCCTGATCGCCAAGATTCCGGCAACGACCCCGCCAAGTGCCGAGGTGCTGGTCGGCTTCGGGCTCGACGAACTGACCGCGGCGCTGCGGGCGGACCTGACCCTGGCCGGCAGCCTGCACGACCCGCTGGCAGCCGCGGAACGCGGGCTCCTGTTCCTGCACGAACACCGGGCGATCGTGCTGCAGGCCGGCTTGGGGGTGTTTCGCCAGGCCATGACGATCCGCGTCCTCCCCGCGGCGAAGGGCAAGCGCTACACCAAGGGCCATTACGCCCCGCTCGCCGAGCACTACGGTGAACGGGTCTTTCAAATCCATGTAATGCACGCCTATGCCCGTCTGGGCCTGGAGAAGATCGCCCAGGCGATCGGCCTGGTCGGGGCCTATTTCACGCTGGAACGGCCAGCTTTCGTGCGCCGCTACTTCCCGGACCAGCAGGAAATCGTGGCGCGGGCGACCACCGCCGAGTCCTTCCGGCGCATCGTCGAGAGCCTGGACCATCCCGAGCAGATCGCCATCGTAGCGGCCGAACCGGAAACCAACCGGCTGATCCTGGCCGGCCCCGGCGCGGGCAAGACGCGGGTCATCGTCCACCGCTGCGCCTATCTGCTGCGGGTCCTGCGCGTCGACCCGCGGGCCATCCTGATCCTCTGTTACAACCGCAACGCGGCCCTGGAACTGCGCCGCCGACTCGGCGCCCTGGTGGGCGATGACGCCCGCGGCGTCCTCATCCAGACCTACCACGGGTTCGCGATGCGCCTCACCGGGAGTTCATTCGCCGCGCGTGCCCAGCGCATCGGCGCCGGCCCCGGCGGCGACCAGACGGAGTTCAGCGGGCTCATCCAAGATGCCGTGGATCTGCTGGAGGGGCGGACGGATCTGCCGAATCTGGAACCGGATGTGCTGCGCGAGCGTCTGCTGGCCGGCTATCGGCACATTCTGGTCGACGAGTATCAGGACATCGACAGCGATCAGTATCGTCTGATCGCGGCGGTCGCCGGGCGCAGTCGGGATCAGGACGAGGGCCGCCTGACCCTGTTGGCGGTGGGTGACGACGACCAGAACATCTACGCCTTCCGCGGCGCCAGCGTCGCCTTCATCCGCCGCTTCAAGGAGGACTATGCGGCCGAAGTCCATTACCTGGTCGAGAACTACCGCTCGACCGGCCACATCATCGCCGCCGCCAATGCCCTGATCGGGCACAATCGGGAGCGCATGAAAACCGGTCAGCCCGGCCGGCGCGACCGGCACCGCCGCCGCGAACCCCCGGGCGGCCGCTGGGAGGGACTCGACGCCCATGGCCGCGGGCGCGTGGAGGTGCTGGAGGCGGCGGACCCCGGACGGCAGGCGGCGGCCCTGGTCGCGCGGCTGCAGCGGCTGCGCGACCTGGGTGCCGGCGATTGGCGCGACTGCGCCGTGCTCGCCTACCGCCGCGAAACCCTGCAGCCGATCCGCGCCCTGTGCGAAGCCGCGGGCATCCCGGTCGCCTGGACCGCCGACCTGCCGCCCCTGCACCGGGTGCGGGAGATCGCGGACTTCCTGGATGCCGTCGCCGCGCTTGGCCATCGACCCTGCGCCGTTCCCGCCCTGACCGCCCTGCTGCCCGCGCCGGCATCCCTCTGGCGCAACCTGCTCAGCAGCCTGCTCGACGCCTGGCGGGACGAAGTCGGTGAGACCGAAATCGCCGCCGCGCGCGTCCTGGAATTCTGTTACGAGACCCTGGGTGAACTGCGCCGCGACCGCGGATTGGGCGACGGTGTCTTCCTCTCCACCCTGCACGGCGCCAAGGGGCTGGAGTTCACCCACGTGCTGATCGCGGATGGACCCGGCGGCGCCGCCGGCCGCGACGATCCGGAAGAGCAGCGCCGACTCTACTATGTCGGCATGACCCGGGCGCGGGAGACCCTGGCCATCGGCCGGGTGCCCGGTGGTGACAACCCCTCCCCCACCCTGTTCGAGGGCGACTGGCTGCTGCGGTCGCCGGTGGACATCCCCGCCCCGGCCGCCGCGCTGATCCAGCGCCGCTACACACTGCTCAGCCCCGCCGACATCGACCTGGGCTATGCCGGCCGCCAGCCGGCCGCCGACCCCATCCACGCCCGGCTCGCCGCGCTGACGACCGGGGAGGCCTTATCCCTGCGTCAGGTCAGTGACACGCTCGTCCTCTGCGACCGCGGAGGCGCCGCCGTCGGACGCCTCTCCCGGCGCGCCGCGGGCCTGTGGCTGCCGCGGCTGCCGGCAGTCGAAGCCGCGCGGATCATCGCCCTGCTGCGCCGCCGCCGCGACGACGGGGAAGGCGAGTACCGCGACACCTGCCGGGTGGAGACCTGGGAGTATCCGCTGGTGGAGCTGATCTGGCGGATGGGCGACGACGTGACACCGTCGGGAAACCAGGCGGCAACCAGAGAACACCAACCAGGAAACTTCAGCTAAAGCGATTTCCGAAGCATTTCATGCCGCACGGGCTCAACCTGCGGTGAGCGGAACGACGCGACCGGAGGCCGACGCTGTAGCGGGCGGCGCCGCTTTCGGCTGAAACCTCGACCTCCGGTCTGTTGTGCGGGTGCAGCAAGATCCGCAGGGGCTGTAGGGGCGACTTAAGTCGCCCCTACTCCTACTTGTCGGGTAGACGATTTCCCGAAAATCACCCAAGCATAATGACCCAGAAATCCGGGCCGGGTTTGTTACAGAATCAGGAACTGACGACAGGCCGAGATCACCACCCCGTCACGGGGTCAGACTGTTCCGGCTTGTCGGCGAGCAAGGGGGTAAGGGGCCAGGCTCAACTAAGTCCAGCACGCACAGGAAAATCCCATCGAGCCTGGCCCCTTTACCCATTTTGCGGCTTCTTTTTCCGCAACATACATCGCAATGGTGAAGATACAATAACATTGCTAACCATGTCGGCGTCAACCAACTTTAATGTGATCTGGCCATTGCTTCTAACGCGATTTCTAGCAACTTCTTGTAACCGGTCTAGTGTTAGCTTTGCGAAGACCGCATCGCTGCCGGTGTACTCGCGCGTCAGCGGAACGCTCGGTCATGAAGCCCAGGCCGCAGAGTCGTTCCAGCCATGCCGATTCGTCTTGCGGCACCTCGTCCGCCAATACCCGGCCAAGGTAATCGGTCAGCCGCACGCAATCCAGATCCACCAAGGCACTCCCCGAGACCGGCAACAATTCCGCGTGCAGCAGGCCCCCCGAGGCAAACAGGGCGGCCTGCTGCTCCCGCGTCGCGAGTCGCGAGGTGCTGCCGACACGCACATAGATGTCCTCGCGCTGATGGTGCCGGACGACATAGGGTTTGGCCGTGCCGGGCAACACGGTCACCACGGCGACACGCCGGCCGTCATCCAGGCGCACTTCCTCGTAATAGGGCAGCAGTTGCGGATGCACCGTCCGACCGAACACCGTATCCATGACCCAGCGTTCCAGATCCTGACGTTGGATACCGCTCACGGCGCCGTCGTCTTCGACGCCGATCAGCAGACGACCTCCCTGAAAATTGGCAAACGCAACGACTTCCCGCGCCAATTGTTCCGGCCGCAGCGCGTCGCGCTTGAACTCGACACCGGAATTCTCGCCTTGGCGGATCAGTCGCATGAGATCTTCTGGGGTCATTTCGCTTGCTCCGTTTCGGTGGCTGTCCGCCGCGGACGGTCCGCACAGCGGACCCTACGGTAACACCGTGACCTGTAGGGTCC
>CAYYAY010000151.1:0-7257 GCA_964470155.1 uncultured Lamprocystis sp. | reverse complement strand
AGTCGTAGGTCGTTGTTTTTATTATAGCCTGCTACTTCGCCGGGAATTGCTGGGATTATGTCCGGTTATTGCGACAGGTTGTCGTCTCGATTTGCAGTCAATCGCGAGTGATCAATGTGTCAGCGTTCCACATAAGGAATCCGATATAAGTACTCTTCAGTAGTAGAAGTGACCTTGTAGCTAATCTTCATTCGCAAGTATCTGGATTTTTGTAGGGGCTTTCGCGCGGCGGGCAAATACAGTTGCAACCTACTGGTATTTTTGGAGGAGTGCACGCCGGTGGCACATCTGATTCGTACGTAAAAGAAAACGGGGTACCAACCTCTATCTTTGCCTCCACACCTTTATATTTTCCTTCAATACATGGCTTGTATTCGATTCGATAGATAATTTTCTTTTTTGCGCCTATTAGAGCTCTTAAGCTTTCACCAATGCACCTTATTGTTAAAATAATCTGATCATAGATTTCCTCCCCTATCGTTTTTCTTGACACCTCTTGGTCTTTGACACATTCTACCGAATTTCCATCACCTGATTGATTATTCTTAGTGATGCCGACCGCACCCACTGCAGCGGCCCCCACCGCACCCGCTGCCACCGTACCTACTCCAATCGTCGACACTGTAGCAGCCAACCCAGAAACCCCAGGCACCGCACCCGCCACCGCAGTAGAAACAGCGCCCGCAGCCTGAGGCACAGCCGACCCCATCGCTTGAGCAATCTGCGCCGCCAAGTTCGGCACCACCTGCGCCACCGTGGCCGCTATCTGTGGCGCCATGGCCGGCACGACCTTCCCCACCGCGACGGCGATGGCCACCGCCTGGTCAGGCACCACCTGTGCGACGGCCGCCGCAATATCGGCCGCCGCCTCCGGGACCACTGAGGCGGCGCCGGCGGCAATCGAGGGGGCCGCCTCAGGCGGAGCGATCTGCGCCACCGCCTTGGCGCTGAGGATGGGATTGCTGCCGTCCGCGATCATCCGTGCCACCACCTGTTCGGGCTTCAGACCGGGATAGGCCGTCTTTGCGATCTCCTGGAGCGCCAGGGTCGCCTGATCCAGCGGAACGGCCAAGCCGGGGTTCGTCAGACACAGCAGAGCGGCCCACAGGACCAGCGTCAGACGGCGATGGGGGATCGACGGTTGCGTTTTCATTACGATGTCCCTGGATGTCGCGGCGGCGCTATTCGCCGTCTTGATCAGCGAGCGGGCTCAGCCTTGACGCCGGTTCCCAGGCCGACCCATTGGCGGTTTCTTTAGCAATCACCAAAAACGACATTTTTCACATGGTTTAGCACACACGAGACGATCCCGCAAGAAGGAGTTGGACTTTTTATGAATACACGAGTTGCTTTTGTGTCCGCACAGCGGACCCCACGGGAAGGCGGCGATCCGCGGGGTCCGCCGTGGTGCGTTCCGGCAATGGCGCGTCGTCGAGTAGGTGAAAGTCCCGCCCAGGTAACCCCTAGCCACAGGCCTGGTATCGAGCCTTGCGGCGGGAACTGGCAACAGCCGGGTGGACAAGCGCTAGCGCAGTCCACCGAATCCCGCGCCGCCGCTGGTGGACTGCGCTGCGCTTGTCAACCCTACGATGTCCCATGGCCGGAACCGTGATCAATGCCATCATCGCTTCTGCCGCAACTGCCCAAACGTCACGACGGCGGCGGCTCAGGTCGGATGAGTTTCCGACGCCCCAAGTACGGCCGGACGCATACATCAAGGAATACCCGTATCAGTCGACCACTTACCACGATTGCCAATCGGTTCTCCGATCCGACAAATCGATGCTGGTCATCCGACTTCCAGGCAGTGCACCTGTGCATCCGCGATGGCGCTTGCAATCGCGTCACAACGCTCGGTCAGGATGCGAGCTTGAACAACGACAGCGCGGCGTTCTCGATCAGCGGCGAAGGTCAAGCACGCTTGGATGTCAGCCCTTTCCAACTCCGGAAAATCTTCGATGATTTCGTCGGCGGTCATGCCGTCGGCAAGCCATCCAAGGACATCATAAACGGTAATGCGAAGCCCACGGATGACGGGACGCCCACCGCGCTTACCCGGCGCTAATACGATTCTGTCGCTGTAGCCCATCGTTTTCCCCGTAACAGTTCATTCCCGATTTTGAGATCCGCCAGCGAAACAAATTCCGCGGAAGGATCGCAAAGCCGTCTGCGCCGCTCCGCTAAGACATCTTGGTGCCAATCGGGTGATTCTATCTTGACGTCGGTGATTATGAGCGAATCCCAGATGGCTTCCATGGCCTCAATCCGCTCTGCGACGCTCATCTTGATGATTTCGGTGACGTTCATATCAATCACGCGGGTCCGGCGGATGCCAACCCGCGAGTACCCAAAGGCGGCGGGCCGGCACGATGTAAGGGTTGTTGAGATTCAACGCCGCGACGGTTGCGCGTCCGGTCGGTGTCAGGCCGAAAATGTGGGTGGACGCCGAGTCCCAGGCGAAATGCTCCGCCCAACGCTGGCCCCGCGGGTTGAACAACGGCGCCTTCTGCCCGGTATTGGGGTCCGGCCCCTCGACTTGGACGCCCTTGTAACTGTTGCACCAGGCACAGGCAAGCCAGAGATTCGATTCTTGCGAACTGCCGCCCAAGGCGCGGGGGACGATGTGCTCGACGTGCATCTGCGCACCGCTGACGCGTTGGTCGGTCTGGCAGTATCCGCAGCGATGGCCTGCTGCGGCGGCAATCCGCTCGCGCAATGCCTTGGGCAGCGCATCGGCCATCAAGCTGATGCCGCGTGCGCGAGCAGTCGTTCGCCGCCGCGAATGCTGAGCAGCGCATAGGCGCGGGCCTTGCGCAGGGTCAGTTCGCCATAACGCTCCCGCAACGCCGCAAGTTCCTCTTGCTCCTCGGCGGTCAACGCGCCGGCACGCAGCCCCAAATCCGCAAGGCGCAGCCGATCGGGCTCCGACATGCTGGACTTAGCGATGTCCATTAAAGCGCCATCGCTTAGCCAGGTCATCTCGATCAGTTGGGTCTGGATCTTGGGCGGGCAGTCGTCCAATGGCGGTAGGGCCGCCTCCAGCAGCACGGCAAGTACCTGCTCCAAGGGGCGGTGCATGAGTCGTGCGGCCTGGCTTGCCTGTCGGACCAGGGACTCGGACAAATCCAGCGTAATGGTGGTCATCGCGGGTCTTCGCTGTGAATGGATGTAAAGCGCTCAGCCTGGCGCGACCGGGCATATGGACAAGTATCGCCGCTCACAGCATCTCCCGCACCAGCACCTGCCGCCCGTCGCGTGGTACGACGCGCACCCGGAACAACCCCTGCTCGTCGCTGGGATGCCAGCCGTGCAACTCGCGGGCGTCTTCGCTCGCCAAGCGCTGAGTGAAGATCTCCAGATTGGCGAAGACGCCCTCTTCGCCGACCCCGGAGAGTTGGGTGCCGTCCTTCAGTTCCAGCAGCAGATGGAAGATCTCCAGACCGATGATCAGGGTCTCGGTGCCGCCTTGCGCATACCGGTAAGTCAGGTGCAAATGGGTATGCAGGCGCTCCAGTCCATCGGCGGCGAGCGGCAGCGCGGGTTCGAGGCTGAACCGGTCCCAGGGCTTGACCACCCAGAAGGCGCTCTCGGTGGGTGTGCGCGGGGTGATACGCAGTGGCACGCCGCGGGCCAGGTTGTCGGGGGCGAAGGCGAGCGCGGGCAGATCCTCCAGGCGGGCGATACCTAAGCACAGGTCGCGCAGCGTGGCGTCCTGGTCCGACGGCGGAAGCAGCGGCAGATCGCGGAAGCGGGTGAGATGGCGACCGTGGCTGAGCCGCACGCCGTCGCCTTGATCCGGGTTCGGGTCTGAGTCCGGACACAGCAGCCAGGCGCGACGGCGGGCCTCGCGGAGCCGGTCGGGACCGCCGACGGCCGCATCCTGGCGCAGCAGCACGCGGTCGATAGCGGGATCGGCCTCCAGGGCCGGGTCGAAGCGGGCCATCTCGGCGAGCAGCTCGCCCTGGCGCTGGTCGGAGCCGGCGTCAAAGGCGCGTTGCCAGAAGGGCACCGGGCGGCGGTCGGGGTCCTGGTGCAGGTCGGTGCAGTCGTCGAGGCCGAAGAGACAATAGGACAGGGCCGCGCGCAACTCGCGGGCGGTGATGTGGACCTCGCCCCGCTGATGACAGGCCTGGAAAAGTTCGGTGAGACGGTGGCGCAGACGGGGACCGCTCGCCGCGTCGCGCAGGGTCTGGACCGAGTTCCAGGCGGTGCAGCGACTGCTGGCGGTACAAGTCGCACAGGGTTGCCAGGGGTCGGGCGCGTGCCGGGTACCGACGAGCCGGTCGATCAGTGCCCCCAGAAAGTCGGCGCTGAGCCCTTGTCGATCAGCGTCGATGCCGCCGACCAGTGAGCGGCGATTCAAGTCGATGAGACGAAACCGTGCCTCGGGTGCAGGTACGTCAAACAGCAGAACCTGGCGCAGTGAACGGGTGAGCCAGGTCTCGGCCGGACGGGTCTCGATCCACTCCAGGAGTTTGCCGTTGTTGACGGCGACGATGTGGACGCGATCCCGCGGGAAGTCCGGGACCTGGAAGGGCGCGAACAGGTCGTCGAGCAGGTCGTTGGCATCGCGGCCTTGCCAGGCGGCGGCGCCGTCCAGGTTGACCATGAGGCGGCGACCGTCGGCGAGGTCGGTCTTCCAGACCCGGCGGGAGGAATGGATCTCGCCGAGTCCCAGGCGGCGGGCCAGGTGTTGCAGGAAGGCGGTCTTGCCGTCGCCGGCGTTGCCGAACAGGATCACCAGGTTGACGCACCCCGCCTCGATGTCGTCGAACAACACCTGATCGAGCCGGGTCTCCACATAGGTCGAGATCGCGAACGCCGAGTCCAGGCCGCGGGTTTCGCGCACCCCGTGACGGGAGCCGGGGTAGGTGCGCAGCAGTTCGTCCAGCCAGGGATTGGTGTTGGCGGACAGGGGCGGCGACGGGGGCTCGGCAGCCGTCGGCTGGGTTGGGATGCCGCTGCTTGGATCGTCGACCGTCTCCGCCTCCAGTGCATCCAGGATGGTCAGGGCCTCGGCGGCGTCCCGAAAGCGGCGGCCAGGGTCGGGGTCGGTCGCGCGATCGAGGAACGGACGCAGGCATCCCAGGCCCTCGATGCCGTCCCAGCAGAGGCCCAGGTCCTTGCGTCGCTCGGGGCCATGGGTGAAGGGGTCGCGTTCGATGAGGGCCTGGAACAGGCTTGCGGCCAACGCATAGAGGTCGTCGGCGGGTGCGATGGGGGCGCGTGACTGCACCGCCGGGCTCGCGTAAGGCAAAGTGCCGCCCCGCGGTATCTGACCCGTGCGCACGACGGTGTCGTAGTCGGTGAGCACGGCATTGCCGCCGCCGATGATGATGTTGCGCGGGCTGACATCGCCATGCACCAGCCCCACCCGATGCAGCGCCTCGAGCCCGGTGCAGATCTGGCGCAGCCAACGCCGCGCGAGGGCCTCGTCGGACGCCTCACCCAAGTCCTCGGCGAGGATCGGCAGCACCCCGGCGAGGTCGTGCAAGGGGGTGCCTTCCACCCATTTGAGCAGGGCCACAAAGCGGTCCTGTTCCCACTCGGCGGCGTACTCGTGGATGGCGGAGAGGTGGGGATGCGTGGTGTAGGCGCGGGCCAGCCGGTAGGCGTGGATGGCGGCCTTACCGTCTTCCGCGTGACGGACCAGCTTGGCCACATAGGTGCCGAAGCGCTCGTCCGACTCCTGGTCCAGTTCGACCACCTTGAATGTCTGGCCGACACCGCCTTGCCCCAACCGGCCCAAGATCTTGTAGCGCGACTGCTGGAACGGGACCACGGTGTCCTCGTCCCAATACTCGGCGGGCGGCAGGCCTGGCGTGAGGTTCGTGCGGGCTTCTGGAACCTCGGCGAGGGCGGCAAGCCGGGCGGCGATCTCGTCCAGCGTCGCGCGATCCGCCGGGGCCGGAGCACAACCGGCCTCCAGTACGGGCGCAATGCCGTGGGAGAGAGGATCGGTCCCGTGGAACAGCAGCAGCAGTGACGCGCACAGGCCAAAGGTGTCGGAGCGGGTATCGGCAACGCCGAGACCGCCTGCACGCACCTCCGGGGCGAAAAAGGGGTCCAACTCGCCGCAGTCGAGTCGCGCCGGGGCCACAGTGACGGCATCCTGCAACCGGGTCAGGTTGAGTTCGGTAAAGAGCGGCTGATTGTTGTGCCGTACCCGCAGGCTGCGCGGCGTCAACTGCCGGTGCAAAGCCGGTCCCATCTGTGGGTCCTGTGGACGATGGAATTCCTGCAGGGCGGCGACGGCGGCACGGGCATAGGCGAGCCTGGCCGGCGGGTCCCAGCCGAAATCGGCCTGCCGTTCGCGCAGGCTCGGGGCCGCGGGGTCCACCAGCGAGAAGAAGTGCAACTCGCCGGGATAGCCCTCGGCCTCTTGGAAGGAGTCCAGCAGGCTCGGGATGAACTGGGCCTTCTGCCAGCGCTGGATGCTGTCGAATTCACGTCGCGCGAGCGTAAGAGCGTCCTTGTCGTCGCTGGCCGACAGGTCGTACAGGTGCAGGATGACGCGGTCGCGCCGGGTAGGGTGCTGGCCGCGATAGATGCGATGGAAGGCGTCGGCGGGCGCTGACAGCCGCTCCAGGTTGATGAGCCCGGCAAAGCGGCGCAAGTCACCGTCGAGGGCGACCTTGATCCGCGGTTCCAGTAGGCGGGCAGCCAACGCGATCTGGTCGGGTGACAGGCGTTGGCCGCCGCCGACGTTGAGCAGTTCCTGCCACTCCGGCAGTCCGAACACCGGGATACCGCGCGGCTTGGGGCGCCGGTCAGAGGGGTAGCGGACCTCGCCTTTAGTCAACAGCAGCTTGCCGGCGACAAAGCCGACGTCCAAGCGGGTGCGCAGCCGACCCGCGATCCGCTTTGCCTTGGCGTCGATGCGGTCGGCCTCGTGATCGACGGTCGCGGTATCCCGGCGGAGATACGCGGCATCCCAGTGCTTGACCTCGACCGTGCAGACTCCGGGCGGACCGATGATGACGAGGTCGATCTCGTCCGCACGGGCACCAGTGTGTTGGGCGTGACTCAGGTTGGAGAGGATAATCCAGTCGCCGTCGGCGCCCTGGAGCTTAGCGCGCAACCGCTCGCAGGCGATGCGTTCGCTTTCGTTGACGAAGGTCCCGCAGGGGATATGACGAACCATCGCTGTGCCTCCCTATTTCCAGTGCATCCTGAATCAGATCGCTGGCGCAGGTCAACGCTATACTCAAGCGATAGCGATTTTCGGTTTTTCGTTCCCGATAATCTGGAACTTCT
>CAYYAY010000150.1:0-7289 GCA_964470155.1 uncultured Lamprocystis sp. | reverse complement strand
GCCGGGGCTGCAATTCCGCCCGGCCGACCTGGCGCGCCGACCGGAGCTGGAGGCGTTACGCGACGATCCGGTTTATGCCGGCTTCGTCCTGCCCGGCTGGCGCGCGGATCGGGAGCAGGCGGCGGCCGAAGCGCGGCGGGCCGATGCCGAGGCTCAGGCCAGACGCGAAGCCGTGGACCGGGCCGATGCCGAAGCCCAGGCCCGGCAGCGCCTGGAGCACGAACTGGCGGCACTGCGGGCACGCCTCGCGCAGGGTCAATCCTCATGAACCGTCTCAAGCCAGGCACGGATCGACCACATCGCTTCCTGCGGCAGGATACCCTCGAAGGGCGGCATGAAGACCCGGCCATCGCGGGTGGAACCATGGCGGATTCGCTGCAGGAAGATCTCGTCGCCTTCGTCTTCCACCGGCAGGTAGCGCAGGTCGGGGGCGATGCCGCCCGAAACCGCGCCCAGACCATGGCAGCGCGCGCAGTTCTGGTTGAAGGCGGAATCACCGATGCGGATCGCCTGATCGTGATTACGATAGGGGTTCGTGGGGCGCCACTCCTCGCCAAGTGGCGGCAGCGTCGTCACGTCGACGGCCTGCGGTACGACATCGCCATGGGCAGCGGCGCCGAGGGCGGTGCCGGCGAGCACGGCGGCCAGTGCGGCCTCACTCAGGATGCGGGGGATGGCCTGACGGTGATGGGAGTGGTCCACGATCTGATGTCCTCATGCCTTGGTGGTTGATGCACTTGAATTCAGGTGCAATGGGTATTCTTATTACGATTACGACAACGATCGTATTCGTTATATAGCGAATTTCCGGCTCGTCACTTCACTTTTAATAGAGCAAAGGCTATGCCATCGCACTGCCGTCAGGAAGCGGGTCAAGGGCCTGGTGAATAGTGATCGCAGGGGCAGACAGGAGCCTGACCGCTGCTGCGTTTTGTCACAGGTGTGCAGTCTTGAAACAGCCTGTAGGGTCCGCCGGGCGGACCGACGACCGTGCCGATCGCGCGGTGGCCGGGTTTATGACCAAGGCCAACATCTGTGACATCGGTGGATCAATCCGCGTGGTCGCTTGACCGCACCGACGATCATGGCCCGTGCGCCAGTGCCGCCTGCTCGGCCCGGGGATAGAGATGAAACACCGAACGGCGATACTCCGCGGCCGCGACCGCCAGGTTGGCGAACGCGGCCGGCAGCGCTTGCCCGAGCAGTTCGGTCATGTCCATTCCCTGCTCGGCGCTGTCACGCAGCAGGCGGTCCAGCCATTGCAGGTAGTTGCGGGTCTGGCGGATCGGTGCCGCGTCCGTCGACACCGGTCCATGCCCAGGGACCAGCCGCGCGAACGGCTGCCGCTCCAATTGATCGAGGCTCGCCAGCCAGCGTGCGAGATCCGCATCGGGCGTGGTCGGTGTCCGCCCGTTGAAAACCAGATCGGCGGCGAACAGGGTACCGGTCGCGTGGTCGAGCACCATCAGGTCGGAGGCGGTATGCCCATCGCGCACGATCAACTCGAGCGCGCGTCCGCCGACCTCGAGACGGCCCGCCGCGAGCGCCCGGCGCGGCACCGCGAGCGCGGTGTCACGCATCCAGTCCCCGTTGAGCCGGTACATGTTGTCGAGAAAGCCCGGACCCGCGGTCTGGATGCCGCGGATGGTCTCCGGTACGGCGGCGAGGGTATCCGTGGGGAAAGCCTGATTGCCCAGGATGTGATCCGGATGGTGGTGGGTGTTGATCACCAGCACCACCGGCAGCGGCGTGACTCCGGCGATGGCGGCGCGCAACTGCTCGCCGTAGCGCCGGGAGGGACCGCTATCGATCACCACCACGCCCTGGCTGCCGACGAGAAAGCCGGTGTTGACGATGTTGCCGCCATTCGCGAATGAGAAGTCCTCGGTCCGGCCGATCAGCACGTAAACCCCGTCGGCAATCTGCTGCGGTTCGAGGTGATAGTCGAACGCGTCCGCCCGGGCGGCGGACCACTGCGTCAACAGCACCAGCAGGACAAAGAACCGCGGCGCGTGCCGGCGCATCGGTGCCGGCCTCATGGCGCCACCTCGGCCTGGATGGGATTGCCGTTATTGTCGCGGCCGGCAATGCGCAGCGGACGCTGGTCGAGGACTCCGACCGGGACCTCAATAGTGAACAGCGGGTTTTCCGCCACCGGTTCAAACGGCTCGATCACCATCAGGCGCTGACCGTCACGATCGGCGAACTCCAGTGTTTCAAGATGGAACACCGGGATCCCATCGGCCAGTCCGGTGTCCATCGGATGAATGACCTGCACCCGGATCCGCTCGCCGCCATCCGCCCGCGGCCAGCGCCGGGCACTGACCTCGTTCAAGCGCTGCTGCCACCGCGGGGAGCCGGTACCGGCGGAGGGCCGGGTACAGCCGCCGCCGGTCGTCGTCACCCGGGTGCCGCCCAGGTGCCAGACGCCGTCGGCGGTCCGGGCCGCGGCGCGGATCGGCGAGGATTGCTGCAACTTGAGCCGGAAGGCCAGGCTGGCCCGTGCCCGGTCGGGCACGAAGCGCAGCACCTTGACGATCGGATTGAAATCGGCGAGCACCAGGACCTCCTCGACACCCGTCAGCGCACCGGCATCCACCGCGACCGGAACACTCTGCGGGTTCTCGGCAACGCCCGGCGCGATGACCTTCACCCGGTCATCGAAGACCACGGGTATCGTGCTGAAAAAGGCGCGCTGCAGGTCGCCCCAGCGGGGTGAGCCCAGCGGGTCGACCGCGGCCGGGGGCGGCGCCTCGGCTACTGCGCCGACGCAGAAGCTGAGCGCGCCGGCCAGGGCGGCACCGGCCATCAGTGAGATGAAGTGCATGGGCTCCTCGGCGGGTTCAGTGCGGGCGCACGGCCGGCGTCTCGATGAAGGTCCGGATCGCCCAGACCACCTCGGGCGTCAAGACCGATTCCCAGGCCGGCATGTGCCGGACGCCGACCTTGACCTTGCCCCGCAGGACCGAGGTGCGGAAATGATGGTCGACATCCGCAATGCAGCGCTGCTTGAGCGCGAGGTTCTGCACCCGTTGGCAGCTTCGACCCAAGCGGCGCAGATCGGGTGCCGGGGCACGCGCGCCGTCGGCGTCCAAACCATGACATTCGGCACAGGATTGGTTGAAGGCGCTGCGGCCGACCGCGGCGGCCAGCGGATTACCGCGATAAGGATTCTCCGCGGGCCAGGCCGCGGCAAGCGGCGGCAAGGCGGCGGTATCGACCACCGGCGGCACCGGCACGGTGGAGGCGTCCTGCGCCGCGGCGATGGCGATGCCGGCACACAGGAGGCACCCGATGGTCAGACCGGCGCGCAGGATGGTGGGCAAGGCGTCGGCAGGTGATGCAATCGACATGATGGGTTCCTCGCGTCTTGGGTTACCAGTCCGTCGGACAGCCCCGGCAGTTGTCGAAGGTCGCGTCCGGAAAGATGGTGAAGCGCTTCACGCACCCTTCCATCACCGCGTCACTGAAGTTCACGGCGACGAATTTGGCCTCCTGAAGATTGGTGCTGATCAGGTGCGTGCCGACGAACCAGGCGTAGTTCAGGCGCGCGAACTCCAGGCTGGCGGCGGTCAGATCGGCGCCGGAGAAATCGGTGCGCATCAGACGTGCCGCCTCGAAGTCGGCCGCCACCAGGCGGGCCTTGCGGAAGGTGGCCCCCGGTGCGCTGGCCTTGTTCAGCCGGGCGCCGGTCAGATTGGCCCCGTCCAGGTTGGCGTTGGCGAGGTTGGCGCCGCGCAGATCGGCACGGGTGAGGTCGGCCCCCGACAGATCGGCCCCGGAGAGATTCTTACCAACCAGGTCGGCGTGGCGCAGATCGGCCCCTGGGCAGCGGGTATAGGGCCAGATCGGACAGCCGTTGATGACCAGCGTGTCGTCTTGCGGCGGGTCATCCGGCGGGTCATCCGCGGCGCCGACCAGCAGGACGGGCAGCAGGCCCAGCACGAACGACAGCAGCAAGGTTGGATTCGGCATCGGCGGGGTCCGCGGGTGCGCCGGGGCCAGGCGCGGCCCCGGTCGGTCAATGAGTGCGTCAGTTGGCGGCGACCTGGCGGGGCAGCTTGAACACCCACATCGAGCCGCCCTGCGTCACCTGCTTGGTCAGATCGGCCATGTCGCCGCCCCACAGCGGCACGGCGCCGCCATATCCGGACTGGATACCGACATACTGTTCGCCATCCATCTCCCAGGTGACGGGCACGGAGACGACGCCGGAGCCGGTCTGGAACTTCCACAGCTCATGGCCGTTCTTCGCGTCGAAGGCTTTGACGAAGCCGTCTGAAGTGCCGGTGAAGAGCAGGCCGCCGGCAGTGGTCAGGGTGCCGGCCCACAGCGGGAACTGCTCCTTGTGCTCCCAGGCGATCTTGCCGGTCAGCGGATCGATCGCCCGCAGAATGCCGACGTGATCGTCAAACAACCGCTTGATGCGGAACCCCTGGCCCAAATACGCGGAGCCGGCCTTGTAGGTCAGATGCTCGGACCAGTAGTCCATGGCCCAATGATTCCCCGGAATGTAGAACAGACCGGTCTGCGGACTGTAGGACATCGGCTGCCAGTTGGTGCCCCCCAGGAAGGGCGGCGAGACGAAGACCGTGTCACCCTTGTCGGCACCCGCTTTCGGGGCCGGCGGGCGGTTGCCTTTCTCGATCGGCCGGCCGGTCGCCAGGTCGAAGCCCGAAGCCCAGGTGATGCCGTCGACGAAGGGCCAGGCACCGATCAGGGCGGTCGGCTTGTTCGGATAGCCGGCGCCGGTGGCGAGTTGATCCCGGTCGGTGACGAAGAAAAAGCCGTTGCGATCGGCGTGGGCAGTCGCGTTGACCTGCTTGCCGCTGTTCGGGTCCTGGTACTCGAAGAGCACCAGTGAGTTGTTGCCGGAGAAGTCCCAGGCGTCGTTGGGGGTGTGCTGGAAGAAGCCCTTCAGCTCGCCGGTGGCGGCATCCACATAGGCCTGGCCGGACGTGAACAGGCTGTCCCAGTTGCGCGGGTCGTCGCCCGCGGCGGTGCGCTTCCAGGTGTTCCAGGGGGCCGGGTTGCCGGCGCCGATGATGATGGTGTTGGTCGCGACATCGAAGCTGGCGGTCTGCCAGGGAGCACCGCCGCCGTGGCTCCAGGCCTCGACCTTGCCGGTGGACGCGGTGGGATCATTCGGCCAACTCGGCGCTTTGGCGTCGCCGGTGGTGGTGCTGTCCCGGCCGTTGAGGCGTCCCATGTGCCCTTCCACCAGCGGCCGCGCCCAGACCTCCTCGCCGGTGTCGGGGTCGCGCGCGAACAGCCAGCCGACCACGCCGAACTCGTCACCCGAGGAGCCGTGGACCAGCAGAACCTTGCCGCTCGTGCTGTCCTTGACGATGAAGGGCGCGCCGGTCATGGTATAGCCCACCTTGTGATCGCCGAACTTCTTCTTCCAGACAACCTTGCCGGTAGCCCGGTCGAGCGCGACCATCGCCGCATCGAGCGTGCCGAAGAATACCTTGTCGCCATAGATCGCCGGGCCGCGGTTGACCACGTCGCAACAAGGACGGATGTCGTCGGGCAGGCGGTGGTTATACTCCCAGAGACGCTTGCCGGTGCGCGCATCAATGGCGAACATTCGCGAATAGGACGCGGTGATGTAGATCACGCCGTCCTTGATCAGCGCCTGGCCTTCCTGACCGCGCTGCTTCTCGCCGCCGAAGGAGAAACTCCAGGCCGGCACCAGGTTGGCGACATTGCCGGTCGAGATCGTCGCCAGCGGACTGTGGCGCTGCGCCTTCAGACCCAGGCCGTAGGACAACACGTCAGCGGTGGTCTGATCATCGTTGGCGATGTCGTCCCAGCCCACATTGGTGACGGCGGCCGCGGGCAGCGACAGGACGGCCGTCAGCGCAATGACGACCGCGCGCGGCTTGAACGGCAGGATTTCGGGGAATCTCATTACTTGCTCCTCGCCTCCGGGGATTGGAATTCATGGCCGGTACCGCGCGGTTGCGATGTCAGTGGCGCATGCGATGCCCGGCCCGAACGAGGTACGCAGATTCCGTGCCGGGCGGCGGCACCGGGAGCGGGATGCATGGAAGTGTCGGGGAATGACCGCTCGACGGGCGCGGGACCGCGGGGGGCGTCATGACGCGAGGGCGTGCGAGTGTGCCGATACGGAACAGTCGTTCCCTTCCGGGACAGGTGGAGCGCTGACCACCCCCGTGAATCGGCCCCCATTCACTGGCGCGCTACTTGCGTTGCGGAAGACCTTCCTCAACCACGCTGATGGAGCAAACCCTGATGAGCAGGTACCACCTCACCCGTCCCCGACTGTTGTTGCTGGCCTGGTGCACCGCCTGCCTCGCGCACGGCGCCCTGGCCGCGGAACGCAGCCGCGCCACCCCGCGTGAGGCGCACGCGATGTTCGAACAAGCGGTCGCGTACCTGGAGACGAATGGACCCGAGCGCGCCTTCGCCGCGTTCAATCATCAGGAAGGCGAATTCGTCCACAAGGACCTCTATGTCTTCGTGATCGACACCAAGGGCAACTACCACGCCAGCGGCGCGGCGCCCGCGGCGCTGGTCGGGCTCAATGTCATCGATACCACGGACGCCGCCGGCAATCCGTTGTTTCGCGAAATGATCGAGGGGGTGCAGACGGCGCCGGAGGCGACCGTGCGCTACATGTGGCTCAATCGCGTTACCAACAAAGTCGAGCCCAAGGTGAGCTATGTGCACCGGGTCGGCGACTATATCGTCGGGGTCGGCTACTCGGCGCCCCGGGCCACGGCCGCGGCCGCGCAAGGCATGCTCGAGGAAGCAGTGACCTTGGTCCGCGAACAGGGCATGGAGCAAGCCGCGGCGGCGTTCAACACGCGCCGCGGCGGCTTCGTGCGCGACGATCTGTATGTGTTTGCCGTCGGACTCGACAGCGGCAAATTCGAGGCGATGGGCATGAAACCGGCACTGGTGGGCACCGATGCCCTTGGTCTGCACGATGCCGCGGGCAATGCAGTCATCGCCGAGATGATCGAGAAGACCAAGGACGCGCCCGCTGCCACCGTGGATTATGTCTGGCTGAACCCGGTCACCAACGCGGTCGAACACAAGCGCTCCTATGTCCGCCGGGTGGGCGGCTCACTGGTCGGTGTCGGACACTACTTGGAGGAATGAGGCCGATACTATTGCGTTCGGACGTGATAACCGGACCTAGGGGGAGGGTTTCAAACCCGCCCCTACACGAAGATCTGTCTGGATATCAGGTGCGAACGCTATAGATACCCGTCGTTGTTGGTTTTTCGTTTCTTGTTTTTCGTAACCCGATGTTTGAT
>CAYYAY010000149.1:0-7652 GCA_964470155.1 uncultured Lamprocystis sp. | reverse complement strand
CCCTTGACCGTCTCCAGCGAAGCCAGGTCCAGGAACTCTACCAAGTCCTCCCGCACGAAGCCGGTGAGCAAATCGCGGACCATCTCGGCGTGGGAGAAGAGTTGCTTATAGCGGATTTCACGCGCGAGATTGCCTTCGGTCTTGCTCAGTGTTGGCGCGGGTGTTAGGGTCAGGGCAACGTCTCACAGACGCCCATCCGGCAGGGCTAACCCCATGAAGGTCGATATCATCCTCAGCAAACGGGGCCGCGGCTACCTGGCACAGGTGAGCAACCTGCCGGAGATCCGCGCCAAGGAGGCGACCCGCGAGGCCGCGTTGCGCGGGGTCGAGCGGCGGCTGCGGGCCTATTTCGACCGGGTGGAACTGGTCCGCTTAGACCTCGGCGACAGCCGCTCACTGCTTGAGCACTTCGGCAGCTTTGCCGACGACCCGACCTTCGACGATTGGCAGGCGGAGATCGCCACCTACCGTCAGGAACGCAACCGTCCGCCCGAGTAGGCTGACCATGGCGCTTCGGGTTCTCGATACTGACCACCTCAGCCTGTTCCAGCGGGGTTCTCTCGCCCTCTTGCCCCGCGTCCAGGCGGCACCAGCGATGCAGATTGCCATCACCGTGGTCAGCGTTGAGGAGATGCTGCAGGGACGATTAGCCCAGGTCCGTCGCGCCACCACCGGCGACGGTCGCGTTCGGGCCTATGCTTGGTTGGACAAGACCTTGACGTTCTTTCGAGCCTTTCAAGTCCTGCCGTTCGATGCGCAGGCCGAGCGGCGGTATGCAGACCTTGTCGCCCGGCGGCAAAGGATCGGCGCACAGGATCTGAAGATCGCTGCCATCGCGCTGAATCATGACGCCGTCCTCGTCACCCGCAACCGACGCGACTTCGGCCGTATCGCCGAGTTGGCGCTCGAAGACTGGACGCTCGAATGACTGATCGTTCCGGGGCACGACAGCGCACACGACATGCCGAGCTTAACGATGTGGTACACAGGCTTTGGCAGCGGACGCTCGCAGCCTGGCTAGCACCGCGAACCTATAAGCTGGCCCGCAGATCAGCCAGCGTAATCATCAGGGTCATCGGCTCCAGCGGCGAGGGATCGAAGCCAAGGCGCTCATAGAACGCCTTCGCGGATGCGTCGAGGGCATGCACGATCAAGCCGCGAATGCCGATGGCGTCCGCGGCGTTCACGACCCGCCGGCCGGCGTCCTGCATGAGGGCTCGCCCCAGACCCGATCCCTGATGTGAACGGTCGACGGCCAGGCGGGCGAGCACGATCACCGGGATGGGATCGGGCATGTTCCGCCGCAGACGGCCGGTCGCCAATGCGCCAGCCACGGCACTTGATGCCAAGGCGTAATAAGCAACCACGCGCCCGGCGGCGCAGACGACGAAAGTCCGCGAGGCGCCGCTCGTCTGGTTGCGTAGCTCACGCTGTCGTAGCCAGGTGTCGAGCATCGCGCTACCGCAAGAGAAGTCGGTGCAGTCGTGTCCTTCCGTCAGCGGCTCCGGTGCACCGATCGTCATTTCGCCCACGGGGGCGGGGTCTGCATGGTCTTGCGCAGCCGTTCGTTGGGCTCCGGCGGCGCATCGAGTCGCGCCTGGAACGCGGCAAAGGCGTCGCTGCCGACGCGTAACAGGGCGTGGTCGAGCAATGTTTCCTCGGCCGCCCGGCGGGTCGCATCCAAGATGAACTCGGTGCGATTCTTACCGCTGGCACGGGCGGCGCGGTCGATCAGGTCCCGCTCCTCGGTCCTGATGCGTAGGTTGAGGGTCTGGCGCTTACTGGGTGGTTCTTGGACAGTTGGCATGGCGTGGGCTCCAATTTGCCTTGATACTAGCAGTCGCGTAATGACGTTGCCACCACGACCGCCGGCAGTGAACCGCCTGCAACAGACCCCGACGCGTCGGCCTCACCGTTGCGGGCGGCGGGATCTTCGACCGGATCGATGCGCTGGACCGGCAGGGCGTTCCGGTTCAATTTGGCGGCCGGCCCGGTATACACTGGCGCCCACTGACGCCAGCCCTTCCGGAGCGCCCCATGACCTCATCCATCCTCGTCGGCACAGGCCAAGTGCCGGTCGCCATTTCCTTGCGCATGGCCAACCGCCACGGCCTGGTGGCCGGGGCGACCGGCACCGGCAAGACCGTGACCCTGCAACGCCTGGCCGAGCAGTTCAGCCGCGCCGGGGTGCCGGTCTTCATGGCCGATGTGAAGGGCGACCTGGCCGGCATCAGCCAGCCCGGCGGCGGCAACCAGAAGGTGGCCGAGCGGGTCGCGGAACTGGACCTGGAACAAACGGAAGGCTTCGATTATGCCGCCAACCCGGTGATGTTCTGGGACATCCAGGGCAAACTCGGACACCCGGTGCGCACCACCATCAGCGAGTTGGGTCCCATGTTATTGGGCCGGCTGCTGGAGCTGAACGATGTCCAGGAGGGCGTGCTCAACATCGTCTTTCAGGTGGCGGACGAGAACGGCTGGCTGCTGCTGGATCTCAAGGACCTGCGCGCCCTGCTCACGCATGTCGCCGAGCAGGCCGAGACACTCCAGACCCGCTACGGCAATGTCTCCAAGGCCAGCGTCGGTGCCATCCTGCGGCGCCTGCTGGCCCTGGAGCAGCAGGGGGCGCAGGTGCTCTTCGGCGAGCCCTCGCTGACCTTGTCGGATATGATGCAGACCGATGAGCGCGGGCACGGCTATGTCAACATCCTGGCCGCCGAAACGCTCATCCACACCCCGGCGCTCTACTCGACCTTCCTGCTGTGGCTGCTCGCCGAGCTGTTCGAGACGCTGCCGGAGGTCGGCGACGCCGAGAAGCCGAAGATGGTCTTTTTCTTCGACGAGGCACACCTGCTGTTCAACGATGCGCCCAAGGTCCTGCTCAACAAGATCGAACAGGTGGTGCGGCTGATCCGCTCCAAGGGCGTGGGCGTCTATTTCGTCACCCAGAGCCCGCTCGATGTCCCGGACAGCGTCCTGGGCCAACTCGGCAACCGGGTCCAACATGCGCTGCGCGCCTTCACCCCGCGCGATCAGAAGGCGGTGCGGGTGGCGGCGGAAACCTTCCGCCAAAATCCGGACCTGGACACCGCGACCGTGATCACCGCGCTCGGCGTCGGCGAGGCCTTGGTCTCCACCCTGGACGAACAAGGCATTCCGGGGATCGTGCAGCGGGTTACGGTCGCCCCGCCGGGGAGCCGGCTCGGTCCGGTGGACGCCAGTGAACGTCAGGCGGTCATGGACCAGTCACTGGTCAAGGGGGTCTATGACCTGACCATCGACCGCGTCTCGGCCTACGAACTGCTGGAGCAGCGCGCCGACGAGGCGGCCACGGCCGCCGCGACCCCCGCGGCCGGCGGCTGGGGCGACCTGTTCGGCGGCGGGAGCGGCACCAAGTCCAAGAGCAGTGGTTCGAGCGGCCGACAGAGCCCGCTCGAAGCCTTTGCCAGCAGCGCCGCCCGCTCACTGGGGACCCAGATCGGCCGTCAGTTGATGCGCGGCCTCATGGGTTCACTCTTCGGCACCAAGCCCGGCGGCAAACGCTGAGCGGCGGGGCGGTTATTGTGCGGCGGCGGTGCACGCCGACTTTCGCGGTAAACTAGGGCATCCTCGCAACTGGAGTCAGCCGCCGTGGAAACCTATGCCTACACCTGCGAACTGGATGTTCGCGACTACGAATGCGACATGCAAGGGATCGTCAACAATGGGGTCTACCAGAACTATCTGGAGCATGTCCGTCATTTGTATCTCAAGGAGATCGGCATCGACTTCGCCGAGTACTCCAGGAACGGGATCAACCTGGTCGTGGTGCGGGCTGAGCTCGACTACAAATCCCCGCTGACCAGCGGAGACCGCTTCCTGGTGGGCGTCAACCTGGTCCGTGAGTCGAAGCTGCGTTTCGCCTTCCTGCAGGACATCTTCCGCCTCCCGGACGAAAAGCCGGTGATGTCGGCACGGGTTATCGGCACCGCGCTCAACGCGCGCGGCCGACCCCAGATCCCGCCGGAAATGGATGCGCTGCTGGTCTAGCGGCGCGTCGCGCGCGTGAGCAAGTCAGCCCTTGCCTTCTGGACTACCGGCCCCGGCCAGGGTGAACTGCGCCCCGAACCGCTGAGCGATCCCCAAGCAGGCGACTGCCTGGTTCGTGCGCTCTTCAGCGGCATCAGCCGCGGCACCGAGTCGCTGGTCTGGCGCGGCGAGGTGCCGGCGAGCGAGTACGCGACCATGCGCGCGCCCTTCCAGGCCGGCGACTTCCCCTGGCCGGTCAAGTACGGGTATTGCAGCGTGGGGCGGGTCGAGGAGGGGCCGGCGCTCCTGCTGGGCCGGACGGTGTTCTGTCTCTATCCGCATCAGACCCGCTATCGGGTCCCGGCGACCGCGGTTCACCCGCTGCCCGCCGCGGTGCCGCCGGGACGCGCGGTGCTCGCCGCCCTGCTGGAGACCGCGGTCAATGGACTCTGGGACGCCGCGCCCCGCATCGGGGATCGGATCGCGGTCATCGGCGGCGGCACCCTGGGTTGCCTGTGCGCCTGGCTTGCCGGGCGCCTGCCCGGCTGCGCGGTGACGCTGATCGACACCAACCCGAACCGGGCGGAAATCGCCGCCGCCTTGGGCCTGGCGTTCGCGGCACCGGGGGTGCACGGCGCGGACGCGGATCTCGTGATCCACGCCAGCGGGTCACCGGCCGGACTGGTCGAGGCCCTGCGCATCGCGGGCTTCGAATCCACGGTCCTGGAACTGAGTTGGTTCGGCACCCGCGCCGTCACCCTGCCCCTGGGCCAGGGATTCCACCAGCGGCGGCTGAACCTGCGCTCGTCGCAGGTGGGGAGCATCGCGACGGCCCAACGGGCGCGCTGGGACCACCGCCGCCGTCTGGCACTCGCGCTGTCGCTGCTGGAGGACCCGGTCATCGAGCGGCTGATCACCGGCGAAGATCCCTTCACCGACCTGCCCGCGGTCCAGGCGCACCTGGCCCTGGGGCCGGGCGATACCCTGATGCACCGCATCCGGTACCCCTGAGGAGACGACTGATGTACAGCCTCTGCGTCCGCGACCACATGATGATCGCCCACAGCTTCCGCGGCGAGGTGTTCGGGCCCGCCCAGCGGCTGCATGGGGCCACCTATGTGGTCGATCTGGAGTTTCGCCGGCCCGCGCTGGACGCGGACAATCTGGTGGTCGACATCGGACTCGCCGGGCAGGCGTTACGCGGCGTGCTGGCCGATTTCGATTATCGAAACCTTGATGAACATCCGGCCCTGCGCGCGCAGAACACCACCACCGAATTCCTGGCCCGGCAGGTGTTCGACGGCATGGCCGCCCGCCTCGCCGCCGGCGAACTGGGCGAAGCGGCGCGCGGCATCACCGCCCTGCGCGTGGTACTGCACGAGTCGCACCTCGCCTGGGCTGCCTACGAGGCGGAACTCTAGCCATCGAATGTGAGCACACAGCCATTGTGGTTCCTGATCCCCGGTGCCCTGGACACGCCCACCGGCGGCTACCGGTATGACCGCCGGGTCATCGCCGGTCTGCGCGACCTGGGATGGCAGGTGGAGGTCGGCCGCCTGGATGCGAGCTTCCCCGACCCGAGCACGGACGCGCTGACTGCCGCGGCGCGCACCCTGGCGGCACTCCCCGACGGGGCAGCGGTGGTGGTCGACGGCCTCGCCTTCGGCGCCCTGCCCGCCGCGGCCGCGGCCCACGGCGGGCGCCTGCGGCTGCTCGCCCTGATCCATCACCCCCTGGCCGCCGAGAGCGGGCTCGCGCCGGAGCGGGTCGCAGTCTTGCGCCAATCGGAGACCCGCGCGCTCGCCGCCGCGCGCGGAGTGATCGTCACCAGCGCCGCGACCGCCGACCTGCTCGGGGACTATCAGGTGCCGCGCACGCGCATCCGCGTGGTGGAGCCGGGCACGGACCCGGCCCCGGCCGCGCGGGGCTCGACGGGCGGGCCCCTGCACCTGCTGTGTGTCGCCGCCCTCACCGAGCGCAAGGGGCACGACCTGTTGCTCCAGGCGCTCGCGCCGCTGCGCGGGCGCGACTGGCGGCTGACCTGTGTCGGCAGCCCCGCACGCGATCCCGTCTATGCCGCCCGGTTGACCGCAGTGTGCGGCGCCCTGGACCTGGCCGGGCGCGTCACCTTTGCCGGCGTCCTGGACGAGGCGGCACTGGCCCGTTGCTATGATGACGCCGACCTGTTCGTGCTGGCCACCCGCTTCGAGGGCTATGGCATGGCCTGCGCCGAGGCGCTGGCGCACGGCCTGCCGATCCTCGCCACCCGTGCCGGCGCCGTGCCCGCGACTGTCCCGCCCACGGCCGGACTGCTGGTCGCACCGAACGACCCGGCCGCGCTGTCGGCCGCACTCGTCCGCCTGCTGGACGAACCGGAGTTGCGTCAACGTCTGGCCGCCGGCTCCCGCGCGGCTGGCCTGGGCTTGCCGACCTGGCAGACGGCGGCGGCGGGCTTCGCCCGCTCCATCGAGGACCTCTGTGATGTCTGACTTCAGCCCGACCTGGCTTGCTCTGCGTGAGTCGGCCGATGCCCAAGCGCGTTGCGTTCACTTGGCGGAGCAGCTCGCCCAGTGGCTGGCAACCCGCCCGCGGCCCGCACCGGACGCTTCCCTGAACATCCTGGACCTGGGCTGCGGCACCGGTTCGAACCTGCGCTGGCTGGCCCCGCGCCTGCGCGGCCGTGAGATCTGGACCTGTCTGGACCGGGACCCCGCGTTGCTCGCCGCGCTGCCGCACCGGACCGCCGCCTGGGCGCACGAACGCGGCCTGGAGGCGACTGCGGAAGCGGCCGGGCTGCGCATCGACGGGGAGAATTCCCGCTGGGACATCATGCCGCGCGCATACGATCTGATCCAGGGCGTCGCCGACCTGAACCTCACGACCGGGACCCTGGTGACTGCCGCGGCCTTGCTCGACCTGGTCTCCGAACCCTGGCTGCTCGACCTGCTGAGTACCGCCGCGGCGGCCGGCGCGCCGCTGCTGATGATTCTGACCTACGACGGCCGGGCTGGGCTGGAGCCCCGTCACCGACTCGACGGCCCGGTCATCGGCTTGGTGAACGCGCACCAGCGCCGCGACAAGGGCCTGGGGCCCGCGCTGGGACCCAGCGCGTCGGCCCGGCTCGCGTACCTGGCGCGCACCCTGGGATTCACGGTGGAAATGGCTGACAGCGACTGGCTGCTGGCCCGCGAGCAGACCGCGCTCCAGGAAGCCCTGGTGGCTGGCTGGGCCGCCGCTGCCACCGAACAGTCCGCGGCTGCGCTTGGCCCGGCCCAGGCGGCCGAACGGGCCGCGGTCATCGCCGATTGGCGCGACACCCGTCTGGGGTGGATCAGCACCGGCGACTCGCAGATCACGGTCGGGCACCAGGACGCCCTGCTCCTGCCGCCTTAGGCGATTTCCGAAGAACTTCGCACCACGCGGGCTCAACCTCCGGTGACCGGGCCGACGCGACCGGAGGTCGACGCTTTAGCGGGCGGCGCCGCCGAGTTCGGCTGAAACCTCGCCCTCCGGTCTGTTGTGCGAGTGCAGCATGATCCGCAGGGGACTGTCGGGGCGACTAAAGTCGCCCCTACACGTTGGTATACAAAACGGTTTTGAGTTTTCGGTTTTTCGTTAAGGATTATCGAACATCGGGTTACGAA
>CAYYAY010000148.1:0-7815 GCA_964470155.1 uncultured Lamprocystis sp. | reverse complement strand
TGATAGTCCTTAACTAAAAACGAAAAACCGAAAACTCAAAACCGTTCCGTATACTTGCGCGATTCGTGTCTTTCCGGCAAGCCTCCATGAAATCCCGTCCCTAGCCCAGTAGCCTGGGAGCCCCGTATGTCGTCATCTGGAGGCTCCACATCATGTCACTGTCCCCACCCGCCGCCGCGGCCGATCTGGCGCAGACGGCCGCCGCCTTTGCGCACTGGCGCGCCGCCACCCCCGTCGGCGCCCGCATTCCCGAGGACCTGTGGTCGCAGGCGGTGGCGCTGGCCGCCCGCCATGGGGTGTCCAAGGTCGCCGCGACGCTGCGGTTGGACTACGCCGGTTTGAAGCGGCGGCTGACCGCGCTGACGCCGCCGGTGCCCATGGCGGCACCCCCGGGCTTTATGGAACTGGTCCTGGGTGCACCCCCGGCGTCAGGACCGGGCTGCGTGCTGGTCGTGTCCGACGCCCGCGGCCGGTCGCTGCGCATCGAGTGGACGGCGAGCGACGCCCACGCGGTCGCGGCGGTGGCGTGCCGGCTGTGGGAGGCAGCCCCATGATCGCCCTGAGCCCGCAGTTGCGGGTCTTGGTGGCGACCGCCCCGGCCGACTTTCGCTGCGGCATTGATGGGCTGGCCCGGCGGGTGCGCCAGGTGTTGGCGGACGACCCCATGAGCGGTGCCCTGTTCATTTTCCGCAACCGCCGCGGAACGGCGGTCAAAGTGTTGGTCTACGACGGTCAGGGCTACTGGCTGTGTCAGAAGCGTCTCTCCCAGGGCCGCTTTGCACATTGGCCGAGCGGGTCGCCGGGGCAGGGGCTGGCGCCCCAGGAGCTGGCGGTGTTGCTGGCCGGTGGCGATTGGCGGGCCGCCGCGGGCGCACCGGTGTGGCGGGCGCTGCCCCCCGCGGGGGCGTGACAAGACGGTGCCGGACACGGTATAACGCCGCCCATGCACACGATCCTCCGCCGCAATGGGTGGGCATGAGCCGCCGCAAACCGCACCGCACCCCGCGGGTGTCGGTCCCGATGGCGCGGCTCGACGCCATTGTCGAGCAGACCCGCACCGCCGCCTTGCCGGCCGACGACCATGCCACCCTCAAGGCGGCGGTGGACACCCTGGCGCGCCTGACCGCGGAACTGGAAACCACGACCACCACCCTGGAACGGGTGCGCCGCCTGATCTTTGGACCGCGCACCGAGACCACCGACACGGTGCTCGGCAAGGACAAGGAGAAGGAAAAAGAAAAGGACACCGACCCGACTGACCCCCCGCCACCGGACCCCACCCCCCCGGATGGCGCGCCCGCGGGGGACTCCCAGGGCAAGCCACGGCGTCGCGGTCATGGCCGCAACGGGGCCGCGAAGTATCCGCGCGCGCCGCGCATCGCGGTCACTCACGCCACTCTGAAGCACGGTGACCGCTGTCCCGAATCCGGTTGCGACGGCCGGGTTTATGTCCAACGCCAAGAGCCCGCGCTGTTGGTGCGCGTCACGGGGGTCGCACCCCTGCAGGCGCAGGCCGATGCCCTGGAGCGGCTACGCTGTGGCTTGTGCGGCACCGTGTTCACCGCGCAACCGCCGGCCGGGGTCAGCGCGCAGAAATACGACGCGACCGCCGCCGCCATGATCGCCCAGCTCAAGTACGGCTGCGGCCTACCGTTTCATCGCATCCAGCGCCTGGAGCAGGCCCTGGCCATCCCCTTGCCGGCCACCACCCAATGGGACGTGGTCGCGGCCGCGGCGCCCCGCCTGGTGCCCGCCGTTGAGGAACTGGCCCGCCAAGCGGCCGACGGCACGGTGCTCTACAACGATGACACCACCATGCGCATCCTCAACCTGACCGCTGAGGCGCGCGCTGAGGCGCTGCCTCCCGGCGCCACGGCCGAGCGCACCGGGGTCTTCACCTCCGGGGTGGTGGCGGAGACGGTCCACGGTCCGATCGCCCTGTTCAAGATCAATGGCTTCGTGAATCAGTTGAAGAACCTCCTCCGCTTTTTCTGCCGCGGCGATGCAGCCAGGCAGATCAGGTACGTATGCCCCGAAACTGCCGGCACCCCTTTCAATGACAACCATATAACGCATGTAAGTGCCTCACTTGATCCCGGCCTGCTTCAATACGTTGCTCAGTGTACCGGGTGGGACATCAACACTTGACTTTCCGGAAACCGTGACCGTTCCCGGTTTCGTTGGATGATGGAACTGACGATGGCTAACTTTCTGGCAAACCTGTATCCAGTCGTCAGACTCGATCCGGGCGATGAGATCTTTGACTTTCATCTTGCTACACCGCCGGGAAAGAGGGGAACGTACTACTTAGGCGAGACCTTGAGACCTTGAGAAGTAATTGAGCCTGGCCTTTTTTTACTAACCTGGTTGCGTTACCCAAGGTTGTTAAGGCTGCATGGCCGACGAGGACCACTTCCGTTTTTTCGGCTGGTCGTGCTCCCGTGGCGATATCATGAACGGAACGAACAAGATCTGCCGAGTAGTAGCGATTTCCGCAAGTATCGCAGATATCTATTGTCACATCTTCCAATATGACAAACTGCGTCTTGTGCTTAAATGCTTATTTTTTCACGACTCTTGCCTGCACCGTACCCCGGCAATATTCGCACTTACACCCGTACATAGCGCGCACCGCTACCGAAACTTGATTCTGCCTGCTGCGCCAATCTTGCTGCTCTAGATTCCCAACTGTTTCTTGATGAGAAGACACAAACTGTCCTTCAGTTCCGAGTGCCGAGGCACAGGAGCCTGTTTGCCATTGTTAGGATTAACGTATAAATCATGGCGCTTTCCATGGCGACTCAGGTAGCAGCCAGCGTTGACAAGTTCGCGAATGAAGTTCCCTCGTTTCACGCGGCGTTCACCAGTATTTCCTTTGTCTTGGATTCCGGACGAGAATGCGACAGTTGCTCTTCCATCACAAGAGCATAAGCATCCCTAATATTATCTTCTAGTTCCTCAAGTGTCTCGCCCTGACTGAAAACGCCAGGAACTTCCTGTAACTTGCCGACATACCAGTCGTCATCAATCCAATACTCAAGCGTGAACTGCCGCTGCATCTTATTCACCATTTGCTTGTGATTACGGAATCGTATCTCTGGCATTACCAATGCCAAACGTTCAGATTAAGGCGGCGCGCGCCAGCGATGAACCCGCAAACCAGCACAAGCCCCTTTACGCGCGCTCGCTTTTGAAGAGAGGGTTAGGCCATTATTCAACTTCTTTACTGTTTGGGCTGGGGTTCGGGGTATAATCGTGGTCTGTCCCCTATTACGGTCCCTGTTTGGGCTGGGGTTCGGGGTATAATCGTGGTCTGTCCCCTATTACGGTCCCCCTATTACGGTCCGTCCCCTATTACGGTCCCGGGGTATAATCGTGGTCTGTCCCCTATTACGGTCCCGGGGTATAATCGTGGTCTGTCCCCTATTACGGTCCTCTTGGTTTCACAACGCCTCTCAAGAAGCTTAGATATCGCAGAAGGGATGGAGTCTGGTCTTGACGTTTTCATAATGCCTGCGGCGCACCGCGCGCAAAATGCAAGACCGGACCACTTCCTCCGTATGACCCCTTCCTCCGTATTAGTCCCCGGAATAAACCGTGGTCTGTCCCCTATTAGCTCTGTCCCCTATTAGCTCTACCTGGCCGTGCTTGGTCGACCTACCCGAAACGGTGTGATCAGCCGAATGTGCATTCACCGGCTTGCCCTGGATACTCTACGTCCGGAGTTCTTGTCGCGGTTGATCGCCGAGAACGTGACTGGCTTTGTCCATCAGGTCTCAGGTCAACCGTAAACCTGCTGATCCACAGTTTCGCCAACCTATCGACATTTTGCAAATGCTGCCGGTTGAACCAATATAACTAATTGTAAATAAAAGCAGTAGGCGGCAGCGTGCAGCACCCGGATCACCCGATAACAGGGTCCATCACTGGTAGGCCCCGCGTCGACTCCCACGAGCCCCTGCTCGCCGATTCCGACCTCCCGCCACCCCGGCATCGTCGGTTTCAGCCACCTTCAAGCCGAACAAGGGGCTTCCCCCCCGCCCCCAGGTTACACTAGCGCATCGTGCCGCGCCGGGCGCCCACCCGGCGCCCGCGCGCGGTGTCGCATCAACCACATTCAGCAACCGGACTCCAGCATGATCTCGCTTCTGGACTACGGCGCCGGCAATGTCCGCAGCCTGCGCAACGCCATTCACGCCCTCGGGTTCGAACTCACCGAGATCGAACGCCCGACGGATATCCTCAAGGCCGAGCGCCTGATTTTCCCCGGCGTCGGCGCCTTCGGGGCGGCGATGGAACGCCTGCACGGACTCGGATATGTGGAGCCGCTGAAGGAGTATCTGGCGGCTGGACGGCCGTACCTCGGGATCTGCATCGGTCTCCAGACGCTGTTCGAGGGGAGCGAGGAGTCGCCGGGAGTGGCCGGGCTTGGTCTGATTCCGGGGCTGATCCGGCGCTTTGATGAGCCGTCGCTGTCGGTCCCGCACATGGGCTGGAACGGGGTGCGGGTGGAGCAGCCCTCGCCGCTGTTCGCCGATTATCAGGGGGAGAAGTTTTACTTCGTGCATTCCTACCGCGCCGCGCCTGGTCCGGAGAATGCGGACTGGCGGCTCGCGACGACCGACTACGGCCGTCCCTTCCTGAGCGCCGTGCAGCGCGGTCGGGTGACGGCGGTGCAGTTTCATCCGGAGAAGAGCGGGGCGGCAGGGTTGAAGGTGCTGCGGCAGTTCCTGGCCGGCGAAGAGAACGGTGCGCTGTCCCCGGCGGCGGTGACTGCCGCGGCGCGGCCGACCCGCTTTGCCAAGCGCATCATTGCCTGTCTGGATGTGCGCACCAATGATCAGGGCGATCTGGTGGTGACCAAGGGCGATCAGTATGACGTGCGCGAGAAAGGGGAGGGCGGGGATGTGCGCAATCTGGGCAAACCGGTCGACCTGGCGCGGCGCTACTACGAGGAGGGGGCGGACGAGATCACCTTCCTGAATATCACCGCGTTCCGCGATTTTCCGTTGGCCGATCAGCCGATGCTGGAGGTGTTGCGGCGGACCTCGGAGCGGGTCTTCGTGCCGCTGACCATCGGCGGCGGTATCCGCGCCTTCACCGATGGTCAGGGTCGGCACTATTCGGCGCTGGATGTCGCGCATGAGTATTTCCGTTCGGGCGCGGACAAGGTCTCGATCGGCTCGGATGCGGTCGAAACCGTGTTGGAGTATCTGGCGCGCGGCGGCAAGGACGGCAGCAGTTCAATCGAGCAGATCGCCCGGGTCTACGGCAACCAGGCGGTGGTGATTTCGATCGACCCGCGCCGGGTTTATGTGGACGACCCGACGGCGACGCGGCATCACGCGGTTGAGACCGCGACTCTCGGCCCCCAGGGTGAGCGGTTCTGTTGGTTCCAGTGCACCGTCAAGGGCGGGCGCGAGGGGCGCGATCTGGATGTGGTCGAACTCGCCCGCGCTTGCGAGGAGCTGGGTGCGGGTGAAATCCTGCTGAACAGCATCGATCGGGACGGGACCGGGGCGGGTTTCGACCTGGATCTGATCCGTGCGGTTCGCGATGCGGTCGGCATTCCGGTGATCGCGTCCAGCGGGGCCGGACGGGTGGAGCATTTCTCCGAGGTGTTCGCGGCCGTCGGGGTGGAGGCCGCGCTGGCGGCCGGGATTTTCCATCGGCGGGAAGTCCCGATCCGGGCGGTCAAGTCCCACCTGTCGGAGCATGGGGTGGAAACGCGGGATTATGCCGAATGGTTTTGAGTTTTCGGTTTCTCGTTTTTAGTTGAGGACTATCAAACCTTGGGTTACGAAAAACGAGAAACGAAAAACCAACAACGACGGGTATCACTGAAGGAGGGCGGGTGCGGTATTTGACTGGTCTGATTTCGCCGATCGTGCTGTGCATCCTGGCGACCGTGGTGCTCGCGGGCTGCGCGGGCGGCCGTGCGCTGGTCGTCACCGGCCCCGAGCCATTGCCGGCCGGGCTCAGCCGCGATCAGCTCTTGTCCGAAATCGCGGCCTGTCATCTGTTGCGGGTCGGGCAGGCCGGGGACAACACGGTGACCGACGCCGCCGTGATCGCTGCCGTCCAGCGCTATGGCTACAGTGTGAGCGGGGTGATACAGCGCGCCAATCAACTGGTCAGGGACTATCAGTCCAACGGCCCCGCTTTGGGTGCGCGGGCCCAACAGGCGTGCGGCAATCTTGCCGCGCTCACCCAAGTCTCCTCGGCACTGGTGCGGTTCGAGCAGAGCGGTGCGCCGCGCGCGGTCTGGCTGCGGGTGAATGGCGATATCGACGAGGGATTCGCGCAGCGGGTGATCCGCGAACTGCGGCGCAATCGGGCGGTCGGGCTCGTCATCGCCAGCCCCGGCGGTGCGGTGGCCGAGGCGCGCAAGCTGGGGCGTTACCTGCGCGCCAATGGGTTGCGCACGGCGGTCGACGGGGTTTGCGTGTCCGCGTGTATCGATGTCCTGGCGGGCGGGTCCGAGCGCTATGCGACGCCGACGGCGAAACTCGGTACCCATCAGAGCAAGGTTCCGGGCCGCTACAGCAGTCATGCCGGGGGCCAGTACTATGTGGCCGATTCCTACCGCTATCTGCGCGAGATGGGGGTGGATGCGGAGGTTGCCATTGCCGCGGCGTTGATTCCAAATGATAAGATTCTGCTGATCCCCCTGCCCGATGCGCTCAAGACCCGGTTGATCACGGCTGTGGTGGAGCGGCTTTAGGGGGTACGTGAAGTGAACCAAGAACAGACCGCCGCGTGCCGCATTTGCGGTCACACGCAAGGTCACCGTATCCACCAGGCACGCGAGACCATGTATGGTGCGGATGGTGTCTTTTTCTATCTGGAGTGCGCGGCCTGCGGGTGTCTTCAGTTGCTGGATATCCCGGCGGATTTGGGCGCATTTTACCCGTCCGATTATTGTTCCTTCGGCCGGGCCAAGAGCAAGTCGATCGCACCCTGGCGCCGTTGGCTGAAATCACTGCGCACGCGGATGCTGCTCGGTCAGGGCGGGGTCGCCGGTCGGCTGCTGAAGCCCTTTATTCCCTTGCCGCCCTATGGTGACTGGATGCAGCGGTTGTCCATGGGGCTTGATGCGCGGATTCTGGATGTCGGCTGCGGGTCCGGGCATCTGCTGCTGCGGCTGCAGAAGGACGGTTTCAGCGCGCTCGCGGGGATCGATCCCTATCTCCCGGAGCGGCTGGAGTACCCCGGCGGGCTGGTGGTGAATAAGCAGCAGATCGAGGCGTTGGATGGTGTCTTCGATCTGATCATGCTGCATCATTCATTCGAGCACATGGACCATCCGCGGGAGGTGCTCGCGACGCTGGTGCAGCGGCTGGCGCCCGGCGGCAAGCTGTTGATCAGAATCCCGCTCGCGGGCAGCTATGCCTGGCGCAAATACGGGGTGTCCTGGGCCAATCTCGATGCGCCGCGGCATTTGTTCCTGCATACACCCAGGAGCCTGTCCCTGCTGGCCGCGTCGGCGGGTCTGCGGATCGCGGCGACGCTTTTTGATTCGCAGTACAAGCAGATCGCGCTCAGTGAATGGATCAGCCTGGGCGGGACCATGGCGAGCTTCGATCAGGAGGCGAACGCCTATTTCACGTCTGAGGATCTCAGCGGGTTCAAGCGCCTGGCGCGGGCACTCAATGCCCAGCGCGATGGCGATTGTGCGGCCTTTATCCTGGAAAGAGCCGGCTCGGTTGCGTACTGCTTGACCGACCGATCGTCCTGACACTGGTGGCGAATTCTTCGTGGCCGAGCGTTGATTGGAACCGGCAGGTTCGGGGAAAACGTTTCGGACGGGGCAAA
>CAYYAY010000147.1:0-7822 GCA_964470155.1 uncultured Lamprocystis sp. | reverse complement strand
CACTGACCACTGACCACTGACCACTGACCACTGACCACTGACCACTGACCACTGTCAGTGGATCGGCAACAGCTCCTCCGACGGCGTTGGGTCATCGCTCGGGCTGTCTGCGGGGGCGGGAATGCGGTAGCCATCGGTCAGCCATTCGCCCAGATCGAGGAGCTTGCAGCGCTCACTACAGAAGGGTCGGAACGGGGATTGCGGGGTCCACGCGACGGGACGGCCGCAGGTGGGGCAGCGAATCTTGGCAGACATCGTAGTTCAAAAGACACAGCAGGTGAGACGGAACTCCACGGCATCTCCGGTTTGGGTTGGCCTGCCGCGGGGTGCGAGGTGCATGAAGCGGATACTGAAGCGATTGCGGTGTCCGCTGATTTCAGGATAGAGCGGGCCTCCGGCCGGCAATCCCGCACGTACCATTTGCGCCGGGGCCTGGGGGTCCAGGGACTCCTGGTAAAAACCGCCCGGTGCCAGCACCTGCCGCGGTGTCGCGCTGCCGCGCGCGAGGGACAAGATCAACCGGATCGCCACATCCGCCGGCCGCAGGTCTTTGAGCCAGTGGTCGAGACGGGATTGGCGACGTTCCGGTGACTGAAGCAGCCAGTGGTGATAGATCGGGAGGTCGAAACTACAGGCGCCGCCGGGGATACTGCTGCGCTGGATCACACCCTTGAGGAACTCGTCCTCGCGGGCCGTCTGGCCAATGGGGCTGCCAAGCGTTTGGATCGTGCCCGCCGCCCGTTCCAGTTCGCCCAGGACGCGCGTCAGGGCCGCCGGGTCCACCCCGGGTTGGCTGGCGATGCGGTTCAGTGAATTGATATTCCGTTCCAACTCCTTGCCGATCTCAGTGCGCAGATCTGCCCGCGCGGTGACGGCAGTGATATCCAGCAAGGCCTCGACCGCCACCCGGGTCGCCCAGGGGTCGTATTGCGGCATGAAGTAATCCACCTTCTCGAACAGGTGCTCCAGGCGCAGGAAGGTCCGGATGCGCTCGTTCAGTGGATGTTCAAAGACAATGTGTTGGGACACGGCGGGCCTCGCGCGCAACGCTTGGGGTGTTATTGAGTCGTGACGACGGTCGCGCTGTCCGTCGCCGCGCAGACGCGGTTACGTCCGCTGCGCTTGGCCGCGTAAAGGTGACCGTCAGCCTGGGCGAGCAGCTCATCCAGTGTTTCCAAGGCCGTCGATGTGGGGGCAACGCCGATGCTGACGGTGACCGACAAGGAGCCTGATGGGGTGTCGATGGCGAGGGTTTGCAGGTGTTCGCGCAGACGATTCGCGAACCCGACGGCTAGGGCGGTATCCGCCACGGGGAGCAGCAGCGCGAACTCCTCCCCGCCGACGCGGGCGCAGAGATCGCGCGGTGACAGATGGTCGCGCAGTCCATCCGCGACGCGCTTCAGGACCTCGTCGCCATAGGCGTGACCGTAGCGGTCGTTCACATGCTTGAAGTGATCGATGTCGACCATCATCGCCGCCAGCGGCAGGGCGCGCGCCCGCGCCTCGTTGAACAGACGGACCCCGTCGGCAAAAAAAGCGCGGCGGTTGAGCAGACCGGTCAGGGCATCGGTCACCGCCATGGTGCGCAGTTGATCCATGGCGCGGCGGTACTCGACTTGAATGCGCACCCGCGCCAGCAGTTCCATGCTGCGAAAGGGCTTGGTCACGTAGTCGCTGCCGCCCGCCTCGAACGCCTCGATGATGCTGGCCTCATCGGTGCGGGCGGTGATGAACAGGATGGGAATCGCGTTCCAGTCTTCCCTGGCCTTGATCCGGCGGCAGACCTCGAACCCATCCAGGCCCGGCATGACGATGTCCAACAGGATCACGTCCGGCGTCTCCAGCTCCAGCAGTTCCAGGGCGCTGTGGCCTTCCAGTGCAACCAGGACGTCATAATCCTGCAACAGCCCAACCAGGATGCCGACGTTGGTCTGGCTGTCCTCGACCACCAACACCTTGGCTCTAGGGTCTGACATTGAGGCGTCGTTCAAGCAGGTCCTCAGCTTCTTTGAAGCGATAGGAGCGGACCAGGGTGCGCAGTTGGTCGAAGAAGGGCTGCTCCGCGGCGGGCAGACTGGTTGCGGTCATCGCCTCGGTGAGGGTCTTGCAGTCGCGGGCACGATGTCCCTGAAGCGCGATCAGCAGCGCCGCATATTGTTCGGCAAGCCAGGCCGAACTGATCGGTGGACCCGGTGGGGCGTCGCTCCGGGTCTGGCCGGCGCGGGCCGCGCCGATGGCATCGCAGAGGGTCGGTACACCCTGCGCAAGGGTGGCGAGCAGGGCCGGGTAGTGCTCGGTTCGACCCTCCCGAATGGCATCGTCCAGGGCTTTACAGGCAGCGAAGAGCTCGGTGGCCGCCAGGTTGCCCAACACGCCTTTGAGGGTGTGCGCCAATTGTTTGGCGACGGTCGGGTCGTGCTCCAGGGCCGCGGCAATCTGCGCCGGGGTATCGCGATAGGACGTGCTGAACTCACCAAGGACCTCCCAAAACAGATCCATATCCTCACCGATGCGCTCCAGGAACTCGGCGCTGTCGATGCCGGGGATGGACGGTGGTTGATCGTCTGAGCGTGGTTCCATCGGTGCGAGTACCTGGTTAGGTGGCGGGACTTGCGGGGCGGAACTCGAGGCCGCAACGGTGCTCCGCAGTGCAAGCCGCAATTATCCTCAAGGGAACCCGATCCTACCAGAGAATGCCCGCATTTCCCCTGGTCCCGCGTTCGATCAGTGCAGTCCGACGACGCGCGGCGCAGGGTAGTGGTACATGATTGGACGCAAATCGCCTAAGATCCGCCCACGTTGGCAATCGCCGAAAGGTCTATCCCTCATGCTTCTGCAACCCGTTGTCCTGTCAGGCGGCTCCGGTACCCGTCTGTGGCCGCTCTCGCGCGAGGCGTACCCGAAGCAGTTTCTCCCCCTGACCAGCCAACATACCATGCTCCAGGAGACGGTGCGGCGGCTCGACGGTCTGGGTCAGGAGCATCCGCGGCGCGCCATCGGCCTGGTCGATCCCGTGGTGGTGTGCAACGAGGCTCACCGTTTCCTGGTAGCCGAGCAGTTCCGGCTCATGGGCCGGCAAACGGCAGCCGTCATCCTCGAACCCAAGGGCCGTAATACCGCGCCGGCGCTGACCCTGGCAGCGCTGGCGGCGACCCGCGGCGGGGCCGATCCGGTATTGCTGGTGATGCCCGCCGATCATACGATTCGCAATGAGTCGGCCTTCCGCGCCGCCGTGGCCGATGGTTTCAGTTTGGCGCTGGAGGGCGCGGTCGTGACCTTCGGCATCGTCCCCAGCACGCCCGAGGTCGGCTACGGCTACATCCGTCAGGGTGAACCCTATGCGTTCGCGGGGGCGGAAGGGCGCGCCTACCATCTGCGCGGGTTCGTCGAAAAACCCGATGTGGAGACGGCCCAGGGGTATCTCGCATCCGGCGAATACCTCTGGAACAGCGGCATCTTCATCCTCAAAGCGTCAGTGTGGTTGACGCTGATCCAGCGCTTCCGTCCGGATATTGCCCAGGCCGCCACCGACGCCTATACCCAGGGGCATGAAACCGGCCAATTTTTTCTGCTCGACGCGGGGGCCTTCGCCGCCTGCCCGAGCGACTCGATCGACTACGCGGTGATGGAGCACATCGCCGGGGAGGCCGCCGAGGTCCCAACGGCCATCGTCATCCCGTTGGACGTGGGCTGGTCGGACGTCGGCGCCTGGTCGGCGCTGTGGGCAGTGCGTGAGCAGGATGCCGCCGGCAACGTGCTGGACGGCGATGCATTCGTCCATGATTCGTGTAACAATCTGTTGATCGCCCGCCACCGCATGGTGGCCGCGGTGGGGGTGAGCGACCTGATCGTGGTCGAGACGCCGGATGCCGTGCTGGTCGCCCGTAAGGATCGCGCCCAGGACGTCAAGGCGGTCACCCAGTTCCTGGAGCGCGAGCATCGCGATGAATTCCGCCATCACCAGCGTGTGCATCGCCCCTGGGGCAGTTTCGAGTCCATCGGCCATGGTTCCCGCTACCAGGTCAAGCGGCTCTCCGTGAAGCCGGGCGAATCCCTGTCGCTGCAGATGCATCATCATCGCGCCGAGCATTGGGTGGTGGTTTCCGGCACCGCGCGGGTCACCTGTGACGACAAAACCTTTCTGCTGACCGAGAATCAGTCCACGTACATTCCCGTGGGGAGCCGTCACCGGCTGGAGAATCCGGGGGCTATCGCACTGGAGATCATCGAGGTCCAGTCCGGCAGCTATTTGGGTGAGGACGACATCGTGCGCTTCGAGGATGCCTACGACCGGGGAGCGAAGGAGGGCTGCTGAGCCGGCGCGGGATCCTGGTTCCGGCGCACGCGGCGGCGGTGTCGCGGCGCACTGGCGGTGCGGCGGTTACAGCGTTTGCAGCGCCACTGTTCCGCGGGTAGGCGCTGCTGCTGTACCATGGGCTGTTTTTCCCGCCGGTACCTCATCATGGGCTTCAAATGTGGGATCGTGGGCCTGCCGAACGTCGGCAAGTCCACACTTTTCAATGCCTTGACACGCGCTGCGATCGCAGCGGAGAACTATCCTTTCTGCACCATCGACCCCAACGTGGGCGTCGTGCCGCTACCGGATCCACGGCTCGACGTGATCGCCGCCATCATCAAACCGCAGGCCATCCTCCCCACGACCATGCAGTTCGTCGATATTGCCGGGCTGGTGGCGGGTGCCTCCAAGGGCGAGGGCCTGGGAAACAAATTCCTCGCCAATATCCGCGAGACCGACGCCATTGCCCATGTCGTACGCTGTTTCGAGAACGACGACGTGATTCATGTGGCGGGTGCCGTCGATCCCTTGCGTGACATCGAAATCATCGACACCGAACTGGCCTTGGCCGATCTCGAGTCGGTCGATAAAGCCCTGGATCGGGCGACTCGTGCCGCCAAAGTCGGGGACAAGAAGGCGGCGGTACGCAAAGATCTGCTGGAGCGGGTGCGTGCCCAACTCGACCAGGCCAAGCCGGTGCGGGCCTTGGGTTTGAGCAACGATGACCAGGCCGAATTGCGCGACCTCTTCCTGCTCACCGCCAAGCCCGCCATGTACATCGCCAACGTGGCCGAGGACGGCTTCCAGTCCAATCCGTTCCTGGATCGGGTCCGCGCGCACGCGGCCGGCGAGGGTGCGCTGGTGGTGCCGGTATGCGCCGCCATTGAGGCGGAGATCGTCGAACTGCCGGAGGATGAGCGCGGCGAATTCCTGGCCGAACTGGGCTTGGACGAGCCTGGTTTGAACCGAGTGGTGCGGGTTGGCTATCAGTTGCTGGGGCTGGAGACCTATTTCACCGCCGGACCCAAAGAAGTGCGCGCCTGGACCATTCCAGCGAAGGCACGGGCGCCGCAGGCGGCCGGTGTCATCCACTCGGATTTCGAACGTGGCTTTATCCGGGCCGAGGTGATCAGCTACGCGGATTTCGTCGCCTGCAAGGGCGAGCAGGGGGCCAAGGAGGCCGGCAAGCTGCGTTCTGAGGGTAAAGAGTATGTGGTCAAGGACGGCGACGTGATCCACTTTCGCTTCAACGTCTGACCGGGACTCCTGCTGCGAAAGTGCGGGCCTGGTTGACGCCTGCAAGCGACCTCTTTATAATTATGCGTTCTGCTTGGCTACGTAGCTCAGCTGGTTAGAGCACCGCACTCATAATGCGGGAGTCGGTAGTTCAAATCTACCCGTAGCCACCACACATCCAAGAATCTATGATGAACCGGCCGGGCGCCGGTTTTTTTTTGCCCTTCCCGACTCATGTTACCGATCGTCGACCGCTACGTGCTGACCGAGGTGGCGAAAACCTTTACGGCGATCGTTGCGACTTTGGTCGCGATCGTCGGCAGCATGTTGTTTTTGCGCACCCTGGAGGAAGTGAACCTGGGTGCGCTGAACGCCGAACTCGTGCTGCGATTCCTTGGTCTGCAGATCGTGCGCGACACGCCCAGTCTGCTGCCTCCGGCATTCTTTCTGGCTGCCCTCGGTGCGCAGGGCCGCTTGGCCCGCGACAGTGAGCTGGTGGCCCTGAACGCCTGTGGAATCGGACCAAGCCGAATGTTTCGGCCCTTGTTCCTCCTCGCGCTGCCGGTTGCCGTGGTCACCGGCTGGTTCGCGCTGGTGCTCCAGCCCTGGGCAGCGGCCGGAATCGCCGAGATTCGTCTTCAGCAGAAAGAGCAGGCGACGCAGATTGCCGGGCTCCAGGCCGGGCGTTTCTACACCGAGGAAGATGGGGATCTGGTGATCTATATCGGGTCGATCGCCAAGGGTAAGGGATTGGAACGTGTCTTCGTTCTTGACCGGAGCGGGGAGACCACGCGCATCGTGGTCAGCGAGACTGGGCGGCATCGGGTGGAGGAGCAGAGCGGGGATCAATTAGTGATTCTCAGGGATGGTCACCGCTTCGATGGGAAGGCCGGCGAGGGCAACTACCTGATCGGACAGTTTCGGGAATATCTGCTGCGGCTCGAAGGGCAGGGGGAGCGGCACACCTTCACCAAGCGTTCCACGACCCCGTCCGGCGATTTGCTGAGGTCGGACGCCATCGAAGACCGCGCCGAGCTGGAGCACCGCATCGCCGCTCCCCTGGCGATTTTAACGCTGACCCTGATCTCGGTTCCCCTGGTGGCGATCTCGCCCAGGCAGAAGACCTCGGGGCGCTTGCTTCTCGCCTTCCTGGCCTATTTCACCTTCTTCAACTTACAGCAGTTGGCCGAAAGCTGGCTCGGGAGTGGACTGACTCCGGTCTGGCTGACCAGTTTTTGGTATCAACTCCTGGTCCTGGCGCTTGTCTATCTGGTCATGGCGCCGGAGTCGCGGTGGTACAGGCAATTGCGCGCGGGTCTTGGGCGGGTGTGGACGTCCGCCGCGTCAACTTGATCTGAGACGCAAGCACGGTCGTCACGGCCGCCTGTCCGTGATGATTTCATCAACAGGCGGCCGCGGGAATGAACCACCGACCGGGCGAACGCGTTAGACTAGGCCTTTCTGATTCAGCACTTGATAATGACTCCGGAGCAGCACGCCATGTCTTTGACCAAGAACGTCGGCAAGACCGATCGCGCGATTCGTCTGGCAGTCGCCGGACTCCTGGTGTTACTCGGGATCTGGTTGCACCAACCGATTCTGTCAGTGATTGGTCTGGTCTTGGTGGTCACCGGCGCGACCGGGTTCTGTCTGGCGTACATCCCTTTCAAGATCAATACGAACAAGGATGGTCAGGACTGAGCGGAGGGGGACCCGTCGCGGGGCCCTTGAGGGGCATTGAAGCGAGCCCGGCTGTGATAACGCATGGTTCGGGTGGTGTCCCGTGACCAGGGAGGCGACGATTGATGCCGTTGGCGTGTGGGCCGGATGGGTACGTTGACCCCGCGCTGGTCGTCCTGACCAACGCGGGACGCGGTTCTTTACTCCCTGTTGTGCCCTAACCGATGGAGACGGTTGAGGCGATCAACGGTTCCAAGGCATCCATTGGAAGGGTGAACTGGACGGCGGCGACGCTGGTTTGGCCGGTGGTGGCGCGGCCGGAGCGACTGGGGGCTGAGTCATCGGGGGCTGAACCGGTGGCTCGGCACCACGCCAGGGCAAACCGCCTCCAAACAGACTCCAGGTCGGGGCCTGTTGGGGTACGGTAACGGCCTTGGCAGGCGTCGCGGCGGTCGCCACCGGCGCTGCCGGGACCGCTGGCGCTGCCGACGGCTCCGCTGTCGCCTTGACAGGTGCGCCGGCGACCGGTGCCGATGCGGCCTCAACGACCGACCTCGGTTCGGCGGCAGCCGGTGCCGGGGCGGCCTCGACGACCGGAGTCGGCGCGGC
>CAYYAY010000146.1:0-7866 GCA_964470155.1 uncultured Lamprocystis sp. | reverse complement strand
TGATCTCGAACGCAGCGGTGACACGCCCGCCCCCATCGCGGCGGGACGCCGCTCCTACAGGGTCGCTGCGCGACTTTCACGGTAAGCATAGACCTCCAGCGCGCGACGCCCGGACGCCGGCCGAAACGACAATCAAGGCCGGTTTGCCTGCCGCAGCGGCACGAGGAAGAGCGTTGTGTGCCGGGCACCCCAAGCACGGCCTGTCACGGGCCGGCCCAAGTCCTCATCTGGCTCGGACTTTGCTTTGGCTTTTTACCCCCGTGTTCCACTCAGGTGTCCCTGCCAATGGCGGTCAAGGCGCTCGTCGACTCCCCGATTCAAAAGTACCTGGAGGCGCTGCACGGGCGCATTGCGGACCTGCGCGAAGGTAACCTCGCCTCCTACATCCCGGAACTGACCAGCGCCGACCCGGAGTGGTTCGGCATTGCCGTCGCGACGGTGGATGGTCATGTCTATCAGGTCGGGGACAGCCGCCAGGCCTTCACCATCCAATCGATCTCCAAACCCTTCGTCTACGGGCTGGCTCTGGCCGATCTCGGGGTCGAGCGGGTCTTGGCCAAGGTGGGAGTCGAACCCTCGGGTGAGGCCTTCAATTCGATCAGCCTGGAACCCGGCACCGGGCGCCCCCTGAACCCCATGATCAACGCCGGTGCCATCGCCACCACCTGCATGATCGCCGGCGACAGCCCGGAGCAGCGCGAGCAGCGGATACTCGAGATGTTCGCGCGCTATACCGGTCACCCCATGGTGGTCGACGAGCGGGTCTATGCCTCGGAGGCGCGCACCGGGCACCGCAATCGGGCACTCGCCCACCTGATGCGCAATTTCGACGTCATCGAGACCGATCCGGAACCGGGGCTCGACCTGTATTTCCGCCAATGTTCGGTGCTGGTGAACTGCCGCGACCTGGCCCTGATGGGCGCCGGCCTGGCCAATAACGGGGTCAACCCGGTCACCGGGGTGCGCGCGCTGCCGGAGGCCCAGGTCGCGCGGGTGTTGTCGGTCATGTCCTCCTGCGGCATGTATGACTACTCGGGCGGATGGATCTACAGCGTCGGGATGCCGGCCAAGAGCGGCGTGGGCGGCGGCATCGTGGCCGTCCTGCCCGGACAGGTCGGCATCGCCGTGTTTTCGCCGCTGCTCGATGCCCGCGGCAACAGTTGCCGCGGCATCCGGGTGTGCGAGGAAATCTCCCGCGACTTCGATCTGCACCTCTTCCACACCAGCCGTTCCACCTCGGCCGCGATCATCCGCGCCCGCTATGACGCCAGGCTGGTCGGTTCCCAGCGCCGCCGCCGACTGGCCGAGCGGGACCTGCTGGCGCAACACGGCGCCCGCGTGCGCGTCTACGACCTCCAGGGCGAGTTGACCATCGGGGCGACCGAGTCACTGGTCCATGAGGTGCTGGACGAGTTGGCGGGGGTGGAGGTGCTGATCCTAGACCTGGCGCGGGTCGTCAACGTCGATCAGGCCGCCGCCCGGATGCTGGCGGACCTGGCCCGCGACCTCACCGGCCAGGGGCGCACCGTGCTGATCCCCGGGGCGGCCAACAAGTATGCCTTTATGCGGTTGGTGGCCCAGGCGTGGCCGCAGTCTCAGGATTTGGCGATCTTTCAATTCAGCGATAGCGACCACGCCCTGGAGTGGGCGGAGGATCGACTGATCGCGACGCTTGCGCCCCCGACCGACCCGACCCAGGAGACCGCGCTTGCCGACAACGACCTCTGTGTCACCCTGTCCGGCGAGGAGCGCGCCGGGCTTGCGGCCATCGCGCAGCGCCTGGAGTTCGCCGCTGGGACACCGGTGTTTCGCACCGGCGAAGCAGCCGATGCACTGTTCCTGATCGCCCAGGGCCGCTTCGAGGTCCTGCTGCCGGCCCCCGGTCATCCGCCGCGGCGGCTCTCCACCCTGTCGCCCGGCATGTACTTCGGCGAATTGCCGCTGGCGAGCGGCCAACCCCGTTCGGCCGATGTGGTGGCACGTGACGGCGGGGCCTGCTGGCGCGTTCCCTTTGCGGCGATCGAGGCGGGGCTCAAGATCCGGCTGCTCTCGACCATCGCCTCACAGCTTGCGGAACGCCTGGCGGAGCAGGCGCGGGTGCAGCGGCTGGTGGGTTGAGCGGGCGCGTCTTGCCGCGGTCAGGGCACCTCCAGGTGGCCGCCGAACCGTCGGCGTGTGTCCGCATCGGGACTGGGCCCACTGTTCGGGGGGCTGGTTCGCCCCAAGTATCGGCTGGATATAGAGTCGAATACACCATGCTCACCGATACCCGCGGCAGACTTGGGCGCTTGCGGACTTGAGCCGCCGCCCAGCCGACCCCAATTCCGCTGCGGGCTGCGGCCCGGCCGGACCCCAACGAGGAGCCTCATGAGCAACCTATCCGCCAAGATCAAAGAGGAGTCCATTGCGCTGCTGCCGCCAACGCTGTACTTTTTCATCGCCCTGCACATCGTTGCCCTGATCCGGTCCTTGATGACCGCGGGGACCGGCATCGCGATGACCTCGACGATTTCGGTGGCGGTCGCGGCCCTGATCCTCGGCAAGGCGGTATTGCTGGCGGACCTGTTGCCCATCATCAATAGATATCCCAACAAGCCGCTGATCTACAACGTGACGTGGAAGACCTTGATCTACCTTTTCATCGCTGGGCTTGTCCATTATCTGGAGCGGCTCATCGATTTCTCGCGGCAGGCCGGAGGGGTCGTTGCCGGCAATGAGCGGTTGCTCGCGGAAATGGTTTGGCCGCACTTCATCGCGGTCCAAATCCTGCTGTTCGTGCTGATCGTCATGTACACCACGTTCCGCGAGATCACGCGGATGATCGGAACTGAGCGGATGCGGGAGATGTTCTTCGGGTCGCGGAAACAGGTCGACTGATCGCGACGCTTGTGCCCCCGACTGACCCGACCCAGGAGACCACGCTCGCTGACAACGACCTGAAAGAAAAACGTGGTCTGTCCCTGAGGTATCCTGAAGTTCCTGGTCGGTATCGCTGCGCCCGACCCGATCAATCTCGATCAGGGGCTCGCCGCCTGGGCCGATAACTCCTGGTACCTGGACGACCTCTTCACCGGCGAGCGCGAGGGCGGGTTGCCCAAGGTCTGGCGCTTGGGCTCCAAGCCGAATCTGAAACAGATGCACGCGGCAGCGCGGGCCGGCGTCAGCGACTCCCTGGTGGACGTGGTGCTGGAGAACACGATCCAGGACGCCGCCAAGCTCACCGATGGCGCGCGCGGCCGGGGCGAAGGTGCACAAGCTGCCCGCGAAGCCCGCCGACATCGACGACGACGGGCTGTTTCACTACGCCGTGCTGGGTCCGGCAGCGGCGTCGGATGCCGGCAAGCCGAGCGCCTACGCACGACGCTTCCTCGACGAGACCACGGGGCCGGACAAGCCGCGCGCACTCAACCGCAACGCGGTCGTGCTCGCGGTGCCGGCGCGCGACGCCTTGGCGGCGGCCCGCGACAAAGTGCGCGATTTGTTCGGTTGGGAGGAGGTGCAGCGCCTGCTCAAAGAGCGCGATGATCTCGACACGGTCACGACGACGCGGCTTGGCGCCAACCTCAAGAACGCGCGTGCCGAGGTGGTCTCAGCGGTGATGCTGGCCTACTGCATTGCGGTGACGGTGAACGACACCAACACCGTCGCAGCCTACCGCATCAACGTCGATAACGAACCGCTGTTCACGAGGTGGGGTATCCGCTGAGGCGATCGAGGGCGTCAACGCGGTGTTGGCGAAGGTGAAGAAAGGCTGGATGTTGCAGTAGTGCCAAAGCGGCCGGCGCAATGGATGAAGTAGCGCCCCCGCATCAAGCCTTGGACTCCAAGTCGCTGGCCGGAACACTGGGCCGATTTGTTTGATGGCTGATTCGGGTCCGGCTGGCGGCAGCGTTGCTCGACCTGGTAGGCGATGGAGTGGGTGATGTCGGAGGCGAGGTTCCTGACCAGGGCCTTCCACGGCCGTTAGCCGGTCGCCATCGCGTCTTCGTGGCCCTCGTCCGGTGCACGACGCCCGGGCTCTGGCCCGAACGATGATCAACGCCGAAAAATCGTGGCAGCGCTTCGCGAACGCGAGAACATTTCAGAGCGTCCGGTATTTATTCCCGGACCGAAGGACATTCCGGGACATCCAGCCTAATCGTAGGGGACATCGGTCCGGCTCGCTTTTGCTCGCCGCGGATAAAGGGCTTATGCTTGCCTGACCCTTGCCGTCGCCGGCGGCAACCTTCCTAGCAGAGGTTTTCGCGATTTTCGGACCTGTCCTGGAGTCGTGTTTTCATGTAATCACTTTATCCTACTGTTTTTTAAGGATGTATGCTCCCTGCCGAGCGGCCAGAGAGCCTTTGAACACTCTACATCTATATGATCAGAAAAGGCATTTCATGTCGGTGCCGCAGGGTCTGTTCCCGGTTTCCAGCGCGGCCAACGGTCGGCCGGCGAGCCTGGGCGTGCGCAGCAAGTCCCCGCTGGCGGTGAACCGACCTGCCCGCGCGCTGGTTCGGCAAGGGCACGCTGATGTGCGCGTAAGCCGGCGCTCCGCCGCGAACCGGACCAGTCCTGCGGGGCCTGCTCGGTGGATTAGCGCATGGGCACTTGCGGCTGTGCTGATGGCGGCTGGCGCGGTGCCGACGGACCAGGCTACGCAGCGCACCACGTTGGAGGTGCCCGGTGCCGACATGGCGGCGTCGGTCCCTGCCGCGGTGCCTGCAGAGTCGCCAGTCCCGCCGGCCAGCGCCGCGGCACCCCTCCTGACGGGCGCCGGCCAGCGAATCTACGAGAACACCCGGCTGCTTGTGCTGCAGGTGCGCACGCTGCTGAAGACGCAGGACAGCCAAGCGGCGGTCGGCTCGGGTTTTTTGGTCGGCGAAGGCGGGCTGCTGCTGACCGACTACCACGTCGTCAGCCAGTACGCGCTCCAACCGGGCCGCTTCAGGCTGGTCTACGCCGGCATCGACGGGCGCGAGGGCGCGCTGGAACTGCTGGCCATCGATGTCGTCAACGATCTCGCGCTGCTGCGCCCGGCTGACGCGGCCCCGCTCACCGGCCGCGGCGCCGTGCCGTTGCGCCCGGTCGACGCGCCCTTGCCGCGCGGTGCGCGCATCTTCGCGCTGGGCAATCCGCTGGACGTCGGCTTCGCGGTTTCGGAGGGCAACTACAACGGCTTTGTCGAGCGCAGCTTCCTGCCCAAGCTCTTCTTTGGCGGCTCGCTGAGCTCGGGCATGAGCGGCGGCCCGGCGCTCGACGAGCAGGGCCAGCTGATCGGCGTCAACGTCGAGGTGCGCCGCGACGGCGAGCAGATCAGCTTCCTGGTGCCCGCCGCGGCGGTGCGCGCGCTGCTGGCGCGCGGCGCGGGCGGCGAGCCGATCACCACCGCGGCATGGGCCGAGATCGCGCGCCAGCTCACGGCCCACCAGGCCAAGCTGACCGAGCGCTTCGTGGCACTGCCCTGGCGCAGCGCCGGCAACCCCCGCTACCGAATCCCGGTCCCGCGGGAAGACTTCATGCGGTGCTGGGGCAGCAGCGTCGCGCAGACCACGTACGGCGTGCAGGTCGAGCGATCGAATTGCGAGATGGACAGCCGTATCTTCGTCAGCGACGCGCTGCAGTCCGGGTTCATCACCGTCCGCCACGAGGTCTACGACGGCACGCGCATCGGCGCGCTGCGCTTCGCGAAGCGCTACTCCGCGCTCTTCCTCAACGAATTCATCGGGAGTGATTCGCGCCTGATGACTGCGGCCCAGTGCGTCGAGAACCAGGTCACGCAGGCCGGCCTGCCGCTCAAGGCCGTGATCTGCCTGCGCGCCTATAAGAAGCTGCCGGGCCTGTTCGACTTGAACGTGCTGGTGGCCACGCTGGACGGCGCCACGGTTGGCGTGCAGGGCCGCTTCGATGCATACGGCGTGACCCTGGCCAGCGCCCGGAAGCTGGCCGCCCACTACATCGACGGCTTCGCATGGACGCCGGCGCACCACGCCTCGCATTGATCGACTGGGTCGAACGCGACGGGCGCGGGGCACATCGCCTGGACGTCCATGCCTGGCCGCTGACGATCGGCCGCGCGCTGGACAACGACATCGTGCTCGACGACCCCTATGTCGCGGCCCGCCACGCGCGGCTGCAGACCGATGCCCACGGCCGCCTGCAGCTGCTCGCGCTGCCGGGCCTCAATGGCCTGCGCATCGGCCGACGCCGCCTCGCGCCCGGCCAGGCAGTCGCAGTGGCCGGCGACGGCGCGGTCGTGCAGATCGGCCAGTCGCGCCTGCGCGTCCGGCTGCCGGGCGAGGCACTGGCCGCCGAGCGCCCGCTGCCGCGCGGCACGCTGGTCGGGCCGCTGCTCGTCGGCGCGGCCCTGCTGGCGTACTGGGCAGCCTACAGCTGGATTGAACTCGACCCCGGCGCCGACTTCTCGAATTGGCTGCCGGATTTTCTCGGGCTGCCGATCTCGGTGGCGGTGTGGTGCGGCGGGTGGGCGCTGCTGTCCAAGCTGTTCCAGCATCGCTTCGACATCGGCGGCCACCTGCGCATCGCCTTGCCGTGGCTGCTTGCCTTCACGCTGTTCGGCAGCCTGTGGTCGGAGCTCGCGGCGGCGGTGAACGCCCCGCGGTTGTGGCTGCTCAGCCAGCCGATCATGGTGCTGCTGCTTGCGGCGATGATCCACGCGCACCTGCGCCGCCTGCTGCCGGCCTACCCGCGCGCGGTGAGTGCGGCAGTGGTGGCACTGACGCTCGGCGGCGGGCTGCTGTCGATGGCGTCCACCTACCGCAGCACCGACCGCCTGCTGGCCGCGCCCTACATGAGCACGCTGCCGATGCCGGCGCTGCGGCTGGCCGGCACGGTGCCGCCGGAACAACTGGTGCAGGCGATGCAGCCGCTGGCCACCCGGCTCGCCGAGCGGGTGCGCCGGGCCCAGATCGACGACCCGGACGACGACGGCGACTGAATTGTCGGCGGCCCGTCAGGTCTTGACTCACGATTGGTGGGAGTGCGCCCCAGCACGCTGGGATCTCGCCATCTCGGCGTTGGTCATTGATGAGAATTACGGTGACGGTTTACTAAATGCGAATAATGTGACGTTACTTCACGTACCTATTGGAGCCAACCTTAGATCGGCAGCAAGCTGGCTGCGTTCAAGGCACATCCGCACTCAGTGTATTTAGTAAACTGTCACCGCAATGCACCGTAATCGCTAGTGACTTGTCACCGTAATCGCAAATCTATCCGTATCAAACGACTAAGCGCTTATCCGTCGTGCGCGCCGCACTGATCTCGGGGGGATGGGGTCAGGTCTTGACTTATTCCAGGCATAAGTCAAGACCTGACCCCATCCTCCTCTCTTCTTTATCCTTCTCCTTTATTTCTTTTGGTTCACAGTACAACCTGCGCTCTCCGGCCAATCGCACACTTGTAATTCGGGATTGAAATGAAGACGCTCAACGGGCGGGCCAGCCGAACTTATTGGGCATTCTTTGTAATATGCCACGCCCCAATCGCAGTGACAATAGGAACTGCAATCCAGCGGATTAGGCAAAAGCAATTCGTATTCTGGGTTTGTGGCAGGACACTTCACCTGTTCACAGCCGCCCGTGTTGGCGGCCGGGTTCTCTGCTTCGCTTGCTTTGGGAACGCTCAACAGAGTGACGCCGACTAAAAAACCATACGTGATGCACCTACGATTCGGTAGCTGCTGTATTTGTCTTAATCCGAACACGCTTGCCTCAATAATCGTTTGAATATCGGGTGTTAAGCTCTTGTCCTGCCAGACATCACGAGAACACCCTTGACTCGTCATGCCCAACGCTGTGTTGGTTGTTTGTCGCCTCCGCCGTAGGAACGCCGGTTACCCGGCGCCCCCGGCGCAATCCCGGA
>CAYYAY010000145.1:0-8281 GCA_964470155.1 uncultured Lamprocystis sp. | reverse complement strand
GCTGAGGGTTACCGTCCTTGGCACTGGGTCCCGGCATCCATGCCGGGACGACGGACATCGCGGTCGGCCGCTCGGTCCGTCATTCCTAAGGAGCCTAGCAAATATAACTTGAACAGTATTGTGCTGTGAGTGCCGCGCTTGGCGCACTGCGCAACGTGGCCTACTGAGCAAGTGTTCAACTTGTTCCTGCTAGGGTCCTAAGGAATCTGAACAGCCTATGGAAAGTTTTTTCGGGACCTTGAAGACGCTGGTCGGCACGCTGGTGATGCCCTTCCCGATGGTGCTCGGCGTGTCGCTGTGCGGGTTGGTATTGCTGCTTCTGGGGCGACGGCGCGCGGGATTGGGCGTTGTGCTCGGCAGCTTCCTATTGCTGGTGCTGCTGTCTTGGCGGCCGGTCGCCGAGGGGCTACTGGCGCCGCTGGAAGATCGGTATCCGCCGTTGACTGACGTTGCCGGGCTCGATGGGGTGGCGGCCGTCGTGGTGCTGGGTGGCGGCTGGCGGCCGGGTGCGGCCTGGCCGATCAGTTCGCAACTTGGCGAGAGTTCCGCGATGCGCTTGTTCGAGGGGGTGCGTTTGCTGCGCGCCCTGCCTGATAATGCACGGCTGGTCGTCAGCGGTGCGAGTCGGTTTGGCGATGTCGAACCCGTGGCGGTCGGCTATGCGCAGGGCGCGCGGGAACTGGGTGTGTCGGCGGAGCGGATATTGCTCCTCGATACGCCGGTCGACACCGCACAGGAGGCTTATGCGGTGCGGGAGGCACTGGGAACCGAGTCGCGCTTTTTGTTGGTGACCTCGGCGGCACACATGCCGCGGGCGGTGCAGCATTTCCGGACCGTCGGGCTGACTCCGATTCCGGCGCCGACGCAGCGGCTGAGCGGGCGGTCCAACCGGGATCGGGTGAAAGACTGGCTCCCCTCCGCGGGGGAACTCGATAAAACCGAGCGGGCCTTGCATGAGTATTTGGGGTTGTTGGCGCTGCGGTGGGATCATCTCGGTCCGTCATTCCGGCAGGAAGCCGGAATCCAGGGCCACGGATGGTCCCTCTCAGCGAGCACAAACCTTCAAGATGACACGGAACCCCCTGCAAGCGAACCCGACATTGATCACTTCCACGGCCGCATCGCGATTGACCGTGCCCTGCCAGGACGCTGACCCATGCCTGAAATACTGTCTGATTTCGCCGGTCTGATCACTGAGGTTCGGGCGATCTATGGGGCTGGTGCAGTGCCGCTGCACCGGCCGATCTTCGTCGGCAACGAACGGCAGTATTTGGTCGACTGCATCGATTCCAACTTTGTGTCCTCGGTCGGAGCTAAGGTCACCGAGTTCGAGGAGCGGATCGCGGCTTTCGGGGTGCGCTATGCTGTGGCGACCGTCAACGGCACGGCGGCGCTGCATATGGCGTTGCAGTTGGCGGGTGTCGGCCCTGATGAGGAAGTCATCACCCAGGCGCTGACCTTTGTGGCGACCTGCAATGTGACCCGCTATTGCGGGGCTTGGCCGGTGTTCGTCGACCTGGATTGCGATACCCTGGGCCTGAGTCCGACGGCGTTGCGGGCTTTTCTCGAGCAGCACGCAGAGCGGCGCGCAGGCGGGATCTTCAATCGGATCAGCGGGCGGCGGCTGGCGGCCTGCGTACCGATGCATACGTTCGGGCACCCGTGCCGGATCGCTGAGATCGTCGCGATCTGCGATGACTACGGCATCCCGGTGGTGGAGGATGCGGCGGAGTCACTCGGGAGCTCTGTCGGGACCCGCCATACCGGGGCGGTTTGGGCGACTGGGTACGCTGAGCTTCAACGGGAACAAGATCATCACGACCGGGGGTGGCGGGATGATCATCACCGAGGATGCGGCCCTGGCGGCGCGAGCCAAACATTTGACCACCACTGCCAAGGTTCCGCACCCCTATGAGTTCGTTCACGACGCGACCGGTTACAATTATCGCTTACCAAACCTGAATGCGGCGCTGGGCTGTGCGCAGATGGAGCGGCTGCCGGACATGCTGGCGGTGAAGGCGCAGGTGGCGGTGCGCTATGCGCGGGTCTGTGCCGCGGCGGGTATTCGCTTTCTGCAGGTGCCCGCGGGGACGGTATCGAACCATTGGCTTAATGCCATTGTGCTGGAGTCTGTGGCGCAGCGGGATGCCTTTCTGGAGTTCAGCAACAGCCAAGGGGTGATGACGCGGCCGATTTGGCGCTTGATGAACCGGCTGGCGATGTACGCGGACTGCCAACATGACGGGTTGGAGCATTCGCGTTGGTTGGAGGAGCGGGTGGTGAACTTGCTGTCGAGTGTGCCCGAGGGAGCGCTGGATTGACTGTTTGAGCTTACGTATGGGTTCAATCGCCGTGCGACGCCAATCGCATGATTCTAAATCAGCAGGCAATGACACGATGAACGTACTTGATCTGATCGGTCGCGATCAGCCTTTGTTCGAGGCCGATGTGGCGCGGTACGCGTCGGAGCTTGCCGAGCGGGTGGCGCATGGGCGCTTCCTGGTGATCGGCGGTGCCGGTTCGATCGGGCAGGCGGTGGCACGCGAGATCTTCAAGCGCAAGCCGCGAGCGCTGCATGTGGTTGATATCAGCGAGAACAATATGGTCGAGCTGGTGCGGGATATCCGCAGCACGCTGGGCTATATCGACGGGGATTTTCGCACCTTTGCGATCGACTGCGGTTCGGTTGAGTTCGGGGCGCTGATGCGTTGGAGCGGCGGGTACGACTATGTGTTCAACCTGTCGGCGCTGAAGCATGTGCGCAGCGAAAAGGACCCGTTTACGCTGATGCGGATGGTGGATGTGAACATCCTCAATACCATCGCGACGATCGCGCAGGCGCGGGCCGGCGGGTCGGCCAAGTATTTTTGCGTGTCGACCGACAAGGCCGCCAATCCGGCCAATATGATGGGGGCCAGCAAGCGCATCATGGAGATGTTCCTGATGCAGGCCAGCCTGGAGCTGCCGATCTCGACGGCCAGGTTTGCGAACGTGGCGTTCTCGGACGGGTCGCTGCTGCATGGGTTCAACCAGCGATTTGCCAAGCGCCAGCCGTTTTCGGCACCGAGCGATGTGCGGCGGTATTTCGTGACGCCACAGGAGTCGGGTGAACTGTGCCTGATGTCCTGCTTATTGGGTGAGAATCGCGATATCTTTTTCCCGAAATTGAGCGAGAAGCTGCATCTGATCACTTTCGCTGAGATTGCCGTGAGGTATCTGGCGTCGCTCGGGTATGAAGCTTACCCTTGCGCCAGCGAGGATGAGGCCAGAACGACCGTGGCTGAACGCATTGCCAACAAACAGTGGCCGTGCTATTTCTTCGCTAGCGATACCACCGGCGAGAAGGACTTCGAGGAGTTCTATACGGACCGGGAGACGCTGGATATGGCGCGCTTTGAGAGTATTGGGATCATCAAGAATGAAGCCGTGTTTGATCCTGCCGCCTTAGCGTTGTTTCTGGAACGCATTGCGGCACTGAAGGCCGCCGTAACCTGGGAGCGTGATGCGTTGGTTGACCTGTTCCATGCCATGCTCCCCGAGTTCGGGCATAAAGAAACCGGTAAATTTCTGGATGACAAGATGTGAGGTGGAGTGTTCATGGCAAAGCTTGATCTGACACGTGCTGTCGACTTCGTGTTGTCGGCGATCTTCATCTCTTGGGTGTTACCGCTGTGGATTATCGTGATTCCGATCCTGCGCTTTACCGGCGAGGGCGAGATTTTTTACCGTCAGCCCCGGGTTGGCAAAGACGGCAAGCTGTTCGACTTACTCAAGTTCGCGACCATGCTGAAGAACAGTCCGAATATCGGTACGGGTGAGTTGACCGTTCATAATGACCCGAGAGTCTTGCCGGTCGGGCGTTTTCTGCGTAAGAGTAAGATCAATGAATTGCCGCAGCTCATCAATGTGTTCTTAGGGCACATGAGCATTGTCGGACCCCGCCCGCAGACGCCGCGTTGTTTTGGCGCCTATACGAATGCCGTACAAAGCGAGCTCACGAAGGTCCGTCCAGGTTTATCCGGACTGGGTGCGATCATCTTCCGGGGCGAGGAGAAAATGATGCAAAATGCGGCTGATCCGGTCGCATTCTACGATAACGTCATCATGCCTTATAAGGGGCAGATCGAGCGGTGGTACATCGAGAACCACACGATGAAGAACTACTTCTTGGTGATCATCGCGACCATCTGGATCATTCTGTTCCCGAAGAGCAAGATCGCCTGGACCTGGTTCAAAGGCTTGCCGAAACCTCCGGCTGAATTGGCGGCTTTGGTGTAACGGCGGCGGTCGGGAGCGGCTCGAATCTGACCCTGGTTGCCGGCGGTATCACCGGTGCGGGGCTTGAGGTGAAGGAACCGGGCTTAGGCTCGGTTTTTTTGCTTTTGGGCTTCGGATTTTGGTCTGCGCTGACGAAGATCTCGGTCTTCAGTCATTCCGGTTTGGATGCCGGAGTCCAGGGCCGGTCAGGGGTGATCGGTCAACCGTGAGCATTGTGCTGGCTGAGGGTTACCGTCCTTGGCACTGGGTCCCGGCATCCATGCCGGGACGGCGGAGATCGCGGGTGACCGCGTGGTTCGTCATTCCGGCATGGATGCCGGAATCCAGGGCCGGGCAGGGGTGATCGGTCCAACGCGAGCATTGTGCTGGCTGAGGGTTACCGTCCGTGGCACTGGGTCCCGGCATCCGTGCCGGGACGACGGACATCGCGGTTCACCGCGTGGTCCGTCATTCCGGCATGGATGCCGGAATCCTGGGGCGGGTAGAGCGGTCGTGCATCGTCGTCGGCCGGAACCCTGCGCGTGGCGCGTGTGCCTAAGCTGGCAGGGGCGGGGATGGATTACTATCCGGGTTCGCAGTAGGCTGACGGTTGGTGCGCGTGGAGTCGAGGTCAGATGAAAACCGACCCGTCGATTTATGAGTTTCTCGCGACGGGTGCCGAGGCGTTTCGCGTGCTGAGCGGCGGGGTCATCCTGAACGGGGCCTACCGCTTCAACTCGCTGACCATCAAAGGCATCGAGCGGCGCCTGGATGGCATTTATGAGCCCGAAGGCCATGACGGACCGGTCTATATCATCGAGTTTCAGGCGCAGTACGCGGCGGGCGCCTGGTATAACCTGTTGACCAAGCTGGGGCTGTACGGGCAGGAGCACCCGCGCCGAACGGTCCAGGGCCTGCTGATCTTCTTACGGGGGATGATCCCGGCGCGCCGCCGGGTGCGGTGCCGCCGTTGTGCACGGCCGCCTATCTGGACGAGCTGTTGCCGCGGTGGTTGGAGCGCGAGCCCGACAACCCCTTTGTGGTGGTGTTCGCCCCGCTGATCATTGCGCGTGACGATGCCTTGCGGGCCTACGCGCCGCAGGCGTTGCGCACGATCCGCAAGGCGCCGTTGGCACCTACCACCCGTGCGACGCTGGAACGGATGTTGGAATTCTGGCTGATCGAACGGTTTCCCTTACTCAGCAGCGAGGAGTTACGAACCATGTTGAACGTTTTGGTCCCGTTGGAGCAAACCCGGGTTTATCAGGAGATTTTTGCCAAGGGTGAGGCGAAGGGTAAGGCGGATGGTAAGACCGAAGGTAAGACCGAGGGTGAGGCCGAGGGAGAGGCAAAGGGCAAGGCTGATAGTCTGAAACGGTTACTGACGCGTCGCTTCGGTGTGTTGCCCCGATGGGCGGTGCAGCGCCTGGATACGGCGGCAATCACGCAATTGGACGGTTGGCTGGAGGGGGTGCTTGATGCGCAGAGCCTGGAGCAGTTGATCGGACCGAAGCCGGGGCGGGCGGTGAGGAAGGGGTCCTGAGGATTGTTGTCGCGGTGCTTGGACGGTTTCCGAAGCACTTCGTACCACGCTGGCCTGACCTTCGGCGGCCGGGACGACATGAACGGCGGCTGACGCTTTGAGTGAAAGGAGGCCTTGATGTTACTTAGCTACGGCAAATTTGCTCATCAGCGCCGGCTCGCGAAAGGGCTACGCAAGCGCCCCCTGGATCGTACAATGATCGAGGAATTGGATACGGTGATCGACACCCAGTACAAGGAGCTTCCTTGGGGTCTGCTTTGGAAAACGATGGAGCTGTCTAAGAAGGCAAGATCTGAGGTTCTGGAAGACGATCCCCTGCACGCGGCGCTCTCCAGGATCCTCAGAAGCACGACCTGGGAGATCCAGAATCGATCCAGAGGCTCGTTCTAAGCGCGTGGCCGACCCAATACTGTCGTCAGGATCTCCAAGCCTTTTCAATGTGCCGGCGGGGGCGGTAACATTAGACTCAACAGTGGAGCACCAATCCGGCGAGTTCACCATGATCGCGTTGGCCGAGACCATCCTGGAGTTGACCGGCTCGCGCTCGGCGCTCGTCCATGAGGCGTTGCCGCAGGACGATCCCAGGCAGCGAAAACCGGATATCGGCTTGGCTCGGGCGCGGCTCGGGTGGGAGCCGACGATGGCGTTGCGGGAGGGGTTGAAGCCGACGATTGGGTATTTCGATGCGTTGCTGCGGCGGTCGCAGGCGGCTCGCGTTTGAGCTGGTTGCCGGCGCTCACGCCGGCATTGGGTTTGCGGTGACAGAACCGGGCTTTGGCCCGGTTTTTTGGTTTTTGGGCTTCGGATTTTGGTCTGCGCTGACGAAGATCTTGGCCTTCACGGCAACCTGGAACTGTGCCGAGACGGTCTTGATTATCGTTTCGGCTGGTGCCTGGAGTTCGTGCGCTGGGGGTCGAGGCGTTGTCGCCGTCGAACGTGATAAGCGGAGCGGGTTAAGGCGATTGCCGGAAAATCCTCTGCCAGATCGCGAAGGATGTTCGTCTGCCTTCAGGGGGCGCCGACAGGAGCATAGCCGGGCTATAGCCTTCGTACCTGATATCCAGACAGGTCCTTGGTGTAGGGGCGGGTTTGAAACCCGCCCCTACGTCCGGTTATCACGTCCGAATGCGATATGTGACTGTCTGCGCGGCGCGGAAGGCGGGCGAAAAGACGCGCGAGATGGCCTTGGTCATCGTTCCGGCCACTGGAAGTCGAGGCTTGAGCCGATTCGGCGCGCAGGCAACACTGATTTTATTTGAGATCTCGGGAATTGCCACCGGCTAAGCTTTTGGAGACGCGATCCCGACGGCTAACGTGACCAGCCAGCACTGCTTCGTACCCCGGAATGGCTCGTTGGAGACCGCACGGTAAACAGACCCAGGCGCCGCGCGCCTGAGGTGAATTCAGTGGTGGCATTTGTCGTCTCCCGTGTCAACCGTTGCACCGAGGGGAACCGTCATGGACCTTGCACCCATCTTCCGTTGCGTGGCCGCGTTAGATGTTCACCAAGCGAAGGTCACCGTCTGCGTGTTATCCGAGGATGCGGCCGGAGAGGTCGCGGTCACGTTGCGGGAATTTGGTGGTTTTAAGCGTGATCGCCGCGCGATGGCGCAGTGGGTGGCCGCGTTCCAACCGGAGTCGGTGGTCATGGAGAGCACCGGGATTTACTGGAAAAGTCCGTATGCGGCGCTGGAGCAGGTCGGCATCCGCGCGCTGGTGGTGAACGCCCGGCACGTCAAGCAGGTACCGGGACGCAAGACCGACTTGGCCGATGCCCAGTGGCTGGCGATTCTGGCCCGTAGCGGGTTGCTCCACGGCGGCTTTGTGCCCCCGGCGAACCTGCGCGAGCTGCGTTTGATCGCCCGGCAGATGCAGAAGCTCACCGGCATCCTCGCCGGGGAGAAAAACCGCCTGCATAAAGTGTTGACGGACGGGGGCATCCGCTTGAGTGTGGTGGTCAGTGATCTGCACGGCAAATCCGCTTGGGCCATGATCAAAGCCTTGGTGGCGGGTGACAGCCCGACACAGGTGTTGTGCCACGCCAGCCAGCGTCTGCGGGCGACGGAGCAAGAATTGCTCGATGCGTTAGACGGGGATCTCAGTGAGTCCCATCGCTTTGTCCTGGCCCAGTTGATGGCTCACGTGGAGGACTTGGAACGACGCATTGCCTGCTTTCGTGCCCGGCTGCTGGCGGGATTGGCGCCACAACAGGGACTGTTGAATGCCCTGCAGACCATCCCGGGACTGGATGAATTGGGTGCCGCCCTACTGCTGGTGGAAATCTCGACCTCCGGTTTGCTCGCGGTCACTGTCATCGCGGCCGGAGGCCGCTTCTACGGGGAGCCGCTTTTCAGGCGTCCGCGGGGCGGTCGCGATCGTGCAGCAGCGCTTTGAGCCGCTCGATCTCGGCGAGGGCGGCTTCCTTAGCTTGGCGCTCGGCCTCGCGCGCTTGCAGGGCATCCTGCTGCGCTTGCAAGGCGG
>CAYYAY010000144.1:0-8472 GCA_964470155.1 uncultured Lamprocystis sp. | reverse complement strand
CGGGGTTCGGGGGTCAGGGGTCAGGGGTCAGGGGTCAGGGGTCAGGGGTCAGGGGTCAGGGTTCGGGGGTCAGGGTTCGGGGTTCGGGGTTCGGGGTTCGGGGTTCGGGGGTCAGGGGTCAGGGGGCGGTCTTGGTGAGGGATGTTCTTAGGGCGTTGAGCATGCGCCCAATCTCGGCTGTTGCGGTCAGGAGCCGGGCTTCTGTTTCGGTTTCCAGCAGGCCGAGACGGCGGGACAGCTCGATTTGGGTCTCAAGCTCAAGTAAGGAACCGTAAGCGATCGCGATGAAGCGTGCATAGTCTCTGCCGCCGCGCCCATAACCCTCCGCGATGTTTGAGGGAATTGAAATCGTGCACCGCCGCATCTGCGATACGAGACCGTAGATCTCCTCCCGCGGAAACGGTCGCGTCGCCTCATATACCGCGCCCGCAAGGTCCATCGCCAGATGCCACACGCGAAGGCCCCGATGCCCCTTCCCCATCATAGCCGCCCCCCTGAACCCTGAACCCTGAACCCTGACCCCCGAACCCTGACCCCTGACCCCTGAACCCTGACCCCGAACCCCGAACCCCGAACCCCGAACCCCGAACCCTAATAAATCTTAGGCCGATAATTATGCTCCGCATCCAGCACCCCCATGAACCGCAGTCCCGCGGCGCCGTCCAGCTCGCCCGGGTAGAACAAGACGGCAGGGACCTGGACCTTGCCCTTGAGCTGCTCCAGCAGTGCAGAGGTCCGGTACATCGGGAAGAGCGCGCCGGCGCGCACGATGAACACCAAGTCACGCAGCGGGTCGGCGTCACTGGGGATGCGACTGGCGACCAGCGTGTCCAGGGGTTGGTAGTCGCTCAGGATCTGGAAGATGGTCTCGACCGTCGCTTCCAGGCCCACGGATTTCTCGGCGTCGATGAGCGCCTCTGTCCCCATGCCTTCCGCTTCAAGGGCCGCATCAAGGCATTCGGCAAGCGAGATGACCGTGACCCGTTTGCCCACCTGCTCCAGCCGTGTGCGCAACAGTGAGACCTGCCGGCGGACGCCAAACTCCTCCTCCGGCGGATAGCGGAAGATGGCATAGGGCATGTCGTGGTAGGCGCTGAGCTGCTGTCGGGGGTCCGGTTGCTTCAACACGGGTTCGAGTTGCTGGGTCAGGCGCTCCTTCCAGTCGGGCATCAGCCGATCTCCCTCACGTACTCGGCCGCAGATGCCGCCGGCAGATTGATTTGCGCGAGGCTTCCGGCGACCTCGTAGTGCAGCTTACGGAACTGGTGCAGGCGCAGCAGTTCGCGCTCCACGTCGGCAGCGGACATCAGGTACATCCGCCAGTCCTCGGCATCGATGACGCGCCGGGCGTTCGCCTCGCGGTCCGTCATGGCGTGCAGCAGATAGATGAAGCTCTGTTCCGGCAGGTGATAGGAGGCAAACTCCCGTGACTGCGTGCCTGTGAGGAGCCCGAAGTCGACGCCGATCCGCAAGAGACCGGAAGCAACACGCTTGGTCGTGGCCTCGCTCCAGTTGTTGTAGGGTTCGGGGTTCGGGGTTCGGGGTTCATCGTTCAACAGACCGAACTCCGGCCCCCGACCCCCGACCCCTGAACCCCGAACCCTGAACCCTGAGCCCCGCCCACTGAACCCTGAACCCTGAGCCCCGCCCACTGAACCCTGAACCCTGAACCCTGAACCCTGAACCCTGAACCCTGAACCCTGAACCCCGAACCCCGAACCCTTAATCAGCGCTTGCAGGTAGGGGAGCACATCCTCGGCGCGCAGACGGTACGCGCCGGCACTGAACTGAGGGTAGAGCCAGTTGATGAGGAAGTCGCGGACGAGGAACTCGTCGCGGGTCATGTGGTACAGGAGCAGCGGTTTCCAGACCTCCCGGTCACAGCCGGACTTGGCGAGATCCACCAGGGGGCGGTCGCGGCCAGCGGGGTCGAAGCGGCGGCTGACCGCCCAGGACACATTCTGAGCCCAATTGGCACTCCTGGCGTCGATGGTGTTGTCCTGACGCGCGCGCTTGAGTGTCCAGGCCACCGGGGTAGTTGAGTTCGAGGTAGCGCGCCTGGTCGAAGGCGCGGCAACGGTGTTGCGCCAGGCTGTTCAAATAGGCACTGACCAGGGGGCCGTGCCGCGGGTCCTGCAGAAGGTTCAACCGCTTCGTGAAGGGCCAGGGCGCCGTGCCCGGCATCCAACGAGGAAGCCTGGTGAGCGTGGTCGGGTATTCTGAAGTCGCACACATCGCAGTCTGTTCCAGCCCTCGCTGACGTGCGACCGTCTCCAAAGCGTCAATTGCCGTGCTAACAAGGACTTTATTGGAATGACCGTTTCGATGACGCCTGGCCGGAGTAGCTGATTCCGCGACTGTGGAATCTGCTTTCCCGCGGGTAAGCACGCCATTTCGGGTCTGCTCAGTGCACACTTCTCCATCGCGCTCTAACCGTTCCAGGGAGTCTTGCAGTTTGTCGTGCTGTGGCGGCGCTGGAACGGGCGTGGCGGGCACCCGGCTCGCTCCGGCCCGCTCCCGTGCTATCTGCGTCAGTTGCACCAGCCGCTGCGTCAGCGTGGTTGGGGATTTTCCTGGCGCCGCCGCACCGTCAGTTGGCCGTTGCGCTTCCATGCCTACCCCTCCCTTGCATCCGTCATCGGCGTCCTGAACAGGCGTGAGGGCGCGACACCAAAGGCCCGAGCGCGCTGCACGTTCCCGCACGGACTGATTTCGTTCATGCTACGCACATGAACGAAAGCAACATCGTGGTGTTAAACGGTGCCCGGTTGAAGCAGGCGCGCCAAGCGGCTGGTCTGAACCAGACTGAGCTAGCCCACCGGTGCGGGGTGGTCCAATCCCACATCAGCGGCATGGAGCGGGGCGTCCGAGCGCCGTCGATCGAGATGCTCGACACCTTGACGCAAGCCCTGGGCGTCAGTGCCCATTGGCTAATGGGGGGTGAGGGCGACGACACCCTTGCGATCACGGACGTCAGCCGTGAACACATCCTGGCGGATCGCAAGACCCCGGTCGGTCTCGCGAGCCTGGCCGGGGACGAGTTCCTGTGCGAGCGCTTGCACATCCGCTCCATCGAATGGCGCGCGTTGCGCTCGTTGCAGCCGCCGAACGGGCTGACCAGGGAGGGGTATTTGGTGGTACTGCTGGCGTTGCGCGGCCACCGGGCCACGTGAAACTGACGTGAAACCGTACCGACGCAATCAGGCGGTTGCGGGTGTGTCGAGACGCGCTCGGGCTGGGGGCGGCGGCGCAGCACATTGATAATTATGTGCTTTATCTCTACACGCTGTCTTCGGGAGGCAGAAGTCGCAGGTTCAAATCCTGTCACCCAGACCAATTTCCTGATTGCGTGCAGTACGTTACAGCTGGAAAAGACCGTCTTGGTCGCGCTTCCTGGCTTTTGGCATGGTGTTATACAGAACGGTTTTGAGTTTTCGGTTTTTCGTTAAGGATTATCGAACATCGGGTTACGAAAAACGAGAAACGAAAAACCAACAACGACGGGTATATCTCCAGCACCGCCGTCCCGGGCGAAGTATCACCCAAAGCGTTGTTCGTGACTATTTCTCCGCTTTCCGCGGTCGACTTTGTTGGTACGTCAAACTGGACAGGACACAGAATAGCACTTACAGAGCTATTAAGAAAGACTGTTTGAGATTGTTGCTGTTCGGTTGATTGGGGTTCGTTCGAGGAGAAATGCACCCCAGCCGGCCAGCGGCCGATGGGGGCGCAAAACAGCAAAAATGCCACGGTGAGTGGCTAGGCTGCATCCAGGTCCTTGAGCCGCCAGAGATCGGCCCAGTCCAGGCCCTTCGCGCCTACGGGGATGGGACCCCTCGGGATATGGATCGCGACGCGGTGGCCCCGATCAACCAGGCCGTCGTGCAGCTTTATGGCTGCCTCCTCTCCAATCCCGGAGAGGTCGAGGTCCGCCCAGATAACCAACAGTTCCACCCGCGGCGGCATTGGTCTCAATGACACGGCGCACCACTTCGCGGGGATGCACACTCGCCCCGTCGATGGTGCCCCTGAACAACTCCTCGTAGCGGATAACCCGGTGCCGGGTGTCCAGGAACAGGCACACGAAGACCTCGCTCGGCAGGCCAAGGAGCTTCAGTTTCAGATAGTCGCGGGTATCTTTCGGACTGGTGAGGCAGTCCCCCTTGGTCAGGTAGACCGCCTCCAGACAGTGGATGGCTTGCGCCACCAGCGTGCGGTCGGTGCGCGACAAGGCCGGGCGGCGGCTGTCGTCGCGGTGGTGACACACCACCGCACCGGGGTCGTCTCCGTCAACCCGCCAGGCGGCATAGCCGGCCACCAGGCGCGCATCGTCGAGGCCCTCGCGGGCCAGCAGGTGCTGACAGGCCAAGGCGTGCCAGATGCAGTCCGTTCCCAGGTGACTGCTCGCCGTCGTGGCGAGGGGATACCGCAGCATGGTCAGGAGAAACGCGGTCAAGACCATCGGCGGGCGGTCGGCCTCCTTGGCCGCCCTGGTGGTGCCCTGATGGACCAGCTATCCCAACGTCTCGTCCAGCGTCTTCGCGGACCCCGGGTAAGGCCCCAGGATCGCGTTCTCGATCCGCACGTCCTCCAGAATGTTGAGGACGGCCTTCATGAGCGGGGTCTTCAGCGCGGTGGCACGATACGCCGTCATGTCCGCGAGCGGAAATAGGGGACGAGCGGAAATAGGGGACGTACCACGATATCCTCCCCCGACATACTCCTAGCGGAAATAGGCGGAAATAGGGGACGTACCACGATATCCTCCCCCGACATACTCCTTACGATGCCGCGTCCGTAAGGCAGACTTCTCGTTTCAGCGTCGAGTTCCCATAAGGCGTCGCCAACGCTACTTAAGCCTTGATCATAAATCCAGTCAAAACAATAACAAATAACTCGCCAAAAATTCAAGCCCTTGTCTTTTATGAGTGCCGGTGCTGTGACCTAGGCGCAGGGTGGCCGGATTTATGATCAAAGCCCGCACCGTGGTGCGGCCAACCGGATGACGGCCCAGCCAGGCGCCCACTTCACGGGCGAACATCCGCGTTGATGTCATCGATACCCTGATACGCCGGACCCTATGCCGACCGTACCTCGTTCAACAGATCGGGGTGACGGTCGAGCACCTTGAGCAGCTTCACCAAGGCCAAGGACGGCTTGGTCTTGCCGGTCTCATAGCGCGAGAACGCATTGACTCCGCCGCCAAACAGTTCGGCCGCTTCGCGTTGGTCGAGGGCGAGTTTCTTGCGCACGCTGGTGATGAAACCAGGATCAACGATCGCGGCGTTCACCTGCTTCGAGAAGGCCTGCATCTCACGCATGACGCGATCAGATTCCGTCCCAGCCAAGACGGATTCTGCGCAGGCCGGGCAGAAGTCGCCCGTTACCGCGGCAATGGTCGTGGTTTCGCCCTTGTAGGTGTATGGAAGGTCGCGCACGTCACGGATCAGTTCCGCCGCGCCGCAAACAGGACATTTCATGTTCATAGCTCCTTGAAGGACACGATGACGACTTCATCAATGACGGTTAACTTCAGATACACATCACCGGCTGACGTGTTCGGGCGGTAGACGTCCTGCCGGATCGTGTGATCGGCGTGAGTGGTCATGCTCTTGTAGAAATCCGCTGGCGTGAGCGACATCACGACCGCCAACATGCCGGGATAGTCGAACCCCAGGGCGTTCGCGCCGACGCGTGCTGTATGCGTGGTGCGCACCTTGCCCGCCTCGGCCAAGGCTTTGACAACGGACAGCTTGCAGTGAGGGGTTCGTTTCTCCATCACCAGATACTAACCTAGTTGGTTTTTTTAGCAAGCGGGAAATAGGGGACGTACCAAGATATCCTCCGCCGGCAATTCTCCTTACGATGCCGTGTCCGCGAGGTGGACTTCTCTGCTGTGTTTCCGGGATGAGTCCCCGCGGGGCATCGCCAACGCCGCTTTGAGTGTACCAACCCAAGTTTGCTGTGTACGGGCGGGCGGTCGGTCGTGCGGACAGGCGTCCGCTGACGGCCCTGCTGCTGCCGCTCGAAATGAAGGCACGGGCAACCACTTCTGGCCGAAACCCGTCGCCAGACTACTCCTGCGTTCGCACGAGGCCGACCCCTGGCCTGTACCGCCCGAATCTTCAGTTGTTGGCGCATCTTCGCCGGGATCTGAACATTGAGCCGCGCCGTCGGCTCCTCTGCGGCCAGCGCCGTCAGCAGCCCGCGATCCGACGGTGAACCACCGCCCGCGGCGGATTGCCCGGGGCGCGGCTTGACCTTCAAACGCGGTTCAGACATCGAACGCCTCCTGGATTTGCTTGAGCAAATGGTGGATCTCCCACGCGGTCGGTCCCGCGGGCTCGTCGTCCATGGCCGTCGACCCGTCGGCCATGGACCGCGCAAAGACCGTGCGATCGTAGATCGCCCCTTGCAGGATCGGGAAGCCGTAGGTCTTGATCGCGTCGGCCACCTCCCGCGCCAGGAGGGTGCCTTTCTTCGCTCGGGTTACCACGAAGGCCGCCGCGGGGCGACCATCCGTGACTTTCTGCCGCGCCTGGATCATTTCGACGAGCGGGTCGCACGCCCAATGCACTTCACTTCCCCCCTTCTCAACTTCCCCGCTTCCTACGTTCCTCGCTTCCTTGTCTCCAAGGAACGTAGGAACAGGCCAAAGAAAGAATCCTGCTTCCGTCACGCTGGCGCACCAGCCCCAAAGAACTGCGCCATCCCCCCTTCCCGCGCCCGAAGCTTGCGCAGATACCGCCGGATCATCCGCTCATCCTTCCAGCCCCCGGCCTGGAGAATCCCCGCCGTCGAGACGCCGGCCGCCGCCAGGTCCTGGGCCGCACCGACCCGCAGCGAGTGCCCCGAGAAGGCCCCCGCATACCGCAGCATCGCCCGCCGGTTCTCCCGCCGGTCACTGCCCGTCACGTCCAGGGTGCCGTTCACGATGGCGATCCGCGCCACGGCGAGTTTGACCACCGTGTTGACCTCCGGCGCGCTCAAGCGCTCTGCCGTGACCAGCAGCACGGCGGCTGGACCACGCCCGCCGTTGCAGCGTAAGCGGGTGAACACCGGCCCCGACTGAATCTCGCCGCGCGCCATCCAGGTGCGCAGCAGGTCCGCGGTCAGCGGCGCCAGATACCGGGGCTCCGGCTCTGCCTCCAGCCGCTGCTTGGTCGGCCGCAGCATCACCAGGGCACCATCGCCGTCCGTGAACTCCAGGTCCGCGACATCGATGGCCACCAACTCGGCACGCCGCGCCATGGTGTTGTGGCCGACCGCCAGCAGGGCGGCATCCCGCAGACCCTTCAGGTCCGCGGGATCGCGGGTCAGCACCGCCAGGGCGTCCAGCACATCGGCCCAGCGCAACGGCGCCGCCTGGTCCTGGCCGCCGCTGCCGCGCGTCTTGGCCTTGACGGTGTTGCGCACCATCGGCGCCCTGGTCGGATCGGGCGCGTCGAGAAGGCGATGCAGCGTGCTCAGGGTGCTCAGGTAGCGCAGCACCGTGGCGCGGGCGCGGGCCGGCTCCCCGTCATAGCCACACAGCCTGTCGGTCACGAACCGCACGAGCAGTTCCGGCCGGATCGAGGTCGCCAGCCAATCGTCGCCATGGAAGAGCGCATGGGCGAGCGCGCCCGGCAGCCGGCCGAGGGCGGGATCGAAACACCCGCAAGGTTCCAGCGCGGTCACACCCGCTCCATGGCCACGACGCCCGACTTGATGGATCGACGGGTCCCGCCGAAGTTGATGTCCAGGATGCCCTGGTCACGAATGCCGACGACCAGGCCGTCGCCGAAGAAGCGTGGTGCGGGTACGCACCGCTCAGCCCAGGAGGGTCTGATAGGCCAACTCCTTCTCAGCCGCCGCCTCGCTCGTCGCCGCGGTGGCGAAGGCGCTCACCAGATCGGTGGTGCGCGCATAGCACCGCAGCGCATCGGCGGCCGGCAGTTCGGCCCAACTCAGGGCCTCGTGCCAGACCTGCGCACGATCGCTGATCCGTGTCTGGTGATAGGGTTTCTTGGCCTGGCGGGCGGTCGCCATGAGTAGCATCGGGGCCTGCGTGGGTTCCCGCACGATGGCATCCGCCAAGGCATCCAGGGTGGCCGCCGTCAGCCACAGGGTCGGGGTCGCGAGCAATCGCGCTTGGTCGCGTTGCTCAGACCTCACTCCTGCGGCCGCGTTGCCGGATTCGTTCGCGATCCTGCCGCGTTGCACCGGCACCAAACCAGGTGCACCCGGCGCCAAGATCTGGCCGACGCCGAGGAACATCCGGCCGACCTCCGGCAGCCCCATGATGTGGGCGGTGTTGGCGCTGAAGACGCCGTCGAACGGACCGGCCGGCCAGTCGCCGGTGACGTCCAGGCTCAGGGGCTCCGGCAGGTTGCCGTGAAAGCCATGGGGCGCCTCGGAGCCTACGGACAATAGTAGCGTGCCGCCGCGGTAGCGACGGTATCAAACCTCGGTTCGACCAGGGTGATCAGGCGG
>CAYYAY010000143.1:0-8883 GCA_964470155.1 uncultured Lamprocystis sp. | reverse complement strand
ATGCACGAAGCGCTTGGGGGTGCCGGCCAGGGCGCAGGCTCGCTGCGCCGTGTCGCGCAGATCCCGGTCGCCCTTGGGGTCGATGATCAGGACCGCCTCGCCACGCAGCACCGCCTGGGTGACCAGCAGGTCGAAGGTGCGGGTCTTGCCGGCACCCGTGACCCCGACGATGAGCAGGTGCCCGTCGGTATGCGACAGCGGGATGCGCAGGTCCTGATCCCGCCCGCCCAGGCCATGCAGCCAGGTGGCGCCCATGCGCTGCGAGTCCCGCGGGGCGAACCGCTCCGGACCTGCCCGCATGAGGTCCATTGCCGATTGGGTATGCACGGGGAGCCAGTCGAAGCCCCAACCGAGCCACAGGTCCCCGGACCAGGACGGCAGGCGGGCCGCGAAGTCCGCCGGGGCGATGCACCCGAGGGGATGTCCGCGCAGCCATTCATGCTGACTGGCGATCCGCACGGCGCCCCGCACCCAGGTCAGTGCCATGGCCAGGGAAAGCCAGGCGAGCCCGTGAAAGGCGCCTGTCGGCAGCCTCCAGAGCCTCGCGGTGGCGACCGCCAGCACGGCCACGACGACCCACAGGATGAGCGCCCGGCGTTCGTAGTTGGGGCGCCAGGGGTCGGCGTAGGCCGCGGTCATTCGGCGGCGACCGCCGCTCCGCCGTCAGGGGTCATCCGGCAACCGGGCCGGTGCATCAACGCCAGTTTCAGCGATTGCGGCTTGAGTCCCGCCGCCTGCGCCGCGGCGGCGATGTCCGCGGGCGTCACCACGACCACGGCGCCCTGCCCGGCCACGCCTCGGGCCTCATGTGCCGCACGCACTTGGGCGATCAAGGCATTGGCGACCGCGCTCGGGCTCTGACCGGCGGTGGGCGCAGGACTGGATGGGGTGGACTCTGGCGAGGCGGCCGTCGGCGTCGGATCGCGGGGCGCCGTGTTGTCCGGGGGTGATCCGACCAATCTCCGGGGTGTGCAGAGATCCAAGGCCCCGGCCGGCAGCAAGGCCGCGAAGTAGCCGCTGGCTTCGACCTTGAGGGCGACCCCGCGGACGCCATCGATCATCCGCACGCGCAGGTAGGGTTTGAGGATATCGACCGCGACCAGATCGTCGTCCCAGATGGTCGCGACTTGGGCCTCCAAGTTCGGGCCGAATCCCTCCAGACCCTCCGGCACGCGAATCCACAGCTGATTGTCGAGGTGGTCAGGGCGGTACAGCACGGCCGCGGGTCGACGCTCGCCGGTGCGGATCGCCACGGCCAGGGCCAGCAGCAGACGGGCACCCACGCCGGGGCGCCGCGCCCGGAACCAGGCCTCGGCCACCGTGCGGGGATCGGCGGACGCCGGGGCGGGCACGGTCGGGGTGGATGGTGGCGGATCGGTCGTCACCGGCCGTTCCGGTCGCAACCGCCCGGCGGCCTGCCCGATGGGGGATGGGACCCGTGGGGTACTGATCGCCGTCGCGGCAACCACTTGGGGCCGCTGGCCGGCGGCGGACGGTGGCGACGATTCCGGGACGGCGGCCGGCGTGCGGGTATCCGTCAGGTTCGGATCGCCCACCTCATCGTCGTCATCCTCCCACGCCAGGCCCAGGCGCGCGGCTTCGTCCCGGCGTGCGGCGTCGTCGTTACCGGTTGTGCCGTCCAACAGAACGGGACGGGGCACCGCCTTGGACGCGCCAACCGGGTGCCCAAGGGCTTGGCCCGGGACCACCGCATCACCGGCCAGACCGACGGGGGCCGGCGCCGGCCCGGCGAGCACATGGTGCGGCGAGGTCAAGCGCAACAGGGTCAACGTGACCGGCTTGCCGTCCCGTGCCAGCACGGCCGGGGCCAAGCGCCAGTAGCGGCGCACGCCGTCGCCCTCGCTCGGGGGAAGCGCATAGTCGCGCTCGATCAGCAGGTCCGCCAGCGTGTCAGGGTGGCGAGGGATGCCCGGGACACGATCGGCCGCGAGTAGGGCGACGACTTCATCGCCCCCCTGGGGCCAGACCACGTACAGGCTCTCGCCCAGCATCCACAGGCGCGCCCCCGGGGTGTTGATCCCCCAGGTGCCGGCGCGCACCAGCCGCGCCATGGCGTCGAGCAGGTAGCGCTCGATGGGCACGCCCAGTGCGGTCGCCTGTGGGTCGATGCGGTTGCTCTTCAGGTCCCGCTCGACCGAGGCCTGGTCGGCGTTGCTCACCAGCTGGGTCAGCGTCGCCTGCTCGTTCGCCCCGGCCACCGCGTCGAGCATGGCGTTGCCGATCTCGGGGTCCGCCGCGAACAGCATCCGGAACACATCCGGCCCCAGCACGCGCTCGACGGCGAACATCCCGACCGACTGATGCCGGTTATGGCGCCGCTCGCGCCAGTGCAGGTAGTAGCTGTCGAGGCCATGCTGCGTGGCCCAGTCCATGATCGTCTCATGCATCGGCGACCAGGTCAGGGTGCCGTCGCGATTGGTCACCGACAGGTCGGCGATGGGCTTGCCGATATCGTGACAGAGACCCGCCAGCGCCGCCGCCAGGCGCCACAGGGGCTCATGGACGCGCCGCACGGCCGGCTCCCGGTCCATCGCGAAGACCTTACCGGCACTCGCCTGACCGGCCCAGAAGGCGACCTCCAGGCTGTGATGCAGCAACCCGCCCGCGCCGCGGTGATGGTGCGCCTCGGAGGCCGGCAGGAGGTGGACGAAGGCGGCGAAGCGGTCGACGACCGGGCGCACCTGCGTCTGGAAGAAATCGGGGGCACAGCCAATCCCGTAGCGGAGCTTGTCCACCAGTTCGGCCTGGGTCGCCAGCAGGTGTGCCGACGCCACCACCGGCAGGCCCTGCAAGAAGGGCGGATAGCGTGGGATGTCCGGGTGCGCGGTCGGCGGCGCCACGGCCACCGGGGCCGCGGCCGGGACGGGTTGGGCAGGGCGCCGATGCCAGAAGTCGAAGAGGCTCATGGCGCCCATGATGTCAGCGGGTCCGCACCGGGTGTGAGCGCCAAAGATTCGGTTTTTAGCCGGGTATCCGGGAAACGCGCCTACGCGCGCCCGCGGCTGGCCCCACCCGGATACTCACGCGCCGCCTGGACCGCCCGGGCGGCGCTGCGCAGGTGCACCCGGGCCTGGCTGAGCTGGCGTGCGGCCGCCCGGATGCGCCCGAGCGTCTCTTCGGCCTCCATGATGAGGTCGATCTGCCACGGCCGCGCCTGTCCGCGGAAGGCGGCGCGCGGATAGCGGTCACCTGTCCCGCGAGGAATGTAGGTGGTGTGGCAGGTGCGCCCCGCGCGACCGCGAGCGAAGGCGAAGGAGACCCACTCCACGGCAAAGGCCCCGGGCGTCGACTGCGCGCCGTTCTGCGCGCGCACGCGCACCCCGACTTTGCCCCACTCGCTCTTCGGGTGGTCCCGCCCGACGTCGGTCAGCCGGGCCTGGAAGCGCTCGATGGCGGCTTGGGCGTCCTGCGCCAGCGCCGCCAGGCTGTCTTCGACCAGCCGGTCGATCAATGCGCCGGCGCCGACCAGACCACCCTGGGTGGCCACGCCGGGTTCATCCCCTTCCGCTGCCGCCTGCACGTTGATACCGCTCATCGCTTGTTCACAATCTTATCTTTTGGAGTAGCGCCCATCTCATACTCACATGTGATTCATCAGGGGCTGGTTGGCGCCCCGTGGGCAGGATTTCCTATCGCGCTATTCACCTGGCATGTGAATAGCGCTGCGCCCTTTTCACGTCGGCACTTTTCTCATTTTTACAGTCGCTCGGTCGCTTCGCAACCCCCCGCGTCACTGCGTCACACGCGCGGCGCGCTCATCACGTCATTGCCGGGATCGCTGCGCCGTATGACACCAGGGGCTTGACTTTGCACGTCAGCGCGCGACCGCGCGGGCGCTCACGTCAGACGCAAGCATTCTATTACAGCGGCTTACGACTCATGCCCGAGGCCCACGACTCACATGATGATCCCGCGAATCAACCAGTCACGTCTATTCGGCAGCAGCGGCGGTCCGCACCAGGCGGCCATACTCGCCGGGCCTTCCCGCATTCCCCCCACAAAACCGAACTTTCGGCACTCACGCCTTCGGTTCCATCCGTGGGACGCTGTGCTGCACGTTCTCGACGCGCTCTCGACTTCCAGGTGAGTGCGTCCGGCCAAACCGCCGTTTCCCGGCCCCGAGCGATGACCTGGAATCCCCGTGTCGACGTCTTCTCTACCTGTGGAGCACCCATGCCCGCCGCTGCCCTCGATATCGGTTACTCGAACCTCAAGGTGGCGAGCGGTCGCCCGGGCAGCCCTCCCCGCGTGGTCATCCGCCCCGCCGGGGCCGCGCCCGCCGATCGTTTGGGTGAGCGCATCCGGCAGGGCCACCCCGACGCCACGGACGAACCCATCTTCGTAGATATCCAAGGCCGTCGCTGGGCCGCCGGGATCGAGCCGGCCCGTCTCGACGGCTGGGTGCGCTCGCTCCACGCGGACTACACCACGACGGACGCCTATCTGGCACTGGTGCGGGCGGGGCTGGTGCTCACCGGCGAGCGTTACCTCGATACCGTCGTGACCGGCCTGCCCGTCGGGCAAACCAGCGACCCGCGGCGCACCGAGGCCCTGCGACAGGTGATCCTGGGACCGCACGTCACGGAGATCGGCACCATCGAAGTGGCCAAGGTCCGGGTCGTCGCGCAGCCGGTGGGCGCCTATCTGGACCTGGTGTGGGCGGCCACCGATCCCCTTCTGCTCGATCGCATCGAGACCGGTGCCGTGCTGGTCCTGGATGCCGGCTTCTACTCCTTCGATTGGGCCCTGGTGGTCGCCGGGGAACTGCGCCGGTCCGCGTCCGGCACCAGCCTGGAGGCCATGTCCGTGCTGCTGGAGCGGGCCGCGCGGCACCTGGCGGACGTCTATGGCGGAAAGCCGACCCCCATTGCCCTGGAGGGTGCGGTGCGCGCCGGGCGCAAGACCTGGCTGCAGGCCGGCCACACGGTGACCCTGGAGCCGGTGTTACGCCAGGCGGCCACCGAAGTCGCCGGGGTCGCCCTGGAGGCACTGCGCCAAGCGCTGCGGCGGGAGGAGGCGAACATCGACCTGGTGCTACTCGCGGGCGGCGGTGGTGCGCTCTACGGCGCGACCGTCGGCAACCTGTTCCCGGGGGCTACCGTGGTGGTCTCGGACGACCCGGTCGCCGCCAATGTGCGGGGATTCTTTCGCCATGTCCGCTGAGGCGAGCCGGCGCCTTCCCCGGTTCCAGGTCCAGATCACGCCAGCCTACCCCGAGTTGGCGGACGATCTGGCCCGACTCCCCCCACGCACCCGCCCGGAGCGACTCCGGACGCTCGCGCTAGTGGGCCTGGCCACGCTGGGCGGGCACATGGCAACGCTCAAAGCCCCGGTTGCGGCGCCCCCGGCCGCGCCGGAGTCGGCCGCCGACCCGCAGTTGGAGCGGCGTCTACGGCTGTTGGACGCGATTTCTGACCATGATTGACTCGCCAAATTTATCGCTTTCCGAGCTTTCTTTTAGTAGTCTAAGGCATATGCTGGTTCTCGTGGTGGTCGGATTTCTCGCTGTCCTTCCTGGACCCTGTGCTGCGGGTGCAGCAACCCCAGGGACCAGTGCGTTGGCGGGCACCGAGTTTGAGCAGGCCGCCAGGGCTCAAGGCGTCCGGCCGGCACTCCTGTATGCCCTGGCCGTCGCCCGCTCCGGCCGGGTCGATACCCACGGCACCGCCGCCCCCTGGCCCTGGACGGTGATCCGCCGGGGACGACTCCACCACTACCAGGATCGGTCCCATGCCGCACAAGCACTTCTTACACCCGACTTTGGGTCGACACAGAACACCATGGACGTCGGTATGACGGGTCTCAACATCGCTCGCTTTGGTGATCGCGTCACGGCGGCGTCCGACCTGTTGGAACCGGCGACCAACCTGGATCTCGCCGCCGAGGTCCTGGCCGAGGGTCTACGCACGACCCCCAAGGACCCGGCGCTGGCGATCGGCCGCATCGCGTATCCCGCTGATCCCAGGGCGGCACGCGCCCTGGGTCAGCAGGTCCTGGCCATCGCGACGGCCTTGGACCGCACCCCCAGCGCGGCGGCGGCACCGACGATCCGTTGCGTCGGCAAGCAACCGGTGACAGTACCGCACGCCCCCGCCGGACCCGCGGACCGGCCGTTCGTCGTCCACCTGATCAAGACGGCGGCCGCGCGCCACGGGGTGGACCCCGCCTTTGCGCTGGCGATCGCCAAGAACGAGAGCGGCTTCCGCCAATCGGCCCTGAGCCCGAAAGGGGCACGCGGGGTCATGCAATTGATGCCGGGGACGGCCGCGCGCTACGGCGCCGACCCGCGCGACCTGGGGCAGAACATCGATGCCGGGGTGCGGTATCTGCGCGACCTGGCGGAGTTGTTCGGCGGTGACGCGATCTTGGTGGCGGCGGCCTATAACGCGGGGGAGCACGCCGTCGTCAAGCACGGCTGGCGCGTTCCCCCGTATCGGGAAACGCAAGCGTATGTGCCGCGGGTCCTGGCGGCGCGGGAGCAGCTGTGGCTTCAACCCTGACGCTGAACGCACCGCACCACGCGGAGACGATCCGGCGGCTCAACACCGCGTTCTTCCTGGCCGCGCGTGACGCGGCCCGGGAGAGCGTGCCGTTCGCGATGACCGCCTTCGGCATCCCCGAGGTCCTGGCGGACTGGTTACTGACGGCCGGCCCCGATGAGGTCATGGCGCTGGCGCAGCTTCCGGTCTGTGCGTTTGAGGTCCGGCTGCCGACCCGGGCGATGGAGACCGTATGCCTGCCGGGCGGCCGGGTTTCCAGCGAGACGGATTGCCCGGTGGTGGCGATGCACACGGCGCTACTGGCCGTCGGAGCCGGCAGTGAGCGCAGTTGATCGCTACACCGCCTTGCAGCTGGCCGTCCGCCTGGTCAAACACGGCGTCAAACTCTCCATCGTGTATTCCGGCACCGGGGTGGCCCGCGAACAGCTGCGCAACCTGCACCGCGAGATCCACGGCCATTCGCCGCGGGGAGGCCCACTCGTGACCAGCGTGGGCACCGTCATCAAGACCCGCCCGCAACAGGCCCATGCCTCCCTGTTCGCCGCGTTGTACCTGCGGCTCGATGGGCGTGGGCGCTACCAGTCCATCAACTACACCGCCTTGCTCGACGCCTTCGAGATGTACCTGGCGCTGATCCCACGGCGCAAGCCGCCACTCCTCGACATCAATCTGGCCTGGGCCACCGCGCGCGACTTGCGCAGCGGCCAGGCGGACTTGCAGCACTGCCCGGCCTGCGAGGTGGGATTTCTCGTCATGCGGGCGGGCCATATCGGTTCCACCTGTCCACTGTGTTCACTGTATGCGCGCGTCTAAAGGGTCCCTCATCGGGCTTGGCCTGGTCATCGCGGGCGTGGCCAGCGCCGGGCTCGATGGGTTTTATGCAGGCAAGTCACAGGGGTGGTTTTGGTATCACCAGGACCCGCCGCCGCCCCCGCCGGCTGAGCCGGCGCCCCCTCCCCCGCCCGTGCCAAGCCCGATCGTCCCTCCACCCCTGGAGGCCGCGGATGCGCAACCCGCGCCGCTGTCGGCCGCGTGGATGCGGGAGAACCTGGATCGTTACCGGGATCGCGCCATCGATGACCCGACCCCCGAGAATGTCGCAGCCTTCTTTTACTTACAGCGCGTCGTCCTCGATAAGTCATCGACCTTCGCGAAGGTCGCCGCGCGCGTGGTCCAGGGCAATCCCGACCTCGACGAGATCACTCAGCGCCCCACCGCGACCTTCGGCGCCAACCTCGCGAACAGGACGGCCGGCGACGCCCGGGACGCCGTGCTCGGGCGCATCGCCCGGCTCGCGGTGGTCTGGTTCTTCTTCCGCTCCGACTGCCCCTATTGCGAGGCGCAGGCGCCGTTGCTGGATCTGATGTCGCAGCGTTACGGCTTCACCGTGCTGCCCATTTCGCTGGACGGGCAGCCACTGCCCAGTGGCGTCTTCCCGAACGTCCGTATCGATGGTGGTCAGGGCCGCGCACTCGGGGTGCGCGCCACGCCGACCATGTTCCTGGTACGCCCCGATCCCGACGGACCGCAAGTCGCACCGGTGGCCCAGGGCCTGCTGTCGCTGGCCCAATTGCAGGAACGCTTTGTGACGGCCGCGGTCACGGCGGGCTGGATCACGGAAGCCGACGTCACGCCGACCCGGGCGGTGACGAGCGATGTCAGCGCCGCCGCGCTCACGCGCTCAGGCGAACTGCCCGACGACCCCGCCGCCCTGGTGGCACGCCTGCGAGACCTCATCCATGACTAAAGCACTCACCATCGCACCGCTGGCGGTCGCGGCCCTGTTGCAGGCCGGCGCCCTGTCCGCGGGAGGTCTGGCGCAGCAGTCAGACCAACTGTTCAATACCATGGTCAACGCCACGACGCCAACGGCCCACTTGGGCCAGCGTCGCGGCGTCTTCGACGGGGGCTCGCTACAGGCCCGCAACCGCATCGTCTCCGAATCCCTGATGCACGTCACCCCGCCCTCGTTCGAGGCCGGATGTGGTGGCATCGACCTCTATGCCGGCAGCTTCAGCTTCATCAACGCCGACCAGTTCCAGGCGCTGATGCGGGCCATCGCCGCGAATGCCACCGGCTACGCCTTCCAGATGGCCCTGGCCGCCATGTCGCCCCAGGCCGCCGAGATCATCTCCAAGCTCCAGGACACGGTACAGAAGCTCAATTCGGCCTTCGCCGACTCCTGCCAACTGGCCCAGGGGCTGGTGAACGATGCGGCGTCCGCACTCGACGGCGCCCTGACGTCCAAGACCTCACAGACGCTCGCCGCCACCGGCATCGGTGACATCTTCCAGACCCGCACGACCGCGACCGGGACCAGCCCGGCCACCCAGGCGAAGAACAACTTCAGCGACGAGCAGCG
>CAYYAY010000142.1:0-9463 GCA_964470155.1 uncultured Lamprocystis sp. | reverse complement strand
GAGACGGTCAAGGGCAGCTATGTCACCGACGATTACCGCGACCGCGAAGACGACAGCATCTGGCGCGTCCGCTGGGCGGACGGCTGGTGTGACGTCTATTCCAGTTGGAAAAGGCGCGCGACGAGCCGACCTGGCTTGCGGTCTACGCCCGGTTGGTGGCACTCCTGGACAGCGGCGCCCTAGACAGCCTCAAGCGCGCCTTCGGGCGTTGGATCTACCGCAGCTTCATCGGGAAGAAGCACCCCGGCATCGGCCTGCCGGACATCAATGACTTTCAAGAGGTGCATGTCATGCTGCAACAACGGGTCGAATAGTGGAACGCGGAGATCCTCGAGCAGGGACGCAAGGAGGGGCACAAGGAAGGCCTTGCGCAGGCGCGCCGGGAAATGGCCGCGGCACTTCTTGAGCGCACCGCTCTGGACGACGCCGCCATTGCCGATCTGACCGGGCTCTCCGCCGAGGCGATCCGGGCCCTGCGCGCTACACCGACCGAACATTGGGTGACCAGCACCCGGCGGGAGTGCTGCACCCCCGCCTACGGCCTGGAGCCCGTAGGATGCGGTGACGAAGGAACCGCATCGTTTGATCTGCGTGTCAGTGCGAACAACGGGAACTCGCCAGCCGCATGGCCGTTCTGCTCGCACATCTGATCAAATGGCAGTATCAACCAGCGCGGCGCAGCGTCCCGAAAGTGCGCGATCGATTCTCCGCACAACAGCCGCCCCAACTTAGCGTTGCCGGCTCTGCAGGGCACAAACCGCATCGAAGATCACCACCGCGAGCCGCGCGGCGGCAGCCTGCACGACCAGCCAGTCATGCCAGCGCGGGGCGAGGTTCTTGTATTCGGCAAGCTCCGTCTCCTCCAGGTCGTAGGGCATCGCGTGCGCGAGTTGCGCGGCCAACTGCTGTAACGGCGACTCGCCGTTGTCCTGCCGATAGAGCCGGTTGAAGGGCAGCATTGCGGCGGCCACCGCGGCATCGCCCAACGCATCCGCCAACGCGACGAAATCCAGATAATCCCTGGTGGCGTTGCGCCGCAGGATCAGCACGCCCTTGATGCGCAGGATCTCCGCCGCGGTGGGCACGACGATGGCTTGGTCCCGAAACCCGATAACCGTCGTTTCCAGCGGTTCGTCGCGGATCAGTTGGCGCACGCCGGTCTCGATGCCGTCCAGACTGCCGAGGATCTGCACCGGCCGCTGCACGCGTGCCGTCCGCCAACCCGCGACCGCCTCCAATTGCGCCAGCACCTCGCTGAAACGCCCGCGCAGATCGGTCAACACATGATCGGCGTCACGGGAGAACCGATGCCCCGCATGCAGCGCGGAGGCGGTACCGCCGACCAGCACCGCGCCCGGCAAAATGGTCTGCAAGTGCGCGGCGGCGGCGAGCACCCGCTCCCAGTCAGGCAGCGGTGCGGTGGGCTTGGGCATAGTGCAACCAGAAATGGTGGCGCTGGGCATAGGGGTCCGCGACCCGCGCCCGGCAGACCTGCTCCACCTTGCCGAGCAGCGCGGGGTCCGCGAGCACCGCCCGGCGCAACGCCGCCCAGTCATCCCAGCGCCCGCGGGCGATCAGGTCGTCGATGGCGGCCAGGGTCAGGCGCTGATGGTTCAGATGGCGGTGTTGCATGGGGTGTGCCGGGTGGGGGATCGCTGAACCGATATCCGCCGAACCACGGCGCGATCCATCAGCGTCGTCACTTGCTCGCGCGCCTGGCTGTCGGTGGTTTCGATCATGGCGTCGCCCGGGGAGCGGTGGACAGGAAGTCTGTACATTGTAGCCCCTCACCACCCCGTCAGGCGGCAACCGTCTCGCGCCCATTGCGCGGCCCGAGCTGCGCCAGGGCCTGCCCGAGTGCGGCCTCACGTTCCGGCACCCAGCGCTCCGCGGGCAGGACCTTGCCCAGGCCCAGGTGTTCGAGCCGCTGTCTGGGTTGGCCGTGGCCGACGGCGAGGTAGACCTGGGCGCCTTGGGCGAGCGCGTCGCGCACCGTCGACTCGATCGCCACGGCGGTGGTCACGCCCAGGTGCGGCACCTGGCGCAGGTCGATCACCACCGCCTGCGCTCCGATGAGCTTGGTCGCCTGGCGGTCGATGGCGACGGCGGCGCCGAAGATCAGCGGGCCGCTCAGATATAGGAGCTTGAGACGGCCGCGGCCCTGGGCCAGCAGTGAGCGCTCCTCGCAGCTGAGGCCGGCACAGGGGATCTCGTCGGCCTTGCGCCGGGCCGGCAGGGTGCAGACTGACTCGGCCTGGGTGTCCGCCAGGCGCCGGATGGTGAGCATGTTGGCGACGAAGAGCCCGATGCCGACGGCGGCGATCAGGTCGACGAACACGGTCAGGGCGATGACGCCGTACATGATCGCGGCGCCCTTGATCGACACCCGATGCGCCCGGCTGAGGAAGCGCCAGTCGATGATGTCGATGCCGACCTTGACGGCAATGCCGGCCAGGACGGCCAGCGGGATCTGGGCGGTGAGTCCGCCGGCCCAGATCACCACCACGGCGAGGATGGCGGCGCGGGTCAGGCCCGAGAGCGCGGTGCGTCCGCCGGCCTGGATGTTGACCACGGTGCCCATGGTCGCGCCGGCCCCGGGCAGGCCGCCGAAGAGCCCGGAGACCAGGTTGCCGATGCCCTGACCCATCAATTCCTTGTCCGCCGCCACCGGCTTGCGGGTCAGGCTGCCGGCGATCACCGCCGTCAGCAAGGCGTCGACGCAGCCGAGCAGGCCGAGCACCGCGGCATCGACCACGATGGTCTGCCATTGCGCCAGCGTGAACACCGGCAGGTGCAGGGACGGCAGTCCACTGGGGATAGCCCCGATGCGCCGGATATCCTGGTCCCCCAGCCACAGCACCGCGAGCAGGGTGCCGGCGACCAGGGCCAGCAGTTGCGGGGGCAGGTAGCGCTTCACCTGACGCGGCAGCAGGAAGAGGATGGCGAGCGTGAGACCGGCGAGGACGGCCTCCTGCGGGTCGATGGCGCGGACCAGATCCGGCAGCGCCTGCAGGGCGCCCAGGACGCCGCCGCCCGGGGCGGCATGTCCAAGCAGGCCCGGCAACTGCAAGATGATGAGGATGAAGCCGATCCCGGACATGAAGCCCGAGATGACGATGTAGGGCATCATCGTGATGTAGCGCCCCAGCTTCATGGCGCCGAAGGCGATTTGAAACAGGCCCGCCAGCATGACCACCGTGAAGGCCATGGCCAGACCCCGCTCGGGGTCGGCGGCTACCAGGTTGGTGACCACCGCGGTAAAGACGACGGTCATGGGTCCGGTCGGTTCGGAGATCAGGGTCGGGGTGCCGCCGAACAGTGCGGCAAAGAGCCCGATCAGCACCGCGCCGTAGAGCCCCGCCTCCGGGCCGGCGCCGGAGGCGACACCGAAGGCCAGCGCCATGGGTAGGGCGATGACCGCGGCGGTGACCCCGCCGAAGAGGTCGCCGCGCAGATTATCGAAGCGGATTTCATTCAGAATCTTCATCCGGACTCACCCGTGCAGATCAACTGGGCAGCTATACATGAGCAAACCATAATCGCGGTCATAGTCCGCCCGCAGTTGGTCGACGATGCGCGCGCACTGATCGCTGTCGGCGACGATATCGACCCGGATGTTCCCCTCCTTGCGCCAGTTACCGGTGCGCAGTCCGTGAGTGCCGAGTCCGCGGGCCTCGGAAATGGTGTAGCCGATGACACCGAGCCGTTTGAAGTCATCGATCAGGCTGTTTTCCAGTACCCCCTCGGTAATGATGGTCAGCAGTGTTTTTGGTTGGGCCGTCATGGTGCTGATACTCCCAGGCCATGGAACAACGCGGCCAGCCAATAATAGATGGGCAGGCCAATGAAAATGTTGAATGGGAAGGTCACGCCCAGGGCCGCGCCAATGGACAGGGCCGGATTGGCTTCCGGAACCGCGATGCGCATGGCGGCGGGCGCGGCGATGTAGGAGGCGCTGGCGTACAGGGTGGCAAGCAGCAGGGTGCCGCCCACGGACAGACCGAGCAGGGTGCCGGTCAGGGCGCCGATCACGGCGGCCACCAGGGGCATGACCACGGCGAATCCCAGCAGGAAGGCGCCGTAGGTCTTGAGTTCGGCGATGCGGGTGGAGGCGACCAGCCCCATCTCCAGCAGGAACAGGGCCAGCATGCCCTTGAACAGGTCGAAGAACAGGGCATCGAGCGGCTTGATCCCCTCCGGCCCGGCGATCAGACCGATGATCAGACCCCCGCCCAGCAGCAGGATGCTCTTGCCGAAAAAGACCTCGTGCAGCATCTTTCCCCAGCGCACCGGACCGCTGCCGTGTTTCGCCAGGATCACGCCGATGATCAGGGCCGGCATCTCCAGCAGGACCAGAAAAACGATCAGATAGCCCTCATAAGGGATGGCGCGCTTGCTGAGAAAGGCGACGGCCACCGAGAAGGTCACCACGCTGACCGAACCATAGTGACCGGCGATGGAGCCGGCGTCGGCCCGCGACAGACCGCCCACCGTGCGCAACACGGGAAAGGCGATGAGCGGGATGGCGGCCGCCGCCACCATGACCACCAGACTGACCAGGGCGATCTCGCCGAGCGGGTACTCGGCCAGCTTCACGCCGCCCTTGAGCCCGATGGCCAGCAGCAGATAGATGGACAGAAATTCGTAGATGCTGCCCGGGATCTTGAGATCCGAGCGCAGCAAACCGGCTGCCGCACCCAATACGAAAAAAAAGACAACCGGTTCGATGATCACCGCGTCAAACTCAAATACAGGGCCGGGAGCTTTTCGGGCAGCCGGGCGACCTGGTCGAGCACCATATAATTGCGGGCGCCGAAAATGCGCGAGACATAGTCGTCCGCCGCCGGGTCCAGGCTGACGCAGAAGGTCTGGATGCCGCGCCGATGCAGCTCCTCCACCGCCTTGCGGGCGTCCTGGCGCAGATATTGCGGGTCGCGCACGTCGTTGTCGGCAGGCTCGCCGTCGGTGAGCACCAGGAGCAGCCGCTGGTGGCTCGGTCGGCGTGCCAGCAGCGTGCCCGCGTGGCGCAGCGCCGTGCCCATGCGGGTCGATAGTTGACCGGTCATGCCGGCCAGACGCGCCCGCGCCGTGTCGTCATAGGGCGCGTCGAAGTCCTTGAAACGAAAATACTCCACGTCGTGCCGTCCGTTTGAATCGAAGCCATGGATGGCGAAGGGGTCGCCGATCTTGCCCAGGGCGTCGGCCAGCAGGGCTGCGGCCTCGCGCGCCAGGTCGAGCACGGTGCGCTCGTCGGTCGATGCGCGGACCGGATCGTTGGTGGACTCCGACAGGTCGATCAAGAGCAGCACCGACAGGTCCCGCACCTGCAGGCGCGTGCGGATGCCGATGCGGGTGTCCGGCTGCAAGCCCAGTCGGATATCCACCAGGGCGCGGACCGCGGCATTGAGATCGATCTCGTCGCCGTCCTCCACCCGGCGCTGGCGGATCACGCCCTGGGGCTGGACTGCCTCGATCAGGAATTTCAGGCGCCGAATCAAGGGCTGGTGCTGCTCCACCACCGCATCGATCCGGGCCGGGTCGCCCCGTTTGGGCCGCTTTTCGAGCAAGGTGGCCCAGTTCGGCCGCTCCAACTGGGTCTGGTAGTCCCACTCGTGGTAGTGCACCGGGGAGGCGATCGGCTCCTTGCCCTCGCGCGCGTTGAAGCTCACACCGTCGTCGTCGAACAGCTCGCTCGCGAGCACCCAGACCTCCTCGGCATCGTCGCCGGCCGTCTCCACGTCCAGGGTGTTGAGCATCTCCATCAGACTGACGTACTTGCGCACCTGCCGGGCCTGGCCGGGCAGCAGCACGAGGTCCTGCGCCTCGTCCGGGTCGGCCCACAGATGGCGATTGTCGTCCCGGTAGAGGCAGGACGGCTGATCGGTCCGGGGATTGAACGGCAGTTCCAGACCCCGGGCCGATTCGGCCAGCGCGAGTCCCAGTGCCTGGGCCAGGCCGGCTTCCTCCAGGCGCCCGGCGGCGGCGCTGAACGCGGTGCGCGCCTGCTCCACCAGGGGATGGCTGTCCCGATAGTCCGGATCCGGCAGGGCGCGGGCGATGCGGTCCAGCACACCGCCCCAGCCGTCGCCGCGCTCCGCATCAGTGCACAGCAGGGGCTGCCAGATCAGCCGCAGTCCAGGGAAGGCGCGCACGGCCAGCGCCTCCACTCGGGCGTCCTCGAAGGCCCCGATCAGCGCCCGTTCCAGTGGACTGCGCTCGGCGGCCTCCGGATCGCGGCGGGAATAGACCTGGTGGGCGGCGGCATGGGCGGCGGCGGCGCGGTAGATGGCCAAGCCCGCGATCCGCTCGCCGGTAGGCAGGGTCAAGTCGTCGAAAGCATCCGGGAGGTGGATGAATGAGTGCGCGATATAGGGCTGGTAGCCCTCGCGGGTCTCGAAGTCACCGGAGGTGGGGCGCAGAAAAAAATCACGCGCCCAGAGCGAGCGCAGGTACAACACCAGCCGGCGCTGCACGTCGACGAAGAGCACGCCGCGCTGCTCTTTCTTCATCACCGCCAGGGCGTCGTCGCTCTGCAAGGCGAAGTACCGGGCCTGAGCGGCAAAGTCATGGCGATGGGCCGAGATCCCCCACAGCGCCCAGCGCCGCAGCCCCCCCAGCGTCAGGTGACCGAACAGGACGTCGAGGTTTTCCAACAGCGGACGGATCGCGCGCGGAGCCTGGGCCAGCAACTGATCCAGCAGGCTCAGATAGCCCTTGAAGAGTTCGAGCTCTCCCAGTCGGGCCGCCGCGGTCGGGGCAGTGGAGAAGAGCAGCGCCAAGACCCCGGCGCTGGTCTTGGAGTACATCTTGATGGCCGCGGAGAGCAGTTCCGCCACGGCCTGCTCACCGATCTCGCGGGCGACCAGGGGCGCGCCCTCGATGAACGAAACGACCAGATCGGTGCCGCGGCCCAGTGCCTTGAGCCCCGCGGCGCCGCGGATATAGGCGTCCAGTCCGCGCGGCGAAAAGACGCGGGCGGCCTCGTGCCAGGCGCCTTCCAGCACCGCGCCGGCATGTTCGCCCAGCTCGTCGAGAACGTCCTGATACTCGGCCAGTTGAATTGCCATGCTCGCCTCGCGGTACGCCGTCGCCGGATTCAGTCGGGCCAGATGCGCCGCGGATGCAGCGGTCGGGCGGGGTCATTGAGGTCCGGTGTCCGCGGGTGCACCGCCGGTGGCGGCGGTGCCTTGGAGCGGGCGGCGGCCTTGGTCGGCTTGGTGATCGCCGGGATCGGCGGCGCGACCGACGCGTCGGTCGGCGCCGCACCCTGTGGTTCGTCCGGTGTGATCATGATCGCGATACCTCGTGCGTGGTGCCTGTGCGCAGCGACGGGGATTGCGGTTTCAAGCCCCGACCGGGGAGGGGGCGGCAAGGGCCGTTACCTCCGCCGCCAACCGCAGATCCTCCGGTTGCAGGGCGGAGCCCTGGGCGCCTAGGGTGACGTTGACGTAGGTCCGGCCGAAATTCAGGTCCGGATAGACGCCGCTGCGCTCGGACCAGCCGGCCAAGGTATCGAGCCAGGCCCGGGTCTCGGCATAGGACCCGAATTCGAAGCGCCGGGTCAGCAGCGGCGGGCGTTGCTGGGCTTGCCAACCCGGCGCCAGCGTCGGTTCAGTCTCGGTCATCGCGGATCTCTCCTTCGTATTCATTCGGGGTCATGGACGTCGGCGCCGCCTCAGGCCGACAACGGCAGGGGTGCCGCCAGCATCCGGTTCAGTGTCGCCAGGTGGCGCTCCTCGTCCCGCCGCAGGTCGGCGAACAACTGCGCCGTCGCAACATCGCGCAAGCGCAGACACGCCGCCTCGGCGTCGGCATAGAGGCGGACCGCGGCCGTCTCCAGCGCATGACTGGAACGGAGCAGCTCGGCGCGGTCGCGGCCCGGCCGCGCCGGGGCCAGTTGGGTGGCCTGGGGTGTCAGCCCCAGGAGCAGCAGTCGGCCGATGATCCGTTCGACATGTTCACGCTCCTCGTCCGCCTCGCGGCGCAGCCCCACGGCCGCCTCCGGCAGCCCCCACAGGTCGCACAGACAGGCCTGGGTGAGATAGTGCTGGACTGCACTCAGCTCATGCCCCAGAGCCTGGTTCAGGTAGCCGACCACGCGCGGGTTTGCCAGCATGGCGCCGGACCTTAGCTGCGGGCCGGCGCGATGTCGCCATCGCGGCCGCTGCCGCCGGCGCGCGGCGATTTGGGCAGGATGCCTTCCACTTCGCCATGTACGCGGGCGATGATGTGGGCGGCCACTAGGCCGTCGCCCACCCGCTCGCAGGCGTCCGCGCCGGCCCGCACCGCGGCATTCACGGCGCCGGTTTCACCGCGCACCAGCACGGTCACGTAGCCGCCGCCGACGAATTCGCGGCCGATCAACCGCACCTCCGCGGCCTTGGTCATGGCATCCGCCGCCTCGATGGCGGGCACCAGACCACGGGTCTCGATCATCCCCAGGGCAATTCCAGTCACGTCAGCCATGTACTTCCTCGATCAGTGTGCGAGTTTGCTAAGGTACCGGCGGCGGGGTGAACCGCCGCCGCTCGGCCCGACAGGCAGCCGGGGCATATCAAGCCTCGGGAGCCTTGGGCAGGATGTGCTCCACCTCGCTGTGGACGCGGGCGATGATGTGAGCGGCCACCAGACCGTCGCCGACCCGCTCGCAGGCATCTGCCCCGGCGCGCACGGCGGCGTTGACGGCGCCGGTCTCCCCGCGCACCAGCACGGTGACATAGCCGCCGCCGACGAACTGCCGACCGATGAGACGGACCTCCGCGGCCTTGGTCATGGCGTCCGCCGCCTCGATGGCGGGAACCAACCCACGGGTCTCGATCATGCCGAGCGCGATACCTGATACTTCAGCCATTTCTTTCTCCTGACGTTGGGGGGGAAGTGGTTAGTGGACAGTGGTTAGTGGTCAGTGGTGTTTGGTTAAGAACGGTTCGCTCGGATGCCACACGAGTCGATTACGGAATGTTCTTGGCGCTTTTCTCGTGATTTATACCCGTCGTTGTTGGTTTTTCGTTTCTCGTTTTTCGTCACCCGATGTTCGATAATCCTTAACGAAAAACGAAAAACCGAAAACGCAAAACCGTTCCGTATAGCTCATTGACCGTTGTTCTCCTCCCACCGGTCGATGATGCCGGCGATGGTCAGGTCCGTGAGCACCTGGACATCGCCGACGGCGTACCGGGCGGCGGAGCCGCTGACGGTGAAGACCCATTTGCCCGGCGGCACCCCGACCGGATCGCAGGCGACACTGAGCGCGCCGCGCGCGTCCGTGAGCACCCGCAGAGACAGATTCTTCAGACCCGGCGCGCGGCGCGTGGCGACCAGTTCGGAGGTCACTTGCATGATTTCCATGTCAGCCTCCTTGCCGGCGATCAATGATGCAGACGACGTGAGTGTCCATCTCATTCCCCTTTCCAGTGGTCGATGATGCCGACGATGGTGAGGTCCGATGGATACTCCTTGCTGC
>CAYYAY010000141.1:0-9512 GCA_964470155.1 uncultured Lamprocystis sp. | reverse complement strand
CGTTAAAGTTTCAAATTATAGAAAAGTCGCAGATCTTAAATGAATAGAGTATAGACACAGCCGGAAAATGTCCGAAGCTAAAGATATCCGGCATTTCAATAGTAAATGGCGCACAGACCACGGGGGCGCTCGGATCATTAAAGAAGTCTCCTGCCGATGACGTTATGGTTCCAGCCCGGTTCGTACAAACCACTGACCCAGAACTCGTACGGAATGTCATCCAATTCAACAATAGCCAAAACAAGATAGCTGCCTCTGATTTCCGAAGCACAGATAGAATTCAAAAGAAGCTCAAAGAGCAAATTGCGAAAATTCCGGACGCCGAGTATGAAGGGGGGCGGAGAGGCGGGCATTCTGACGTGATAAAGCGAAGCAAGAAATTGCTGCCTTCCTACACTGTTGGCCAGGCTCTCGCGGCGTTTCATGGCGACCCAGTCGTTGCATACAATCAGAAATCTAACATTTGGGTTTCTGATCGACTGTATGCCAAATACTTTCCCGAGGGGATTACGGGACCCCACGTCGTTTTCGCATTCACGTTACTACGAGCTGTCGAAGAGAAGAAGAAAGCGCTTGTCACGAAATACAAGGCATCACCAGATTCTCTTACAGAGCAAGAAGAATCCTTATTGGAGTACTTTCGCCATAGGGGTTCAACTTATCTCATGGCATCTGCGATAGCGTCCTCTTTGGAGTCCATTCTCGGCCACAAAGTTGCTAATCGCTTCAGGCTGTCGTTTGGCGAGAAAATGTCTCCCGCAAGAGCCGGAGGGCAATGGCTGGCCATTATCGAGGTTACGTCACCATTCACCGCACAACTGTCAGACGCATTCTCCGATGGACTAAAAAATGCGGAGAAGGTCGCAGCGGCGCAAAAGACGTTCCGGAGTTTAGTTCAGGCAACAGCGGCCGCAAACAGCAAGGTGTTTGAGGGGTTCCGAAAAGTCGTAACGGTCAGCAAGAAATGAACCCAACAATCGGCTCGGCGCCGACCCAATACCGCGCGCGCAGCTCCGTGCATTTCCGCGAGGTCGTGCCCGCGCGGTATTGGGCGGGCCAGCCATAACGTTATGCTTCACTAAGGGGACACGATGCCGCTGCTTGATTTCAAAGAAATTCCGGAGGCTCACAAAGGCCACGGAAAGCAAGACACATTTGAACTGTTTGCCCGAGATTTCTTTGAAATGCTGGGCTATCGCATACTTAGAGGGCCAGGACGCGGTGCCGATGGCGGGTGTGACCTTATCATCGAAGAGACTAGATCTGGCATCGCTGGAACCACCAAGGTCAAGTGGCTTGTGAGCTGTAAGCACAAGGCTCATTCAGGCCAATCGGTATTGAAAACCGATGAAGCTGAAGTTCGTGACTCAGTTGAAAGTAACGAGTGTCATGGATTTGTAGGATTTTATTCAACTCTTCCATCTTCGGGGTTGATCGATAAGGTCGAGAGCATTGCATCGATTAACTACCAGTTTTTTGACTCATCCAAGATTGAACAGGTTCTACTGTCTAGCCGGAACGGTCGTGTGTTGGCGCAGCGGTACTTTCCTCTTTCGTATGAACGGTGGCTTGCAGAGAATCCAACGAAGGCACAGATCTTTTCAGGCACAAACGGTCTGCGATGTGCAAACTGCGGTGAAGACATTTCAGAAGGCCGGAAAGGAATCGTCGTGTCTTGGGAGAAGTTCAGAGATCTAGAAGACGGGTCGCGGGAACGCCACGTGAAAGATTTTTATTGGTGTTGTCGAGGCGAATGCGACCGCCATCTGAAGCCAAGATTTTTCGAGCCCGAGTACATGGACAAGTGGGAAGACATCCACGACCTCAGAATTCCCACCATTTATATCCGGTGGGTCATGGGGCTATTGAACCACATTTACAGTGATTACCAATACTCGCCCCAGGCATTCGAAGCCCAAAAAGAAATGCTGCTGGAGCTATTTCCGTATGTCTCTCGAAATCTCACAATGAAGGAAGTTGAAAGAATTAGTGTTCTCGGCGCAATTCCCGCATTCCTTGGCGGCTTGGACTATGGCGACACATAATCTGAGAGAAAAGGTAGAATCGGAGTTTCCAAAGTTCAGAGTTCCGGCGACAGTTTACTTAATTCCAGAAGTAAGAAACACCAGACAATGCCTAACTTTCGGCCAAAGAGCGAGCGCGCGCCAAGGGCGTCGTGCTGGTTTGCGGGCTCATCGGTGGCGCGCGCCGCCTTGGCCTGAGTATAGTTGCTCCGACTGGAGCCAGTCTCCACGAACAGTTGGAAGCCCTGCCGGAAGGACTGACCGGGGAAATCCTCAACGGTCAGCTCTATACCCAGCCGCGCCCGAGCGGTCCGCAGGTGTTTGCCGCGTCTGAGTTGGGCTATGAACTGCTCGGTCCGTTCGAGCGCGAACGTGGGGGCCCCGGCGGCTGGTGGATCGTTCAGGAACCCGAACTGCACTTCCTGCGCAACACCGAAGTCGATGTTCCAGACTTGGCCGGATGGCGCAAGGAGCGGCCTTGATCATCATCCCGGCCATAGTGCCGACAGCGAGGTTGTTGGTCCGCGGAGCGGACCCTACGTGCCACCTGGAGGATTCATGCATCTCGATCTGATCCTGGTGTTGGCCCTGCTCGGCGGCGCCATCCTGATGTTCAGCCTGGGCCGGCCCCGGGCGGACGCGGTGGCTTTGATCATGCTGACGGGGCTGCCGTTCACCGGGGTGATCAGCGCCCGCGAGGCGGTCGCCGGGTTTGCCAATCCGAACATTATTCTGATCGCGGCCATGTTCGTGATCGGCGAGGCGCTGGCCCGCACCGGGGTCGCCCAGGCGCTCGGTGACTGGCTGGTGGCCCGCGGCGGACGCCGCCCCGCCCGGTTGGTCGCGACGCTCATGCTGATCGTCGGCGCCCTCGGCTCGGTGATGTATTCGACCGGGGTGGTGGCGATTTTCATCCCGGTCGCGCTGCGTGTCGCCCGTGCCGCCGGTCTTTCGCCGGCGCAGGTGCTGATGCCGGTGTCCTACGCGGCGTTGATGAGCGGCATGCTGACACTGGTGGCCGCTGCGCCCAATCTCATCGTGAATTACGAGCTCACCCGCACCGGCGCCGCCGGACTCGACTTCTTTACCCTGACTCCGATCGGACTGCCGATCCTGCTGCTCGGGATCGGCTATCTGCTCGTCGCGGGGCGCTGGCTGCGGCCGGCCGCGGCGGACGGCGCCGGCGCCGCGGTTCGTCCGGGGCTGACGGACTGGGTGCGGGACTATGGCCTTGCCGAACGCGAGCTGCGCGTGCGCTTACGCCCGGACTCGCCGCTGATCGGCCGGCCGCTCCGCGACCTGGATTTGCAGGGGGCCGAAGGACTGACCGTCATTGCCGTCGAGCGCGTCGGACGGCTGCGCGCCGCCACCATCGCCCCCGATCCCGACACCGAGTTGGCGGCCGGCGACACGCTGCTGCTCGACAGCCCGACGCTGATCGCCGATGCCGACGGCCGCTGTGCGCGGCTCGGACTCGAACGCCTGCCGCTGTCCGGGGCCTATTTCACCGATCGCGCTCAGGTGCTCGGCATGGCCGAGATGCTGCTGCCGGCGGACTCGACTCTGATCGGCAAGACGCTGGAGTCGCTCGACTGGGCCGCGCGGCAAGGGTTGGCCGCGGTCGGGCTGCGGCGCGGGCGTACCGCGATCCCCGCCCCGCGGCGCGCCAGCGAGCCGCTGCGGGCCGGCGACACCCTGCTGCTGGTCGGCACCTGGGCGGCGATCGGACGGCTGCGCGCGGGCGGTCACGATCTCGTGACGCTCAATCTGCCGCGCGAGTTCGATGAGGTGCTGCCCGCCCAGGGTCGCGCCCCGCACGCCTTGCTGGCGCTGGCCATCACCGTGGGGCTGATGATCTCAGGATGGGTTCCCGCGATGCATGCCGCGCTGATCGGCTGTCTGCTGATGGGTCTTCTTGGCTGCATCGACCTGGACAGCGCCTACCGGTCGATCAGTCTGCGCACCTTGGTGACGATCGCCGGCATGTTGCCGTTCGGGATCGCGCTCGAACGCACCGGCGGCATCGATCTGGCGGCCGGGGCGCTGGTGCAGTTGCTCGGCGATGCCGGCCCGCACCTGATCCTCGCTACCCTGTTCGCGATCACGGTCGTGCTGGGGCTCTTCATCGTGGCAGCGGCCAATGCGGTCCTGACGATCCCGGTGGCGCTGGCGCTGGCCGCGGAGCTCGGGGCCTCGCCCTATCCCTTCGCCATCATCGTGGCGCTCGCCGCGTCCTCGGCCTTCATGACACCCATTGCGCCCCCGAACGCGATGGTCGCGACCGCCGGCGGCTATCGCTTCGCCGATTATGCGCGGCTGGGGTTCCCGCTGGTGTTGCTGGTCATGGTGTTCGCGGTGACGGTGGTGCCGTGGCTCTATCCGCTGTACTAAAGCCGCTGATCCGGATCAAACCCCGCATGCGTCCGGTCGTCGAGTCCGGCGTTTGCACGGCGGTATATAGCAGTTTGGATGGAATCAAGGAGGGTCCGTAGCCGGGCGTGACATCCAGCAGCAGTACCAGATCGCGTTCGGCATCGTAACCGCCGATCGGCGAGAAGTGTCCGATGGTGACCCCGAAAATGGGCGCCCGGTCGAAGTTGACGATCAGGCGGTTTGCGGAGTTGTCGGAATCCCGGAGCTGACTCAGGAACGCCTCATAGGAGAGGTCCCGCAACACGGTTACCTCGCCAATTCGGCGTTGCGCAAGGAGCGCGGCGAGCGCGTCCAGTGTCATTCCCTGCATGCGCATACGCAGCCACCCCCAGTGATCGCCATCGAACAGCGTTCGCTCATCGGCGATGGGCGCGCCGATCGAGGCCAGCACGTTCAGGGCGCTCGACGGGCCGCAGGACGAAGGTGACGCTTGGGTCTTGAAATGACCGAGGTAGGCACGGGCGACCGGGCCGGAAAACGCCGCGCCTTGGGCGGCCTCGCCAACCAAGACGCCGGGTGCATACCGATCGGGTTGCGGCTGCGACAGGGACCGGGCGTGAAACGCCGTGCCGACGGCGCCCGCCAGCGCCAATGCCAGCACCAGGACGGCGATGATCCGCCGCAAGCGAAAGGATCCGGCAACGAAACGCACGGTTGACTCCTGCTTCTATGCTATCTTCCGGTGACGAAACGCCAGCTTCGTCACCCGGAATCCGTCATGTCACCCCTGTCTTCAGCACCCCCTGCCTGGCCCGCGACCGACGACCTGCTGGCCCGCCGCACGCTGCGGCGTATCGCCTGGCGGCTGCTCCCGTTTCTTGGCCTGTTGTACATCGTCGCCTACCTCGACCGGATCAACATCAGCTTTGCGGCGCTGCAGATGAATCAGGACCTGGGTCTGAGCGCCGCAGCCTATGGTACCGGCGCCGGCCTGTTCTTTCTCGGCTATGTGCTCTTTGAGGTCCCCAGCAACCTGATTCTGCAACGGGTTGGCGCGCGCCTCTGGATCGCCCGGATTATGGTGACCTGGGGGCTGATCTCGATGGCCATGGCGCTGGTGCGCAGTGAAACGAGCTTCTATCTGCTGCGCTTTCTGCTCGGGGTGGCGGAGGCCGGGTTCTTCCCCGGCATCATTCTCTATCTCACCGGTTGGTTCCCAACCCGCGAACGGGCGCGCGCGGTCGCACTGTTTGCCACCGCCACCGCGCTGGCCGGACTGATCGGCAGCCCGTTGTCCGGCGCCCTGCTGGAACTGGACGGCTGGTGGGGGTGGCGCGGCTGGCATTGGCTGTTCGTGGCCGAAGGCGTGCCGGCGGTGCTGCTGGGACTCGTGGTGCTGGTCAAGCTCCCTGACCGTCCGGACCAGGCGCGCTGGCTGCCCCCGGACGAACGGGATTGGTTGAACCGGACCCTGCAACAGGAGCGGCAAGCCGCCCGCGACCAGACCCGCCATACCCTGCGTGAGGCGCTGACCGATCACCGGGTTTGGGGGCTGGGTCTGGTCTATCTGTGCATGGTCATCGGCATGTACGGTATCGCCCTGTGGCTGCCGCAGATGCTGCGGGCGCTGACCGCTGCCGACGATTTCACGCTCGGCTTGCTCAACGCCCTGCCGTTCCTCGCGGCGGGGGTGGGGATGGTGGTGATCGGCTGGCACTCCGACCGGCGCGGCGAGCGGCGTTGGCATGTCGCCGGTTCGCTGGTCTTGGCGGCGGCCGGGGCCGGGCTGGCGGCGGCGACCCAGACTTTGCCGCTCGCGCTCCTGGCCTTTTCGGTCGCCGCGATCGGCGTCTGGGGTGTCATGGGGCCGTTTTGGGCGCTCGCGACCGCGTTGCTCAGCGGCACGGCGGCTGCTGCCGGGATCGCGCTGATCAACGCGCTGGGCAACGTCGGCGGCTTTCTGGGGCCGTACTTGATGGGTTGGTTGAAGCAGACGACAGCCTCCTTCAGCGCGGGGCTGACCGTCGTCGCCCTCATCCTGCTGGCGGGTTGTGCGTTGGTCCTGCTGCTGCGGCTGCCGCGGCAGATGGCCGCTGCGGCGGACGTTCATCTTCCGGTGTAGCCGGTCGACATCGCGCGGCCCTGCTCCGGTTTTAGCCTTCGGACGTGATAACCGGACGTAGGGGCGGGTGTCAAACCCGCCCCTACACAAAGGTCTGTCTGGATCCCGATCACAGTCGCGCCAGGGCATCGCCGATGCGCCGCACGCCCTCGTCGAGGTCCGCCGCCTCGCGCGTATAAGCGAAACGGACATGGCGATCGGCCGCGTGGGACCCGAAGTCGTGGCCGGGAGTCAGGGCGACCCCGGCTTCTTCGAGCAGGCGGGAGGCCAAGGTCATGGAATCGAGCGTCACCCGCTCCGGCAGGCGGGCATAGAGATAGAAGGCGCCGGTCGGGGACACCGGAATGCCGAAGCCGAGTTCACGCAGGGCCGGCAACAGCCGGTCGCGCCGCTGCCGGAAGGCCAGCGCCCGCCCGTCCAGGAGGGGGCGGGTGGCAGGCGCCAGGGCCGCCCGCGCGGCATACTGCGCCGGCGTATTGGCCGCGAGGAAGAGGTTCTGAGCCATGCGATCCATCACCGACACCGCGTCGGCGGGTCCGACCAACCAGCCCAGGCGCCAGCCCGTCATCCCGAAGTATTTCGAGAAGCTGTTGATCACATAAAGGTTCTCCGAGCCGAGCGCCAGCGCGGTCCGGTCGGGTGCCTCGTAGGTCAGGCCCTGGTAAATCTCATCGACGATGAAGGCCGCGCCACGCGCCCGGCAGAGTTCATGGAGCCCGGCCATGACGGCGGGGTCGAGCGATGACCCGGTGGGATTGGACGGCGAGGCGACGACGACCGCGCGTACCCCCGGGACCCAAGTTTCGGCGGCCAGGTCGATGGTCAGCTGATAGCTGGTCTGCGGCCCGACCGGGACCGCGACCGGCTCCACGCCCAGCAGTCGGAGCACCTGGCGGTAACAGGGATAGGACGGATCGCAAAGAAGCACCCGGTCGCCCGGCTCCAGGACCGCCTGAAAGACCAGTTGCAGGGCGCCCGAGGCCCCGGGGGTAACCAGGATGCAGGCCGGGTCGACCGGCACGCCATAGCGCCCGGCGTAATAGCCGGCGAGGTCCTCACGCAGCGCCGCGAGCCCGCGGGCCGGCGTGTAGCGCGTGCGCCCCTCGGCCAGGGCGCGCCGACCGGCCTCGACGATGGGTGCTGGGGTGGGAAAATCGGGCTCGCCGACCTCCAGGTGGACGATGGAACGCCCCTGCGCCTCCAGTTCGGCCGCACGCCCCAGGAGGCGCATCACGTGGAAAGGCGCGACGCACCTGGCCAGGGGCGACAGTCGACTGGACACAAGGGTGTTGGTCATCGGTGAGAAATCGATCGAGCCGGCTCCGGGGCTTTCGGCAGAGGGGGAAGCCTGTATCATCGCCATTTGTGTCCGCTCTTCAACCCCCAAGAACCCACATGACCCCCGACGAGATTTTTGAGGCACTCGCCACCGCCGGCCCCGGCCGGCTCCCCCGCACGGCACTGATCGCGGCCGTTGAGCAGCAGCAGGCCATTACACCCTTGTTGCTCGACGAACTGCGCCGACAGCTCGACGCCGAGTTCGCGCCAGCCATCGCGACCAAGGGCTATTGGCGTCACCACTTCGCGATCTACCTGCTGGCCTATTTCCGCGAGCCGGCGGCCTATCCGCTGTTCGTGCAGATGGGTGCCTTGCCCGGCGAGACCTTGTTCAACGCCATCGGAGACACGCTGACCGAGAACTTCGGGCGCCAATTGGCTGCGGTATGCCACGGCGACACGCGCGGCATCGAGCGCCTGATCGAAGACCCCACGCTCAACGAGTACGTCCGAACCGCGGCCCTAAGCGCGCTGGAGATCCTCTTCGCCGTCGGGGAGCTTGATCGTGACGCGCTGCAGAATCGCTTGAGCCGATTTGCGACACGCTGGCTGGACGCGGCGGAGGCCGGGGAGGAGCCTTCGGACGCGACTGCTTGGGTCTGGGCCACCCTGGTCTGGCTTGCCGCCCGCATCAATGCGCAAGAACTGGTCCCAATGATCGGCCGAGCGTTCGAGCTCCAGTTGGTGGACTACTCCCTTGACGGGGGTGCGGAGCGCTTCGAGCGTGTCATGGCGGAGCACCGGAACCACCCGAAGCCCTACCAGCCATCGCACGGAGTCAGGCTGCCCGGACACCCGGTGGCGGAGTTGGAGCGCTGGTACTGCTTTCAGACCCCAGCGCAGCGGATACCCAGGAGCTTCGACGGGCGCCCGGTCGTCCCCCGAGTGCCGGCCCCCGCGCGGGCCGCGCGGAAGGTGGGCCGCAACGAGCCTTGTCCTTGCGGCAGTGGCAAGAAGTACAAGAAATGCTGCGGTAACTGAGCGGCCCGAAGAGGCCCGAAACGACAACGAACACCTTGCGAAGTTGCAGGCCGCCTTGCGCGCCGCCGATCTCGCGTATGCGGCACCGTGTCGAGCGCGTTGAAGCCGGTATATGGCTACCTCGAGGATCGTCGTGGCCGGGTCGAGGGACGTATAGAGCACGCGCCGTCCCGCCGATGACCAGCGCCCGCCCACGCGGAAGCCGCCCTCCGCCGAGTCCCAGGTCGGCAGGTGCTTGTCACGCTCCAACCGCCAGACCACCAGGGCATTGCCGCCCAGCGCCGCGGGCAAGGGTGTCACGCGTAGACCCCGTAATCCATGCGGGTGAGCAGCGTCTTGACCAACTCCGTGTGCGCTCGCTGATGCCCATGGCCTTGAGCACCGTGTCGCGGTCGACGTACAGGAAGGACGCCATCAGCTCGCGCGCTCGGTCCACCGGTAGGCCCGCGGTCACCAGGTCGTGCGCCTGCAGTGGGCTCAGGCCCTGGGCGATGGCTCAATATGGGTTCCAGACTGCTGAGTCCGGCTCGCTCTAAGCGTGGTCTAAGTGTACACGAAAAGTTAGTGCTCAGCCAAGCTGACCGACCATTTTCCACCGATGATCAACCTTCTTCTCGTCTTCTCGTTCCCACGCTCCAGCGTGGGAATGCCGTCCGGCCGCTCCAGCGGCCCGT
>CAYYAY010000140.1:598-9513 GCA_964470155.1 uncultured Lamprocystis sp. | reverse complement strand
TCAAACATTGGGTTACGAAAAACGAGAAACGCAAAACCAACAACGACGGGTATATTCCCCGCCCGTCATCGAATCCACCATCACTGGAGCACTGTAGAGATGAGAATCCGCCCCCTGATCGGCGTTGCACTCCTGACCGTCCCCGCTGGCATCCTGTCGGCCGCCGATGCCCTGAACCTTTCGGATGAGACCGCACGCATCAATTACAGCCTGGGCTATCAGATCGGCAGCGACTTCAAGCGCCAGGGCGTCGAGATGAACACGCAGGCGATCGTCAAGGGCATCGAGGACGCCATCTCCGGCGCCGAACCCTTGATGCCGGCCCAGGACATGCGCACGACACTGATGGAGCTCAAACGCAAGATCGTCGCCGAACAGCAGGCAAAGGCCGCTCAACAGGAACAGAAGATGATCGAAGCGGGCAAGAAATTCATGGAGGAGAACGCCAAGCAGCCCGGCGTGGTCACGACCGCCAGCGGACTCCAGTATCAGATCGTTGAAGCAGGCCAGGGCAAGACCCCGAGCCCGACCGATCAGGTGAGCGTGAACTACCGCGGAACCCTGGTCGACGGCAAGGAGTTCGACAGCTCCTATTCGCGCGGAGAACCAACCTCCTTCCAGTTGAACGACGTCGTCGAGGGCTGGACCGAGGGGCTGCAACTCATCAAAGAGGGCGGCAAGATCAAGCTCTTCGTCCCGCCGGCGCTGGCCTACGGCGAACGCGGCCCCATGGCGAATCAGACCCTGATCTTCGACGTGGAATTGCTGTCGGTCGCGGCGGCGCCGGCGCCCGAGAAAACGCCCGCGGCGGCGGCGCCCGAAGAGGGAAAGTAACTTAGGCGCCCAACACCATGGACGTAGGGGCGGGTTTCAAACCCGCCCCTACGCCTAGGCCGTGTCTGGATATCTGGTGCGAAGGCCATACCCCGCGCCAATAAACCGCGCCGGCTCCAGCAATCGTCGCGTCGGCCGGGGCCGATTCCATTCAACAACATCATAGACCGCGCGGGGCGCGGTTTAGCCCTCGGTGATGGGCACGATGGTGATATCGACCCGACGATTCAGGCGGCGGCCGGCTTCCGTCTCGTTGCTGGCGATCGGCCGCAGCTTGCCGTAGCCTGATGAGGAGATACGCGCCGGGACCACACCCTGACCTTCCAGATAGCGATCCACCGATCCGGCACGGCGCTCTGACAACAACTGGTTGTGCTCGATAGACCCCGTATTGTCCGTGTGGCCCGCGACCACCAGTTCAGTCTTACCGTACTTGTTCACGATCGCCGCGATCCGGTCCATGGTGCTGTAGAAGGCCGGCTGAATCTGATCGGAATCCACCTCGAAGGCGGTCTCGCCGGTCATCCCCACCAACAACTCATCGTTTGGCAGTTTTTCGACGCGGATGGCGCCGGAGGCGATCTCGGCCGCCAGCGCTTTCTGGAAGTCCTTGCGCTGTTGCTCCATATAGGCCCCAGCCATCCCGCCGATCAAGGCCCCGCCGACCGCCCCGATCAGGGCACCGCGACCGGCATTGGCACCCTGCGAACCGATGATGGCGCCCAGCGCGGCACCGGTGGCGGTGCCAATAGCCGCGCCGGTTCCGGTTTCAGTCATCCCGGAGCCGTCCGCGGCACAACCGGTGATGAGCACACTGACGGTCGCCGCGGTGGCGACTCCTTTGACAAAACGCTGATTCATCGCGCACGACTCCAAGACCCGAAAAACGATTGACCGGACTGGCGCGCCGACATCGGCCGCGTCGGCGGACCGACCAGCGCGCTGCGGGCACGATGATAGCAGAGCGCGCCCGCGGCGTCGGGTCGGCCGGCGTCCGCGGGTGCGATCGAAAATTACCCAAGAATTACACTGGGTCTTGTTTCTCACAGATTGGACATTAGTTGGACACTGAGCAAAACGAATCATCGATTCAGGAGTCATCATGTTCAACTACCGATCGAGTCGGGACCCCCAACCCGCCGCCGGCAGCACCCGGCGCGACCCGGCACGCGGCAAAACACCGGTCCCATGGCTGCTGATCCCGCGCCGCTCCGCGGCGACCCAAGGTCGCGGCCTTGCGTCGCGCGGTTGGACCCTGCGGCAGGAGCCCGACGATGTTTGACCCGGGCATTTATGGGACCGGGTTGGCCGTTGCGCTCGCCCTGGCCCTGGCCGGCTGGCTGGCGAGCATTCCGCTTAAAGATGCGAGCATCGCCGACAGTCTGTGGCCGGTGTTTTTCATCCTGCTGGGGCTGACCTACGTGCTGGGCGTGCCCACCGCCGGCGACCGCGCCTGGCTGGTGTTCGTGCTGGTCGCGCTGTGGGGACTGCGACTCGGCGCCTTCATCACCCGGCGCAACTGGGGCGAACCGGAAGACCGCCGTTATCGCGCGATGCGGGCCGGCAATGATCCCGGCTTCTGGTGGAAGAGCCTCTATATCGTCTTCGGACTCCAAGGCCTGCTGGCCTGGATGATCTCGCTGCCGCTGTTGGCCACCGCCCTGGGTCAGACACCGCTCGGCGTCCTGGACGCTCTGGCGCTGCTCCTGTGGCTCTGCGGACTCTTCTTCGAGAGTGTCGGCGACCATCAACTAGCCCGCTTCAAAGCCCGGCCGGAGAACGCCGGCAAGGTCATGGATCAGGGCCTGTGGCGCTATACCAGACACCCCAACTATTTCGGCGAGGCGTGCATCTGGTGGGCCTTCTACCTGTTCGCCCTGGCCGCGGGCGGCTGGTGGTCGATCGTCGCACCCGTGCTGATGACCTGGCTGCTCCTGCGCGTTTCGGGCGTCACTTTGCTCGAACAGGACATCGGCGAACGTCGACCCGCCTACCGGGACTACATCGCCAAGACCAACGCATTCATTCCCGGCCCGCCGCGACGGCCGACACCGCACTACCAGACCGGAGACCTCAAATGACTCAACACTTTGATCAGCAAATAGTACGCCCACGTCTTGCGGGCCGCGTCGCGGCCCTGCTGGGCCTGACCCTGACCGCCGCCTTGACCGGTCCGGCTGCCGCAGTCACCGATTCTATGCGCTTTCGCGTCTACCTGGACAAGGAGCCGATCGGCGAGCACAGCTTCCAGGTCTCCCCCGACACGGACGGTAAGCAGGTGGTCAGCCGCGCCAATTTCGACGTGAAAGTGCTGGTGTTCAACGCCTACCGCTATCGTCATGAAAGCCGCGAGGCCTGGCGGGACGGCTGCCTGGAGCAGATTCGCTCCACCACGGACGACAACGGCAAAGCGTTCAAGGTCGAGGGAGAACAGGAGACGAATGGCCTGGCGCTGCGCGTCAACGGCGACAGCAAGCGCCTGCCGCAATGCGTTTCCACCTTCGCCTACTGGAACCGCGATTTCCTCAAGCAGCCGCGGCTGCTGAACCCGCAGACCGGTGAACTGGTGAACGTCCGGGTCGAGTCGCTCGGCACTGAGGAACGGATGATGCAGGGCCGTAAGGTTGCGGCCGAACGCTACCGGCTGCGCGCCGAACAGCTCGATATCAGCCTCTGGTACACCCCGGACGGTCGCTGGATCGCACTGGAGAGTGACACCGGCAAGGGTCGCACCATCCGGTATGAACGCATCTAGCACAAGGAGCCACCGACACTTATGAAACTGACCAACCGACTGATCGCCCTGACCCTGCTGTTACTGACCGCCGGCGTCGGCGCCGAGGAAAAACCGATGGAGACTGTCCCCCAAGTCGATCTGCCCCGCTTCATGGGCGACTGGTATGTGATCGCCAACATTCCGACCTTTCTCGAGAAAGGTGCCCACAACGCGGTCGAGTCCTACGCCCTCAACCCCGACGGCACCATCGCCACCACCTTCCGCTTCCGCAAGGGCGCCTTCGACGGACCGGAGAAGGTCTACCACCCCACCGGTTTCGTGGTGCCGAACACCGGCAACGCGCTGTGGGGAATGCAGTTCATCTGGCCGTTCAAGGCCGAGTACAAGGTGATCTGGCTGGACCCCGAGTACAGCATCACCGTCATCGGCCGCACCGCGCGCGACTATGTCTGGGTCATGGCCCGCCGGCCGGAAATCCCGGAAGCCAAGCTCACCGAGATCATGGCGTTCCTCCAAGGGGTCGGCTACGACACCGCGCTGGTCCAGCGGGTGCCGCAGCGCTGGTAGCCCTGGGTCGGCGTTGGGGTTCCTTCGTCACGACAACCTACGTTCTTCGACACTGGAGGTCGAGGCTTCAGGCGATTCATTATCGGTGCGACTTCAGTTGCACCGACATTCGAGCCGATGGTGCCTTCGTGCAGCCGGCACGACGTTCAAGGCCCCCCTCCCGAATCAAGCGCCCTTGCACATGACCCACCGCATTGCGGTGTGCGCGCTTGGCTCGGTATCCTGCCGCTAACCCGAGTTTTCAGTTCACCGACCCCATGACCCCTACTGCCTGGCTCAAGGCCCAGACTCCGCTGGCTGGGCGCGCACTCCCCGTCGCCATCGTGCTCCAGGGCTTCAATGGCGCACTCCTGATCACCCAGGCCTGGCTGTTGGCCCTGATCCTGAACGCCGTGACCTTCGCGCACGCCGGGCTCGCCGAGGTGCGCCCCTGGCTGTGGCAACTCCTGGCCCTGTTCGCCGCCCGCGCACTCACCGCCTGGGGGGCGGAACGCTTCGCCGTCCGCGGCAGCGCCCGCATCAAGATCGCGCTGCGCGACCGGGTCTATCGCCGCCTGCAAGCCCGCGGGCCCGCCTACCTGGCCGGAGAACGCAGCGGCGCCCTGGTCGAGACCCTGACCAAAGGGGTCGACGATCTCGATGCGTATTACGCCCGCTTCCTGCCGGCCCGCGCCCTGGCCATGACCCTGCCCTTCGCCATCCTGCTGCTGGTCTGGCCGTTGGACTGGATATCCGGCCTGGTGCTGCTGGTCACGGCACCCCTGATCCCGCTCTTCATGATTCTGATCGGACGCAATGCCGAACGGCTGAACCAGCGTCAATGGAAGGAACTGGCGCGCATGGGCGCGCGCTTCCTGGACAGCATCCAGGGGCTCACGACCCTCAAGCTGTTCGGCGCGAGCCGACGCCAGGGCACCGAACTCGCCGCCGTGTCGGAAGCCTACCGGGTGGGCACCATGCGGGTGCTGCGCGTGGCCTTTCTGTCCTCGGCCGTACTGGAGTTCTTCGCCACCATCAGCATCGCGGTGGTCGCCGTGCTGATCGGCTTCCGGCTCTACGGCTTCGAGTTCCCGCTGCCGGCCTGGATCAGCCTGCCGCGGATCGACTTCCAGACCGGTTTCTTCGTCCTGCTCCTGGCCCCCGAATTCTTTCTGCCGCTGCGCAGCCTGGGCACCCACTACCACGGCCGGATGGAAGCCACGGCCGCCGCCGAGCGGCTGCTCGAGGTCCTGGGGCCGGAGCCTGAAACAGCGCCGACCGACGCGACGGCCGCGCCCGCCGGCCCCCGGACCGCGCCCGGCCCGGTCACCCTCCGCTTCACCGACGTGCATTTCAGCTACAGCGAAAGGCGCGAGGCGCTCTGTGGTCTGAGCCTTGAGATCCAACCCGGCGAGCGCCTGGCCCTGGTCGGCACCAGCGGTGCCGGCAAGACCACCCTGCTGCAGTTGCTGCTGGGTTTCCTGACCCCGACCGCCGGCACCCTGACTGTCAACGACCGCGACCTGCGCACCCTGGATCTGGACGACTGGCACCGTCATCTCGCCTGGGTGCCGCAGCAGCCCCGGCTCTTCCAGGGAACCATCGGCGCCAATATCCGGCTGGGCATCCCGCCGGAGGATCCCCGCGCCCACCCGGACGCGGTGCGCACCGCCGCCCAGCTCGCCCGTGCCGCGGGCTTCATCGAGTCCCTGCCGGCCGGCTATGAAACGCCGGTCGGCGAACGCGGCGCCGGGCTCTCCGGCGGCCAAATCCAGCGCATCGCGCTGGCCCGCGCCTTCCTGCGCGAAGCCCCGCTGGTGATCCTGGACGAGGCCACCGCCAACCTGGACCCCGAGAGCGAGCGGCTGGTGCAGGAAGGTATCGATGCACTGGCGCACGGACGCACCCTGATCGCCATCGCCCATCGGCTGGATACGGTGCGCAAAGCCGACCGCATCCTGGTCCTCGACCGGGGCCGGGTGGTGGAGTCCGGGGACCACACAACCCTGCTGGCGCAGGACGGAGCCTATCGGCGTCTGTTGCACGCCTATGCCGGCCAGGGTCGGCTCGGGGGTGCCGTATGAAGGACGTGATCCGCCTGCTGCGGCTGTTCAAACCTTATCGCCACTGGATGCTGCTGGGCGCGCTGGCGGCCCTGGTGACACTGATCGCCAACGTGGTGCTGCTGGCGGTGTCCGGGTGGTTCATTACCGCCATGGCCGTGGCGGGATCGGCCGGGGTTGCGATGAACTATTTCACGCCCGCCGCCCTGATCCGCGGCGGGTCCATCCTGCGCACCGTCGGACGCTACGCGGAGCGGCTGATCACCCACGAGGCGACGCTGCGCCTGCTCGCGCAGCTGCGGGTCTGGTTCTACAGCCACCTGGAACCCCTGGCGCCGGCCGTGCTCCAGCGCTACCACAGCGGCGATCTACAAAGCCGCATCCGTGCCGACGTGGATGCGCTCGACACACTCTATGTGCGGGTGCTGGTGCCGGTGCTGGTCGCGACCCTCGGCGCCTGTCTGCTGCTCGGGTTCCTGCTGCTCTATGACTGGCGCATCGCCGTCGTCAGCCTGGGCTTCCTGCTACTCGCCGGGGTCGCCGTGCCGCTGTGGAGCCGCGCGCTGGGTCAGGCCCCCGGCGAGCGCATCGCCCGCACCGAGGCCGACCTGCGCACCGCCTGCGTCGACGGGCTCCAGGGCCTGGGCGAGCTCCAGGTCTACGGCGCCGCGGCGGCCCAGGCGCGGCACATCGACGCCCTGAGCCGGACCCTGGCAACCGAACAAGTCCGGCTGGCGGGCTACTCCGGCATCAACCAGGGCGCGGTCGGACTCTGCGCCAACTCAAGCCTCTGGACCCTGCTCTGGCTCGCCATCCCGCTGGTGGCTGACGGCCGCCTGGCCCCGCCGCAGATCGCCATGCTGGCACTTTTCACCCTGGCCAGTTTCGAGGCGGTCGCTCCCCTGCCGCTGGCCTTCCAGCAGCTCGGGCGCACCCTGGCCGCCGCGCGCCGCCTGTTCGCCATCGTCGACGCGCGGCCGGCGGTTGCAGAACCCACGGGACCCTCGCCCCGCCCGGAGCGTTTTGACCTCCGCATCGCGGATTTGGGCTTCAGCTACCCCGGCGCCGCCGCACCGGCCCTGGATGGCCTGAGCCTGGAGGTCCCCCAAGGCGGACGCGTGGCGATCGTCGGCGCCAGTGGTTCCGGCAAGACCACGCTGTTCAACCTGCTGCTGCGCTTCTGGACCCCGGACCACGGCACCATCCGTCTGGGTGGTCACGACCTGGCGCAGTACCGCGGCGATGACCTGCGCCGTTACGTCACCCTGGTCAGTCAGCACACGCACTTGTTCGATCTCAGCATCCGCGACAACCTGCTGATCGCCGCCCCGGACGCCTCACCCGCCCGTCTGGAACAAGCCTGCCGGGTCGCCCAAATCCACGACTTCATCGCCGCCCTGCCCGAGGGCTACGACACCTGGGCGGGCGAAACCGGCGTGCGGCTCTCCGGCGGCCAGGCCAGGCGCATCGCCATCGCCCGCGCCCTGCTGCGCGACGCCCCCGTCCTGCTGCTCGACGAACCCACCGAGGGCCTGGACGGCGAAACCGAACAAGCGTTGATGGAATCACTGGACCGCTTGATGGTCGGGCGCACCGTCATCCTCATCACCCACAGGCCCGTGGGTCTGGACTGGGCGGATCAGGTGCTGGTGATGGATCAGGGGCGGGTCTTGGCGCGGGGGGATGCGTCGGTGATTGCGGGGGCGACGGGGGCGGCGTTGTTGGGTGGGGCGGGCCTTGACCAGGGTTCCGGCCACAGCGAGCGCGCGGATTTGTCCACGGATGACACAGATGTTCACAGATGAAGAGTGAAAGGGTCCGCTGCGCGGACCGACCCGGAACGAAACGCCCGGCTCCTCTGCGCTCCCGATTACGCTATAGTTTCACGATGCAACACCCCATCGACCCCAAGATCGACTGTGTCTTCAAGGCCCTGCTCGGGGCCGAGAGCAACCGTCGGCTGCTGATCCACTTCCTGAACGCCGCCCTGGGCGGTGACCTGCCGGCACCGGTGGTCGAGGTGGAGATCCTGAACCCCTATAATGAGCGGGAGTTCCTGGACGATAAACTCTCCATCGTCGATGTCAAAGCGCGCGACGCACAGGGACGCTTCTTCCAGGTCGAGATCCAATTGCTGGTCCTGCCCGACCTGCCCGCCCGCATCCTCTACGGCTGGGCGGACCTGTATCGCGCCCAGCTCAAGAGCGGTCAAGACTATAGCGAACTGCGGCCCGCCTACTCCATCTGGCTGCTTGGCGAAACGCTGCGGCGCGGACTGCCGGACTATGCCCACCGGTTCCGGATGCGCGATGATCAGGGGCGCACCCTGCTCGACCACGGCGGCATCCGGCTGCTGGAACTTGGCAAGTTCGCCGCCGGGCCGGGGCAGACCGAGCAGGTCGACACCGAACTGACCCGATGGCTGAAATTCTTCACCGAAGGCGAGCAACTCGTCGAAGACGCCCTGCCCGAGTGGATGCACACCGAGGAGATGCGACAAGCCATGAGTACCCTGAAGGGCTTCTCCGAGAAAGAACGCGAGTACCACGCGTACCAAGCGCGCCAGAATTACCTGCGCCAGCAATCCAGCATCCAACGCCGCCTCAATGAACTGGAAGCGGCGGCCATCCGGGCGCACGCGGAGAAGGAGCAGGCGCGGGCCGCGGAAGAACAGGCACGAGCCGCGGAAGAACAGGCACGAGCCGCGGAAGAACAGGCACGAGCCGCGGAAGAAC
>CAYYAY010000140.1:0-498 GCA_964470155.1 uncultured Lamprocystis sp. | reverse complement strand
AGGCGCGGGCTGCGGAAGAACAGGCGCGGGCAGGAGAAAACGCCGCGCTGCAACGCGAAGCAGCCGCCCGCAACGAAATCGAACGGCTCAAGCGTCTGTTGAAGGACGTGCCGGGCGCCGACGACGCGGGATAAAGGCGCCGCACGGCCTATCGCCGACTGTGCGATCTTGAGCCAGATCGATGGCCAGGATGCCGCCTTGCAGGAGAAAGCGCAGAAATCCACGCAGGGCGCTGGCGATCAGCTGGGTGTGCCCGGCGCTGTAGCGGCGCGCCTGCTCCAGCATGAACGTATTGATATCCTCAGCGCTGATAGCGCTCAAGGCGGGTGGCGATGGCGCCTCAAATCGCCAGTCGAGAAACCGCGTGACCGTGTCCAGATCCAAACGACGAAGCAGTGAACAAAGCCCTTCGTTATCTGCTGGAAGTCGCGGCGGCTTCAGCTCGCCTAACGAGAAGGATGAGTCGTGCGAGCAGAGCGAGCCACGACTTATCCTTGA
>CAYYAY010000139.1:0-9536 GCA_964470155.1 uncultured Lamprocystis sp. | reverse complement strand
TGGCGTGAGGCATTCCGGGTCTGAGTCAAGGCGGTGCGGCGGATGCGCCCCCGTGGGCGCAATTCGCAATCAGGGTTAGATCCCAATCGCGGTCGGAGGCCGCTCCTACAGGTTCACGGTGCAACTCTCAATAGAGCGCGGTCATCATCTTGGCGCGGTAGCGGGTCACCAGCTCGCCCTGGCCGCCCAGCAGGTCGAAGATGGCGACCATTCCCTTGCGGCCGGCGTCGTCTCCATAGGGACGGTCGCGCTTCATCAGGGTGAGCAAATCTTCCAACGCGGTTGCGTAGTCGCCGGCCAGCACCCGGTGGGCGGCGAGTTGGTAGCGTGCCGCGCTGTCGGTCGGGTCGGCAGTCAGCCGCTGCTGCAAGACGGCGGCTGACGGGGCGCCGATCAGGGCCTCGGCGAAGCGCAGTTGACCGCGCAGCGCGGTCACTTCCGGATCCTGGGCGAGTTCGAGCGGGAGCCGCTCCAACTGGGCGGCGGCCTCGGTGATGTCGCCGCGGGCGGCGGTGAGTTGGACTTCGGCCAGCGCGATCCGCGCGTTATCGGGCTCTTTGATCTTTGCTTCTGCGATCACCGCGGCGGCGCGCTTGAGATCGCCGGCAGCGATCAGGCCTTGGGCCTGGGCCAGGAGTCCATCGGATGGCTTCGGCAGGTGCCGCTCCAGGAATTCGCGCACCTGGGACTCCGGCAGGGCGCCCATGAACTGATCGACCGGCCGGCCGGACATGAACAACTGCACGGTCGGCAGGCTGCGAATGCCGAAGTGGGCGGCCAGCGCCTGCTCCTCCTCGGTGTTGACCTTCGCCAGCAAGAACTTACCCGCGTAGGCGTCGGCCAATTTGGCCAGCATCGGCATCAGTTGCCGACAGGGCGCACACCAGTCGGCCCAGAAATCGACCAGTACCGGGCGGTCGTAGGAGCCGTCGATCACGACCGACTCGAAGTTCGCGGCGGTGACGGTGACGACGTAAGGTGAATCGGCCATGACGTGTGACTCCGAGGCGTGGTGATCGGCGATTTTTGGCCAAAGTGGGCGCGATCACGGCGGGAATCAAGCCGATTTCAGCGCTGCGGCGCCGGCGGCTGCGCATGCTGGGCCTGGACGGTGTAGAATTCCTCCGGGCTGATCCGTTGATCGCTATTGAGATCCAGTGCAGTGAAGGGTGGGGCATTACGCAGGCTGCCGAGCGGCAGACCTTCCTGTGACTTCTCGACGGCGCGATTGGCTCGCGCGTCATTGAATTCGGACGGACTGATGCTGCCGTCGTGGTTCTCATCGAGATCGGCAAAGCTGGGAGCTGTCCCTGCCATCCCCGTCCCCCGGCCATCGCTGAGTCCCATTTGCACACCGGACCCCATGGTCCCCGGACCGCCCGACGTCGGGGGCGGTTGAACAGTCACGAATTCGGCTGAGGTGATCTGCCCGTCGCTATTCCGGTCGAAGGTCGCGAATGTCGTCGTATTGGCGACCCCGCCCATGGGCGCGCCCGCCGCCGCACGGTCCCTGATTTGCTGCGCGTAGACCCTGTCGAACTCCTGCTCAGTCACGCTGCCGCTGCCGTCCTGATCGTAGCTCGCGAACGGCAAGGGGCCGCCGACCACGCCGTTTTGAGCCTGCGCCGACGTGGACAGGACCGCGCTCATGGCGGTGATCGCGATACCAATGGCCAGGATGTTGGTCTGGTGGTTCATCATTGTGCTCTCTGTCTAAGAAAAAGGTTCGGGACCATTCTCTTATAGGCTGGACCGTCCGGCGGGTCGGTACGCTGGCGTACAGACCCCATCGTAACGGTTCAAAAATGACCGGTACGTCCGTAGGTCGGGTTAGCGCAGCGAAACCCGATCGCGGTCCAGCCTGGTGCCGCTTGTCTCTGAACCCTTCCTTGTAGCATCCTGACTCCGGGATGAAGTTTTTCGAAAAGTTGCTGAATGTGAGGTCACACCGATGTCCGAGAGTCTGCATGTCATCTGCCCAGCCTGCGACGCGGTCAACCGGGTGCCGACGGCACGCCTGGGGGCGGACCCCAAGTGCGGCCAGTGTCATCAACCGTTGTTTGCGGGTCATCCGGTGGCCTTGGATGAGGCCGGGTTCGCCCGCCATCTCAGCCGCAGCGATGTGCCCCTGCTGGTGGATTTCTGGGCCCCCTGGTGCGGTCCCTGCCGCGCGATGGCGCCGGCCTTCGAGGCGGCGGCGCGCGCCCTGGAGCCGGCGTTCCGGCTCGTCAAGGTCAATACCGAGGAGGCACAGGCGCTGGCCGCGCGCTTGGGGATCAGGAGTATCCCGACGCTCGCCCTGTTCACAGGTGGAGCCGAGGTGCGGCGCACCGCGGGCGCCATGGACACCCACGGCATCGTCGCCTGGGCGCGGCAGGGCCGGTAACGGCGGTTCCGCGGTGCCGATGGCCCGCGGCTGCAACGCATCGCATCTATCCGGTCCGAGCACGCGTGGACAGGTCAGCGGCGAATCGATAGAATCCCAGGCGGTTCGGCCCCCTGTCTGATCAAACGCCCGATCCGAAAGGCCGATCCGAATCAGTCTCGCGTGCGCCCGCTGACGTCCCGGTGGCCCTCGCAGCCCTTATGTTGCCGGCGATGCCGTCTCCCGTTCGGAGAAACCCTTGAAAATGCCCGCAGTTCTGGTCCTGGAGGACGGTTCGGTCTTCCGGGGAGTCGCGATCGGTGCCGCCGGTTCCAGCGTCGGTGAGGTGGTGTTCAATACCGCCATGAGCGGTTATCAGGAAATCCTGACCGACCCCTCCTACCTGCGCCAACTGGTGACCCTGACCTATCCGCACATCGGCAATGTCGGCGTCAACCCGCAGGACGAAGAGTCCGGGCGGGTCCAGGCGGCGGGGCTGATCATCCGCGACTTGCCCTTGCTGCCCAGCAACTTTCGCATGACCGAGCGCCTCGACGCCTATCTGGCCCGGCAGGGCGTGGTCGGCATTGCCGGTATCGATACCCGCCGCCTGACCCGGATCCTGCGTGAAAAAGGCGCCCAGAGCGGTTGTCTGACGGCAGGGGAGGGGATCGACGAAGCGGCGGCCTTGGGCGAGGCGCGCGCCTTCCCTGGGCTCAAGGGCATGGATCTGGCGCAAGATGCCAGCACCGCGGAACCCTATGTGTGGACCCAGGGTGTCTGGTCGCTGGTCCACGGGCATCAGGACGTCGCGGGTGAGCAGCCCTATCACGTCCTTGCTTACGATTACGGAATCAAGCGCAACATCTTGCGGATGCTGGCGGCACGCGGGTGTCGGGTGACGGTGGTGCCGGCCCGGACGCCGGCGTCCGCGGTGCTGGCGCAGGAGCCCGACGGGGTTTTTCTGTCCAACGGCCCGGGCGATCCGGAGCCCTGCGACTACGCGATCACCGCGATTCGCGCGCTGTTGGAAACCCGCATCCCGATCTTCGGCATCTGTCTCGGGCACCAGTTGCTGGGCCTGGCGAGTGGGGCGCGGACCGTCAAGATGAAGTTCGGACACCACGGGGCCAACCATCCGGTGCAGGATCTCAAGACCGGTCGGGTCATGATCTCCAGCCAGAACCACGGTTTCGCGGTGGACGAGACCAGTCTGCCGGCCTGTCTGGAGGCGACTCACCGCTCGCTGTTCGACGGCTCGCTGCAGGGTATCCACCACCGTGCGTATCCGGCCTTCAGTTTCCAGGGTCACCCGGAGGCCAGCCCCGGTCCCCACGATGTGGCGCCGATCTTCGATCACTTTATTGCGTTGATGAAAGAACGCAAGCAGACTCCGTGATGACAGGCATTCGTTTCATTCATTTGTGTTCATTTGTGTTCATGTGCGGACAAGGACTCCAGAATGCCAAAGCGTACTGACCTCCACAGTATCCTGATCATCGGTGCCGGGCCGATCGTCATCGGCCAGGCCTGCGAGTTCGATTACTCGGGGGCGCAGGCCTGTAAGGCGCTGCGCGAGGAGGGTTATCGGGTCATCCTGGTGAACTCCAACCCGGCGACCATCATGACCGATCCGGAGATGGCCGACGCCACCTACATCGAGCCGGTCACCTGGCGGGCGGTCGCCGCCATTATCGAAAAAGAGCGCCCGGACGCCCTGCTGCCCACCATGGGTGGTCAGACGGCGCTCAATTGCGCTCTCGATCTGGTGCGTCGCGGGGTGCTGGAGCGGTTTGGGGTGGAATTGATCGGCGCTTCGCGGGAGGCGATCGACAAGGCCGAGGACCGCGACCTGTTCCGCCGGGCGATGCGCAGGATCGGGCTGGATATGCCCCGGTCGGTGATCGCCCACAGCCTCGAGGAGGCGATCCAGGTGCAAGCCTCGATCGGTTTTCCCTGTATCATCCGGCCCTCCTTCACCATGGGCGGCAGCGGCGGCGGCATTGCCTATAACACCGAGGAGTTCGAGGAGATCTGCCGGCGCGGTCTGGACCTCTCGCCCACCCACGAATTGCTGATCGAGGAATCGGCCCTGGGCTGGAAAGAGTATGAAATGGAGGTGGTCCGCGACCATGCGGATAACTGCATTATCGTCTGCTCGATCGAGAACTTCGATCCGATGGGGATCCACACCGGCGATTCCATCACGGTGGCGCCGGCCCAGACTCTGACCGATAAGGAATACCAGGTCATGCGCGACGCCTCGCTCGCGGTGCTGCGCGAGATCGGAGTGGATACGGGCGGCTCCAATGTCCAGTTCGCCATCAATCCGGTGGACGGGCGCATGATCATCATCGAGATGAATCCGCGGGTCTCCCGGTCTTCGGCATTGGCATCCAAGGCGACCGGCTTTCCGATCGCCAAGGTGGCGGCCAAGTTGGCGGTGGGCTATACGCTCGATGAGCTGCGCAACGACATCACCGGCGGGGCGACTCCGGCCTCGTTCGAGCCCGCCATCGATTACGTGGTCACCAAGATTCCGCGGTTCGCCTTCGAGAAATTCCCGCAGGCCAACGCGCGCCTGACCACGCAGATGAAGTCGGTGGGGGAGGTCATGGCCATTGGCCGCACCTTCCAGGAGTCCCTGCAAAAAGCGCTGCGCGGATTGGAGACCGACCGTTACGGGCTCGATGAGATCGTCGATCTCAAACACCCCGAGGCCCATAAGACGATCCGGCACGAACTGCGCCAGGCCGGCGCCGAGCGGATTTTCTATCTGGCGGATGCGTTTCGCGCCGGGATGGCGTGCAACGAGATTCAGGCCCTGTCGCAGATCGATCCCTGGTTTCTGGCCCAGGTCCAGGACTTGGTGGCCACCGAGGCGCGGCTGCTCGACGACGGTCGCGCCGGATTGGACGCGGCGCGGCTGCGCTCACTCAAGCGCCAGGGCTTCTCCGACCGGCGTCTCGCCCGTTTGACGGGGGTGACCGAAGGCGACATCCGCGACCTGCGCCGGGCGCTGGGCGTGCGTCCGGTCTACAAGCGGGTGGACACCTGCGCCGCCGAGTTCGCCTCCAGTACGGCCTATATGTACTCCACCTATGAGGAGGAGTGTGAGGCGGCCCCGACCGACCGGCAGAAGATCATGGTGCTCGGCGGTGGTCCGAATCGGATCGGGCAGGGCATCGAGTTCGACTACTGCTGTGTCCATGCCGCCCTGGCCATGCGCGAGGACGGTTATGAGACCATCATGGTCAATTGTAATCCGGAGACCGTCTCGACCGACTACGACACCTCCGACCGGCTCTATTTCGAGCCGCTGACCCTGGAGGACGTGCTGGAGATCGTGGACAAGGAGCGGCCCCTGGGCGTCATCGTCCAGTATGGCGGTCAGACACCATTGAAGCTCGCGCGCGCCCTGGAGGCCAACGGCGTGCCCATCATCGGCACGACGCCGGACGCCATCGATCGGGCCGAGGATCGGGAGCGTTTCCAGCAGTTGATTCATCAGCTCGGGCTCATGCAGCCGCCCAATACCACCGCGCGCAGTGAAACCGAGGCGGTGACCCTGGCCGCCGCCATCGGGTATCCGTTGGTGGTGCGTCCATCCTATGTGCTCGGCGGCCGGGCAATGGAAATCGTCTATGACGAGGCGGAACTCACCCGCTACATGCATCGTGCGGTGCGGGTCTCCAACGATTCTCCGGTGCTCCTGGATCGCTTCCTCGACGATGCCATCGAGGTCGATGTCGATGCCATCTGTGACGGCAAGGACGTGCTGATCGGCGGCATCATGGAGCATATCGAACAGGCCGGGGTGCACTCCGGCGACTCCGCCTGCTCGCTGCCGCCCTATACCCTGTCCCAGGCGACCCAGGACCGGATGCGGGTGCAGATGGCCCAGATGGCGCATGGTCTGAACGTGGTCGGACTGATGAACGCCCAGTTCGCGATCAAGGGCGATGATATCTACATTCTGGAGGTCAATCCGCGTGCCTCGCGTACCGTGCCCTTCGTCTCCAAGGCCATCGGGGTGGCGCTGGCCAAGGTCGCGGCGCGCTGCATGGTGGGTCAGTCACTGGCGCAGCAGGGCCACACCCGGGAGGTCCGGCCCAAGCATTATTTCGTCAAGGAGGCGGTCTTCCCCTTCATCAAGTTTCCCGGCGTCGACACGGTGCTCGGCCCCGAGATGAAATCCACCGGCGAGGTGATGGGGGTGGGCGAAAGCTTCGGCGAGGCCTACGCCAAAGCGCAGGAAGGCGCCGGCACCTTGCTGCCGGCCAAAGGCAAGGCGATGCTCAGTGTGCGCACCGCGGACCGGGCGCGCCTGATCCGGGTCGCCCGTGACCTGCTGGCCCTGGGCTTCACGCTCTACGGTACGAGCGGTACGGCCAAGTCGGTTCAGGCGGCCGGGCTGCCCTGCGTGATCGTCAACAAGGTGATGGAGGGTCGGCCGCACATCGTCGATATGATCAAGAACAGCGAAGTGAGCTTCATCGTCAACACGACGGAGGGCGCCCAAGCGATCGTGGACTCGGCTGAGATTCGCCGCGCCGCACTCCAGCACAAGGTCAGCTATACGACCACCATCGCCGGGGCCGAGGCGACTTGTCTCGCGTTGAAACAACTGGACATCCTGAGTGTCAATCGGCTACAAAATCTTCACTGAACACTGAGCGGCCCGCAATGGGACGCGCTGGCCGGCTAACACGGGCCGGATATCCAACACGAGGATTCCATCAATGAGCAAGGTCCCTCTCACTGCCAGAGGCGCTGAAAAATTGCGTGATGAACTGGAGCGGCTCAAGCGGATCGAGCGACCGCGGGTCATCGCCGCGATTTCCGAGGCGCGCGCCCACGGTGATCTCAAGGAGAACGCCGAGTACCATGCGGCACGTGAGCAGCAGAGCTTCATCGAAGGCCGCATCAAGGACATCGATGGCAAACTCTCGAATGCTCAGGTCATCGACGTGACCAAGTTGCCGGCCAGCGGGCGGGTGGTGTTCGGTGCGACGGTCGAGGTTCTCGAAGTGGAGAAAGACGAGGAGCTGATCTTTCAGATCGTCGGCGACGACGAGGCCGACCTGAAGCTGGGCATGATTTCGATCAGCTCACCCATCGCCCGCGCCCTGATCGGCAAGAGCGAGGGGGATGTTGCGCTGGTGGATGCTCCCGGCGGCAAGCGGGAACTGGAGATTCTGGGGGTCAAGTACATCTGACCCCTACCGGCAACTGCTGGGCAGATAGATGGGATCGATGCGCCATTTGATATCTCCGTCGCCGGTGTGGCCGCGGCAGGTCCACTCGATCGAACCGGCAGCGATGGTCGGCATCAACCAGAGGATGGTGCCGTTGAGTTCACCCCCGGCCTTGGCACCGAACCAGACCTCGATCGCGCCGCGCTCCTTAGACCATTTGACCCTGTTGACCATGCCGTTGCCGTTGGTGAGGTAGTCGCTGTCGGCCATGGGAAGCGCCGCATTGGCAGTGATATAGTCCGCTAATTCAGCCTTATAGCGTGTCGCGAAGACGATGCCCTCCGAGACCCGTGCCCGGACGGCGAACACCCCATACGCGGGAATCGCGAGCATGGCCAGGATGCCGATGATCGCCACGATGATCATCAGTTCGATCAGTGTGAAGCCGGCCGTCTGGAGTTGGGTGCTCATGGTCATCTCGGTGTTGGCCTGTTGATCAGTGTAGGTTCTGCCGCTGCCGGTTTGGCCAACCCAGGTCGCAGGTTTGGCAGTCGCATGATGGCGTTCGTCGGCTGGACGGACCGCGGCGGGTCGCGGCCGGGACGATCGGCGGTGCCGACCGTCATCCGCAGGGTTCATAATCCCGGTATTGTTCAGTATCGAACCAAGGCAGACATGATGACCAAACTGAAACTCGGCATCCCCAAGGGCAGCCTCGAAGAGGCCACCATCGCACTCTTCAAGCAAGCGGGCTGGACCATTGCGCCGCGCTCGCGCAACTACTACCCGGACGTCGATGACCCGGAGTTGGCCTGCGCCCTGGTGCGCGCTCAGGAGATGGCGCCCTATGTGGCCAACGGCACCCTGGATCTCGGGCTCACCGGGCTCGACTGGATCATGGAGACCCAGGCCGAGGTGTCGCAGGTCTGCACTCTAACCTATTCCAAGGCGTCGAATCAGCGCAGCCGCTGGGTGCTGCTGGTGCGGGAGGACTCGCCGATCCGGACGGTGGCGGATCTGAAGGGCTGCAAGGTGGCCACCGAGTTGGTCGGCTTCACCCGGCGCTACCTGGCCGAGCGCGCAGTAGATGCTGCCGTCGAGTTCAGTTGGGGGGCGACCGAGGCCAAGGTGGTGGAGGGTCTGGTCGATGCCGCGGTGGAGATCACCGAGACCGGCAGCACCATCCGCGCCCACGGCCTGCGCATCGTCGAGGACCTGCTCTACACCGAGACCCGTCTGATCGCCAACCCGCGCGCCCTGGACGACCCGGACAAGCGCGCCAAGATCGACCAGATCGCCCTGATGCTCCAGGCCGCCCTGGCCGCGCGTCACAAGGTCGCGCTCAAGCTCAACATCCGCGCGGCCCTGATCGACGAAATCGTCGCCCTGCTGCCGAGTCTGCACGCCCCGACCGTCAGTCACCTCTATGACCCCGAGTGGCTGGCGGTGGAGACCATCGTCGATGTCGAGGCGGTGCGCACCCTGATCCCGCGCCTGCGGGCCGCCGGGGCCGAGGGCATTCTGGAGTATGAACTGCGTAAGATGCTCTGAGCATCGGCGCCCTTGGGGGGCGCCGATCAGGTGGGGCGAGGGCGATCTGGGTGCGGAGCCCGTAGGATGCGGTGAGTTCTCGAACCGCATCACCCAACCCCTATCACCGACAGGCTAAAGGAGTCGATCAAGGTGCTTTCGGAGGCAACCGAGTCGGCGAAGGAGATACATGCGTTTCGACCACGGCTCTGGGGTTATGGCGCTTGACCACTGGGCTGGACGGGGCATTTGCCCCGTCCGAAACGTTTTCCCCGAACCTCCCGGTCCCAATCAACGCTCGGCCACGAAGAATTTCGCCACCAGTGTCCGTTCCTCACCGCATCCTACGGGTCTGCCGCGTGGCGGCCTTCGGTTACACTTGCGACTAACGCCAACCCCCAGCGGAGGACCGCGGCGATGAATCCCCTCGCGCATTTCGACCC
>CAYYAY010000138.1:0-9567 GCA_964470155.1 uncultured Lamprocystis sp. | reverse complement strand
AGGATCAGCGACTCCAGCGGCGTGAAACCGGCCAGCAGGCCGATGGTGCCGCCGATGATGAGCAGCAGCAGCGCGCTGCCCAAGGTCACCAGGGTGGTGCGGCGCAGGCTGCGCGCCAGATCCTGAGGGGTCAGGTCGAGTCCGAGGAGGAACAGCAGGAACATGATGCCGACCTGAGCGGATTCCGAGACCAGGCGGGCGTCGGCGACCAGGCCGAGACCCCAGGGTCCGAAGAGAATACCGAGCCCGATATAGGCGACCAGGAGCGACTGCCGGGCCGCAAGCGCGGCGGTGGCCAGGACCGCGGCGCCGGTGAAGACCAGGAAAAAGGTAAAGACGATCGGGTTCTGAATCATGGTTTACTCGAGTCCGCCCGCGAGGCCTGCCCCCTGGGTCTGGAGTCCCGCGACGATGATCCCACGATTGGGGAGTCAGGTGGAGCGGTAAGACAATTCGTGCGCTCTGTTATGGGTCCTGGACGACGAATAACCGTTCGTCTGCCCATTCGTCGGGGCCGTCTGAAGTCCTTCGCCCAAATGTACACAATGCCACCGTGAACGCCTGCCGAAGGCGGAGGTTGCGTTTCCCGTCTTTCGTAATAATCGTGTACCACATTAGCAACCTGCTTGTTTATCCTTTTCCACTGCACCTGTCATCACAGGTCGGACACCGGCTGACGCTGGGCGCGAAGAACAGCTGAGATGCCAAGGCGTGGCAGGTTGTCCGATCGACGTTGCGAGGCCTCACGACCTAGTCGTGAGTCACCACTACGAGTTGTCTAATCTGTATCCATGGACCTAACGAAAAAAATCGGCCAACGCCTCCGTGCTGCACGCCAAGCGCAGGGTTTGAGCCTCTCTGAGTTGTCGAGCCGTACCGGCTCGCTGTCCAAGTCAAGGATCAGCAACTATGAGCAGGGAATCCGCCGGATGGGGCTTGAAGAGGCCCAGGAGCTGGCGCTGGCCTTGGGCACTGTAACGCCGATCTATCTGATGTGTCTGGATGACACGGACCCGCTGTCCAAGGATGAGCGCGACTTGGTCGAGCGCTATCGCAATACCGACGTGCGCGGGCGGGACACCATCCTGAAAGCGGCGGAGGGACAGGCCGTTTACCGGGTTGAAACGGCGCCGGTAGCGGTCGATGGGGACGGCCTTGCGGGGTCGGCGGAGGGCGGATAGAGGAGCCTTACACAACAAGTTTTACCGATGCGATCACTTTTCGTGTGTGAATTGGCTGGCGTATCGGCGCTCTTGTGGGCTGCGCGCCAGCCGTTCGAGCTTCGCCGTGTTCCGGTGCGCGCGTTTTCAGTGCGCCGATCATCGCGGATAACTGCTCACCAAACCGGCGATTCGCGTGCGCGTCGTGTGTTGATGGTCGACCGCGCTTCGGCTCGGATACCCGCAGGGTGCTGCTTCCGGGCTTTACGAATCGCGCTGCTCCAGGGCACGAGCCCCGCGGGGCTCGTGCGTTTGGGCCAGTCCGACGGCCGGCCGGCGCATCTTATCGCCTTCGGACGTGATCACCCGATGTAGGGGCGGGTTTCAAACCCGCCCCTCCACGAAGGTCTGTCTGGATATCAGGTGCGAACGCTATAGAACCCATTGCGCCCTGGATCAGGCTGCCGGCCGCTCGCGACGAGGGCGCCTCCCTGCGCCGTGCTTGCGGATTCTTTACTTATAAGCGCCGACCCCGCAGAAGAATCCTTCCTTATTGGCCATCACATAGCTCGTCTTGGCGCGGATCTCCTCGGTGCCCGGATAGGGCCACTTGTAGTCCACCCAGCCTTCCTTCGAGGCTTTGACGGTGGCGATCATGTTTTTGAACAGCTCATCCCCGTACTTATTGAAGTCGAGCAGATTTTTGCCGACCAGTTCCGGCTTGGTGGCATGGGAGAGCATCACGCCGTCCATGTCCATGCAGAAAACATACAGATCCTTCTTTTTGAAGTCGCCGTCGGCTGAAAAGGCGGCAAAGGCCTTATCCTTTCCCATCGTGTTGACGGCCGCCTGAGCCTGCTGGGACATGGCCTTGGCCTCGTCCGGGGTGGCCATGTCGGCGGCAGCGGCGAGGCCGGCGAACAGCATCCCGGAGGTGGCGATTGCGATCAGGGTCTTTTTCATGCGATGTCTCCTCGTTCGTGTTGTGGTGAAGCGTGCTGAAGATAGCTGAACCTGCGGACGGGCGCCAGTGTGTTCGCAGCGAGTGCGTGCCGGAAGCGCGATCTGCCCCGAATTGGATCGTATCCGGGCAAGAGTCTAGGAGATGAGCACCGTAATGGTGCGCGCGTCCTGCGGCGCGTGATCGGCGTTTCGCTCCGCCTGCGAACCTCCTGACCCCGGAACCTGCAGTTCTCGCACAAAAACACTAAGATGACAAAAATTTTCAACGCGATAAGTTGGTCTGGCAGGTCAGCCGCGCGGTGATTCGTCCAACGTTCTCACTGATTTGTTGTTCTTGGTGTTCGTTGTGTCCTGGTGTGAACAATCGCCTGATTTGGGCTGGCCGGCGTCGGAACCGCGTGATGGCCTGAGGATTGCTGCACCTTTGCCAGCGGCATCCGTACGCCGCGAACTTTCAACACTTACTCGTCGGAGTCAACTCTTATGCGGAAGCGCGACTTGATCAAGCGGTTGGTACTCGGTTCAGGCCTGGCTCTGGGATTGTCCGCGGTCCTCCCGGCGACGGCCGCCGACGACACCATCAAGGTCGGGGTCCTCCACTCGTTGTCCGGAACCATGGCCATCAGCGAGACCACGCTCAAGGATACGGTGCTGATGCTGGTCGAGGAGCAGAACAAGAAAGGCGGCCTGCTCGGCAAGAAACTGGAGGCGGTGGTGGTCGATCCGGCGTCCAACTGGCCCTTGTTCGCCGAGAAGGCGCGTGAACTGATCGCGAAGGACAAGGTGGCGGCGGTCTTTGGCTGCTGGACCTCGGTGTCGCGTAAATCGGTCCTGCCGGTCTTCGAGGAACTCAATGGATTGCTGTTCTACCCGGTGCAGTATGAGGGCGAGGAGTCTTCGAAGAATGTCTTCTATACCGGCGCCGCGCCTAACCAGCAGGCGATTCCGGCGGTGGACTATCTGATGAACGACCTGGGCGTGAAGCGCTGGGTCCTGGCGGGTACCGACTATGTCTACCCGCGCACCACCAATAAGATCCTCGAAGCCTACCTGAAGCAGAAGGGCGTGGCAGCCGAGGACATCATGATCAACTACACGCCGTTCGGTCACTCCGACTGGCAGTCGATCGTCGCCGATATCAAGAAGTTTGGCGCCGCCGGTAAGAAGACCGCCGTGGTCTCCACCATCAACGGCGATGCCAATGTTCCCTTTTACAAGGAACTGGGTAATCAGGGGGTGTCTGCCGAAGATATCCCGGTGGTTGCCTTCTCGGTGGGTGAGGAGGAACTCTCCGGGATCGACACCAAGCCGCTGGTCGGGCACCTGGCCGCCTGGAATTATTTCATGAGCGTCGACACGCCGGAGAACGCCGCTTTCATCAAGCAGTGGCACGCCTTCATCAAGGACCCGAAACGCGTCACCAATGACCCGATGGAAGCCCACAAGATCGGGTTCGACCTCTGGGTGAAGGCCGTCGAGAAGGCCGGCAGCACCGCGACCGATAAGGTAGTAAAAGCCATCGTCGGTCTGGAGACGCCGAATCTTACCGGCGGCATCGCCAAGATGCTGCCCAACCACCATATCACCAAGCCGGTGCTGATCGGTGAGATCCAGGATGACGGTCAGTTCGCCGTGGTCTGGCAGACCGAGGGCACGGTCCCCGGCGATGCCTGGTCCGACTTTCTGCCGGGCTCCAAGGATCTGGAAGGCGATTGGACAGCGCCGATCAACTGTGGCAACTACAACACCAAGACCAAGACCTGCTTGGGTTCCGCGGCCAAGTAATCCATGGGTACGTCTGCGTCACGCCGCCGCTGCCCACACCTCGCGGGCGCATTCTTGTGCATGATCCTGGCCGGGATGACCTGGTGGGGAACGGCGGCGGCAGGCGCGTTGGAGGACGCCTTGCCGGGACTGGCGGACCGCGCCTTCCCGGCTAAGCAGCAGGCCGTGCAGGCGCTGGCCGCGACCGGCGACAGCCGGGCCTTGCCGATCCTGGAGGCCCTGCTCGCGGGCGACCTCTACACCCGCGAGTCCGCCGACCCGCCGCTGGTCCTGGCGCGGCTCTCGGCGGCCGGGTTGCGACTCACGCACCCGCTCACCGGGGCCGATCTGGGCGAGGTCGAGCGGGGAGCGGTCAAGAAGATATCGCTGAATAATGCGTTGCGCACCGCCCTGCGCGGCGGCATCGCGACCCTGACGCTGAGCAGCCCGGACCCGGCGGTGCGCAGCCGCGCGGCCAAGGACCTGATGCGTGACCCGAGCCCCGAGTCCGTCACGGCGCTGCGCGCCCGCCTGGAACAAGAACAGGACGCCGCGGTGCGCACGACCCTGGTGCTGGCGGTGGCGGTAGCGGACCTGCGTGTTGGGACGCCCGAGGCGCGGCTGGCGGCTGTTGCGACCCTGGAGGGCAGTCTCCATCCGGAGGCACGCAACGGCCTGACGACACTCATCGCCAATGAAACCGACGCGGACGTGAAAGCCGCCGCGGCGCGTGCGCTGACCGCGATCGACGCCCGTCTGACCTGGAATGCGCGGGCCGAGACGCTGTTTTTTGGGCTGAGCCTGGGTTCGGTCCTGGTGCTCGCCGCCATCGGCCTCGCCATCACCTTCGGGGTCATGGGCGTGATCAACATGGCACACGGCGAACTGATGATGCTCGGGGCCTATACCACCTATCTGGTTCAGCAGGCGCTGCCGGGTTGGGTCGATTATTCGCTGTTCGTGGCCATCCCGGCGGCCTTCATCGTGTCCGGGCTCTTCGGCATCGCCATCGAGCGGACGGTCATCCGCTTCCTGTATGGCCGGCCCCTGGAGACCTTGCTGGCGACCTTCGGGATCAGTCTTATTCTGCAACAGTTGGTGCGGACCACCATCTCGGCGCAGAACGTGGCGGTCGAGAACCCGACCTGGATGAGCGGCTCACTGCAGATCAATCCGGCGCTGGCGCTGACCTACAACCGGCTCTATATCCTGGCGTTCGCTTTGCTGGTCTTCGTCGCCCTCCTGCTGATTCTCAAGCGCACCGCCCTGGGGCTGCAGGTCCGGGCCGTGTCCCAAAACCGGGCGATGGCGCGCGCCATGGGGGTGCGCTCCGCGCGGGTGGATGCACTGACCTTCGGGCTTGGCGCCGGCATCGCCGGGGTCGCCGGGGTCGCGCTGTCCCAACTCACCAATGTCGGCCCCAACATGGGCCAGGCGTACATCATCGATTCCTTCATGGTGGTGGTGTTCGGCGGGGTCGGGAACCTCTGGGGAACCCTGATCGGCGGGATGACACTGGGCGTCGCCAACAAGTTCATGGAACCCTGGGCGGGCGCGGTGCTGGCGAAGATTCTGGTGCTGGTATTCATCATCCTGTTCATCCAGAAACGTCCGCGCGGGCTCTTTCCGCAGCGCGGCCGGGCGGCTGACGGATGAGGCGATGAACAGCAAGATGGATTGTCCACAGATGAACCGGCTTTCGTTTTCCACCGACTCGGGCATACCCGCATGGGCATAGTCAAGGCACTCAAGGGCGATACCGGCGGCCAGGTCATGCTGGCCGTGCTGCTGGTCGTGACGCTGGTGGTCCCGGTGCTGAATCTGGCGGTGCCGGAGACGAGCGTCTGGCACGTTTCAACCTATACGGTCACGCTGCTCGGCAAGTATCTGACCTATGCGCTGCTCGCCGTGGCGGTCGACCTGGTTTGGGGTTATCTGGGAATCCTCAGCCTGGGGCATGGCGCCTTTTTTGCACTGGGCGGCTATGCCATGGGCATGTATCTGATGCGTCAGATCGGTGATCGCGGGGTCTATGGCGATCCGCTCCTGCCCGACTTCATGGTCTTTTTGAACTGGAAAGAACTGCCCTGGTTCTGGAACGGTTTCGACATGTTCTGGTTTGCCGCGCTCATGGCCATTCTGGTCCCCGGCGTGCTGGCCTATGTCTTCGGCTATCTCGCGTTCCGCTCACGGGTGACCGGGGTGTATCTCTCCATTATCACTCAGGCGCTGACCTATGCCTTGATGCTCGCGTTCTTCCGCAATGAGATGGGGTTCGGCGGGAACAACGGGCTGACTGATTTCAAGGAGTTACTGGGGTTCGACCTGCAAAGCGACGGCACCCGCGCCGGGCTCTTCATCGCCTCCGCGGCAGCGCTCGCGCTCGGCTATCTGGCCTGCCGGATGATCGTCACCTCTCGTCTGGGACGGGTGGCGGTGGCCATTCGCGACGCCGAGTCGCGCACGCGCTTCATCGGCTATCGGGTGGAGCGGGTCAAGGTGGCGATCTTCGCCTTCTCGGCCATGCTGGCGGGGGTGGCCGGGGCGCTCTATGTGCCGCAGGTGGGGATCATCAATCCGGGTGAGTTCTCGCCGCTCAACTCCATTGAGCTGGTGATCTGGGTGGCCGTCGGCGGCCGCGCGACCCTCTACGGCGCCGTGGTTGGTGCCCTGATGGTCAATTACGGCAAGAGTACCTTCACGGCCATGTTCCCGGAAGCCTGGCTGTTCGCCCTGGGCGCACTCTTCGTGCTGGTCACACTGCTGCTGCCCCGCGGGATCGCGGGCTGGCTGCCCGCGCGGAGGGCCGGCTGATGGGCGGGCAAGTCGAACGCTGGCAATATCTTAACCCCGGTAAGACCCTGGCCGAGACTCTGGACATTTCGCATACGACGCTGCTCTATGTGGAAGGGGTGACGGTGAGCTTCGACGGGTTCCGCGCCCTGAATGATCTGTCATTCTATGTCGATGTTGGTGAACTGCGGTGTGTGATCGGACCCAATGGCGCGGGCAAGACCACCATGATGGACGTCATCACCGGCAAGACCCGGCCGGACGCGGGCTATGTCTTTTTCGGTCAGAGCATCAATCTGCTGGAACTTGATGAGCCGCGCATCGCGCAGGCCGGGATCGGGCGCAAATTTCAGAAACCCACGGTCTTCGAGCAGCATCAGGTCTATGAGAACCTGGAGTTGGCGATGGCCGGCGACAAGCGGGTCTGGCCGACATTGGTCGCCCGACTCTCGGGTGAGCAGCGCGACCGGATCGACGAGGTGCTGGGGATCATCGGGCTGCGGGAGCAGGCCCGGCGCCCGGCCGGGGCACTCTCCCACGGCCAGAAGCAGTGGCTGGAGATCGGCATGCTGCTGATGCAGGACCCACTGCTGCTGCTGGTGGATGAGCCGGTGGCGGGGATGACTCACCAGGAAATGGATCGGACGGCCGAGTTACTGCTGTCCCTGGAGGGTAAGCACTCGGTGGTCGTGGTGGAGCATGATATGGACTTCGTGCGCTCGATCGCCAAACGGGTGACCGTGTTGCATCAGGGGTCGGTATTGGCGGAAGGGTCGATGGACGAGGTCCAGCATGATCCGCGGGTGGTGGAAGTCTATCTTGGGGAGTGACACGTGAGCGCCGAGTACGATCAAGATCTGGTTGCCTGGTCGCGCGAGCAGGGGCAGTTGCTGCGCATGGGCCGCTTCGCCCAACTCGATATCGCCCATCTGGCAGAGGAGATCGAAGACTTGGGAAAACGGGAGCGGCGGGCGCTGGTGAGTCGATTGGCGGTGTTACTGGGACACCTGTTGAAATGGCAATACCAGCCGGACTATCCCTATCGCAAGTCCTGGCGGGCGACCATCAACACCCAGCGCCGTGCAGTCGCCAAGCTTCTGGACGAGAATCCGAGCCTGCGCGGCCAGGTTGATCTATTGATCGCTGAAGCCTATCCCGATGCGCTGGACCTGGCGGTCGGCGAGACACCCTTCGACTACGAGCACTTTCCCGGTATTTGTCCCTGGACCATCGAGCAAATCCTGACGGCCTATTGGCCGGGCGCCGCGGCCGGATCATCCTCATGTTGACACTCAGCGGACTGAATCAGTTCTATGGGCAGAGCCACACCCTCTGGGATCTGAATATCGCGATCCCGGCCGGTCAATGCACCTGCGTGATGGGGCGCAACGGGGTCGGTAAGACCACCCTGATGCAATGCATCATGGGCTTGTTGCCGCTGCGCTCGGGGGTCATGGACTATCTGGGGCAGGACTTGGCCCGACTGCCGGCCGAGCGGCGGGCCGAGTTGGGACTGGGTTTTGTCCCCCAGGGCCGGCAGATTTTCCCCTTGCTCACCGTCGAGGAGAATTTGCGCATCGGCCTACCGGCGCGGCGTGACGGTCTGCGTCAGGTGCCGGACTATATCTACGAACTCTTCCCGGTCCTGAAACAGATGCTCGGCCGCCGCGGGGGCGACCTCTCCGGCGGCCAACAGCAGCAGCTTGCCATCGGCCGCGCGCTGGTGATCGACCCTAAACTCCTGATCCTGGACGAGCCCACCGAGGGCATTCAGCCCAATATCGTCCATGAAATCGGCGATATCATCCGCCGTCTGATCGGCGAGTTCGGACTCACCGTCATTCTGGTGGAGCAGAAGCTTCCCTTCGCTCGCCGGGTGGCTGACCGCTTCGTGATTCTTGATCGGGGCCGACTGGTCGCCGATGGGGCCATGAGCGACCTGGGCGACGATCTGGTCAGGCAGTATCTGACCGTGTGATGACCGACACTTCAGGCGAAGAATTTCGTACCACGCGAGCTCAACCTCCGGGGACTGGGGCGACGCGACCGGAGGTCGACGCTTAAGGCCGTAGGGGCGGGTTTTAAACCCGACCCTACACGAAGGCCTGTTTGGATCTCAGGTGCGAACGCTATAAACATCCACCCGTAGGGGGTGCCTGTAGGGTCCCCCTGTAGGGGCGACTTCAGTCGCCCCTTCAAATCTGCAGATCGTTTCCCAAAACTCAGTTGACCTTGAAAGTCACGCGGCGACCCTGTGGGAGCGGCGTCCCGCCGCGACGGCCCGAACCTGTCGCCGCGGCGTTAAAGGTGTCCGCGGCACCGCATCGCGGCGGGACACCCCTCCCGTAGGTGGTATCCGGTGGTCCGGAAATTACCCAAACCGTCAACAAACAAGCCATTGGCCCAACCGCCGGTGCGGCGCCACCCCCTCAGGCGTTCGCCCCTACGCTGCCACGTGTCGCACCCCGACCCCGACCCCCAGCAACGCATCCACCGGACTTTGCACCGCCGAGCCGCCGCGCTGCAACACATGGGTGTAAATCTGGGTGGTGGTGACATCCTGATGGCCCATCAGCTCCTGCACCGTGCGGATGTCATACCCCGACTCCAGCAAATGGGTTGCGAAACAATGGCGCAACGTGTGCGGCGTCGCCCGCTTGGCGATAGCCGAAGTCGATGTCCTGCACCCGCAACTTCACACACTCCATGAGCCGTAGACCGGTCCCATACATCAGGCTGGCCATCAGCCAGTCGCGTCCACGCATCTGTCCGAGCACCAGCGCGACTTCCTCCCTGGTCAAGACCACCGGCACCCGCTCCGGACGCTTCGCACGGGTCACCCCGTCCACCCAGCCCAGTTCGATGCCCAGCACCTGCTTGTACAGAA
>CAYYAY010000137.1:0-9647 GCA_964470155.1 uncultured Lamprocystis sp. | reverse complement strand
TTTCATGGGCGGGGGCGAGCGCCCCGATCATGACCGTTGGGGTGAGGAACGAACCGCAACATTTCAGCGCCTTACGTTTGGCTGCTCGTTGGGCTTCGTTCCTCAGCCCAACGGTCATGAGCGGCTCGCTCACCCCTGCCCATGAAAGTCCGGCTATCCTTAGCGGTGCCGAGCCCAAGGCGCGACGCTATAGGCACCCACGGGGGTGGTGCTTGGCCGACCGCCGGATGCTCAGCGGGCAGCGTATCCGTATCGTGTCTCCTTGAGACTGCGAGGGGTGAATTTGCGCCACACCCCGCCGGACTTTCACGGCAACCTACAAGGAATGCTTGCCCAAACGCTCAGCGGTGTCAGCTGTTCCTGAACAGCGACCAGACCTCGCGGAAATTGTCCTGTGTCGAGTCGCCGATCCACTCGAAGGCGACTGATTCGGCGCACAGCACTTGAATGCCGCTCGTGCGCATCCGATCCAGCACATTGGCTTTGCAGGCCGGCTTGCGGGAAATGATGGCATCCGCCGGCACAAAGACCTGATAGCCCCAGCGCTGCAACCCGGAGACGGTCTGCGAGATGCAGATATGCGCCTCCATGCCGACCACGATCAACTGGCGCCGCTCCGGATGCGCCGAGATATTGCGCTCGAACCCGGTCGCGGTGCAGCAGGAGAAGGCCGTCTTCTCGGTTGGTTGGCTGTCCGGCGGCAGATTCGTGCTGATCGACTCGATGATCGGACCCAGACCCTTCGAATTATGCTGAGTGGCGATGACCGGGATGCCGAAGACCTTGGCCGCGGCGATCAGGCGATTGATGTTGTCGACGACCAGAGCGAGCTCATCCATCGGCATGGCAGCGGCCAGCCGCTCCTGGGCGTCGATGATGAGCAACTGCGAATAGTCCCGCTGACACAGAGGCATCTGGGCTTGATGAATACTCATGGGTTGTCCTCCGACTCAGAATACGAACACTGGGACTTCCGGGCAATTGGCAAGCCGCGGAGCACAGGTTTCAAACAGCCCTTTGCGCGCGACATCCCCAGTCGGCAAGCGGGTCATGAGCCAGGCTTCCATGGCCGGCGCATCGCCGAGGATGCAGAACAGTCGCCCTCCCGCGGCCAGTTGATCCTCCAGCACCCGCAGGATCGCCGTCCGGGGAACCGAGCCGGTGACCGCGATCGCGGTGAAGGGACCGCCCGCGGTCGGTCCAGCCAAGGCGTCCGCTTCGCGAATCGCGATCCGCTCCAGACCCAGTGACGCCAGCCGTGCGCGCGCCGCGGCGGCGAGCACGGGGTCGATCTCCAGGCTGATGACATCGGCACCGAGCAGGCTCAAACAGGCGGTCAGGTAGCCGCTGCCGGTCCCGACCTCCAACACCCGCGCGCCGGGCTGCACATCCAGCGCCTGTAACAAGCGCCCCACGACCTTGGGGGCCAACATCATCTGACCCTCGCCGATGGGGATCTCAATATCTGCATAGGCCAGTCCCTGGTAGGCATCCGGCACGAAGGATTCCCGCCTGATCGCCGCCATGGCCTCCAGGACGCGATCGTCCAGCACCCCCCAGGGGCGAATCTGCTGCTGGATCATGTTAAAGCGGGCGATCTCGGTATGGGTGTCCACGCGTGGGCCTCCACTGGGCTTCAGGGCAACGACTGGGCAGCGGCTAAGGCTACGAACTTCTGCCCGGCGGTGCAACCTTGAAGGTATCGGTAGGCCCACACATCTGCTATGTTCAGGTCCAGTGTACCCCTGCCGAACCCATAAGACCCGGACCTTGTTCGATGCATCGCCATCCCCTGATCGCTGCCGTGCTCGTGGCCGCAACCGTCGGTATCAACCAGGCCGCGGAACCGCCCGGCCAAGCGCCGCCGTCACCCGCGGCCCGTTCGGGGACCCTGAACCCGGGCCCGGCCGAGACCGATCTCCGCGCCGCTTATACCGACAAGGTCAACAGTATCAATGCCGGTACCAAGCAGTACCCCGGCGCCCGGGCAGCCGCGCAACTCGGCATCCGGCTGATCAAAGTCAACCTGGTCGAGTGCGACCCTGTCGAAGAGCGCTTGGATATCTATCGGTGCACGATCGTGGTCGAGTCCGCGGTTGGTGATGCCGACCCGGCACTCACGCGCCAGGAGGTCGGCTTGATCAAGGAAAGCGACTCCTGGCGGGTGCTTTAGCAGGTAACGAACTCCCGTACTTCGGTGACCGAGAAAAAGCACTTACCGACTGCTTGTTCGGAGCTTAACAAGCGCTCGTTGTAAGTGATTGACGCTCAGAATTGCAATCAGCCAAGAATATCGCGTTCGCACCTGGTATCCAGACAGACTTTCGTGTAGCGGCGGGTTTGAAACCCGCCCTTAGGTCCGGTAACCAGGTCCGCAGGCGATAACGCGGAGAACCGCGTTCGGATCGGCCGACAGCCGTTGCGCCATTGATGGGATATGCTGATCATCAAGTAAAGAAAAAACGATATGGCGAGGTCTGCCAATCCGCCTGGATGTCGCTTACAATCCGCCCGGCTCAGGCGGCGCGCCTGAGAAAATAAGACACCGCCGGGTCCATCGCGGCGATCCGCTTCATTCTTGCGGTTTCGGCGATGGCGACCACCCGGCATCCTCGCTTTGGACCTCAGACCTATAATTTGATGTGGAGTTAGCTATGCCTCTGATCACCCGTTCCCTTGCCGAGATGATCGGCACCTTCTGGCTGGTACTCGGCGGTTGCGGCAGCGCGGCCCTGGCGGCGGTCTTCATGGCCGGCACCAACGCTATCGGTATCGGCCTGCTCGGTGTCGCCTTCGCCTTCGGCCTGACAGTCCTGACAATGGCCTATGCGATCGGACACATATCGGGTTGCCACCTCAATCCGGCCGTGACGGTGGGTCTGGTGGTCGGCGGCCGCTTCAGCGCGGCTGAAGCGCCCATGTATATCCTCTTCCAGACTATCGGCGCCATTGCGGCCGCCTTCCTGCTTCTGCTGATTCTCAAGGGCCAACCGGACTTCGTCCTGGCGGCCAACAGCCTGGCAGTCAACGGCTTCGGCGAACTGTCGCCCGGCAAGTACCCAATGATGACCGGCTTCATCATGGAAGTCGTCATGACCGCCATGTTCCTGTTCATCATTCTGGGCGCGACCGACAAGCGCGGCATCGGCTCCCACGCCGGCCTGGCGATCGGCCTGGCGCTGACCCTGATCCACCTGATCTCGATTCCGGTCACCAACACCTCGGTGAACCCGGCGCGCAGCACGGGCCCGGCCTTGGTGCTGTTCCTGAATGGGCAGGGCCTGGCCATCACGCAACTGTGGCTGTTCTGGGCCGCACCGCTGATCGGCGGCGCGCTCGCCGGCGTGGTCTACCGGCTGTTCGAGACCAACGACAGCAAGTAAGTGTCGGTTCAGCCACCGGCCGCCGGTACTCTTGCCGGCGGCTGGGGCTTTCGGTCAGTGTGCCCGCGGGGCCAGGGCAGGGTGCGATCCAAAGTGATATGGTCGCAATGCGCGTAGGATGGGCAGAGCGAGAGCGATGCCCATCCGGCCACCGCGACGCTTGAGGATGGGCATCGCTCGCGCTCTGCCCATCCTACCGAGAGGCTTCAAGCCTTCAGTATTCGCGATTCCAACAACGGGGGATTAAACCATGCGAACGCGCACGCGTGCCTTTGATAGGACCGCTCGTCCTACAGCGATGTTACGAATGAGCTCGGATAACCTGTTTACAGGTCTGCCCTGGGTCTTGGGTTATGCCCTGATGATGTGCGTGGCGCTGCTCAGCCCGCCGCGGATAGCCTTCGCACAGCCGCCGGCGGTGGGGCTCGCCACACCGACAACCGCCGAGCTCGTCTGGAGGACGAGAGCGCCCATGCCGACCGAGCGATTTTTTCTGAGCCTGGTTCAAGCGAGTAACGGCAAGCTTTACGCCATCGGGGGTGCCAATACCACATCAAATGGATTGCGAACAGTGGAAGAATTTGATCCAGCCGCCAATACGTGGTCGACGAAGGCACCGATGCCCACGGGGCGTGCCCATATCGCGGCCGTGGCACTGAATGGCAGGATCTATGTGATTGGCGGAACCGATCAGAGAGGGAGGGAAGTGGCAACAGTCGAGGAATACAACCCGACCACCGACACCTGGGCCACACGCGCACCCATGCCAACAGCGAGACACGGCGCTGCGGCGGAAAGCGGTGGCAAGATCTATGTGATCGGAGGGAGTCCTGGTTCCTGCGTGCGACTCGCCACAGTGGAGGCCTATGACCCGGTAACCAACACCTGGACGACGAAGGCGCCGATGCCGACAGCCCGTTTTGGTCTTAGAGCGGCGGCTTACAACCATAAGATCTACGCGATTGGTGGTAACACCGCCTGCAATTCGCCTTACAGCTTGACCGCCGCAAACGAAGTCTATGATCCGGCAACCAACACCTGGCAAACCCTGGCAAGTCTGCCCATTCCTCGAGAGGGTCATGGCGTCGCGGCGAGTCATGGCCTGATCTATTCAATCGGCGGCTATTACCAGTCGATGCTCGGCACCGATGTCTATGATCCTGTCGCCGACCGCTGGACAGCGGCAACACCGCTCCCAACGCCCCGCGACAGCATGGGCGTCACGGCGACGGATGACGGCCGCATCTTTGCAATAGGTGGTGGCAAACTAATACCAGACGGTTGGGATTACACTTTTTCCACCAATGAGGAAGGCACCATTGGTACTGATGCCAATCTGACCGTCACCAAGGCCGTTTTGCGCTTTGTGCAGGCCGTCGAGGCGGAGGATCAGGTGACTGAAGAGACCGTCGATGAGGGCGCCGCACCCCAATGTAGTCTCGACGACCCGGCCGCATTCCATGTGAGAGGGACGCTGGAGCTGTCCGCGGACAGCGACGGCATTGACCCCCTGTCGGAGCCCGTGACCTTGAGCGCCGGCATTCACACGGTCAGCATCCCCGCGGGTTCCTTCGGCTGGTGGAACAACCAAGGGGCCTACGGTTACGCGGGTGACTACAACGGCGGGAGAGTCTCGATCCTGCTCAAAGAGCCTTCCGGTTATGGGGAAACCTGGGAGTATCGCGCCGACTTCCGATGTGTCGATAACAGCGGTACGAGCAATCCCATCACGGTGAAGCTTGCCGTCGGAAACGATCGCGGCGAGACCGAAGTGCAGCTGCTCGGAACACTTAGGTATCCGGGAAACTAGTCCCCCGAACGAACAGGGCGGACCCAGGTCCGCCTCTTTATCATCTAGGACCAGCCGAAGTCGGTTCCGCCCTGTGTCGTATGTTGCCCGTTGCGCCGGCAAGCTCTCACACCGAGGCGCCCAGCCGCCACCCCTCAGAGTATGACCAGATTATCCCGATGGATCAGTTCATTGGCATCCACATACCCCAGGATCGACTCGAAGCGGCTGGTCGGCTCGCCGCGAATGCGCAGTGACTCCTGCACGTCGTAATTGACCAGGCCACGCGCCACTTCCCTGCCCTCCTCATCCACGCAAGCCACCACTTCACCGCGGTTGAAGGTGCCATGCACGGCCTTGACACCAACCGCCAACAGGCTGGTGCCCTTCTCGCGCAGTGCCCGCACCGCGCCCGCGTCCAGGATCAGACGGCCCCGCACCTGGAGATGACCGGCGAGCCATTGCTTGCGCGCCGCCTGGGGACACTGCACCGGCACCAGCAGGGTGCCGACGGCTTCCCCGGCACCGATGCGGGTCAAAACCCCCTCCCCGCGCCCAGGGGCAATGATGGTCCCCGCCCCGGAACGGGCCGCCAGACGGGCCGCCCGGACCTTGGTTACCATCCCGCCGGTACCCAACCCGGTCACACTGCCGCCCGCGGCCAGGTCGAGTTGCGGGTCGTCCACCCGGGTTTCGCTGATCAGGCGCGCTTGCGGATCGCCCCGCGGATCGCGGTCGAAGAGCCCATCCTGATCGGTGAGCAGGATCAGCACCTCGGCCTCAATGAGATTGGCAACCAGGGCGGCCAGGGTATCGTTGTCGCCGAAGCGCAGTTCGTCGGTGGCGACCGTGTCATTCTCATTGATGACCGGGATCACCTTCAGACTGAGCAGGGTCCGCAGGGTGCTGCGGGCATTGAGGTAGCGTGCCCGGTCGGCCAGGTCGTCACGGGTGAGCAGGACCTGGGCGGTGTGCAGACCGAAGGTCTTGAAGCAGTCCTCATAGGCGCGCACCAGACCCATCTGGCCGATGGCCGCCGCCGCCTGGAGTTCATGCAGTGCCTTGGGGCGTTCGCGCCACCCCATCCGCGCCATGCCCTCGGCCACGGCACCGGATGATACCAGGACCACATCGTGCCCGGCCGCCCGGCGCGCGGCCAGCTGCTTCACCCAGGGCATCAGCATACCCCGTTCCAAACCCTGCCCGTCGCGGGTCAGGAGTGCACTGCCAATCTTGACGACCCAACGGCGGGTCGTGGGAAGCGTGTTACGGGAGATCAAGACGACATCCTAATCCATCGTGGGGTTGAGCCTTGCGTAGCCGCCGGCCAGCTACTGTGAATCGAGCGGATGCCACTCGGCGTCCTGCGGGTCATCGGCGCGGGTGGCCTCGCCGGACTCGCGTTTGATCTGCTCCAGCCGACGCATCAGATCCTCCATCAGCCGGTCGGTCCCGGCACCGGTCAGGGCAGAGACCTCGTAAACCGGTGCCTGCCAACCCAGCCTGTCCAGTATCCGCGTGCGGCGCTCCGCCAAGACGTCGTCCGGCAGACGATCACACTTGTTCAACACCAGCCAACGTTCCTTGTCGATCAGGTCCCCGCCGAAGGCCGCCAACTCCGTCTCGATCTTGCGCACCTCGCCCGCCAGATCCTGATCTTCGTCGAACGGGGCGATATCCACCAGATGCAAGAGCAGCCGGGTTCGCGCCAAGTGCTTGAGAAACTGAATGCCGAGCCCGGCGCCCTCGGCCGCCCCCTCGATCACCCCGGGGATATCCGCGATGACAAAGCTGCGGCTGCGCCCCAGGCGCACCACCCCAAGATTCGGATAGAGCGTCGTGAAGGGATAATCGGCCACCTTGGGACGGGCGCTGGAGACCTGGCGGATCAGCGACGACTTGCCGGCGTTGGGAAACCCCAGCAGGCCGACATCGGCCAGCAGGATCAACTCCAGATGCAGATCGCGCCGCTCCCCGGCAGAGCCCGGCGAGAACTGGCGGGGCGCACGGTTGGTGCTGGACTTGTAACGGGCATTGCCGATGCCGTGGAAGCCGCCGCGGGCGATCAGCAGGCGCTGGCCGTTTTCCAGCAACTCACCCAGGGATTCGTTGGTTTCCGGATCGAAGACCCGGGTTCCCACCGGCACGCGCACGACCAGATCCGCGCCGCTGCGCCCGCGCATCTCCTTGCCCATCCCGTTGTGGCCGCGCTCGGCCCGGTGGATGCGCTGAAAACGGAAGTCCACCAGGGTGTTGAGATTGTTGTCCGCGACCAGATAGATACTGCCGCCGTCGCCCCCGTCGCCACCGTCCGGACCACCCTTGGGGATATATTTTTCCCGGCGGAAGCTGACACAGCCGCTCCCGCCGTCACCGGCTTCGACCCGGATGAATGCCTCGTCGACGAATTTCATGACCTGTCCGCGGCCTTAAGCCAAAAACGCGAAAAGCCCCGCCCGCAGGACGAGGCTCTCGCGTCGACGCCAGTGGATTCCCGATCACCGATGGTTTGCCGCGGCACCCGCCGCGCGGGCGACTGCGGACCGCCATCGGAATGACTCAGGATGCGGCGGCCTCGACGGTGACGAATTTGCGACTCTTCGGGCCTTTGACTACGAAGCGCACTATGCCGTCCTTCAGGGCGAACAGCGTGTGATCCCGGCCCAGACCGACATTGACGCCATTGTGGACACCCGTACCGCGCTGCCGCACGATAATGCTGCCGGCCGTGACCGTCTGGCCCCCGTAAATCTTGACTCCCAGTCGCTTGGACTCGGAGTCGCGACCGTTACGCGAACTGCCGCCTGCCTTTTTATGTGCCATCGCTGCCTCCCGATCAGCCTGCGCTGATGCCGGTGATCTGAATCTCCGTGAACCACTGGCGGTGGCCCTGGCGCTTCAGGTGATGCTTGCGCCGCCGGAATTTGATGATGTGAACCTTGTCGCCGCGCCCGTGGGCCTTGACCGTCGCGGTCACTGTGCAGCCGTCGATATAGGGCGTGCCGACCTTGATCGTGTCGCCGTCCGCCACCAGCAGCACCTTGTCGAGCGCGACATCGGAACCCGGCTCGACCACGAGCTTTTCGACCTTGAGGGTGTCACCCTCGGAGACCCGGTATTGTTTGCCACCGGTCTGAATCACCGCGTACATGATCTTGAGTTTCCCCAGGCAAAGTCAAAAGCCGACGCTCCGCGCCGGGTGAAAGACCCACAACGATACCCGCGTACACTCGCCACGTCAACCGAAAACAGTTGCGCAACCGAAACACAAGCAGCACAATCCAGCGTCCACCTTGACAGCCCCATGAGGCGCACCTAGCATCCGCGGGCATCATCCGACTCTCATTTTTCGTGATTTGAAGAACCCCCCAGCGCATGGACCTTTCCGCGATCCGCCTTCCCGTCGTTGCAGACTCCAGGAGCGTCGACGCACTCATCGTGCGGCGGCTGCGCTCGGACGTCGTGCTGATCAACCAGATCGGCCACTACATCGTCAACAGCGGCGGCAAGCGCCTGCGACCCTTGTCGGTGCTGCTCGCGGCCCGGTCCTGCGGCTATGCGGGCGCACACCACATCGACATGGCCGCGGTCATCGAGTTCATCCATACCGCCACCCTGCTGCACGACGACGTCGTCGACAGCTCGGAGTTGCGCCGCAACCAAGAGACCGCCAACGTGGTCTGGGGCAACGAGGCCAGTGTTCTGGTCGGCGACTTCCTCTATTCACGCGCTTTTGAAATGATGGTCGACGTGGGCAACATGCGCATCATGGAAATCCTGGCCCACGCCACCAATCGCATCGCCGAGGGCGAGGTGCTCCAGCTCCTCAACACCAAAGACCCGGATACCGACGAGGCACGCTACATGGAAGTCATCGTGCGCAAGACCGCCACCCTCTTCGAGGCCGGCACCCGGCTGGGCGCGGTCCTCGCCGCAAGTCCGGATTACATCGAGACGGCGATGGCCGACTATGGCCGCCACCTGGGGATCGCCTTCCAGTTGATCGACGACGCGCTCGACTACGACACCGGCAACGCGGAACTGGGCAAGAACGTCGGCGACGACCTCGACGAAGGCAAGCCAACCCTGCCCGTCCTGCGCGCCATGCAGGTCGGCACCACGCAGCAGCGTCAACTGCTGCGCGAAGCCATCGAGCGCGGCGGACGCGAACGCATCGACGACGTCATCCGGGCGATTGCGTCCACTGACGCAATCCAGTACACTACGCAGCTTGCATCGGATCACGCCCGTCTGGCTCGTGAGGCGCTCTCAGTCCTCCCCTCTTCAGACGCCGCCGAAGCCCTTGCCGCCTTGGCCGATTTCGCGGTGAGCCGAACCCACTGATGCGTGGCGGTTTACTTCATCGGATCAAGTAACGACGCCTGATCCCGCGCGCGTCGTTGCAATCGACCCTTTTTCACGGGGTGTAGCTCAGCTTGGTAGAGCGCTGTCTTCGGGAGGCAGAAGTCGCAGGT
>CAYYAY010000136.1:0-9726 GCA_964470155.1 uncultured Lamprocystis sp. | reverse complement strand
CCGGCCACCGCGACGCTTGAGGATGGGCATCGCTCTCGCTCTGCCCATCCTACCGAGAGGCCCTGCCCCATCAGTTCTGATCGCACCCGCCCGGGTCGACCTTGTTGGCCCGCCGCGGCAACTGCCTGTACACTCGCGGGCTGGTTCGTGCCGCGCTGCGCGGCCGCTTGCCCAACGCCTTCCGGCCCTGCTCAGCGATTCAAGCCATGCCCAGCCCGCCGCCGCTGCCGACCCGCCAGGACCCGACCCGCGCACCGCGCTGGGGCTGGATCATCGCCCTCGGTGCCGCCGGGTTGTTGCTGATGGTGTTGGCCTTTGCCCTGCGTTCGATCGAACGGCCGATGCAGTTGACGCTCGCCGCCGAGCAGATCCTGCCGCTCGAAGGCCACGCCTTCCAGGTCGATCTCAAACGCCGTCTCCCCTGGCCCTGGCAGGCGCGCAGCGATAACCCGTTCAATCTCTATCGCTCCGCATTGCTGTTGTTCGAGGACGGGCGCAGCCTCGGACCGCCGCACGCGCCCTATGATCAGGTCCATCGGGACGGCGGGGGCGGCTATCTGCACTGGGCCAGGCTGTTGATTTTCAGTACGCCCGATCACTCGGACCCGCGCACCAATGGCCGCGGCTACGAGATCCGCTTCAAGGCCGGGATCTCCTATCGCATCCTGCGCCAACTGGTGGACATCGGCGGGTTGCTGCTCCTGGCCGCGCTCGGCGCCGCGCTCTGGAAACAGCGCCGGGCCGCCGCTCGGGCGATCGCCGCGGGTGTCGGGCACCTGCGCCGCCGCTACCGGGATTATCTGCTGGCCGGACTGATCCCGACCGCGGTGTCGCTGGCCGCCCTGTGGCTGATTCCGCCGCTCTGGAACGGCTCGGACAGCACCATCTGGCTGCTCTGGCAGTTGAACTGGATCCCGCATCATCCGCCGGCCTACCCGCTGTTCATGGCGGCCGTCAACACGCTGTTCGAGGGTGCGCCGCAGATCCTGCGCGTCACCCAATGGATACAGCACCTGGCCTATATCCTGGCCATCGCCTATCTGGCCTCCGCCTACCGGGTCGGCTGGCAGATCCTGCTGGTGTCGGCCCTGGCCTGTGTCGGCGGCGGGCTGAACCTGTTCGCCCATGGATTTTTCACCGAGGGGTTGGCCACACCGCTGACGCTGCTCGTGCTCGGCGCCCTGCTGCGGCTGCACCGGGACGGCCTGACCGCGGGCGTGGCCGCGGCATTGGGTCTCGCGCTCCTGGCGGCGAGTCTCAGCCGCCACGCGCTGCTCATTCTGGGTGTGCTCCCGATCGCGTATCTGCTCATCCTGGCGATCCTGTCGCGCGGCAAGGCCGCCGGCCTGCTGGTCATCGCCCAGGCGGTCGCCCTGGTGGTCGCGGTCGGCGTCGCCAACAGTGCCGTCAACCGTTATGTTTCACTGCTGCTCGACGCCCAGGAGACGTCCATCATCGGCCGGGTCGGTGTCTATCGCATCCAGGCCGCCTATGAACTGGTGCCGCCCGCGGCCCGGCCGGCCTGGCTGGCGGCCATCGGCGCCCGCGCCGCGGACCCGGCGGTGCAGGAGGCGCTGCCGTTGCTGGCGCAAACGCCGAACCCCTGGACCGGACCACGGGACGCGATCGCCGCGACGCCCGCGCTCTATGGGCAACACCCGGATGCCGTCATGAATGCCGGCTACCGGGCCTTCGCCTACGCGCTCGATCCCTATGCCTGGCGTCAGCTGGGCCAGGAGCTGGGACGCGCCATCGTCGGCATCGGCTCATCGAGCTATTGCCCTGGGCAGATCAGCTGTCTGCTGGGTGGCACGGCCGTATCGATCGAATCAGTCTTTCCGGCCGACCCGCGCAATCGCACCGCCACGGCCGGAACCGGGGCCGAGCACGTCGAGACGGCTGCCGGTTACCGCGCGCTGGCCGCCCAGCCGCTGACCCGGTTCCTGGACACCCTGCTGCCGCTGATCCCGCGGCAGCGGCTCCTGTTCCTGGCCGCCTCCCTGGCGCTGGCCCTGGGCGCCGCCGTGCTGACCCGCGATGCGCGGATCAGCGCCCTGGCCGCGGCGCTCTGGCTGGGCGCCCTGGTCTATGCCCTGGCGCTCACCTTCATCACCGTGGTCCTGCCGCGTTATCTCTCGCCCATCGACACCCTGGTCTGGGTGTCGAACGGGGTCTGTCTGGTCGCGCTGCTGGCGCGGACCAGAACCGCTTGAGGCTGGGTCCGACCATGACCAGACCAGCGCTACCATGGGCGGGCGCCGCACTCGCGCTTGGGGTGGTCGTGCTGTTCATTGCCTACGGATTGGGCACGCTCGAGCGAAGGGTCCGCTTCGCTCTCGCTCCAGACGAACTGCAACCGGCGGTCGGACAGTCGTTTATCGTGCAGCTCAAGGGCCGGCCGGGGTGGCCCTGGGTCCTGCCCGGTGATCAGACCGACCGGCTGGCGCGCTCCGATCTGCGCCTCTACGAGGACGGCCGGCCATTGGGTCCCCCGCAGGCGCAACACGCGGACATTCGCGAACAGGGCGGGGGCGGCTTCTCGCACTGGCAGCGCTATCTGCTGTTCAGCACGCCCGATCACTCGGACCCGCGCACCAACGGGCGGGTCTATACGGTCACCGCCACGGCCCGACTCGCCCCCGCGATCATCGACTGGACCCTGGCCGTCGGCAGCGGCGGCCTGTTGCTCGGCCTGAGTCTGCTCGCCTGGCGGCAGCGCGCCGGCGTACTCGCCGCGGTCCGGCGCCGCGCCGCGCACCTGTGGCGGCGCCGCTGGGACTATGCTGCCGCGGGCGCCTTTCCCGCGGCCCTGGGGGTCTTCGCGTGGCTTGCCCTGCCGCCGATCTGGAACGGTTCCGACAGTGTGATCTGGCTGCTCTGGCCCTGGAATCTGTTCCCGCACCATCCCCTCCTTTACCCAGCCTTCATGGCCTTCGCCACCACCTGGTTCGCGGAGTCACGGGCAGTGCTTTCATTCGCGACTGCCGTGCAGCACCTGGCGGCGATCGGTGCGCTCATCTACCTGGCATCCGCCTGGCGCACGCGTTGGCAGATCCTGATTGTCTCCGTGCTCGCCGGTCTCGGCACCGCACTCCAACTGTATGCTCAGGGGCTGATGACCGAGGCGCTCGATCTGTCGTTCCTGTGCGTCCTGCTCGGCGCCGTGCTGCGACTGCGGCGGGATGGAATGAACAGGGCGGTCGGAGCCGCGCTCTTCGTCGGACTCCTGGGGGGCCTATTGACGCGACACGCCTCCATCGTGTTTGCGGCGATTCCGCTCGCCTACGTCCTGCTCGCCGCGCTGTTATCGGATAGGCGTTGGTCGCGCGCTGCCTGGCGGCCCCTGGGCGGGGTGATCGCGGTGGTGCTCCTCGCCCTGGTGACCGCCAAGGGCCTGACCGGATCGGCCTGCCATCTGCTTGAGAACCGTTGTCTCTCGACCATCGGTCGGCCCGGAGTCTATCGGATCGTCGATACCTATCAGTCGGTGCCCCAGGAGGCGCGCGCGGCCTGGCTCGAGCGGTTGGCGGGGGCCGCCCGGGACGCGCCGACCGCCCAGGCGCTCGTCCTCATGGCGCAGACCCCCGACCCCTGGCTGGCCACGCGCCGGGCCATCGCGGCGGAGCCGGGCCTGTGGTCCAGTGATCCGGACCTGCTGATGAACACGGGTTTCTGGGTCTTCGCGCGGTCGCTCGACGGCGACTCCCTGCGCCAATGGGGCCGGGAGCTGAACAAGGCGGTGTTTGGGCCCGTCGCGGGCGTCGGCTTTGGAAACGGACAATTCGAGACCTTGCTGCGCATGTCGGCGGACAGCATCAGGGTCGTCTTTCCTCCGCAAGCCGATGCCCTGCGGGTTCTGCAAGGCACCGGCGCTGAGCATCCGGAGTCCGCGGCCCGGTACCTCAAGCCGGCGAACCTGCCGGCCACCCGACTGCTCGACCTGTTGCTCCCGCTGGCGCAATGGATCCGGGCACCCTTGCTGCTCGCTACCTGGCTGCTTGCGCTCACCGCGCTGTGGACCTGTCGACGCGCGGACTTCACGGCCTTGCTGCTCAGCCTCTGGATCGGATTCGCCGCTTACGCCCTGGCACTCACCTTGGTGACCGTCGTGCTGCCGCGCTACCTGGCGCCGCTGGATCTCTTGCTGTGGCTGAGCAACGCCATTGCGATCTCCGCCCTGATCGACCAGGCCCGGCGCCGACGTCGACCCGGGGCCTTGCCGCGCCGCGGGCGCGAGGACTGACCAACGATGTGCGGCATTGCCGGACTGCTCACTTGGGACACCGCGGCGGATACGCGGATCGTGCGGGCCATGACCGACCGTTTGGCGCATCGGGGGCCGGACGCTGCCGGCGTGGCAGCCCTGGGGCCGCTGGCGCTGGGCCACCGGCGGCTGTCGGTTATCGACGTGTCCCAGGCCAATAATCAGCCGCTCTACGATAGCTCCGGGTCGCTGGTCATCGCCTACAACGGCGAAATCTACAACTTCCGGGAGATTCGCCGCGAATTGGCACAGGCCGGCGCCGCCTTTCAAACCCAGGGCGACACCGAGGTCATCCTCGAAGCCTACAAGGCCTGGGGCGAGGGCTGCCTGGAGCGCTTCAACGGCATGTTCGCCTTTGCACTGTGGGACGCCCCGCGCCGCCGACTCTTGCTGGCCCGCGACCGGGTCGGCGAGAAGCCGCTCTTCTACTGCGAACTGCCCGTCGGCGGGCTGGTGTTCGCCTCCGAACCGCGCGCCTTGCGGGCGCATCCGGCCGCGCTCGGCGCGGTCGATCCGGTTGGTCTCGCCCACTATCTGATGCTCAACTACACCCTGGGGGACCATAGTCTGCGACAGGGGCTCAAACGGCTGCCGCCCGGACACTTTCTGATTTGCGAAGAAGGCCGGCCACTGACCCCGCGGTCCTATTGGGATCTGGCGGCGGCCTACTGCAATAAGCGCCGTTTCGGCTCCCAAGGCGAGGCCGCGGAGGAGTTGTTGGCCCTGGTGGACGACGCGGTGCGCCTGCGGCTGGTCAGTGATGTCCCGCTAGGCGCCTTCCTGAGCGGCGGGGTCGATTCCTCCGCGGTGGCCGCGGCCATGGCGCAGGCCCTGCCCGCCTCCCAGGTGCACACCTTCAGCATGGGGTTTGGCATTCCCAGCTTCGACGAGGTCGCTACCGCCCGCGCGGTGGCGAACCTGCTTGGTCTGGACCACAAGGATCGGGTGGCCACGCCGGACCCTGAACGCATGGTCCAGGCCATGGTCTGGGCCGCCGACGAGCCGCTGGCTGACACCTCCGCCGTGCCGACCTATCTGCTGGCGGCCTTCGCCCGTGAATATGTGACCGTCAGCCTGTCCGGGGATGGCGCGGATGAGTGCTTCGCCGGGTACGAGACCTACACCGCCGACCGGCTCCATCGGGCGCTGTCGTGGCTGCCGCGGGGGCTGGCGCGGGCGAGTTTCCGGGCGGCGGATGCCGTGCTGCCGGTGAGTTTCTCCAAAGTCAGTCTGGACTATAAGGTCCGTCATTTCCTCGCGGAACTCCATCTGGACTTCCCGCGGGCCCATGCCTCCTGGCGTAATATCCTGTCTCCCGAGGCGCAACGCGACCTGATGCAGCCCTGGTGGCGCGCGGCGATCACGCGCGATGAGGCTGACCCTTTTCCTGAATTCGCGCGACACTTCGCAGCGGTCCAGGGTTGCCATTACATCGATCAGGCGGGTTATGTCGATGTCAAGACCTGGCTGGCCGACGACATCCTGGTCAAGGTCGATCGTTCGACCATGGCGCACTCACTGGAGGCCCGCGCACCGCTGCTCGATCACCGCCTGGTCGAGTTCGCGGCGGCCCTGCCCGCCGACTGGAAGCTCAAGGGGCTGCGCAAGAAATACCTGCTGCGGGAGAGCCTGCGCGGGCGCTTGCCGGACTGGGTGCTCGACGGTCGCAAGCAGGGGTTCAATGCCCCGGTTTCACACTGGTTCAGCGGCCCGCTACGCGCCTTCGCCCAGGACGCGCTGGCCTCACCCAAACTGCACGAGTGGATTCGCCCCGCGGCGATCGATGCCCTCTGGCGTGAACACCTGGCCGCGCGACGGGATCATGGATTGAAGCTCTTTGGACTCGTCTGTCTGGCATTGTGGCTGGATCAGCCGTGACTGCCGGCGCACCGGCGCTTCGGTCAATCCCATGACTTGTGTTAATCTTAGCCCATGATCAGCATTGTTATTCCTGCCCTGAACGAGGCCGGCGGCATCGCCGGTACCATCGATTCGCTGCAACAGGCCCTCTCCGACAGCCCCGAGGCCGGCGCCGAGATCCTGGTGGTCGATGACGGCTCCAGCGACGCCACCGCCCGGATCGCGGCCGCGGCGGGCGCCAGCGTCGTCCGTCACCCGCATAACGTCGGGTATGGTCAGGCGCTCAAATCAGGTATCCGGGCGGCGCGCCACGACACCATCGTCATCATCGATGCGGACCTCACCTATCCGGCACAGTCGATCCCGGAACTGGTGGCCGAGTTCCGCAAGGGGTTCGACATGGTGGTCGGCGCACGTACCGGCCATCACTACACGGGCAGCGTCTTCAAGGGTCCGCTACGCGATATACTCAAGTTCCTGGTGGAGTTCAGCGCCGGCCGCAGCATCCCGGATGCCAACTCGGGTTTGCGGGTCTTCAGCCGCGCGACCATCGCCGGCTACCTGCCCCATCTGTGCAACACTTTCAGCTTCACCACCTCGCTGACCCTGGCCTATATGCTGACCGGCCGCTTCGTCACCTATGTGCCGATCCCCTATCACGAACGGGTCGGCAAGACCAAGGTCAAGCTGCTCAAGGACTCATTGCTCACACTGCAATATATCGTCCAGGCGATCATTTACTATAATCCGCTCAAGCTCTTTCTGCTTCTTACCCTGATCACCATCATGCTGGCGGTCAGCGGCTTCCTGGCCGCCGCGATCACCGGCCTGCACGCCCCCTACCTGCTCGGCATCGGCGGGCTGCTCATGTCGATCGCGGTGTTTGCCCTGGGCCTGCTGGCAGATCTCTTGCGCCAGATTCTGGTCAGGACAGGCGCCGAGTGACAGTCCCGGTGACGCCGCGGTCCGCGCCACCAGGGCCTCGGGCCGCGCCCGATGCGCCTGATCCGCTTGCCGTATTCGAGGTCCCGGCCGCGGCGGCAGCGGCGCTGACGCGACCGGGACAACCACTGGCGCGGGGGCTCGTCCTGCTCAAGATGGGGCTGGTGCTGGTGGGGCTCGGGTTCCTGATGGTCTGGGCCGGCGAGGGTCTCCCGGCCGAGCGGCTGTCGCTGTCATCGGCGGCGCTGATCCTCACCCTGGTGCTCTATCAGGCCGCGCTCTTCGCGGCAGCCCTGCGGTTGCAAGGCACCCTGGCGGCCTGCGGGATCATCATCAGCGCGCGCCAAGCCTTGGTGATTCATCTGCGCTCGCTCTTCTATTTCTTTTTCGTGCCCATGTCAGTCGGATACGAGATCACGCGGTTCCTCGCCGTCCGCCGCATCGACGCGGCGGCTTCGGTCAAGCAGGTCGTCGTCGCGCTCCTGCTGGACCGGGTGCTGGGCCTGTTGGCCGCCCTGCTGGCCCTGGCCGCGCTGGCCGGCGTGGTGTTGCCGGTCGCGGTCTGGGCTGACCTCGATCTGACCTGGGTCCTGGCGGCGGTCCTGACCGCACTGGTCCTGGGGGCCGCCGCCATGGCCCATGGGTCGCTGCGGCGCCAGGTGTGGGGCCTCCTGAGCGCCTTGGGTCCGATCTGGCCGCGCCTGGCGCTGCCCACCCTGTATTCGCTGGCGGCCCTGGCGCTGGTGTGCGCCTCGGTGTTCGCCTTCGCCGCCGGTTCCGGGATCCGGGTCGACTGGGCGCCGGTCAGCTTTGCCCTGTCGGCGTCGCTGCTGGGGATGGCGGTCCCGGTGTCACTGCTCGGCGTCACCCTGGGCGAGGTGGCGGGGGTCGGCACCCTGGCACTGATCGGACTGACCCCGGGGGTCGCGGTGCTGCTCACCTCGGTCGCCTATTGCGGACGCCTGTTCGGGGCCATGCAAGGGGCGGTGATCGAACTCTGGGGCGACGCGGGACGCGTGACGCGGCGCGCCTGATCCATCCGCTTCCGGTGCGGGACTGACCAAGAACCTGGGATGACAAACACATGACGCAGCGAGAGACCGAGCAGACCATCGCCGATTTCGGGGACCAATGGGTCCGATTCACCGACAACTCGGGCTATTACGGGTCCAAAGAATTGTTCGACGACATCGTCGCGCCGCTGTTGAGCGCGACCGACGTGGAGGGCCGGCGCGTCGCCGATATCGGCAGCGGCACCGGTCGGATCGTCGCCATGCTGCTTGCCGCCGGTGCCGCGCACGTCACCGCCATCGAGCCATCAAGGGCCTTTGAGGTCCTCGCCAACCGCTTTGCGGGTGACACCGAACGCGTTACCTGCCATCAGTTGCCCGGCGAGGGCATCGCCACACTCGGCCCCTTCGATTTGGTGGTCACCTTCGGCGTCCTGCATCATATTCCGCGGCCTGAACCCGTTGTCCAAGCCGCCTATGCCGCCCTGCGTCCGGGCGGAAAACTGTTCGTCTGGATCTACGGCCGCGAGGGTAACGAACTCTACCTCACCCTGGTGCAGCCGCTGCGGGCACTGACCAAACGGCTGCCGGACCGAGTCCTGGTGTGGCTGGTCCGCGCCCTGGACATCCCGCTGGCCGGTTACATCTGGCTGTGCGGATTCCTGCCCCTGCCCATGCGCGCCTACATGCGCGATCACCTGGGAAAGCTGGGCGGCGACAAGCGCCGGCTGACTATTTTCGATCAGCTCAATCCGGCCTATGCCAAGTATTACACCCGCGCGGAAGCCCAGGCCCTCATTGCCGATGCCGGGTTTGTCGACATCGCCCAGCGCCATCGGCATGGTTACAGTTGGAGTCTGGTTGGTACCAAGCCGGAGAACACCTGAGGCAGATTCGTCCTTCACTGCGTGCGACGACTTCCCCCCCGCCTGGGGGCAATCAGGCGTTGCAGTTACGCTCAAGCCGTATTACTCTCAGTATTACAGTCGCACAAGGGTATTAAAGATGAGCACGAGAACGGTCCGACTCGACGACGAGGCCGAGCAGACCCTGGCACGTTTGCGCAGCGTGACTGGACTATCCATTTCCGAGGTACTGACGCGCGGCCTGAAGGCTTATGAAGCGCAGGCACTGCAACAGGCGCACCGCTTACCCTATGACATTTACCGAGAACTCGATCTGGGCCAAGGCGGCTATGCCATCGCACCTGCAAAGGATGCCAAATCTGCGATTGCCGAGGTGATCCGACGCAAGCACCAGCGATGATCCTGACCGATACTGGACCGCTGGTTGCCCTGTTCGATCCTGCCGATGGCGATCACCTACGCTGCGCCAACATCCTTGCGCGCATCGCAGAGCCCCTATGCACGACGATCCCTGTCCTGACCGAGGCCTTTCACCTGCTAGGCCCCGGCAGTATCGGTTCGCAACGCCTGATCGACTTCGTAACAGGGAAGGGTCTTCACGTCTGGTTCCTGGATGACCAAATGCTGCGGCGGGCCTTTGAGTTGATGGAACGCTACGCAGACCACCCGATGGACCTCGCTGATGCATCGCTCGTGGCGCTTGCGGAAAACCTCAAGCTGCGCAAAATTTCAGCAATTCCCGGCGAAGTAGCAGGCTATAATAAAAACAACGACCTACGACTTG
>CAYYAY010000135.1:0-10073 GCA_964470155.1 uncultured Lamprocystis sp. | reverse complement strand
AGGTGCTGGAAGGTGTCGCTGGTGGTGCGTCCGCAGCCGGGGCAGGCGGTGACCATGGGGGCGAAGGAGCGCAGGCCCATGGTCTGGAGGATTTCCTGCGCCACCTGCACTTCGCGGGTGCGTGCCTCGCCCGGGGCCGGGGTGAGCGAGACGCGGATGGTGTCGCCGATGCCTTCCTGCAACAGCACCGCCAGGGCCGCGCTGGAGGCGACGATCCCCTTGGAGCCCATCCCGGCCTCGGTCAAGCCCAGATGCAGGGCGTGGTCCGAACGGGCGGCCAGCATCCGATAGACGGCGATCAGATCCTGCACGCCGCTCATCTTGCAGGACAGGATGACATGGTCCTTGGGCAGGCCCAGCTCGACCGCGCGCGCGGCATTGGCGACCGCGGATTCCACCATGGCCTCGTGCATCACGCGCTCGGCCGACCGGGGGGCGGCGCTGCGGGCGTTCTCATCCATCATGCGCACGATCAGATCCTGATCCAGGCTGCCCCAGTTGACGCCGATGCGCACCGGCCGGTCATAGCGGCAGGCAATCTCGATCATGATGGCGAACTGGCTGTCGCGGGTCGCGCCGCTGCCCACGTTGCCGGGGTTGATGCGGTATTTGGCCAGGGCCTGGGCGCAGTCCGGGTAGTCGGTGAGCAAGCGGTGGCCGTTGAAATGGAAGTCGCCGATCAACGGTACCTTGCAGCCCTGGGCGTCCAGCGCGGTGCGGATCTGCGCCACCGCGCGGGCGGCGGACTCGGTATTGACCGTGATGCGGACCAGTTCGGAGCCGGCCGCCGCCAGTTCCGCCACCTGGCGCACGGTGGCCGCGACGTCGGCGGTGTCGGTGTTGGTCATTGACTGGACGACGATGGGGGCACCGCCGCCCGCGGTCACCGGCCCGATGCGCACCGGCACCGTGACACGGCGCCGGATCGGGGACTGGATAGAGGAGGGGACTGAACTCATGCTGACCTCGCCGCTGTTGCGGCACGATTTCTTGAATGAAAACCAAAGTTGAATGTCCCCGGTGGGAGCGGCGTCCCGCCGCGATGCGGCGCCGTGGTGACCTCGCGGCTTCGCGCCCGGCCCGTCGCGGCGGGACGCCGCTCCCACAGGGTCGCTGCGCGACTTATACGATAAAGCCGCGTCGTAGGGTCCGCTGTGCGGACCGCACCGCCGCGGGACCGCACCGCCGGTGTTGGCCGCGAGGGTTGGTCCGCGAGGGTTGGTCCGCGCAGCGGACCCTACGGCAACGGCGAGCGCAATCCCTGGATGATCGCAATATAGTCCGGGTCCTCCTGGGCAATCACCCCATGGCGAATCAGGAAGTCGATCACCACCAGGTTGCAGTTGAGTTTGAACTCGTTGGTGTCGCGCACCAGGCGCGCCACTTCCGCTGCCGGCAGGCGGGTAAATGACTCGACCTCGCCGTCGGTACAGTGCGGCACGAAGGATTCAGGCAACTCCAGGTCGTAACAATACATGAGATCCGGCTTCAGCCCCCGCGCCGCGTCACGGCAGTAGGTGATGGCGCTGACGGGTACGGCCTGATCCGCGAGGACGGTTGGAATCGCCGCCTCTTCATGACACTCCTTGCGCAGATTGTCCCGCAGGCTGACCCCGTAGGGCAGACCGCCGGCGACCAGGTTGTCCAAATGCAGCGGCGACACGCGTCGATTGGCCGACCGCCGCCCGACCCAGAGCTGGATCTGCTGCCCCGGATCGCCGCGTCCGGTGCGCACGAAGCCGTTCAGGTGCTGTCCGAAGGCGCGGACACCGAACCAGGGTGCCGCCGCGCGGTCGATCAGACAACGCGCCTGATCGCGCCGGTTCGGGGTCACGGCATAGGGCTCACCCTGCAGCGCCTCGATCAAACCCGCTGCCACCAGGACCTCGACCATCTCCGCCAGGACCGCGGAGCGCGCCGCCATGCTGTCCGGCGCGCCGTACCAATCGACCCGTGCAGCATCGACCTGGAACTGCTCCGGCCAGCGCTTCAGGTGGGCCGCCAGGGTGCGCCGCACCGCGCCGACGCGCTCGCCGGCCAGCATCCAGGGTAGAAAATCAGCCGGGTTGCAGACGTTGCAAGCCCGGATTTTATCAAGATAGCTCATGAGTGTGCCTTGGCGTCATCCCATAGACGCTCCATCTCGGTGCGCATCTGCGGTCCCGGCCGCGCGCCCCGCGCGGCCAGCCCCGCTTCGATGTGCGCGAAGCGCCGCTCGAAGCGCTGGTTCGCGGCCCGCAGTGCCTGTTCGGCATCGACTCCCAGATGGCGCGCCAGGTTGACGCAGGAGAACAGCAGGTCGCCGACCTCGTGTACCCGTTCAGTCGGATTCGTCTGTTCGGGGAGGGTCGCGTGACATTCGTCCAATTCCTCGCGCACCTTGTCGAAGACGTCGGCGATGGCGTCCCAGTCGAAACCGACCGCGGCCGCCCGCCGCTGGAGTTTCTCTGCCCGCACCAGGGCCGGCAGCGCCGCCGCCACACCCGCGAGGACACCCTGCGCCGTGCCGGCGCGGTCGCCGTCTTGCGCCGGCGCGGCGCGGCCGCGCTCCGCGGCCTTGGCCTGCTCCCAGTGGTGCCGCACCGCCGCCGCGTCGTTCAGTTCCGCATCACCGAACACGTGCGGGTGGCGCCGGATCAGCTTGTCGCAGATGGCGCGAACCACATCGGGGAAGGCGAAGGCGCCCTGCTCCTGCGCCATGCGCGCGTGAAAGACCACCTGCAACAGCAGGTCGCCCAGTTCATCGCGCAGGTCCTCGAGGGTGCCGCGCTCGATGGCTTCGGCGACCTCATAAGCCTCCTCCAGGGTGTAGGGCAGGATGGTGCTGAAAGTCTGCGCCAGGTCCCAGGGACAACCGTCGGTCGGGTCGCGTAAGCGCGCCATGATGGTCAGCAGGGTGTCGATGGAGGTCTGATCAGACATGGGTTGGGTCCGCGTGGTGGCCGGCAATCTGGGGTTCGGGGTTCGGGGCCGCGCCGCTCATGGCGGCTGCTTGACGACAGTGACCAGCGGGCTGGCGGCCACCTCGCTGAACTTGGCGCAGTCCCCCGGTGCGGTATTGAACCGGTTGAACGTGTCCAGGGTGCACCGCCCCGGGTCCGCGACGGCGATGCGGCTGATCTGCTTGCATTGCACCCCTTGGAAGGTGATGTCGCGATAGGTCTGCTCGCTCGGCCGCAGCTGCGAGAAACTCTTGGTCTGGGTGTCGTAGGGCAGGTCGCCGTCGATGATCGCCGTGAGTCGGAAGGACAGTTCGCTGATCTTGAAAGGCAAATTGTTGGTCAGGGTGATGCCGTACTTGCAGGCATTCGGGTAAGCCTTGCGGGTATGGACGCTCAGCACCGCCGCGGGGCGGGTGCCGTGGGTGACCGGCGGGTGCTGTTGCAGGTCCGGCGGCGCGGCGGTCGGAGCCTTGGCCAGCAGGCCGATATCCGTGGCCATATCCGCGCAGCCGGCAGTCAGCAGCAGCCCCATCAGGCCGAACGCGCCGAGCACTCCGGCGGCGGATGGATTGGCTCGAACAACGCACATGAGGCGACCTCCAGCGGGACTTCGACAGACCCCGCCGCGCCGCGCGCGGCGCGACCGGACCGCGGCCGTCAGAACTGTCCGGTGCGCAGCAGCACCAGGGTACAGGCGTGCTCATGGGGGATGCCGGCCAGCTGCAGGGCGGTCTCCAACTCACGCGACTCGGCGCCCGGATTGAGGATCACCCGTCCCGGACGCAGGTCGACGATCGCCTGGATCTCGTCATGGACGCGGTCCGGCCCCATGTACAGGGTCAGGGTATCGACCGGGCCGGCGATCGACGCCAGTGAATGAACCACCGGGATATGCTCGATCTGGTGTGCTTTCGGGTGCACCGGAATGACCCGAAAACCCTTTTCCTTAAGGAGTTTCACCGCCTGGAACGAATAGCGCACCGGTTTGGGGCTGGCCCCCAGCACCACGACTGTATGATCTTCTGGTTTGCGTAGCCTGTGCACGCCATTAAGCCCCCTTGCCGGAAAACCAGCATGTTAGCGGAAGCCGTCACCGCAGGTCCATGCCGGCAAGCGATTCACCCGGAGTTAGATCAATGTGTGGACGCTTCATCCAATGCTCCGACCCGCGGACCTACGCCGACGCCTTCGACCTGGAGTGGCTCGCGGCCGCGGCGGGGGACCTGCGACCGCGGTACAACATCGCCCCCAGCCAGAGCGTTCTGGTCATCCGGGTCGGCGCCGACGGCAAGCGGCGCCTGGATCCCTTGCGCTGGGGGCTGGTCCCGGCCTGGTCGAACGGCCCGGACAACCGCTACTCCATGATCAACGCCCGCGCCGAGACCCTCACCGAGCGGCCCGCCTACCGCACCGCGTTGCGCGAGCGCCGCTGCCTGATCCCGACCGAGGGCTTCTACGAATGGCGCACCGAATGCGCCGGCCGGCAGCCCTACCTGATCCGCCGGACCGACCGGCGGCCTTTCGCCATGGCCGGACTCTGGGAGCACTGGGCCGGCACCGCGCAGACCGGCCCCATCACCTCGGTCACCATCATCGTCACCGCCGCCAACGCCGCCATCGCGCCGGTCCACGACCGTATGCCGGTCGTCCTGAGTCCCGCGCACCATGCCGACTGGCTCGACCCGGCCGGGCGCGACCCGGCCGCGCTGCATGACCTGCTCCAGAGCGCGCCGGCCGCCGACTGGACCCTGGAGCCCGTCAGTCGACGCGTCAACCATGTCCGCGACGACGACCCCGGGCTCATCGAGCCGCTGACGCCGGATGCGATAAAATGATTGACAGTGCAGCCGATCACCGGCATATTACCGCGCTCAGCAACGGCCGGCTCAGCGGCGCCGTTCACGATCAATCAGCCCGCAGGCATGCGCGGCTGGACAAAGCCTCCACGGACGGGGCACCCCAGATCAGCGCCCGTAGCTCAGTTGGATAGAGCACCTGGCTACGAACCAGGGGGTCGGGAGTTCGAATCTCTCCGGGCGCGCCATATAATCAACGGCTTAGGCTCATCGGGTCTAGGCCGTTTTGGTTTGAGTCACCATAGAGTCACCACGCGGAAGCAAGTCGGCTCCGGCCTACCGTTCGTCGGCCCGACGAACGGTAGGGTTCCGATGGGTGCGCCGACCGAGTCCAGTTCGACCTCTACGCGCTCCGAGATCAGACGCACTGGGTACGCCGCGGGACGGCGGCGGGCATGGGTGATAGGTGTGCAACCCCTCCTCGACTCTCGGCGGCTGTATCGCGGGTGGGCAGCGCCTCCCTGTGCTTGGCCGGCGCAAACACCCCCTGACCAGCGCCCCGGCTTCGCTGCCGTTCCCAGACGCGAACCGCCCGTAATGCGATAGTGCGTTCCTCTGCGGTCAAGCTCGTGTTTGACAGGATTTCCCGCACCCGTGCGGCGATCCGCTCGCGGCGATCCTCTGCGGTTACGAACAGCGTCCATCCGCGCGTTTTCACGGTTTGGCCCCAAACCGATCGACCGAGTGCGATATTGATTGCGGCGGGCAGAATTAGCGTCGTCTTGCCGGTCCCGCCCGGTGCAAGCAACTGGCCCACGTCGTTGTAGAAGAATCCATCGACGATGCACAGAGGGGTCAAATGTGCGACGGCAATCTCAGCTTCGGTAAATGCCAACGACTCGGCGTCTGGCGGATTGGACGGGTCCGCATCTGCACCCTGATCGGGTTCCGTCGAGCCCGGTTGCCAGGGCCGACGGATAAGAAACTCGTCGATCGGCACCGACGCGAACGCTTTCTGTAGGGCCGCAGACTCGGTCGGGTCTATCTGGAGCGAGAACAGGTCATTCGTAGCCAGCGGGAGGTTGTCCCTCGGCTCACTGCGTGCGTGGGTTTACCCACCCGCCCGCCTGTGCGGCGGCGAACACTGCGCGGGGACCCGCGTTGCTGGGAGTAAACGAGTCCCAGACGCGGGCCGCGTCCACCGGTTCGAACTTATCTGACCCTTGGGACCACTCGAACCACAGCCCCCGGCCCACTTCCCCCAAGCTCTTCAGGTGGTGCCCCATGGCGACCCACGAGTCTCGATCATCTGATCGCATGGACGCCAACGCGGACCGAAGATCCCGGTAGGTCTCGCTGTTGATAGGCTCCGGGGGCGGTGACGCCTCCCCGATCTCGTGGCCGTGGTGACTCACCCGCCGGCCGGCGGTCCGTGCGCCGCGGTTCAGGGGGGTCAAGGTTTGGGTGACGATCTCGAACAGGTCCGGCAGGGCGTTCATTGCGCACCCCCGCGGATCACACGCCCGGTGACGGTGAAAAACCGGCCGCCGCTGTATGCCTCGATCCCGCTGGCGTTCGACCCAAGCGCCGGGAACTGGCGCCCGTAGCCGATGGCGTGGACTCCGGTTCCAGATGGCGACCACTCGACATATCCCGGCAGCGTGTCGGCCAGGGCCGCCAGCTCGGGGCGTTCGTCGGTGTGGTCCAGGTCGATTCCTTGCCAGTACCCTTCGCCGTCCTGCCCCAAGGCAAACCCGAGCCCCGCGTATCGCCCGGTTTTCAGGGCGGTCCGGGCTTCGTCGAATGTGCCGAGCTTGGCCAGGTCTGCCGGCGTGTCCAGGGCGCCCCGCCGGGGCGTGCCGTCGAGATAGAAGGGGACCTTGCGCGGCTTCTTGGTGGGGTCAGGGTTGGGTATCAGCTTGTAGACCAGCCAGCGCCGTGCCCGGCGCATCGCATCGGGGATAACCGCCGCGAGCGTGTCACCCAGCGCCTCAGTAGCCGCCCGAACCTTCTCCCGTGCGAGATCTTCCCCTTCTACGGGGCTTTCTGTGGAGTTGGCCCCGCCATGCCCAACTGCGGTAAAATAGTGCTCTCGATTCTTGCTTTGCCCCTCGATTGCCGCGGATTCGCCCCCCGCGGCTTTCGTTTGTCCGGGGTCCAGGTATTGGGCGAGTTCGCCCGTCCGGCCTGGGGCCGGTGTTGTGGTCGACATGTTCAGCCCCCCGCTTGAGCGGCTGGGGCGGTGTTGGTCTGGATGCGATCGTTCAGCCAGGCGTCAACCGCTCAGCACTCTCCCCCGTGCTTATCTCGGGGGTGCGCGAAGCGTGGGTGGCGTTGGAGTTAGTGAGCGTAGTGTAGAGTACGGCGCCGTTCCCGTCAAATTTACACCTTTCCTGTCAACGACTTCGCCCACGCCCACGGGCCGGAAGCGCGACAACCTCCGCCGGGGTCAGGCGTTAAAGGGCCGCCTTTTCGGGGATCAGCCTAGACCCGGCCGAGCGGGTTAAACCAGCTTTGCGACCTTCAGCAAGACGCCCACGATGATGCTTGTTTGCAATATTCCCGCACCAATGACCCAGCGGGTTAGCTCGGCTTTGCTTTCGGCAATGTCGCGCTTCATTTCGAGTCGCAGGGCCTCGGTGTCGCGTTTCAGTTCCACGCGCAAGGCTTCAATATCGCGCCGCAGGTTGTTCTCGTGTTCGGCTGTTTCGGCATTGGTCGCCATTTGCCGATCCAGGATTTCGGCCAATGCGCGAGACTGGGTTTCAGCTTGCTGCGGGCTGAATCCGCCCGCCTTGAGGGTGTCGGCATAGGCCAGGGTGTCAAGAATGAAGCTGGTCATGTCCTCAGCCCTCGGTCAATTCAAGGCGCCGTTCGATGCGCTCGATCCGCATTTCCAGCTTGTCCATGCTGACTTGGTGCCTGGCGTCGGTCTCATCGCCAAAGGTCACTTCGCGCTTGACCAAGGCCATGGCACCCTCAAGGCTCGTCATGCGGTGTTTCAGGTCGCTGACGTCATCGGCAATCTGATCGACCCGGCCGCGGATGTGGCGCAAGTGTTCCAGGACCAGGCTTTCAATGTCGGCGGTCATCGTGGGTTCTCCGGGTGAAGGGGGTCGGGTCTGGGGATCTTCAGTGTTCGCCGGGAGTCACTTCGCCCCCGTGCGGGCGCGGGTTGGAAACTCGGTAACCTCAGCGGTGGGGGTGAGCCCGGCCGCGCCCATGATCCGGGCACCGTGCTGGTCCAGGGCCGCCCTGACCGAGTCCTCGCCGAAGCGGGCATAGACGGCGGTTGTGCTTTGGTTGGAGTGATTCAGAACCCGGCCGATCAGGTGTAGCGAGTTCCCGGACTGCGCGAGCCAGGAACCGACCGTGCGCCGCAGATCATGCAGCCGCACATCCTCAACGCCGGCCGCCGTGCGCACCCTGCCCCATGGCTTGCTGATGTTGACCAGGTGGGCGCCTGGGAGCTTGCCGGGCAGGACGTAGGGGTTGCCTTCGGTCTGGGGTAGGTCGCGCAGCAGGGCCACGGCAGGCGGGCTCAGGGGGATGTAGTGCACCCGTCCGGTCTTGGTGTCGGGCAAGCGCAGTTCCGCCCGCGTCCAATCCACGTCTGCCCATTGGGCCTTGAGTAGTTCCGACTTCCGCGCGCCAGTCAGCAGGTACAGCCACAGTGCCGCGCGGGCCGATGCGTTCGGTTCCTCGTTGATCGCTTGGGCGAGACGGGGTAGTTCGTCATGCGTCACCCAGCGGTCGCGCTTCGTCTCCTTGTAGTCGTCGATTCCTTGTGCCGGGTTGCGGTGGTCCTCGGGCACGAATCCCCAGCGGTGGGCAAGCTCGAACATCTTGGCGACCAACTCACGCACTCGATTTGCTTCGTAGGGGTGCCCCTCCTTGGTGCCGATCTTGGAATGCAGGGCCGCCACGTCCGCCCGCTTGATCGCCTTCGCCTTGAGGCTGGCCCACACGGGAAGGATGCGGCTGTTGATGCGCCGCTCGTCCTCTGACCAACTCTTCTTGTGGACCTTGGCGTACCGATCCAGGTAGGCCGTGCACAGGTCCCGCACGGTCTCGCCTTGGCGTTCTTGCTCGCGGGTAGCGACCGGATCGGCGCCTTCGGTTTGGACCTTCGCCAGTTCGGACCGGGCCGCGGTGCGGGCTTGGTCCAGGGTCAGAACGCCATAGGTGCCGATGGTCAACAGGCGCTTGCGGTCCCCAACCCGGTAGGACAGCACGAACGCCTTACGGCCGCCCGGATAGACCCGACAGCCGAACCCCGGTACCTCGTCATCCCACAGGACGCACCGGGCGTTGTTGGTGCCGGTGTAGGTTGCCGCGTCAATGATTCGCTTGGTCAGTTTCACGTCGTCGCTCCCCTTGGTCTTGAGTCACCACTGAGTCACCAGAAGGGGGCGAATCAGGGCGTACCGTGCAGTAAAGGATAGCACAAGCGGACGGGCTAAGCTGTTGTTGTAGCGTAGTGTAGCGTAACCGATGGGAACCGAGCGAAAGGGCGACCTTCAGGCTAAAAACCAGGGGGTCGGGAGTTCGAATCTCTCCGGGCGCGCCAATAAAAACAATGGCTTAGACTCCAGCGGGTCTAGGCGGTTTTCGTTTGGATAACCGGGTCTCGTGTGCGTGAAAGTAGGGCACTGCGCCGACCAACGGTCGGGTTCAGGTCTTCAACGGCCCCAATCCCTCCACCCTCGCCAGCCACTCCCCGAAATGCCGACATTCCGCTCGAATCCGTTCGATCCCGATCTGCGCCGCGGCGCGCGGTCCATGCAGCATCTTGCGGAAGCGCGGACGCAGGAGTGAATCGAGCCGGGCAGACGGATGCGTCTGCGGCCCCTCGTCGATATGCTCCGGACTCGGTACGGCGGTTCGGATCGATCGCAGGCGAGTCGCGGCGCGCGCGCAATTCCGCGCGCATTCTTTCCAAGAAAATGCGCAAACAATGCGTGCCACTCATTTCCGTGCGGGATCGAGACGGTAACAGGCCGAGCGCCCCGCGCCGTCGAGCAGGATCTCCGGGGTCTCCGCCCGCAGCTCCAGCATCAGGCGCACCACCTGATTTCTATCCGCCTGCGATCGGCTCGCGGACTGGGCGTGTAGTCTGTCACGATGATACCCCGCGAAGTCAGGCGAAGGCGATTACACCGGCTATCAGTGACTGTCCTGAGTAAAGTCTTGTGCCACCCAGGATTTCAATTTGCTCGGTAAAATCGGCGATCTCGTTCGGCCAATAGTGCATCTAGGCCTTTGTCATAAACCCGGCCACCGCGCGATCTGCACGGTCGCCGGTCCGCACAGCGGACCCTACAGGTCACGGTGT
>CAYYAY010000134.1:0-10222 GCA_964470155.1 uncultured Lamprocystis sp. | reverse complement strand
CCGCGAGGATTGTTCTTGTCTCTGCGCCCGCCCGACTTTCACGGCAACCTACGGGATTGCTGTTGATTTCGCGCCCGGGCGGAATACTTGCCCAATCTCGCAGCGATGTCACCCACGCGGGCGCCGCGCCGCACGCAGTTTATCCGCCATTTGGCCCCAGCCGATCATCTTGGCCTCTTTGATCAGGGCGACGGCCTCGGCAAAGGGCATCTGGTCGCGCCCGTTCAACATCAGCGCCGGGTACTCCGGTTTCAGGTGCTCCCAGCACCAGCAGACCGGCGAGCCGAAATAGTCGCGCAGATGGTCCTCGTCGACCGCCGCCAGGGGGGGCATGGCGCGGAATCGGAAGCTCGGCCGGGGGCCGCGCTGATCCTCCAGCGCGCGGGCGCGGGTGCGCAGCGACTGCTGGACCTGAGCGACCGCGGGGTCGTCGGCGGTCTCCAGGACCAGCAGGGTGATGATCCGCAACCCCGCGGGACAGCCGATGGCGAGCCGCTCCCAGGTCCATTCCAGCACCGCTCCGGCGAGCGATTGCAGCGCCTCGGTGGAGGGCTCATCGTCGCTCTCCACGCGCCAGCACAGGAGCGGGACCTGCACTTCGCCGCCGTAGCCCGGAGCGCGACTGCCCAGGGCCGCAAACAGGTCGGCCCGCGGAGCGAGCCGAAAGGCGCGGCGGAAGGCCAGTTCGACCGCGGCGGGCGTCGCGGCCTCGGCAGACAGGTGGACCGGGCCGCGCGGGTAGACGAAGACTCCCGAGAAATCGCTTCCCACCAGATAGAACTCGGCCTGGCGCGCGAAATCGTGCACCCGGTTGCCGCGCGTCCCGATCGCCAGGCGGAACTGGACCCGCAGCGGGGTTTCCCCGGTGACCAGGTCCCGGCAGACGCCCAGCAGGTGCTCGCTCTGGTCGCGGCGGTCGAGCAGGTATTCCACCAGGTCGTCGTCGAGCGCGGCGTCGGTGCTGGTCTGCCAGTCCTGATAGGCGCTCCAACAGCCGCCGTGGCGGGCGCCGGCGTGATGGAAGGCGATGACCGGGTCGCTGCGGTGCACCAGCAGGTGCTCCAGCCAACGGAAGCCGACCTCCGCCGCCTGGCCCAAATCCTGGCTCGGGGTGCAGTGGATGACCGCGGCGCGGGCACGCCCGGGGCGATCATCGACCAGGGCGCCGGCCGCGGCCATGGCGTGACAGCCCTGATCGTCCACCAGATTGAGGAAGCAGACCTCCGGTGCCCGCACACCGAAGGCCTGAGCCAACTCGGCGATCGACAGCCCCGCCGGATGGCCGTCGCGGTCCGGCAGATCCAGAAGATAGGTGCCGGTCGCCCGGTCCCAGCGGCCCGCGCCGAAATAGTAGAGCAGACGCGGCGGGCGTTCCTGCAGCTCAAAGCGGAGCTGATCGAGGTGGGTCGCCTCGAACAGGGTGCTGCGCCTGGGCCAGAGGGTCCGGAACAGTCCGCGCAGGTCATCCAGGTGTCCCGCCCGATAGCGGTCGTGGGAGAACACCGCCAGCACCGGACCGGGCATCGCGAAGCTGTGATTGGGAAAGCGCGGACGCTGATCGGGGACGGGCTGGGGGCTGGACTCCACCGTCCACCCGGACTGCCGCAGCGGGGTACCCTGATAGGCGAGCTGGTGCCAGGGCAGTTTGGTCAGGAGGCCACCGCCGCCGAGGAGGCGCACGCGCACCGGGTGCCGGGGCGGCACCAGCGGTCCGCGGTTCGGAGCAGGCATCGGCTCGCCCGCCGCCGCGGCCAGGAGTTGCGTCCAGATCTCGGGGTCGTCGCCGATCAGCAGGCTGGTCAGGGCGTCGCCATCGATGGGCAGACAAGGTTCCCACAGGTCCAACGCGTGCTCGCCGTCGGTATCCGGCAGAGCGATCTCGGTGGGTCTGGCGCCGTCCGTCAGGTAATAGCGCCGGCGCAGACGGCCCCGCGCCGCCTGAAACTCCAGGACGAGCTCGGGGCGCCGGTCGGACGGGGCCACCGGCGGGATGGCGCTCGGCCGGCGCGTGGGCCGGTCGGGGGCACCGGCCGCCGGTTGCCGCTGCGCAAGCCAGGCGCCGACCTGATCGGCCAGCCCCGCGATCAGGGTGTTGCGCTGCGCGTCCGTCAGTCCGTCGAGCGGTCGGTCGGGGCCGTTGACGCCTTGCCGTGAGCCCAGGTCGAAGGTTTCGGTCGTGCCGCCGCGGGTGAAGCTGACCGTGAGCGCCTGCGCAGGCACCGCGGAGACGAAGACTGGGATCAAGCCCAGAGTTCCGGCTTGCGCCCGACTCAGGAGCACCGGCAACTCCTGCTCGCGGATGTAGCGTGAATCGAGGAAATTCGCGGTGATCAGCAGGATGGCGCAGGCACAGCGGTCAAGCGCGGCCTGAATCTCGCGGTTCCAGTCCTGGGTGATCTCGATGCGCTGGTCGGTCCAGATCTCGAAACCCGCGAGACCGTTGCGTGCGATGCGCAACTGGCGCTGGACCTCCTCCACGAAGTGCCCCGGGTCCTTGTGTGCATAGGAGATGAAAACACGGTCGGCGGGCTCCATGGCGGTCTCCACGGCGGTGTCCTCAGGGGCAGCGGTTGCACCGGTCCGGCGCAGGGTGCAGCTGGACAGAATGCACCGGTTGGCAAATGGATTTCAACACTTTTCGCAGGTGCTGTCGCTCGCTCCCACGCTCCAGCGTGGGAGTGTCGCGCGGGCGCTCCGCGTCCGGTCTGTGCACTGGACGCAGAGCGCCCGCACCTACTCCCACGCTGGAGCGTGGGAGCCAGAGTAGGCCGCGGACGGTCCGCACAGCGGACCCTACGGTAACGCCGTGGCCTGTAGGGTCCGCTGTGCGGACCGGCGGCCGTGCCGGTCGCGCGATAGCCGGGTTGATGACCAAGGCCACCGCCGCCACGTCGTCGGCGGCGAGGCGTTGCTCCAGGCGGGCCGGCACCTCGCCCTTGATGTTGCTTTTCATTGGACCCGGCGCCACGTCGTTGCGCAAGTGACTGAAGCCCTAACCGGAGTTCCCGTGTCGTCTCGTGTTGTTGTGAATTTTGTCGCGTATCAGGTCGCCTGGTTCGCTTGTGTCCTTGGCGGCGCTCATGGGCTGCCCTGGGTCGGTGTGGCCGTGACCGCGGTGGCCGTGGCTATTCTGTTGGCCGGCAGCCCCGCGCCCTGGCGGGATGCCGCCCTCATCACCGTGGTTTCCTTGATCGGTGCCCTCTGGGACGGGCTGCTGGCCGGAACCGGCCTGCTGGTCTACCCCTCGGGCATGATCCTGCCCTGGCTCGCCCCGGTGTGGATCATCGCCATGTGGGCGGGGTTCGCCACCACCTTTTACGTCTCGATGCGCTGGCTGCTCGGACGCTGGTGGCTGGCGAGCCTGTTCGGCGCCATCGGCGGACCGCTCGCGTTTTACGCCGGCATGCGGCTCGGCGCCGTAAGTTTCCCCGACCCCGTCGCGGCACTGGCCGTACTGGCGGTCGGCTGGGCGGTGCTGATGCCGCTGACCGCCTGGATCGCCGTGACATTGGAGGCCGACCCGCAAGCGGTGCCGCGGGCCGCGGCGAATCCCCAGCCGTTATATACGGAACGGTTTTGAGTTTTCGGTTTTTCGTTTTTGGTTAAGGACTATCAAACATTGGATTACGAAAAACGAGAAACGAAAAACCAACAACGACGGGTATAGATCACTACCAGCGCAACACCCGCGGCCCCAGCACGGCGCCGACCCCCCCGGTCAAGGCGATCCCCAGGCTGTACCAGACGGCGACGAATGCCGGCGACAATTCGGTGCAGGACAGCGCATAACCCAGCGCTCCCAGTCCCCCGGCGAGCAGTCCTGCCGCCAGGCCGGCCGCCGCCGGTCGGGTCGGCGCCAGACCGCGCAGCGCCCACAGCGCCCCTGCCAGTGCCGGCAGCGACAGGACCAGCACGTTAAACGGACAGCGCGCCCAGGAATGGCCGAGCACCGCCGCCAGACGTCCGTCGGCCGGGGCACCGAACACCGCCAGCACCCCCAGCAGCGCCATGGCGGCGACGGCCAGCAGCAGCACCAGCCGCGGCGCGCCGGTGCGCGCCGCCGGCCGACCCAGGCGCGCGGCAAGCCAGGCCGCGCCGCCGGCCAGGGCCGCGGCATAACCGAGCTTGAACCAGAGACCAGGTTCGGCCCAGAGATCAACTGGAATCGGACCAAAGACCGCCAGGGCACTCCCCGCGCTGGCCGAGAGCCCCAAGGCCAGCACCGGGGCCAGGCGGCGCGCCGCCACCCAGCGCGGGGCCGGACCGGCGCCGCTCGCCAGCAAATCGATCAGTTCAGTGGTCTTCATGGCATCTTCCTCACCAGTTCGGCGAGCCGCTTCAGGCCGCGATGGACCTGGACCTTGAGTGCCGCGACCGAGACTCCGCTGCGTTGCGACGCCTCGGCCACCGACAAACCCTCCAGTTTGATCAGGGTGATCGCCGCCTGTTGGGCTGCCGGGAGCCCGCCCAGCAGCGCCGTCAGGTCACGCTGCACCGGCAGTTCATCCCACACCGCGGGCAGTGCAGCTTCCGCCACGTCGTCCAGCGGCTCGTGCAACGCCTCGCGCCGGCCGCGGCGCCGCCACCGGTCGATCAACTTGTGGCGGGCGATGGCCAGCACCCAGCGGCTGACCGGGACACTCGGGTCATGGGTGCCGCGCTGCAGATGCACCGCCAGCAGGGTCTCCTGCACCAGATCCTCCACTTCATCGGGCAGCGACTGCATCCGCCGCCGCAAATAGGCTCGCAGCCGGCCGCTGATCTGGATCAGCGCCTCCCGATAGGCGGCCTCGTCACCGGACTGGGCACGGGTCCACAGCGGCTGCAACAGCGCCTCGAATGTCTCTGCCTGGGCTTCCGGTGTCATCTCTGCTTCCTGAGTCGTTCCAGCGGCATCAAAGGTTACAGGCGGCGGGCACGCATCCACGCCCAAAAAATTTTCCGGCATGACTGTAACCGCGCGTCATCGCCCGACGACTAGGCAAATGAGGGTGCGCGGGCCAGCCGGCCCGGCTCCTCCGGTCGGGTTCGGTGCCGCGGCACCGACGACCGTCCCGCTCATTCATCCATATGCATTCGGAGAGACTCCCATGTCCCAGTCACGCGCCATCCAGACCACCGCCGCTGCCCTTGCACTCGCCCTGGGCGCCGCACTGACCCTGGCCGATACCGCGGTCGCCGCCGCGGGTGCGGAAAATGAAAAGTGCTTCGGCGTTGCGCTCAAGGGCAAGAACGACTGCGCGGCCGGCCCCGGGACCAGTTGCGCCGGCACCTCCAAGGTCGATTACCAGACGGATGCCTGGAAATACGTCCCCGCCGGCACCTGCGAGCAAACCGCCTCCCCCAAGTCACCCACCGGCAACGGCCAACTCACGGCCTTCAAGGCGAAGTAAGACGCACCGCCGGCGCGCCGCCCGAGGAGTTCCTGATGACCGGTATCGTCACTCACCAAAATGCCGTCGGTATCGGTCTCAAGCCGGTGCATGTCCCGGAAATCCTCGGGGCCGGCGCGCCCCTGGACTTTTTCGAGGTCCACGCCGAGAACTATCTGGTCGCCGGCGGACCTTTTCTGCACCATTTGACACAGATCCGCGAGCGCTTCGTGCTCTCCATTCATGGGGTCGGACTGTCGATCGGCGGCGCCGGCCCGCTGGACCGCGATCATCTCGACCGCCTCGCCGCCCTGCTGCAACGCTTCGAGCCCCACTGGTTCTCGGAGCACCTTGCCTGGTCCAGCCATGGCGGGGCATTCTACAACGACCTGCTGCCCATCCCGTACAACCGCGCCGGACTCCGCCGGGTCTGTGACCATATCGACCAGGCCCAGGAACGGCTCGGTCGCCGGCTGCTATTGGAAAACCCCAGTACCTATGTCACCTTCGCCGCGTCGACGCTGGACGAGGGTGCGTTTCTTGCCGCGGTGGTGCAGCGCACCGGCTGCGGCCTGCTGCTGGATGTCAACAACGCCTACATCAGCGCGGTCAACCATGGGCGTGACCCCTGGGACCTGATCGCCGCGTTGCCGCCGGCCGCCATCGGCGAGATCCACCTGGCAGGATTCGCCGAGGACCGCGACGGTGCCGGCGACCGCCTGCTCATCGACACCCACGGGGCGCCGGTGGCCGCCGCGGTCTGGGACCTGTATCGCCGCACCCTGGACCACCTGGGCCCCCGCCCCACCCTGATCGAGCGCGATCAGGCAATTCCTCCCTTGGACGTGCTGGTCGACGAGGCCGCCCGCGCCCGGTCGGTCATGGCCGCTGCCATGACACCCGACCCCGCATCCACGGGCGCCCGACCCTGGCCAAGGGTGTCCGGGCAAGCCGCTGATCCGCTTGCCGCGCACCCCGCCGACGACCTCCTGGACCGCTTCGCCGCCGCACTCCAGGATCCCACCTGGACACTGCCGCCCGGCTTGACGACCTGGAACGGCTCAGACCCGGCAGTGCGCTTCGGCGTCTACCGCAACACGGTCGCGGTGTCGCTGACCGCCGCCCTGGCAGACACCTTCCCCGCGACCCGCCAACTGGCGGGCGAGCGCTGTTTCGACTGGATGGCCCGCGACTTGATCGCTGCCGCACCGCCGCGCTCCCCGGTCCTCACCGAATATGGCGACGCCTTCCCGGACTGGATCGCCGCGCACGCGCCGACCGCCGACCTGGCCTATTTGCCCGACCTGGCGCGGCTGGAACTGGCGCGGGTGCGGGCCTACCACGCCGCCGCGGCCGTGCCGCTGACGACCACCGCACTGGCCGGTTACCTGGCGGACCCGCAACAGCTCCCCGGGGCCGGGTTGAGCCTGCACCCGTCACTGCAGGTCCTCGACGCGAGCGACGCCATCGTCTCGCTCTGGGCCGCCCACCAGGAGCCGGAACCCGCTGCCGTGATCGCCGATCCGCGGCGGCCGGAGTCCGCCCTGGTCCTGCGCTGCGGGGACGACACCCTGGTCGTCCCGATACCCGGCGGTACCGCGACCTGCGTGACCGCCCTGGCAGCGGGCGCGACCCTAGGCGATGCAGCCGCCGCCGGGGCCGCCCGTGACCCCGACTTCGATCTGACCCAGTGCCTCGCCCTGCTCATCCGCCACGGCGCCATCGTCGCCTGGCACCCACCAGGAGACCCTGAACCATGACCCCGGATAACGCTCTGCCGACGCCACCGCCGCAAAGCACACCGCTGCGCTGGATCACCGCCGCCCAGGGAGCAATGGCCCGCATCCCGGAGGATCTGATCGCCCTGCTCGGCCGCGTCTCCATCGCGGCGGTCTTCTGGAAATCCGGTCAGACCAAGTTAGACGGGTTCGCCCTCGATCTGGTCGACGGCAACCTCACACTCGGCTGGCCGCGCCTGTCGGACTCGGCGGTCGCCTTGTTTCGTGAGGAGTATCGCCTTCCGCTGCTGTCCGCTGAGCTGGCCGCGAGTCTGGCGGCGCTGGCGGAACATGTCCTGCCGGTGCTGATCCTGCTGGGTCTGGGCACCCGCTTTGCCGCCTTGGGGCTGTTGGCGATGACAGCGGTGATTCAGTTCCTCGTCTATCCAGGGGCCTATCCCACCCACGGGGTCTGGGCAGCGGTCCTGCTCTACCTGATGGCACGGGGACCGGGGCGCATCTCGCTGGACCATGCGATCACCCGATGGCGGGAACACTGAGTCGCGCCCCCGCGGTCACCCCCGCAGCGTGGTATATCGCCTTCGCACTTGAGAACCTGACAGACCCTTGGTGTAGGAGCGGGTTTGAAACCCGCCCCTTGTATGTTCTGTTCTCAGGGATTGACAGGGAGGGTTCAGACACGGATGTTGCGAAGTGTGCCCGGGAAGCCGTCCGCCCCTGAAGCCTTGAGCTTGCACGTAGATTGGCTCCCCGCCCTCTACGTCCGGTTATCACAGCCGACGGCTATAGACTGCGATAGTGGAGTCGCCCGCTCAAACCTGATAGCCCAAGGCCCTCCGCAGGATGCCTGGAAACACGTCTCCCGCGAGGGCGGCGTCCCGCCACGATGGCGCCGCGCGGGATAGTGTTGTTTTTTGACTCGACTGCACCGTAAAGTAAGCGGCTGAAGAACAAGACACTCGGGTAACAGGTCATTAATCAACGCCGACTCCTCGCCGGGCTCGCCACGGTCGCCGCTGCTGCCGCTGCGGTATTGTCGTCGGCTTGGGCTGAGGATCCGCCGGTGACCTCCGCCGTTTATTCAGCGGACGGGGGCACGGCGGAGGTGACACTGACGGCCTATCGGGCACTGTCGGCCAGCCAGTCGCGCAACTATGACCGGACCCAGGACATCTCCCTCCGGCAGATGCTGCTCCTGCTGGAAGTGACCGAACGGATCGGCGCCAGTCTCGGGCAGGCCCTGGCCACCGGTGAACACGAAAGCGCACGCACCTGGAACGATCACGTCCGTCCCACCCTCAAGAATGGCAGCCTGGGGTCGGCGACCGGGGTCTGGCAGTTCCAGCCGGCCACTTTCCACAGCATCATCAAGCGGTTCGGGACACAACTGCTGGCCGCCAGTGCGGCGGATGCGGCCGCCGGCCGAGATCAGTTGGACTTGGGGGAAGGGCCTTTCACTGATGCACAGGTCCGGGGCTTGATTCAGGACACGGTGGATGGCAAACGGGGGGTGGACGATGAGGAACTCCAACTCCTGCGTCACAACTTCGCCGTGCTGGCCTTTGCGAAGCACTATCTGAGCGTCGATAACGGGGCGACCACACCGGAAGAGGATTATCTGTTCCATTTTCTGGGCGAAACGCAGGGCCGCCGGATACTGGCGCTGGCACGGGGCGAGGCGCGCGATACCCTCTGTGTCAAACCGGTCGAACCGCCGGCGCCAACCCCGGAAACCAACCCGGAGCCGACCATCGCCACCGGCCTGCCGCCGGCACCGACACTACAGCCCCTCAGGCCGCCCCGGCCGCTGGTGGTCGCCGGACCCGCCGCCGGGTTGCGCACGGCTCCCGGCGAGCCGCCGCTGGGGTGGTCGCGGCGCACGCTGGAACCTCCGGCAGCGCTGCCGACACAGGATCAGATCGTCGCCATGATGAACGCCGAAGCGGCCCTCCAGTCCGGATCCGCGATCACCACCGAATCGGCCCCGGTCTACCCGGTCTACCCGGCGATTCCCGAAGCGCCGCCGCCCGTGTCGTCGGAATGGGGACTGCCCGCCAACTCGGGCACGGTCACCGGCAATCTGGGCATGTTCTACCGCGACGGCAAAGGCCAGAGCCAACCTTACACCTGGGCCGAGTTCATGGACCATCTGGCCAAGCGCGTCCGGGCCGAGAGCCAGCCGGCGCTGGTGCGGGCCAAGTATGGCGTGGGGTTCAGTCTGAAGGGCGGCGATCTCCCGGAGCGGGCCTTCAAGCCGGATCAGGTCGCCGACGCGGTCGAATTTCGCCATGAGCACGAACAAAGCGTCCTGCTGCCGGAGGCCTTGGTCACCGGCACGCTCAGCCCGGAAGAAGCGCGGCACTATAAACAGCGTTTAGCGGCGCTGATCAGCCAGGGCGAGGACAAACCCACGCAGAACCTCCCACCGGAGACCTTGGCGGCACTGCATCACCTCAAGATGCTGCCGACGACGGTGCAGGACACCAGCACCAGCCATCCGGAGGTCCGCAAAGCCCTGCAGAAGTTCCGCGCCAAGGTCGGTAAAGACGCGCCGGACGATCCGGCGCAGGTCAACCTGCTGTTGCCGGCCGAGCGGATCGCGCTGGAACTCTATGAGCAGCGGATCGGCCGGTATGCCGCGCTGCAGGCGGGCCAGCAGGCGTCTGCGAGTCAGGCTCCCGACCTGAACCGCATCAAGAAAATGCCGAAAAAGTTCCAGCGGCTGGCATCACCGCATCTCGCCGCGGTGCAGTCGGCGCTGGCCACCCAAGGATTGCTGACACAGCCGACCAGGAAATCCGTCTGGCGCGACAAGAAACGCAGGAAGCATGTGGAGTACAAGAAGGTGCCGTTCGCCGGCAAAGCGGATCAAACAACGGTTGCCGCCCTGAACACCTTTCAATTGCGCAACGGCCTGCGCAAAACGAACGGTGTTCTGGACACCGTGACACTCGACCTGCTGGACTTGCCGCCGCTGGGGCCGGACATCTTTCTGCCCCTGTCCGGCCCGCAGTGCGCCGTCAACGCGCCGGCCGATGCACCACCCATGAGCGAGACCCCGAACGACGGGCAGTCTGACCCCTGCACCACGATCACCTGCCGGCTCAACCG
>CAYYAY010000133.1:0-10224 GCA_964470155.1 uncultured Lamprocystis sp. | reverse complement strand
ATGGGGCCGGGCGTGTCACCGCAGCGTTCGAGGTCACCGCGGCACCGCATCGCGGAGCCACTGCGCCGGCACCAGAAACTCGGCGGCGAAGGCGCGGTTGCATTTCTGCCGGTCGGTCCTGGCGACAGTCATGAGTGCGGATGACGTCCCCGGCGCGGCCAGGTATTCGAATTGGCGACATCAAAGAAGTCATCCTGCCAACCGGCCGGCAACCGGTTCGCTGCGGCGAGTATCGCGTCGGCCTCCGGCTCGGACAGGTCGTAAGGGGTCCTGACCCAAACGTGCCGCTGCGATACAGAACGCGGCTTCCGCCTCATCGGCCGCCTGGATGGCCCGCCATTCCTGATGAAGGCCGGTGTCCGTCACGCCCTCCTGGTCGAGCCGTGCCAGCACGGTCTCGATCAGGTCGCACAAGCTGTCGCGGATACTCGCCAGTTCCAAGTCGCGGGTACCGCCGGCTGAGAAGCCGACGCGGGCCTTCGGTAGTTCGAGGGCGCGCCATTCGATCAACGCACGCTCTCCCGTTGGCTTGATGAACAAGTCCGGAAGCGCGAACCCCTCGCGGCCGAAACGCAGATTATGCCGACGCTCATAGCCCTCTCGGCCAGGAGCTTGCACCTCGTAGAGCAAAGACCACCAGTGCGTCGCAATCCACTCGGCGAGGGGATAGAGCGGAATCAGGATGCGATCCCGCAGACCAAGCGAGCGGTAGTCGTTGACTCGAGTGATCGTCGTTGCGGCAACGCGGATGGAAAGCCGTGCCCAGGTTGCCGCCAACGCATCACCGCGGCTGCCGTCCACCCGCTCCCATTCGAGATCGAAGCACAATTCACTCATAGTAGGTTTCGATATCCTTGGGCCACTCGTCCGGCAGCAGACTATAGCCTTTATAGGTACCCTGCGCACGGTTGACCAGACGGGCTTCGTAAACCGTGCCGCTCGTCTTATACCAGGCGTAACGCGGAAACTCGCCCTCCCAAGGGCCCCCTTGGCGATGGCGGTGCGCAGCCACTCGGTTAGCTGGTCGCGGCTGTTTGCAAGCGCGCGATCACACAGAGTTGCATCGGGACGCGGACGCGGCGGACGGCGAACGATGGCGTGTCCTTATGCTCGACGCTGCCGACATAGCTGACCGAGGTTGCGAGCCGGCGGAGCCTATCCGGATCGATCGCGGAAAGCAGATTGCGACTTAGGGGACGACGGCGTTGGGTGGCTCTCATAGCTCCAATCCAGAATCATGTCGGGTCTTCGCAATCATACCCGCAAGCGCGTAACCACGGCAGACGTTCCTGTTTCCGCTCAACAAGATCGAAGCCAGCCAGCGGCCGGGTGCTGTTCGGGGCGGATACCAAGGTCGACATGGGGCGGATGATCGCGCTGATTCGAAACAAGCCGAAGGAATACAAGCTTGATGGTGGGGACAAGCTGCGATTCTTTCGGGATCTTAGCGACCCCGCTCAGCGGAACACGAACTTGAAAACCGGCGGCAAGAGCGAATGCGGGCCGCAAAGCGACGCAGACCTGGGTGACACCGCGGGAGCGGTGTCACCAGAAAAGACACAAAGAGTCCACAGCAGGGCCTTGATCACGGTTCCGGCCACGCGGCCTCGCAGGGCAGATCCTCACCAGGAGGATCTCGTCGATAGCATCAAGGAGCCCCCAGCCGAACAGTGCGGCCGACCTGCGCAGGCCGGCCGGGCCAAGTCGACCTCGCGGTCCACATCAGGGCCCATGATCACCACCGGCCTCCCGGCCGGGTGGACTGCATGACTGCATTCTTTCCTTTGGCAAGTCGCCCTTCAGGCGGTATCGTGCGTCGGTTATGGAAACCCTGGTTCGCGTCACTGACCTCACCCGCCGCTTCGGCCGCCACACGGCCCTGGCGGGCGTCGACCTCACGCTGGCACGCGGTGAGGTGCTGGGGTTGCTCGGCCCCAACGGGGCGGGCAAGACGACCTGTCTGCGCATCCTGAGCGGCAATCTGGCGCCGAGCTGCGGGCGGGTGGAGATCGCGGGCCGCGATCTGACGCGCGACCCGGTGGCCGCCAAACGGCTGCTGGGCTATCTGCCGGAGCGCCCGCCGCTCTATCAGGATTTGCGGGTGGGCGAATATCTGCATTTCTGCGCCCGGCTGCACCGGGTCCCGCGCGCCGAGGTCCGGACGGCGGTGGCCGAGGCGCTGCGCCGCTGCGGTCTGGAGGATTTGGGGCGGCAGCCGATCGCCCGACTGTCCAAGGGGTTCCGGCAGCGGCTCGGAATCGCCCAGGCGATTCTGCACCGGCCGCGGCTGTTGATCCTGGACGAACCCACCGACGGGCTCGACCCGGTGCAGATTCGCGAGGTCCGCGGCCTGGTGCGTGAACTGGCGCGCGACTGCGGGGTGATCTTCTCCAGCCACATCTTGCCCGAGGTGCAGGCGGTCTGCGACCGAGTGGCGATTCTGCATCAGGGACGGCTGGTAGTCGGCGATCAGTTGGGGGCGGACACGCCGACCTTGATCTGGCGCCTGCGCCTGGCACCCCCGGCGGACGCCGCGGCGCTCGCGGCCCTGGACTGCGTGGCCGAGGCGAACCCGCTGCGCGAGGATCGCTTTCGGGTGATGCTCGCACCCGATCAAGGCCCGGAGGAACTGACGCGGCAACTGGTGGCCGCGGGTCTGGGCCTACGGGAATTGCGGGCGGAGCGCAGTGACCTGGAGCGGGTCTTTTTCGACCTGATCGGGGTGGAGGAACAACTATGATCGGCACCATCGCCGCCCGTGAATTGCGCGGTGGTCTGCTCACGCCGCTGCTGTGGGTGCTGCTCGGTGCCGGCCAGGTGGTTCTGGCCTGGGTCTTCCTGAAGGTGATCGAGGACTTCACCGGTCTGGGCGCCGATGAGCGGGTGGCGAGCCTGTCGCAGGAGCTGTCGCTCAATCTCTTCGGCATTGCCGCCGTGGTGGCGATGCTGGCCGCACCGCTGATCGCCGTGCGGATGCTCAGCGCCGAATTCCGCGACGGCAGCTTCGATCTGCTCGGGGCAGCGCCGGTTCATCTGTATAGCGTGGTCCTGGGCAAGTTCCTGGGGGTCACGGTGCTGCTGATGCCGGTGTGTCTGCTGCCGGCGCTGAACCTGGCCCTGCTGGCCGGCACCGCCGACCTGGACTGGGGGCTGGTCGCGGCGGCCACCCTGGGGCTCTGGCTTGCCGCGCTGTTGTTCGGTGCGGTCGGGCTCTATGCCGCCAGCCTGAGCGCCCAGCCGGGGACGGCCGTGCTCGCCGCCTTCGGCATCCTGCTGCTGTTCTCGGTCATCGGCCGGGCCCAGGATCTCACCGCCCAGGGGCTGTCGCTCTTCGGTTGGCTGGCCTGGAACGAGCATCTCTTCTGGTTCCTGCTGGGCGCGGTGCGGCTCAGCGACCTGGCCTATTTTTTGATGTTCACCGGGGTCTTTCTCGCCCTGACCCAGCGCCGCCTGGCGAATCGGCGGCTCTCATGAAACGCCTGACTGCCGGATTGCGGGCGGCACTCCAGGGCCTCGAGCGGCCCTTGGTTGACGGGCTCTTCGCGGCGCTGCTGTTCGCCGCGGTGATCGCCGCCGGCTGGCTGATCGCCCAGGACGACCGGTATTGGGATTGGACCAGCGCACGCGGCAACACCCTGACGCCGGAGTCCGCCGCCATCCTGGCGCGGCTCGAGGCCCCGCTGCGGATGACCGTGTTCAGCGAGGCCCAGAACCCCCTGGGCAAGACCATCGACCGTCTGCTGGCCCGCTATCGCCACGCCCGCCCGGACCTCGAAGTGCGCTTCGTGGACCCGCAGCGCTTTCCCGAACAGGCCCGCGACGCCAAAGTCTCCATCGCCGGTCAGATCATGCTGGAATACCGGGGACGCCGCGAAACCCTAAGTCAGCTCGGCGAGCGTGAGATCAGCGCCGCCATCGCCCGGCTGGGGACCAGGCGAGCGCCCTGGGTCGCGGTCCTGGAGGGACACGGCGAACGCAAGATCGATGGTGAGGGAGCGACGGACCTGGGTCGCTTCGGTCAGGAACTGAAAGAGCGGGGCTACCTGCTGCGTAACCTGGATCTGACGACCGTGACCGAGATCCCGGTCAATACCCATCTGGTACTGGTGTCCCATCCGGAGATCGCGCTCTTTCCCGGCGAAACGGAGCGGCTCGCCCGCTATCTCGATCAGGGCGGCAATCTGCTGTGGCTGCTGGACCCCGGTGAACCGAACGGTCTTGAAGCACTGGCCGATCAGTTGGGGATCGGCATCCTGCCGGGCACCTTGGTGGACGCCGACGCGGCACGGTTCGAGTCCGCGACCCCGGCGGTCGCCGTGATCGCCGAGTTCCCCGCCGATGCGCTGGCGGAGGGTCTCACGACCCCGGCCCTGCTGCCCGGCGCGGTCGGCTTCGAGACCCGCACCGCGCCGGGCTGGACCCTTGCCGGATTCCTCAGCAGCAGCGCGCAAAGCTGGAACGAGACCGGACGCCTGACCGGCACGGTGTTCCGCGACGAGGTGGTCGGCGAGCAGGCGGGGCCGCTGCCGGTGGTCCTGGCCCTGACCCGCAACCTGCCGGAAGACGGCCGGGTGCAGCGGGTGCTGGTGGTGGGCGACGGGGATTTCCTGAGCAACGCGCAACTCGGCGCGTACGGCAACCGCGCACTCGGACTCCAGTTGCTGCGCTGGCTCAGCGGTGAGGACGGACTGCCGGCCCTGCCGCCGCACCCGCAACCCGTGCCGGGCCTCACCCTGAACCACAACCGTCGACTGCTGCTGGGAACGACGACACTGATCCTGTTGCCCGGCCTCTTCATCGTGGCTGGTCTGACGATACGCTGGGCGCGTTCGAGAGGTTAATTCATGGCGGCACGCTGGCTCGCGAATCTGCTCCTGGCGTTGATGCTCGGGCTCTTGGCGCTGGGCATCCACCATGAACTGACCGGCTCGCGGCTCCCCCAGACCCTGGCGGGAATCGACGCGGCAGACCTGCGCCTGATCGAGGTGGAACGCACCGGCGAGCCCCGCATCCGACTGGAGCGCACCGACGACGGCTGGCACATGCTGGAACCCTTGACCCTGGATGCGGATCCGGGCCGGCTCGACCAACTGCTCACCCTCATTGCGGCCCCGGTCCTGCGCAGCTTCCCGGCACCCTCGGCGGCGCTCGCTGAACTGGGTCTGGACCCGATCAAGCTGCGCCTGCGCCTGGACGGCCTGACGCTGGCTTTCGGCGGGCTGGACCCCCTGGGTCAGCGCCGTTACGTGATGGCGGACGGGCTGGTGCACCTGATCGATGACCGATTTCATCATCTGCTGATCGCCCCGCCGATCGAGTACTGCTCACGCGCACTGCTGCCGCACGCGCACCCGCCGCTGTTCGCCACGCTCAATGGGGTACCGCTGGCCGCCAAGTCGCTGCAGGCACTCATCGGCCTGACGGCAGAGCGGGTCGAGCCCATGACCGGCGACTGGTCCGGGGAACCGGTGCAATTCAAGTTCGCGGACGGCAGCGCCCTGCGGTTTCTGGTCTCGGAGGATCGGCGCCGCTGGAGTCGGCCGGATCTGAAACTGCGCTATGTCCTGACCGACGGCATGCTCCTGGAACTGGACCCCACCGCCATCGACCCGACCCCGCGGGAACCGCCGCCGGACCTGCGACCCAAGACCCCGGCAGCGCCGTCAATGACCTTACCGTCGGATACCGGAGCCCTGACCGGCGAAGCGCTCGCGCCCGCTCCGGCGGCAGCGGACCCCTTTGCACCCGAGACCGACCCGGACGCCCCGGTGCCGACGGATAGGGCCGGGGCACCGCCATCGGTAAAGCTCAGTCCGGACGACATGGGGGAAGGCAGGGCGGGCTTCGGGGATGAACTCTACAAGGACCCGCCGACCGGATTCGGTGTCGACCCCTTCGCACCCGACCCCGAAGCCGCCGCGCCGGAAACCGGCGACACCCCCGGCGGGGCCTGGCAAGTGCAACCGTTGCTCGCGCCGCCCACCCGGAGGCCCTGAGGTGCCCGAACTGCCGGAGGTCGAGACCACCCTGCGCGGCATCCGCCCGCACCTGCTGGGTCGGCGCATCGCGCGGATGATCGTGCGCGAGCCGCGGCTGCGCCTGCCGATTCCCCCGGACCTGGCGCTGCGCCTGACCGGTCAGGCCATTCTGGGGCTGCAGCGGCGGGCCAAGTACATTCTGATCCAGGTCGAGGACGGCAGTCTGATCCTGCATCTGGGCATGTCGGGCAGCCTGCGCGTGGTGCCCGCCGAGACCCCGCCGCTGAAACATGACCATGTCGATCTGGCACTCTGCGACGGCCGCGCCCTGCGCTTTCATGACCCGCGCCGTTTCGGGCTGCTGATCTGGACGCCGGACCCGCCCGCGCTGGCCGCGACCCGCCACGCCTTGCTGCGCGACCTGGGGCCGGAGCCGCTGGAGGACGGATTCGACGGCGACCACCTGTATCGGTGCAGCCGCAAGCGCCAGGTCGCGGTCAAGTCATTCATCATGGACGGCGGCGTGGTGGTGGGCGTGGGGAATATCTACGCCAGCGAATCGCTCTATCTGGCCGGCATCCACCCATCGCGCGCCTGTCACCGCGTCGGACTGGAGCGCTACCGACGCCTGGCGCAGACTATCCGGACCGTGCTCGATGCCTCCATCGTCCAGGGCGGCACCACCCTGCGGGATTTCGTCCAGGAAGACGGCAATCCCGGCTATTTCGCCCGCTGGCTGCGCGTTTATGGCCGCACCGGCGAACCCTGCCCAGGCTGTGGGGCGCCGGTGCGCCAGGTGCGCATCGCACAACGGTCGAGTTTCTATTGCCCGCAATGCCAACATTGAAGCAGTCTCGTTGTCGTTGTCGTTGTCGTTGTCGAGGTTACGGCCTTGGTCGCCGTTCTCGGAAGACCGGAGGCCGAAGCTTTGCCGTAAAAGTCGCGCAGCGACCCCACGGGGACCACTCATCCTAAATTCGGCAGTTCGCACCACAAATTATGTGCGTATTTGACTTGGCGCTGACTCGTTACTTGTTGATATCGCTGCGCCCTTGGCGACGTGCAATCCCGGTCATCTGCTGGCTCTTTGCGGCACTGCTGCCGATGAGCAGGTGTCTGTCGGCCGCTGAACTGGCGACCGTTCAGGTCGGCGGAGCGGAGTTTCGGGTCGAGGTCGTCCAGCGCGAGGACGAACGGCGACGCGGGCTGATGTTCCGCCAAACCCTGTCGGCTGATCAGGGGATGTTGTTCATACAACCGCCGGGGCGGGCCGAATTCTGGATGAAGAACACCCTGATCCCGCTGGACCTGCTGTATTTCGATATCGACGGAACCTTACTCGAGATCCTCCCCGCGGTGCCGCCCTGTCGCGTGCGCCACTGTCCGATCTACCCCAGCGCGTCCGCGGCGATCCGCTATATCCTGGAGATCAAGGGCGGCGAGACCGCCCGCCGCAGGATCGCGGTCGGCGCCTCACTGCGGCTGGACCGCTGACTGCTGTTTTCGATCCGTGGACCCACCTCAGAGCATCAATCTGCGAGACATTGGCGAGCGATCGTGGCAACATGGTCCACCAAAATTCTTGGTTTCCTAGAGAGCTTGAAGGCCGCCCAGACGTTGCAGCCGATGCTCGCTGTCGCCTCGGATGAAACAGAAGCTCAGCCCGCGCAACTGCCTGCCGGCAGCCATGTAAGCGGGGGTAAGGGCGTGGTCTTGGGCATCATCGATTACGGCGGCGACTTCGTCCACAGGAACTTCCGAAAGGGCAACGGTCAGACCCGACTGCTCGCGATTTGGGATCAAAACGGCGGCAACAGTCCTGCCAGCCCGTACGGTTACGGCATCGAGCATTCCACAGCATCGCTGGACTTGGCGCTCAACCAAGCCGACCCCTATTCGGCGATCGGCTACAATCCGGGGCACTCATCGCACGGCACTCATGTAATGGATATTGCCGCAGGCAACGGCAATGGTAGCGGGGTCCCCGGTATGGCACCGAATGCGGACCTTATTTTCGTCAACGTGACTCACGAACGAGATCCGCACAAGCTTGAGGATACCGTCAAGTCGTCGTTCGGAGATTCCGTCACGCTGCTCGAAGCGCTCAAGTACATCTTCGATAAAGCGGGGACACGCCCCGCTGTGGTGAACGTGAGCTTGGGAACCAACGGCGGCCCCCACGACGGTACAACACTCGTTGACCAGGGAATTGACGCACTCGCCAGCGCTGCCCCCAATAGAGCGGTGGTGATCGCGGCGTCGAACTCATTCGACGACGGCATCCACGCGACCGGTACGCTGTTGGCAGGAGCCAGCCACGACCTGCACTGGAACATCGCGGCGACCCTCTTCCGACCCATCGAAATGGAGCTGTGGTACGCGGGAGCGGATCGCTTCAAGGTCGAGCTGTTCGCCCCTAACGGCGCGCTACTCGCGACGGCAGCACCGGGCGAGACCAAACAGGTTCAGATTGGAACCGACGTGGTGGCGTTATTGGCCAATCGTCTGAACGACCCTAACAATCACGACAATATGATCGGCGTCTTCTTGATGTCCGGCATGCCGGGCGGACAATACATTGTTCGACTTACGGGCGAAGTTGTCACCAACGGCAGGTTTCACGCCTGGATCGAACGTGACAACGCCTTCCAGTCGAGCTTTCCCGCACCCAACGACAACGCGCACACGATCGGCTCCATTTCCTGCGGGAACAAAGTTATCGCCGTCGGTTCCTACGACGCGAACACTTCGACAAAGCCGCTATCCTATTTCTCAAGCGCAGGTCCCACTCGTGACGGTCGCAAGAAGCCGGAAATCTCTGCGCCCGGACATAACGTGTGGGCGGCCAATTCGCTCACGGTGACCGGAGTAACGCGCATGAGCGGTACGAGCATGGCTGCACCGGGCGTCGCGGGGATTATTGCGCTGGTGTTCGAAGAAGCCCTCGTCCGCGGCATCGACCTGTCGATCGACCAAACGATTCAGATCCTCACCGATACGGCACGACGGAGTCCGCCCCGCGGATCTGCATGGAACGATAGATACGAACTATGTCCCCTTAAGTGTTCGCCTCCGTGCGTCAATAAGCCCCGACATCTTTACCGGCGAATTCAAGTACGACGACCTTGAATCCCTAGAGCAAGATCCCAAAGTCGAGTCGGTTTCGATCAGCAAGGATCTCAAATCGACGGAGTAGCTTGCTATCCGCAGGTTTCGGCAGCCATCGACATGCGACATCGGCATTCACCGCGGTACCGCATCGCGGCCGGAGACCGCTCCCACGGGGGACTCGGACGCCAGCCCGGACAGCCACCGGCGCGCCGCGGCGAGATCGAACACCTGCCCCGGATGGGGCGCCGCCGGGTCCAGATAGCGCGCCAGGTTCGTCCCCTCACCGATGGTCGGCCAGGGCGGCGGCGGATGCTGGAAATGGCCGCGGCGGTCGCGCATATGACGGCGGTCGCTGGCAAAGGACGCACGAAAGGCCGCGGCTGGAATCACGCGCAGACGCGGCGCATAGATCGCCGGCAGCCGCTCGGCCAGCGCAAAGGTCGCATCCAGCCAGGTGAGTCCCGGACTGGGCAGCGGCAGCCGGCTATCCTGATCCCACACCCGGCCCTGGCCGTCCACCACCACCACATGATAATCCCAGGCGATCAACCGCCCCGGCGGCGCCGCGCGCTGGTGCAGCAGCGGACAGCGCCCGGCCCGACTGACCAGGAAGACGACATGACGCACGCCGGGTCCCAGCGCCGGATCGACGCACAGCCACCAGGCATTCTCTTCACAATAGAACGGCTGGTAACGCAGCCCCGGTCCTTGATCCACGGCACCCCCCGCATCAACCAGGAAAAACCCATTCGTAAAGCGCTTGCCCGGTCATCGTCAGCTCGGTGTGTGGGATTGCGCCGGACGCTCAGCAAAGCCGTAGTTTACGCCGGTCTCGCCTACGCTTTCTCGAACCCCTGACTCTGGGTCTCAAGCTTCAGATCTTCCAGCCGCTCTTGCAGCCGCCCTTGCATGGTGATGCGGCCCTCCAGGTCGTTCAGCGTGTCGCGGTGCTCGGTAAAGATGACCAGCTTCTGGTGCGGCGACGGCGTGGGCGGCGGGATCGGTCCCGCGCCGTAAGGCGCCTTGGGTTCTTCGATGCGGTCGGCTAACGCGGCCGGGGTGAAGACCTCGCCAAGCAGATTGATGAGCAGGCCCGCCATGATGGTTTTGCCGGCGCCGGGGTCGTCGGCCAGCA
>CAYYAY010000132.1:0-10485 GCA_964470155.1 uncultured Lamprocystis sp. | reverse complement strand
CCGTCACGCAAGTGACCTTGCCGGCCTACGATGCCATCGTGCTGGTGCGGCCCTAGGAATCGCTGTTGACCTGAGCCGAGGCGAATGCTGGCGCACCGGCAGCATTCGCCATCGGATCATCCTTCTTCCATCAGTCTGTGTCCGCTCGTCTTCTCAGGTTTCACTCGCTCTCCCGCTCCACTCCGCGGCCGGCAGCGCGGTCGGTGGTTGCCGGCATTGAACTGGCCCGCGTCGACACTCCCGCCCGCCGGATTACTCCCTGCCGAATCACTCGGTACCGCCGCGTCTGAGCAATAAGTTCGCGCTAAGCACCTTAGCCCCGACAGCCGCATGCCAACGCGAATCCGGGGCCCGGCGAGATCGACATTTTGTCCACGCTTCGCGGTACCGTTTCGCTCCTATCCGGCGCGATCACCATCACGGACAGCGCGACGATTCAGGGTCCGGGCGCCGCGCGGTTGGCCGTGAAGTGGTGGCTTCCATCTTAGTCGGTTGGTCGGCAGCCGCCTCGTCGCCCTGATGTACTTCCGGAGTCGCTCACTGTCGATACCTGACAAATTTTGTCACATTTTGCCCAAGCAACGCCTTGCAGCCAGCCGCAACAAGCCACACCGCAGCCCGACCTGACTGTTCTCAACCTGGAGACTCCTTGGCATCGCTGACATTTTTGCTATTTCAAATCAAACAGCCAGGAAAAACCAGCAAGTGGCATATTTCATGCTTTTCAATGGATGACGGGACCGCGGAAGCGTCGGCACAGCGGCGGCTATCCGAGTCAACCGGCCCCCTCTTACATCCGCGAGAAGCATCATGAAAAAAATGCAATCAGGTTTTCGGTTGATCGAAGTCGCGATCATCATCGCGATCGTCGGCATTCTGATCAGCGTCGCCGCACCGCTCTATCAGAACCACATGGCCGGCCAAAACGACGCCAGCGTCGCCCCGGCAGTCGGCACCACTGGGCTCTCGGCCACCACTGGCGGTCGCTCGAACCTATTCTGACAGCGCTTGACGGCGGATCGCCGACTGCTTCGCGCTGGATGCGGTTTCAGTCGCATCCAGCGCGAAATGCGCAAATCGCCTAACGCCGCGGCCGACTGGTCCGCGTCACCGGCGGCGCGGTCAGGGGGTCGTCCGGCCAGGGGTGCTTCGGATAGCGTCCGCGCAGTTCTTTGCGGACTTCCGGGTAGCCGCGAACCCAAAAGCCCGCCAGATCACGGGTGACCTGCACCGGCCGCCCGGCCGGGGAGAGCAGATGCAGCATCACCGGCACCCGACCCTGGCAGACGCTCGGCGTCTCGCGGGCGCCGAACAGTTCCTGGAGCGGGACCGGCAGGACGGGCTCGCCCGCGGACCCGGCCCGGTAGTCCAGACGCCGACGGTTGCCGGCCGGGGTCGTCAGGGTCTCCGGCGCCAACGTATCCAGGCGGACACGCTGACCCCGGTCGAGCAGACCGGCGAGCAGTTCCCTGAGCGGCAAAGCGCGCACCTCGGCGAGACTGCGCAGCCCCCCGAGCCGGGGACCCAGCCAGTCATCCAGATCCAGACGCAGTCGGTCGTCACTCAAGTCCGGCCAGCCCCCCGCCGGATCCATCCGGCACAACAACGCGACCCGCGCCTGAAACTGCAGCGCCGGCTCATCCCACGACAGACTGTCCGCGAAGCGCGCCGCCACCTGACCCAGCAGCAGCTCCAGCGTGCGCGCCGGATCGCCGACCGGTAACGCCTGGGAGTCCAGCACCAGGGCGCCAAGGCGGGACTCCCGACGCGCCGTCACCGCATCGCGCTCGGTGTCCCAGGCGACCTGCTCGCCGGTCAGGATGCGCTCGGCCAGCGCCGCACGCAGCGTCGGCTCCGAAACCGGCAACGCAAGCTGGATGCGCGCGTCCCGCCCCCGGGCATCGAGTTCAGCGGCGACCAGATAGGGATGGACAGCGAGCGCGTCCTCGGGCGGCAGCTCGGCCCCGGTCCCGACCGCCAGCAGATAGCGCCCGTCACGGGCACCGCGTCGCTGGGCGATCCGGTCCGGGTACGCAGTGGCCAGGAGCGCACCGGGTTCCAAGGCGACGGCGCGCTCCGCCGGGCCCGGAGCCGGGCTCTGCGGCGGGCGCGCACCGCGCGCCTCTTCCAGCGGCACCAGCCGACGACTCAGCCGATCCACTGCGGCCAGTCGGGCCCGCCCCATCCCCGCACTCTGACGACCGGCCCGGAAGGCATCCAGGGCCGCGAGCCGCAGACCCAGATCGGCCGGACGCGGCAAGCCGGGTGTGGCACTCCAGCCGTCCCGCTCGGCGAGCAGGGCCGCCAGATCGGCCGCCAGGCGCCGGTCCTGCGGCTGCGACGCCTGCGCCAACATCCGCCCCAACCGCGGGTGCAAGGGCAACTCCGCGATGCGGCGCCCGACTGGTGTAATCGTACCAATCGCATCCAGCGCCCCCAACTCCTTGAGCAACGCCAGTGCCTGCGCCCAATGGGGTGCGGGCGGCGCATCCAACCAGCGCAGCCCGGCCGGGTCGCGCAGACCCCAGAGGGCCAAATCCAGGACCAACTGCGCCAGATCCGCGTCCAAGATCTCCGCTCGCCGATGCGCGGCCCGCCCCACCTCCTGGGCCCGTGTCCACAGCCGGTAACAGACGCCGGGCGCGGTTCGCCCGGCGCGTCCCGCGCGCTGATCGGCCGCGGCGAGCGGAATCGGCTCGGTCATCAGCCGGGTCAGACCGGAGCCGGGGTCCAGGCGGGGCTTGCGGGTCAGACCACTGTCGATCACCGTGGTGACGCCCTCGATGGTCACACTGGTCTCGGCGATGTCGGTCGCCAGCACCACCCGCCGACGACCCCCACCGTCCGCGGCGCGGGCGGGCACCAGAGCGCGCTGCTGCTGCTCCACCGCGAGCGTGCCATGCAGCGGTAGCAGATCCAGGTCGGCCCCCAAATCGGGCTCCAGGCGGCGGCGTACCCGCTCGATCTCCGCCACGCCCGGCAGAAACGCCAGCAGATCGCCGGAATGCGCGACCAGGGCCCGACGAATCGCCGACTCCATGGCGGCCAGGGGGTCGCGCGGTGCCAGGTCCGCATAGCGCACGTCCACCGGAAAACTGCGCCCCGCGGCCCGGACCACGGGCGCATCACCCAGGAGCGCGGCCACCGGTCCCGCGTCCAGGGTCGCGGACATGACCAGGATCCGCAGGTCCGGACGCAGGGCCTGCGCGGCATCCAGGGCCAAAGCCAGGCCCAGATCCGCCTGGAGGCTGCGCTCGTGGAATTCATCGAAGATCAGAAGCCCGACCCCCTCGAGCCCTGGATCGGACTGGATACGCCGGGTCAGAATCCCCTCGGTGACCACCTGAATGCGGGTGCGCGGCCCGCTACAGCGCTCGAAGCGCACCTGATAACCAACCGTTTCACCCAGCACTTCGCCAAGCAGCGCCGCCATGCGGGCAGCCGCCATCCGCGCTGCCGGACGGCGCGGCTCCAACATCAGCAGGGTCTGGCCGGCGAGCCAGGCGGCATCCCGCAGCAGGAGCGGGATGTGGGTGGTCTTGCCCGATCCGGGCGGGGCAACCAGCACCGCGTGACCCAGCGTCAGCGCGGCGGACAGGGGAGCGAGTGCCCCGTCGACCGGGAGTGGCGGACCCAGATCCCGGGTCGATCCGGCGGGCTTGGGACCGGGGCTCAGGATGCGGCCGACGCCTCTTCAGCCGGCGCCTCGACGGGCGGGGCCTTGGGGGTCATGACCTTGACCAACTGCTCGTCCACCAGGATGCGGACCTTGTCCTCTCCGTTCAGCCACTTCTTGCCCTTGGCATTGGCCTGCACCGCATAGCGGCCGGACTTCTTCTGGAACACGGTGTATTCGGCGGTCTGCTTGACTTGCTGCATCAAAAAATCTCTCGAGTTGTGGTTGGGTACCGGCGCGGTGTGCGACCGGCAAAAAATGAAATCAGTGCACTATGCGCGGCTCACGGCCGCTTCAATCGTCATCGCCGCGTCGCGGCAACTTGGGGGACGCGTCCCCGCCGGCCTCCCCGTCGCGCTCGATCTGCACGCGGAAGTCGGCGATCAGCGCCGCCATGGCGCCCAACGCGGCGAGCACCGGTGTCATCAGGGTCAGAATACCGGCGATGCCGACACCGGCGGTGAGCGGGATCTCCAGCAGGGCCTCGCCGCTGCGGCGGCGCACCACCAGGCGGCGGACGTTGCCCTCCTGGATCAACGCCTTGACTTTGTCCACCAGATCAGCGCCCTGGACTGTGATCTCTTCGGTCAGCGTACGTGGCTCGCGATCGGACATGGCAGCGTTACCTGGGCAACTGGCTTGGGGGGAGTTCACCGTGGGAGCGGCCGTTCTTTCACGGTAAAGAACAGCCTGGGCATCCTGTCGTAGTTTAAAGCAAAATTACCGACACCACCGGCCCCTGTCTCAAGTGTATCAGGGTCGCCGTCTCGACAACGCCCGAACGGCCCGCTACCGTTAGGCCCACCATGACTCCCACTCTCGCAGGCACGCCGTGGAAGCGCAGCGACTGAAGACCATCGACGACCTGTTGGACTGCGACGACGAGCGCGTGGAACTGATCGACGGTGCGATCGTCCGGCGGCCAATGGCCCGCTTCGAGCACAGTCGCGCCCAATCGGGTCTCGCGTTCCAGGTGCAGTCCGGCCAGCGGCCCGGCGATCCGGACGGCTGGCTGATACTCACCGAGGTCAGCGTGCGCTATAGCGCGCACGATTGCCCCTGTCACGACCTGGCCGGGTGGCGCCGCGCGCGACTCGCAGCCTGGCCGACCGGAATCATCACCCTAGCCCCGGACTGGGTCTGCGAGGTGCTCTCCCCAGGCCATGAGCGCAAAGACCTGTTTCACCATTTACTCCTGCTCCCGCGCGCCGGCGTCCGGCACTATTGGGTCCTCGCACCGGAGGACCGTTCGCTGATTGCCTACGCCCTCGACCAGGGCGGCTACCGGATCGTCTGCTCAGCCGAGTGCCGGGACGACCACTGTCCGAAGGTTCGTATACCCCCCTTCGAGGAATTTGCGATCGATCTGACCGAGCTGTTCGGCACGCCCCCAACCCATTGATCATTCAGTCAGGATATTCGGAGTCATGAACGACCATGTTGGCATCAAACCCGCCGCGAGCGGTCCGGCCGACTCCCGATCGGCAATCGCCGCGGCATCCGACCAAACCGAGGCGCTGGATCGCCTCTATGAGGACCTGCGCCGCTGCCGCCGCTGCCCCGGCATGTTCGGCCCGCCGGTCCACGGCCTCGCCGTCCGCTCGCCGGTCATGATGATCGGCCAGGCCCCCGGGACGCGAGAGATCGAGCAAGGCCGACCCTTTTGCTGGACGGCTGGCAAGACCCTGTTTCGCTGGTTCGAGTCGATCGGGATCGATGAGGCGGGAGTTCGCGCACGGGTGTTGATGAGCGCGGTGTGCCGCTGCTTTCCCGGCAAGAATCCCAAGGGCGGTGACCGGGTGCCGGATCGGGTGGAAGTCGAAAACTGCGCGCCCTGGTGGCGCGCCGAACTGGAAATCGGCCAGCCCCGACTGATCATCCCCGTGGGCAAGCTCGCCATCGCCCGGTTTGCCGATCAACTGCCCGCCCGGGCACGACTGGACATGCTCGTGGGGCGCCAATGGCCCTACCGATCCGCGACGGGGCTGGCGGTCGACCTGATTCCCCTGCCCCACCCCTCGGGCGCCTCCACCTGGTTCAAGATGGAACCCGGCCTGACCCTGCTGCCTCAGGCGCTGGGCCTGATCGCCGCCCATCCGGCTTGGCGGGACCTCCTGTAGCACGCCCATCCACCGGCCACCACCGCGCCGGCCTTGATCATTGGCACCACAAAGACACGAAGAACACGAAGATTTCCGCGGCGTCGTCTTGACACTGGATCTCTCGACAGGTGATCGCAGCGAAGACGCAACGCGGTATTGGTCTGCGTGCCCTAAGTGCCTTTGTGGTGCCAATCATCCAGCCCCGGCGCGGCGCACGCCGCACGGGGCTTACCTGGATACTCGACGGTCAACGCCTCAACCGAAGAACGCCTTGACCCGCTCGATGGAGTCCTTGACACCGACCTTGAGCTCTTCCCATTTCGCTTCGGCCTCATCCTTGATCTCCTCCCACTTATCATCGGCGGCACCCAGGATCTCCTCACGCTTGGCCGCACCCTCGTCCCACTTGGCCTTGACCTCGGCCATCTGCTCATGGAGCTTGGCCTTCACGTCGTCAGAAGCATCCTCCGCCTTCGCCCGCAACCCTTCCAGATCGACCTGCCACTCGTCGAGTTGCGCCTTGAGTCTTGCCAGATAGTCTTCTTTCGTCTGCATGATCTCGATTCCTCTCGGTTGAAGCACTCACTGCGACCGACCTGCCGGCCGGGACATCGGCCGCGGCATTATCGACCCGGTGCAACCGTCCGGTCTAGCGCACGCATCTGAACCTGAAGGCTGTCAGTTCAGGATCTGCTGCGGCGTCTGGGGCGGCACCACTCACCGTGGAGCCGTCGGCGGGGCTGGGATGCGCTGCGCTGATCCGCCGTCCAACACCGGCGCGGCGTGCCGCACGCTGCTTGGCATTCGGCAGGTCGGTCGTGCGCATCGCATTCACCATGGGCCGCTCGAGACCCTCAACTGTGGAATTGTTGACGGTCGGCAGACGCATTTGACCTGGTCAATTCCAAGTATAGCCCCTCGTCCGCTTTGCGCAGGGCATCGCTGGTTAGCCACCAACAGCCCGCTTGCTCACGCGGGGTCAATCGAGCAGCACGCCCTTGGCCTCGTTGATCTTCGCTGCCAGATAATCCGAGCCGCCCCGGTCGGGATGCAGTCGCTGGACCAGCCGCCGATGGGCGGCGCGAATTTCCTCCGGGCTGGCCCCTGGACTCAAACCGAGGACCGCCCTCGCCTCTTCCTGCGGCATGTGCTGGAGCGCCGTCGGTTTGGGAGCATCCGCACGCTGCGCGGGCGTCGGCCGCCGCACCGGCTGTTCGCGCTCACGCTCCAGGTAGACTTCCAGGGCTTCGGCCGAGGCGAGGTCACCGGCATACCACTGCGCCAAGAGATCGATCAGATCCTGGGTCGAAACCCGCTCCAGGGGCAAACCGCTGAAGGGTCCGGTCAGGAACTCGCCGCGCATGTGTCCGGAGAGTTGATCGATGACCAGCAGCACGCCGCGGGTTGCCACCCGCGATTCGTGCGCTCCCTGGTAATTGGGCGACCCTTTGAGTTCGCGCACCCACAGGGCGGTGGCGCCGGCCACCGCGCTCGGCATCACGATGAAATTGAGCACCGGGACCATGCTGACGCCGACCGTCGCGGCACCGAACCCCAGACTCAGGGTGCGCCGCTCGCGCAGTCGTCGGCGCTGCTCGCGGAATTTGAGCCCGTTGTTGCCCATGGGATAGTCCGCGTACTGCAGCGCCATGATCCAGGCGGTATAGAGGAACCAGAGGATCGGCCCCACCAGCGGCACGAACAGCAGCAGCAGGAACGGGATGGCGAGCAGCACGGCGTAGAGGATCTTCTTGGTCTCGTCCCACAGGGTCGGAATCAGTTCCTTCAGCATCTGCGGCACCCCGCCGCCCTGCTCCAGCGGCCGTCCGGTGAGCAGCAGTTCGACTTTCTCCGCCAGCAGGCTGTTGAAGGGTGCGGCGATCAGGTTCGCGACCAGGGCGAACCCGTAGAAGACCAGCACCAGGAGCAGCAGCACAAAGACCGGCCAGAGGATCCAGTCGAGCCACTGCAGCCAACTGGGAACGCGCGCGTTCATCCAGCTGAGAAAGCCCTCGAACCAGGAGACCCCGGCGGCGATACCGGCCGAGAACACCAGGATGTTGACCAACAAGGGCACGATGACGAAGCGCCGCAGGCCTGGGCGGGTGATGAGCCTGATGCCCTGGAACAGATAGCCGGCACCGGAGACAGGGTTGACGGACATGGTTGAATTGGGATCGTCTGGTTCGTGAAATTTGGACGGGAACACAGTATACCGAGCCAGGGCCTTGGGGTATCCCATCCGCGGCAGCCGCGGCCGAATTGCGCGCCGGACACGTCACGCCCACCGGTTGACGGAACGCCGCGGCGAATGCACTGTCAGAACCTAGCCCAGCAACCAGGAGATCAGCATGCAGCGAGCCCAAGAAGAACTCACCCTATTGGCCCAACTCCCGGATGCGGCGATCGATCTCCCGCGGGCCGCGCTGGCGATCAGCCGTTTGTTCCAGCCGACATTGGATGCCGACCGGTCGCTACGCCGGTTTGAAAGCCTCTGCATCGCCGCGGTCTCCAGCGTGCCGCATGATGCGGACCTGACGCGCCGGGTGCGGGCACTCAACCGGTTTCTGTTCGATCAGGAGGGATTCGGCGGTAACCTGGAGGACTTCTACGACCCCCGCAACAGCTTTCTGGATCAGGTGCTGGAACGGCGCACCGGCATCCCCATCAGTCTGTCGCTGATCTATGTGGAAGTGGCGCGTCAGGTTGGAATACCGGCCTTCGGCGTCGGCTTTCCGGGTCACTTCCTGGTGCGGGTCGCGGCCGGGGACGCGATGCTGGTCCTCGACCCCTTCAGTCGCGGCGCCTCGCTCGATCTGGAGGATCTGGACCGCCGTCTGGACGACGTCTATGGCGCGGGCGCCTTGACGGTCGCGGCCAATCCGGCATTGTTGCGGCCGGCCACCCGGCGCGAGATCCTGCTGCGGATGCTGGTCAACCTGAAGGTGGTTTTCCTGCGCGACGGCGACCTGGCGCAGGCGCTGATCGCGGTCGACGGACTCCTGGCGCTGCAACCGAACTCGCCCGACGACCTGCGTGACCGCGGCCTGATCTACCGCGAACTGGGCTATACCCCGGCCGCCGCGGCCGACCTGCGCCGCTATCTGCAGGTGAGCGACGACGCGGCGGAAATTGCGGAACTCATGCCGGTCCTCGATGAGTTGGAGGCGGCGGGGGTGCGGGTGCACTGAGGGGGCGGCCAGCGCATCCGGGATGCAGAGCGACCGGCTGCCGGCTGGTCTGCGCCAAGGGCCTGGGCGATGACGCCCAGGCCAGCCGCCTTGTCCATACGATCGCCATGAACTATCTTGGCGGTATATGCCAGCGTCTTCGGAGCTAAGATGTCCGCTACCGCAAAACGCTTCATGAACGGGCGGAGCCAAGCCGTACGGCTGCCGGCAGAATTCCGATTCCCGGGCACCGAGGTCTTGGTCGAGCGCGACGGCACCGCGGTCATCCTCCGCCCCAAGCCTTCCGGCTGGGACGATTTCTTTGCAAAGCCACCACTGACACCGGATGATTTCTTGGCGGACCGCCACGACGCGCTCCCGCAGGACCGGGACTGGCCCGATGATGTGGATGCTTGATACTAACACGTGCAGCTATGTGCTCCGGCGCCGTCCGCTTGAAGTGAAAGAGCGCTTTGATGTCGTCGGCCACGAACATCTGAGTATCTCGGTCGTCGTGCTCGCCGAGTTGCTGTTCGGCGCCGAGCGGCATCCGACGCGCGGCAATGAGATCCGGCAGGACATCGCCGATTTCCGAGCCAGGCTGCGCGTCCTTCCCTGGTCGGAGCCCGCCGCCGCGTGCTACGCGCGCATCCGCGCCCACCTTCAGAGACTGGGTACCCCCATCGGCAACATGGACCTGTTGATCGCAGCCCATGCGCTGGCCGCCGATGCCACACTCATAACCAACAATACAGCGGAGTTCGCTCGGGTCCCTGGACTGCGAATCGAGGATTGGGTCACGGCATCGGATCAGCGTTAGGGCAAAGCGATATTTTAGAAAATCGCCCGGCCCTGAAACTGCTGACCGATGGGCACGCCATCAACTCCGTTTATCGGGCCGCCCCATCACTGAGTTCGATCAAGACCCGTCCCAGCAGCTGCAAACGCGCCGAGTCAAACAGCCGTACGCGGTTCTCTAAGGCAAGACTCTCTGCCGCCAGAGAGAATCGGCCGTTGGTCACTGCCGCTAGAATCGGATCGGGATAGGTATGGCAGTGAGTCGCCCGCGCTCGCACGAGGTCATGCACTGCGCGCTCGTCGATCATCGCCTTCATCCCCTGCCCCGTATGTTTACACTGAACAAACAGCGGGCGTCCTCCCCCATTACGCGGAACCCCAATAACATCCACCCCGGCGTCCCCACTCCCCGACGTGATTTCGACGCTGAATCCAGCGCGCTTCACTTCATCGGCAACCCAGAACTCGAAACCCCGCCAATCCATGCCGTCGATGTGATCAGAAATTATTGGCTCGGCCTCGCCATCACCCAGGCTCTTCGCGAACAGCGCGCGGAAGTCCTGGTCATTGAATTGCACCGGGATCACGATCTCCCGGCTCAAGGACCGTTTCTCATCCAGCAGCCCGTGCAATAGGCTGTCGAACGAGCGGTCGCCCAGCTCGGAGTGAATCGCCTGGGGCAGATATACTCGTTGAATACAAGGGTTGCGAAAATATATAATTTAAGAGTTTCCGCTTC
>CAYYAY010000131.1:0-10526 GCA_964470155.1 uncultured Lamprocystis sp. | reverse complement strand
GCCGAGGTCGACGCATGATCTCAGCCCGAGAATTAAGGTAACAAAGTAGTACTAATACCGTACTCGCTGCGAAGTACCATCCATGGCACTGGGTTCCGGCATCCTGCCAGAATGACGGCGCCACTTAAGTTGGAACGGAGTATCACATCCGCACATATTGATCAAACCAAACGCGCACCACCTTGATGCTGGTCCCGGACCAGTCGGCCAGCCGCTCCAGGGTCTGTTCAACCCAGGCGGTCGCGCTGGACCAGACCGGGAGCGGACCGAAGTCCGCGGCAGGCGTCAGCCAGAACAGCAGCGCCACCGCGGCGGCCATCAGGAAGCTGCTTTTTGGATCGGAGAAACTCAAGGGTTTGAGCGCAGTGCCGAAGGAGCGACGCAATCGGCTGTTGAAGATGTCGACACTGTAGATCTCGTCCAGGGTCAGATGGGTGAGATAACCCAGACCGACCATCAAACCGGCGACCCAGGCCGGTTTGGACGGCTGATGGAGGACCCAATGCGCCAGATTGACCGTCGCCAGCGCGACGAAAGCGGCCGCCAGCCATGAGTGCCAAATACCCCGGTGGACAGTGAAACGGGCAAAAGCAAGTAACAACAGATAGCGTGTCGCCACGAAGAGCCCGCCCCAAACCAGGGCCAGTTCAAGTGGCGGATAGCGTCCCACCATCGGCAAAGTCCAGCCAAAGGCCAATGCGGCACCCAGGAATCCAAAGATGGCACGCACCGGGGACGAGGCATCCGCGTCGATGTCCGGCAACAGACTGCCCAGCACCCCGAGACCGAATAAGGCGAAAGTGTGGTCCGGCGCCACCAGGCCCAGTCCATCCAACGCCAGCACGGCCCCGCCGCTGACGAAGACGCCGATCTTGAGGTGCGTGGAGAAATTCGCCATAGGGATAAGGGGCTTGGGTAGACCATGTCGTGATGACGATCACCGCCCAGCGCGTGCAAGAGACGCCACTGAAAACGGTCACGCCGGTAATGATGGGGGCGACGGTCTCATACAAAGACACTCCGCCTCGTGGGAGCGGCCTCCGGCCGCGATGCAGTGCCGTCGTGAATCAATGGCCAGGATCCCGCCCGGCCCTATCGCGGCCGGAGGCCGCTCCCACGGGAGACAGGGAGACGTGCCTGGGCTGGTCGGCTGGCGGCTTTTTCCCGGATAATCGCAGTCATGACCGATCACCCACCCCCCTTCCCCGCGCCGGCCGAGTCCAACGACTTCCTGGCGGATCATCTCCGGCTGTTGCGGGACAGCTACCGCCGCCTGACCGGACGGGACCTGATCGATCCGTCGCTGGGCGACGCAGATGCCGCCAAAGCACTGTTCGATGCCCCCTTCGCGCTGCTCTCGCACGACACTCAAACCGATCCGATCCTGACCTACGGGAATCGAACGGTGCTCGGGCTCTTTGCCGTCACCTGGGACCAGCTCACGCGGATGCCTTCCCGCTACACGGCAGAGGCACCCGCGCGCGCGGAGCGGGAGCGGTTGTTGCATGAGGTCAAGGTGCATGGCTTTGTCGATGACTACCGGGGGGTGCGGATCAGCGCGACCGGACAACGCTTCCTGATCGAAAATGCCTGTGTGTGGAATCTGGTGGATCCGCAAGGGCGGTCTCTGGGTCAGGCGGCGACCTTCGCGGACTGGCGGCTGCTGCCGACGGACGCGACGGATCAGGCGTCAGAAGGGCCCATCGAAACGGTCACAGTTCGGCGCTAAGCGGAAGCGATAGGTGCGGTTGGGTTGGATGTAAGCGATCCGCCGACACTCGTTGAGACCAATGGTGAAATAAAAGATGTACTCGCCGGGATCGAGCTGAAAGCTGAACTGTTCATTGCGCCAGACCCGGAGGATCTTCCGGTCATCGATCCGCAGCGTGATCGGACCGACGAACCCCGGCAGCGAGCCATCGCGGAACACGGTCACATCGGACGCCTGACGCGGTTGGGTGACCGCGGGCAGGTAGCCGATCAGCCCGCCCGCACAGCCCAGCAGCAGCAGGGTCAGTGCCGCGGTGATGACAGACCGGACGAGCGGCGGCTTCACCGACATGGCATTCACCCCTCTAGGTGCCGATCGCGCGCCGCCTTGGCGCGCTCAAAGACTTCAAGCAGATACTGCCCATCGCCGAACCGGATGGCCTGGGCCAGGTCAGTCAGTTCGACGCCAAAGCGGGCGAGCATGGCGGACAGCGATTCGCGGTTGGCAATGCAGATGTCCCGCCACATGACCGGGTTCGACGAGGCGATGCGGGTAAAATCGCGGAAACCACCAGCGGCATAGCGGAATATTTCTTCAGTCTCGTCCATGCGCGCCAACGCATCGACCAAGCCGAAGGCCAGCATGTGCGGCAGATGGCTGGTGGCGGCCAGCACCTCGTCGTGGTGGGCGACGCTCATGCGGCTGACCTCGGCCCCGCAGATCCGCCACATCCATTCCACCCGCTCGACCGCCGCCGGGTCAGTCTCCGCGACCGGCGTGAGGATCACCCGACGATTGCGATAGAGGTCCGCAAAAGAGGCGTCCACCCCGCTGCGCTCTGTCCCGGCAATGGGGTGCCCGGGGACGAACCAGGGCGGCAGCTGACCGCAGACTGCCGTCACATCCGCCACGACACTGCCTTTTACGCTGCCCCCATCGGTGACGACAGCATCCGGACCCAAGGACGCGCGCATCGACGCGAGCACATTACGCATCGCGCCCAGCGGCACCGCGAGGAAGACCATATCCGCCCCCGCCACCGCGGCGGCCGGATCCTGCTCAAAGCGATCGATGACGCCCAGCGCGACCGCCCGCTCCAGATTGGGCAATGCCCGCCCGCAGCCAACGACCTCGCCCACCGCACCGGCCGCGCGCAAAGCCCGCGCCAGCGAACCGCCGATCAGGCCAACTCCGATAATGGCGAGTCGTTCGATCATTATTTCAAAACATCGGTCAGTTCGGCGATGAAGCGGGCATTTTCCTCGGCCAACCCGATGCTCACCCGCAGATGATTGGGCAAGCCATAGTTGGCGACCGGCCGCACGATCACACCCCGCCGCAACAGGGCTTCGTTGATTGGGCCAGCCGGCCGGCCGCAGTCAAGCGTGATGAAGTTGCCGACCGAGGGAATATAGCCGAGACCAAGCCGCTCGCAGGCGGCCGTGAGCTGGTCCATACCGCTGCGATTCAGCGCCACTGACGCGCGCACATGCTCCTGATCGCCGATCGCCGCGGTCGCGGCGGCTTGCGCCAGGCTGTTGACATTGAATGGTTGACGGACCCGGTTCAGGAGGTCCGCCAGCCGGGTATCGCACAGTGCGTAGCCCACCCGCAACGCGGCCAGCCCGTGAGTTTTGGAGAAGGTGCGCGTGACAATCAGGTTGGGATGCGACTCGAGCCATTGGCTGGCATCCGGGAAATCCGGCTCGGTGACATATTCGGTGTAGGCCTCGTCGACGACCACCACGCAGGTCTTGGGCAGTCCGTCGATAAAGGTGCGCAGCGGATCGGCCGCCAGCCAGGTTCCGGTCGGGTTATTGGGATTGGCGATCCACACGACACGCGTTCGATCCGTGACCATGGCAGCCATGGCTTCCAGATCGTAGCCGTAGTCGCGCGCCGGGGCGACGCGGGCGGTGGCGCCAACCGCTTGGGTGGCGATGGGATAGACGGCGAAGGCGTGCTCCGAGAACAGGGACTCGGTTCCCGGTTGCAGAAAGACCCGCGCCACCATGTCGAGCACATCGTTGGACCCATTACCGATGGTGACCGCCATCGGGGACACCCCGTGGTGGTCCGCGATCACGCGCCGCAACTCGAAGCCGCCGCCATCCGGATAGCGTCCGAGTTCGCCCAAAGCCGCCGCGATGGCCGCGCGCGCCCGCGGGCCGGGGCCCAGCGGGTTCTCGTTGGAAGCGAGCTTGATGGAATTCGTGATACCCAGTTCCCGCTCAAGCTCGGAGACCGGCTTGCCGGGAACATAGGGGGTCAAACCGGCGATACCGGGCGCGGCGATGGAGAGAAAAGGGTCGTCAGGGTAAGTCATGTTGCGTTCACTCGCGGACAGTATTCGGAACGGTGTTGAGTTCTCGGTTTTTCGCATTCGGTGAAAGCCTATCAAACATTGCGTTACGAAAAACGAGAAACGAAAAACCAACAAAGACAGGTGTAAATCCTAGAGTACGGCCACCGGATAGGATCCCAGCACCTTGAACAGCAGAGCGCTGCGCTTGAGGGCTTCCAGGGCGGCAGCGACCTTGGGGTCGTGCTGATGGCCCATGATATCGATGAAGAACACATAGTCCCAAATCCCCCGGCGGGACGGCCGGGATTCGATCCGGGTCATACTGATCCCGTGCTCGACAAACGGCGACAGGAGGCCGTGCAGACCGCCGGACTCATTGCGACAGGAGAGCAGGAGACTGGTCTTGTCCTGACCGCTGGGCGGCGCATCGTTGGCGCCGATGACCAAAAAACGGGTGGTATTACCCGGCTCATCCTCGATGCGTTGCGCCAGCACGGCCAAGCCGTAGATTTCGGCGGCCGGCAGTCCGGCCACCGCGGCACTGCCGGCCTGCCGGCTTGCCAGGCGTGCCGCCTCCGCGTTGCTGCCCACGGCGACGCGCTCCGCGTGCGGTAGATGGCGATCCAGCCAACCCCGGCATTGGGCCAGTGATTGCTGGTGAGAATAGAGGATACGGATGGCGCTGGTGTCGGCCTCGATACTCATCAGGTGATGATGGATCCGCAGGCTGACCTCGCCGGTGATCAACAGCGGCGAGGACAAAAACATATCCAGGGTGTGACTGATCACCCCCTCGGTCGAGTTTTCCACCGGTACCACGCCATAGTCACAGGACCCCGCCTCGACCTCGCGGAAGATCTCGCTGATGGTCGGCATGGCGATGGTGCGTACCGAGCGGCCGAACTGCTTGAGCGCGGCGGCCTGGGTGAAGGTGCCCTCGGGCCCCAGGTAGGCGGCCTTGACCGGCTGCTCCAAGGCCAGACAAGCCGACATGATCTCACGAAAGAGCCGCGCCACCTCCTCGCCGTCCAGGGGACCGGGATTGCGCTCCTTGATCCGCCGCAGGATCGCCGCCTCCCGTTCCGGACGGTAGTACTGGACCGAACCCTCCTCGCCGGTGCCGACCACCGCATTCTTGATCCGCCCCACCTCTTGGGCGCAACGGGCGCGCTCGCTGATCAGACGCAAGATCTCCAGATCGACGGCATCGATGCGCTCGCGCACCTGTCGCAGTTCGTCCCCGCTGTTGCCGACAGTGCTCATGGGTGGTCAGTCGGCCTCAGTTTCCGAGACAACGCACCGAGAGCACCCCCTCGATGCCGCGCAGTTGGGCGACAGTCGCATCCGGACAACGATCATTGACGTCGATCAGGGTCACCGCCACGTTACCGCGGGAGCGATTGAGCATATCCAGGATATTGAGCCCGGCCGCGGCCAGATCCGTGGAAATCTGACCCACCATATTGGGCACGTTGCTGTTAACGATCGCCATCCGGTAGCCACTGTTGCGCGGCAGGTTGATCTCAGGGAAATTCACCGAGTTGACCACGGTCCCGTCTTCCAGATAGTCGCGCACCTGATCCGCGACCATGATGGCACAGTTGTCTTCCGCCTCGGCGGTGGAGGCCCCCAGATGCGGCAGAGTAACCACCCGCGGATGGTCCTTCAACAGGTTGCTCGGGAAATCGCAACAATAGGCATACAGATGACCCTGGTTCAACGCGGAGACCACCGCGTCGTCGTCCAGGATACCGTCACGGGAGAAATTGAGCAGCACCGCGCCCTTTTTGAGGATTCTGAGCCGCTCGGCGGTAATCATGTGACGGGTCTCGTTGGTGAGCGGCACATGAAAGGTCACAAAATCGGAGCGGGACAGCAAGTCATCAATGCTGAGCGCCGGCTGGACGTCGCTCGCCAACTGCCAGGCACGCTGGACGGTGATGGTCGGGTCGTAACCCACCACCTTCATGCCGAGGGCGCGCGCGGCATTGGCCACCTTGACCCCGATGGCCCCGAGTCCGATGACACCCAGCGTCCGACCAGGCAGTTCAAAACCGACGAACTGCTTCTTCCCCGCCTCGACCGCCTGATTGATGGCCGTATCGTCGCCCTGCAGCCCCCGGGCGAAGTGCCAGGCCTGACCGATATTCCGGGCCGCGATCAACATCCCGGCAATCACCAGTTCCTTCACCGCATTCGCGTTGGCACCGGGCGCATTGAACACCACGATACCCCGCGCGGTCATGGCCGGAACCGGAATGTTATTGGTGCCCGCGCCGGCCCGGCCGATCGCCTGGACCGAGTCCGGGATGACCAGATCGTGCATCTTGGCCGAGCGTACCAGGATAGCATCCGGGTGCGTGATTTCGGACGCCACCTCGTAGCGGTCCCGCGGCAGCCGGTCGAGCCCGGCCACTGAGATATTGTTCAGGGTCTGGATCTTGAACATGGGTTGACTCTGTAATGGATGGGGGACGCGGTACGAGCCCTGGGCCCGGTCAACCGTGCTTGCGCTCGAACTCCTGCATATAAGTGACCAGCGCCTGCACGCCCGCCTCCGGCATGGCGTTATAGATGCTGGCGCGCATCCCACCCACCGAGCGATGGCCTTTCAGGGTGGTCAGCCCGGCGGCCTTCGCGCCTTTGATGAAGGCGTCGTCCAAATCCGGGCTGGGCAGGGTAAAGGGGACATTCATCCAGGACCGGGACTCGGGACTGACCGGATTCGTATAGAAACCTGAGGCGTCGATGGCGGCGTAGAGATGCTGTGCCTTGCGCGCGTTGATCACCGCCATCGCGTCCAGACCGCCGAGTCCTTTCAGCCATCGGAACACCAACCCCGCCAGATACCAGGCATAGGTCGGCGGGGTGTTATACATGGACTCGTTATCGGCATAGGTCTGATAATCGAGCATGGTCGGCGTGCCGTTCAGTGGCTGACCGATCAGGTCCTCGCGCACGATGACGATGGTGAGCCCCGCCGGACCGATATTCTTTTGGGCACCCGCGTAGATCAAACCAAAGCGCTGGATGTCCACCGGCCGGGACAGCAGCGTGGACGACATGTCCGCCACCAACGGCTTGCCGCCGACGTCCGGCACATAGGGGAACTCCACGCCCTCGATGGTCTCGTTCGGGGTGTAGTGGACATAGGCGGCATCCCCGTTGAGCTTGAGTTCAGCCTGGGTCGGCGCACGATTGAAGCGCGTGTCCTCGGTGGTCGCGGCGACATTGACGCTGCCGAAGCGGCGCGCCTCGGCGATCGCCTTCTTCGACCAGGAGCCGGTGTTGAGATAATCCGCGGCGGCCCCGCCACGCAGGAGGTTCATCGGCACCATGGCGAACTGCATGGAAGCCCCGCCTTGCAGGAACAGGACCTTGTAGTTTGCCGGAATCTGCAACAGCTCACGCAGATCCGCCTCGGCCGCGGCGGCGATCCCCATGAACTCTTTGCCGCGGTGGCTCATCTCGGCCACACACATGCCGCTGCCTTGCCAATCCAACAGTTCTTCCTGCGCCTGACGGAGCACGGACTCGGGCAACATGGCCGGGCCGGCACTGAAGTTATATACGCGTGGCATCGTCAATCTCCGCTAATACGTCTGAAACTCAATTCTCGTCGGGATCATCCGGTGTGTCTTCGCCGCTGTCCGGAACCTCGGCCTGGTCCAACAGGTCATCCGGTTGCGCATCCAGGGCGAGGCCCAGCGTCCCTTCGCCGTTGGTGTCCGGGTCTGCTCCATTATCGCCATCCAGGGCGACAATGCGCTCGACATAGCGCAGCCGCTCCCCGGAGCCCAGGCTGATCAGTTTGACACCCTGCGCCGTCCGACCGAGCACCGGGATGCCGTCCACCCCGGTACGCACCAGGGTACCGCCCTCGGTAATCAGCATGATCTCATCCCCCGGCCGCACCAACACCGCGCCGACCTGGGCGCCGTTACGGTCGGAAGTCGAAATGGCGATGACGCCCTTGGTACCACGGCCCTTGGTAGGGTACTCATCGACGGTCGTCCGCTTACCATAACCGTTCTCGGTCACGGTGAGGATGGTGCCGGGCTCCGGCACCACCAGGGCGATGACGCGCTGGCCCTCATCCAAGATGACACCGCGCACCCCGTGAGCACCGCGCCCCATGGCGCGCACATGGTCCTCGCTGAAGCGCACCGCCTTGCCGGCGGAGGTAAAGAGCATCAGATCCTGGCGGCCATCGGTGATCGCCACCCCCACCAGAACTTCGTCCTCACGCAGATCAATCGCGATGATGCCGCGGGAGAGCGGCCTGGAAAACTCGGTCAGCGGGGTCTTTTTCACCGTCCCGGCGCTGGTGACCATGAAGACGAACAGCCCCTCCTCATAGGCCCGTACCGGCAGGACCGCGTTGATGCGCTCACCCTGCTCCAAAGGCAACAGGTTGACCATGGGCCGCCCGCGGGCGCCGCGGCCGGCCTGCGGCAACTCATAGACCTTGAGCCAGTAAACCCGACCCCGACTGGAGAAGCATAGGACCGTATCATGTGAGTTGGCGACAAAAATTCGATCGATGAAGTCCTCTTCCCGGAAGGAGGTCGCACTCTTGCCCTTGCCGCCGCGGCGCTGGGCCTGGTAGTCACTGATCGGCTGCGCCTTGACATAGCCATGATGCGACAAGGTGACCACCACGTCCTCGGGAGCGATCAGGTCCTCCAGCGTCAAATCCGTATGGTCAACCAGGATCTCGGTACGTCGGTTGTCACCGAATTGTTCACGGATGGCGGTCAACTCTTCGCGGATCACTTTCATCAACTGGTCCGGGTCCGAGAGAATCAGCAAGAGCGCGGCGATCTGGTCGAGGATCTCCCCGAACTCCTCAAGAATCTTCTCCTGCTCCAGCCCGGTGAGCCGATGCAGTTGCAGATCCAGGATCGCCTTGGCCTGCCGCTCGCTCAACCGGTAGCCCGCCTCACTGAGCCCAAGGACCGCGTCCAACCCGTCCGGTCGGGTCTGATCGGCACCGGCCCGCGCGAGCATGGCAGTGACTGCCCCAGGGGGCCAGAGACGCGCCATCAGACCCTCGCGCGCCTCACCCGGACTGCCGGAGGCACGGATCAACTCGATGACCTCATCCAGATTGGTGAGCGCGATCGCGTAGCCTTCCAACACGTGGGCACGTTCACGCGCCTTGCGCAGTTGGAAGAGCGTTCGGCGCGTCACCACGTCGCGGCGATGGCGCAGGAAATACTCGAGCATCTGCTTGAGGTTGAGCGTACGCGGCTGCCCGTCGACCAAGGCCACGACATTAATGCCGAACACCGACTGCATCTGCGTGTGCTGGAACAGGTTGTTCAGCAACACCTCGGCGTAAGCGTCCTTCTTCAACTCGATGACGATACGCATGCCGTCCTTATCCGACTCATCGCGCAGGCCGTCGTGGGCAATGCCGTCGATCTTTTTTTCCTTTACCAACTCGGCGATGCGCTCCAGGAGCCTGGCCTTATTGACTTGGTAAGGGAGTTCGGTGACGACGATCGCCTCGCGTCCGCTGCGCTTCTGGGTCTCGACTTCGGTACGGGCACGCATGACGCAGCGTCCGCGCCCGGTGCGATAGGCTTCGCGAATGCCGCGCACACCGTTGATCAGGCCCGCGGTGGGGAAGTCCGGACCTGGGATAAAGGCCATGAGGTCCTCGACCGAGGCCAGCGGGTTCTCGATCAACGCCAGACAGGCATCGATCACCTCACGCAAGTTATGGGGGGGGATGTTCGTGGCCATGCCCACGGCGATCCCGGAAGAACCATTGACCAGCAGGTTCGGAAAACGCGCCGGCAGCACCGTGGGCTCGTGCTCGGTGTTGTCGTAGTTCGCCTGGAAATCGACTGTTTCCTTGTCAAGGTCGTCAAGCAACGCATCGGCAATGCGCGTCAGGCGCACTTCCGTGTACCGCATGGCCGCCGGCGGGTCCCCATCGACCGAACCGAAGTTCCCCTGCCCATCGACCAGCAGATAGCGGAGCGAAAACGGCTGGGCCATCCGTACCATGGTGTCGTAAATGGCCGAATCGCCATGGGGGTGATACTTACCCATCACGTCACCGACCACGCGGGCCGATTTGCGGTGAGCACGGTTCCAGACGTTGCCCTGCTCGCTCATGGAGTAGAGCACCCGGCGATGCACCGGTTTCAGGCCATCGCGGACATCCGGAAGCGCCCGACCCACGATCACGCTCATCGCATAATCCAGGTAGGACTGGCGCATCTCGTCTTCCAGGTTGATCGGCAGAACTTCGCGGGCAAAATCAGGCATAGGAAAAACGGGCTTCCAGGCTGCGCAACGGCCGTTCCGGCTTTCGGTCCGGAGCGGCTAGGGGGGTACTTCTTAGGGACCTGATTTTAGCACGGTGGCGGCACTCGGCCCCAGCGGGGATAACAGTCTCCTGGAAAGAACATGGCGGGCCGCAAGATCCGCCCGCGGTTGCAGGCAAAAAAAACCCCCGCTCGTGGGAGCGGGGGTTTTGGGATAGGCCCTGGCGGT
>CAYYAY010000130.1:0-10529 GCA_964470155.1 uncultured Lamprocystis sp. | reverse complement strand
TCCGTCGTCCAGTCGGCAATGGGAGTGGCAACCAGCGCGTTGGGGATCTCGTGATGCGGGTTCAGACCGCGGCTGTTGATCTCCCGCTCCTGCATGGTACGGCCGCGTTGCGTACTCTCGGCGATCCGCGAGCCGAGCAACAGGATCACACTGCCATGTTGGCGGGTGATCGCGTCGATGGCGCGGCGGGAGGGTTTGATCTTCATGTTGCTGGTACACCAGCGAAACCAGCGCGATGGAGGTGGATACCCCTTGCCGATCAGCTTCCCCCAGTAGCTTTCTGCCGCAGTGGGTCCCACGAGTTGCGTCGAGAGCCCTAACCCCAGCGCTTTGGCCGCTTCGTCGATTTTACGCAGGGCTGTGGCAACATAGGCCGCAACATTCGGTGCTTCGACTCGTGTATCGGAGGAAAGAGCGATCACCGGTTTAGTTGCGCGCTCACCCAAGCCGAGTAACATCTCAAAAACCAGTTGCAGAACGACAGTTGAGTCCTTCCCACCCGAGAATGCGACGATCCAAGGACGAGTATCAGCGAGATAGAGCTTCTCAAGCGAGGCCAGCGTCGCTCGACTGAACAGGCTTATGGGTTGCTGAGGAGTCGTCACGGACGCTATCGACATGGTTGATCACCAAACAGCAATATCCGGTCAGCTGCGAGCCTCCCACAGCCCAGAGTCGGTGACGCCGCGGGTGAACCATTCAGAGAGGAGTGGCGCGCCCGACAGGATTCGAACCTGTGACCCCAGCCTTCGGAGGGCTGTACTCTATCCATCTGAGCTACGGGCGCTTGGAGGCCGGGATGGACCCAGGGCCTGGCGGCTTGACGGGTCTTTGGATGCCATCGTTGCTGGCTCCACCGGACGCATAAGTTTACATCGGTGCGGCTGGCGCGTCCATGCCCGCTTTGCCTTTCGCGCGGCGCGCCTCAATCCTGCCCGAGAATACCCCGCAGGTTGGCCAGATGAGCCAGCCCGCGCGAGCGGCTGGCGGCGGGGTCGGGTGCGTGCTGGTCGTCGCGCTCCAGGGCGTCCTGCGGCAGTTCGGCGAGGAAGCGGCTGGGTTCGGTGCGGATCAGCTCGCCGTAGAGTTTGCGCCGCCGCGCCAGGCTGAAGGTGAGTGTCCGGCGGGCGCGGGTGATGCCGACGTAGGCGAGGCGGCGCTCTTCTTCGATGGTGTTTTCTTCGATGCTGGTGCGGTGGGGCAGGAGTTCTTCTTCCATGCCGACCAGGAAGACATGGGGGAACTCCAGTCCCTTGGAGGCGTGCAGGGTCATCAGGTGGACGCGGTCGCCCCCGGCGGCTTCGTCCTGGCGGTCCATGACGTCGATCAGGGTGAGATGGCTGACCATTTCGTTCAGGGTGCGTTCGGGTTGGTCGCCTTTGTTCAGGGCGCCGAGCCAGTCGATCAGTTCGTTGACGTTGCTCATGCGGCGATCGGCGACGGCCCGGCTCGAGGCGTTTTCGCGCAGCCAGATGCCGTAGTCGATGGCGTCGGTGAGGGCGCGCAGGGCAGTGGTCGGGGCGCTCGCGGCGCGTTGGGCGAAGGTCTGGATGAGGTTGGTGAAGGCGTGCAGCCGCTCGCGCTGGCGCTCGCCCAGGTGTTCGCCCAGGCCCAGTTCGCCGCTGGCGGCCAGGAGCCCGATACCGCGGCCGCGGGCATAGCCGGCCAGGGCTTCCAGGGTGGTGGGGCCGATCTCGCGGCGCGGGGTGTTGACCACGCGCAGGAAAGCGGCGTCGTCGTCCGGGTTGGCGAGCAGGCGCAGATAGGCCATCAGATCCTTGACTTCGGTGCGCGCGAAGAAGGAGGTGCCGCCGCTCAGGAAGTAGGGCACGCTGTGCTCGCGCAGGGTCTTCTCGAAGGGGCGGGCCTGGTGGTTGCCGCGGTAGAGGATGGCGATTTCGCCCCAGGGTGCGCCGTGGGTGAAGCGCAGGTTCAGGATTTCGGAGACGACCCGCTCGGCCTCGTGCTCCTCGTTGCGGCAGCTCAGGACGCGCGGCCGGTCGCCGGGGCCGTGATCGCTCCACAGGCGTTTGGCGAAGACATGCGGGTTGTTGGCGATCAGGTGATTGGCCAGCCCCAGGATGCGGGCGCTGGAGCGGTAGTTCTGTTCCAGCATGATGACTTCGAGCAGCGGATAGTCGACTTTGAGCCGCGCCAGATTCTCGGGGCGGGCACCGCGCCAGGCGTAGATGGACTGGTCGTCGTCGCCGACCACGGTGAAGGCGCCGCGCGGTCCGGCGAGTTGGCGCACCAGTTCGTACTGGGCGCCGTTGGTGTCCTGATATTCGTCGACCAGCAGATAGCGGATGCGTCCCTGCCAGCGCTCCAGCCGCTGCGGGTGCGCGGCAAAGAGCCGCACTGGTGCCAGGATCAGGGCGTCGAAATCGACCGCGTTGTAGGCGTGCAGGCTGCGCTCGTAGTCGGCATAGAGTCCGGCGAGTTGGGCCTCGTAATCGTCCTCGGCCTGGCTCAGCGCCGCGGTGGGGTCGATCAGGTCGTTCTTCCAGCGCGAGATCCGCTGTGCGACCGCGGCCGGGTTGAGCGCGTCGGGATTGGCGGTGCCGCGCAGGTGCTCTTTGATCAGGGCTTCGCTGTCCTGGGCATCGAGCAGCGAGAAGCCGGGGCGCAGACCGGCTGCCGCGTGTTCCCGGCGCAGGATATCCAGGCCGAGGGTATGAAAGGTGCAGACCGTCAGGCCGCGGCTGTCACGGCCCCGCAGTTCTTTGGTGACCCGCTCGCGCATCTCGCGCGCCGCCTTGTTGGTGAAGGTGACGGCGCAAATATGGCGCGGGGCGATGCCGCAGGCGTCGATCAGATGGGCGATCTTGCGGGTGATGACCCGGGTTTTGCCCGAGCCGGCGCCGGCCAGCACCAGCAGGGGACCCGCGGTGTAGCGGACGGCTTCGGCTTGGCTGGGGTTGAGGCCTTTCATCCGTGATCCGGGACACAGTGCCGAGTGAAGGGGACGGGCATTTGATTATGCCCGAGCCCGGCCGGTATCGCGATGGATCGATGTCAGCCTGCGGGGAGGCATTGCGGCGCCTTTCGTACTACCATGGTCCTCTTTATCGACCAGGTGAAAATGCCCCCAGATGAAACACCGCGCCGCGCCTATTTTGCTGCTCCTGGCCCTGCTGCTTCCGGCATTTGGCCTTCCCGTGTTCGCCCAGGACCCGGCCCCGCCGGCGGCCGACGGTACGGGCGGTTTCCTCCAGGCCCCGACGGTCGAGCCGACGCCGGTCGTCGGCGACGCGGTGGAGCCCGAGATCACCATCCGCGAGAGCGGCGATGAAACCATTTATGAGTACCGGGTTCGCGGGGCGCTCTATATGGTCAAGATTCAGCCGCAATTCGGGCCGCCCTATTTCCTCGTCGACACCGACGGGGACGGTACCCTGGACGTGCGCGACAGTTCGCCCAAGAATATCAGCATCCCGCAGTGGGTTTTGTTTACCTGGGATTGATGCGCCCTGGACTCCAAGGCTTCAGCCTTGTTTCCTCAAAAAAAGACAAAATCCTGGGACGCCGCGTGCGGCAGCCCAGGTGGTTCACCGTGCGCGGGGGCGCCCGCGCCGGGTGATTCGATGCAGCGCGACCCTCAGCCGCGTGCCAGGCGGGCGCGCTCCTTGCTCATCCCCTGCGGCGGTGGCATCACGGGTATCTGGTGGGTCAGGCCCTGGTAGAGATCCGGCTGGGGTTCACGGAACATGACCCCGACTCCGGTGCGGCAGCGGTGTGCCACCACCGCCTCAACCAGCCATTCCCGGCCCAGGCACTCCAGCTCCAGCTCGATCAGGGTACCGGTCGGCAGCGTGACGTTACGCACCTCGAGGTACATCCCCTGATTGGACAGGTTGCGCCCCTGGGCACCCAGGAAGCGCCGCCCGTGGTACAGGATCTGGACCTTGAGGTCGATCGGGTGGCGGGCACTGTATCTGCGTTCGGCCGTCATGATAAGCATCTCCTCCTTCAGTTTATCCAACCTCTTTATTATCTTAGGTACGATAGTTGACAACGCCGTGCAGTTCAAATGAAACAATCGTGACGGCGCGCGTGGGGTGGTGCGCCGGAGCACGACCCTGTTCGCCGCTTTTCCCTTATTTGACAGCGATTTCCACAGCTTCGATCCGCATGTTCGGCGGACCGCCGACCACGGGCGTCGTGACCTGGTGGTTGTTTTTTCGCTTGGCGGGAGCTGTTGGCATGACTCAGGTCCCTGCCAGGAACCCGTCCAGCACCGCGATCTGCTCAGCCGTGTTCAGGGCGGGGGCGTGCCCACAGCCGGGGATGGTGACCAGCCGCGGCTGGGGACCACGTCGGGTCATTTCCTCGGCGACCTGGGGTTCGACCAGGTCCGACTGGGCACCGCGCAGGGCTAGCACCGGGCAGGTGATGGCGTCGAAGACCGCCCACATGTCGAAGTCCTGGAACTGTTCGGCGAAGACCCGCATCACCGCCGGGTCGTAATGCGACGAGATGCGCCCGCTGTCGCGGCGGCGCATGGAGGTCTCGGCCATCAGCCGCCATTCGGCGTCGGTCAGGCGGCCGAAGGGGGCGTAGACCGTGCGCAAGAAGGTCTCGAAGTCGGTCATGCTCGCGAATTCGGGGACGATGGTGACATAGGCCAGGATGCGCTCGATGGCCGACTGATTCAGACGCGGCGCCACGTCGTTCAGCACCAGCCGCGCGATCCGCGCCGCCGTCTCGGCGGTGCCGGCCAAGGCCATGCCGATCAGTCCGCCCATGGAGGTGCCGACCCAGCGGCACTGGGCGATGCCCAGTTGATCCAGCAAGGCGATGGCGTGCCCGCAATAGGTGGGGATGCTGTAGTCGTCGTCGGGTGTCGCCGACCAGCTCGACAGGCCGCGGCCGATCGTGTCGGGGCACAACACCTGGTAGCGGTCGGCGAAATGGCGGGCCAGCGTATCGAAATCGCGGCCGGTTCGGGAGAGACCGTGCCACAGCACCAGAGCAGGTGCCGCGGGATCACCCCAGGTCGTCAGATGGACCTCGTGGCCGCCGATGGACAGATAGCTGGAGCGTGGGATTGGCATCGTTTCATCACCCTTGCAAAAAGTCCAGAACACGCAATCGTTGTCGTTGCCGTAATCGTAATCGAGTTTGTGTCACGCGTGGTGGCCCGATCCGCCCCGGCGACGCAGCGAATCGACATCGGATCGACAGCGGGTTGCTTGAGCACGAATTGAATCGCTTATCCGATGACGATTACGACAACGACAACGAAGATGACAACGGCGCTGACGGAATTTTCTAACATCTTGATTTAATTTATTAATGGGGTGTTCCTTACCCGGATACGCCAGCTGTTGTGGATGCGCGGGTTGCGGGCGAAGTCGCGGGGGAGGGTTTCCGGACTGATGTTCACGATGTCCAGTTCGGGCATGGCCTCCAGGTCCATCCGAAAGCGCCGCAGGTTGTTGGAGAAGATCAGCAATCCGTCCGGCTCCAGCAGCCGCACCGTGGCGCGCAGCAGGGCGACATGGTCGCGCTGGATGTCGAGCGTTTCGTCCATGCGTTTGGAGGTCGAGAAACTGGGCGGGTCGAGGAAGATCAGGTCGAAGCGGCGCCGGCCCTCGACCTGGCGCAGCCAGTCGAGTGCGTTGGCTTGGATCACTTCATGTCCCACGGTGGGGATCTGATTGAGCTCCAGGTTGCGCAGCGCCCAGTCGAGATAAGTGCGCGACATGTCCACGGTGGTGGTGGTGACGGCCCCACCACGGGCGGCATAGACGGTGGCGGTGCCGGTGTAGGCGAACAGATTGAGGAAGCGTTTGCCGGCGGCCAGTTCGCCCAGCATCCGGCGGGTGTCGCGGTGGTCCAGGAAGAGTCCGGTATCCAGGTAATCCTCGAAATTAACGAGGAAGCGGTGGCCGCCCTCGGCGATCTCGTAGAAGCGGTTGGTTTCGCCCAAGCGCTCGTATTGACTGTCGCCCTTCTGCTGCCGGCGCACTTTGAAGAACACTTGCGTTGCCGGAACCTCCAGGACTTCCGGAATGACGCTGAGGGCCTCGCGCAGGCGGCGGCGCGCGTCGCGCGGGTCGACGGTGGCGGGGGCGGCATACTCCTGTACGAGCACCCAGCGCTGCTCACCCTTATAGACATCAATGGCGAGGGCATATTCGGGCAGGTCGGCGTCGTAGAGCCGATAACAGGTGATGGATTGCTGATTGCGCCACTTGCGCAGCGCCTTGAGGTTCTTGGCGAGGCGATTGGCGAGCATTGCCGCACCTTCACCCCGTTCCTCCGGAGCCAGCACCCGGGGCCGCTTGGAGACGAAATAGCGCGGATCCACATCGAAATGCAGCAGTCGGCACTCGATTGGTCCGTTGTACAGGGTGTGCATGCGGATGGCGCGCAGACCCATGTATTTGCCGAGATCGGGGTTGCCGGTGAGCAGCGCGGCGCGCCAGCCGGTGAAACGCTCCTTGAGTGTGGTGCCGATGCGGGCGTAGAGCGCGGGCAGGTCGGTGTCCGCGCCGAGTCGTTCGCCGTACGGCGGGTTGATGACCACCAGGCCCCGGTCGCCGTCCCGCCCGGGCTGACATTCCGCCAGTTCGCGCCGTTCGAAATGGGCACGTCCGGCCAGACCAGCCCGCTCCAGATTGGCCAGCGAGGCGCGGATGGTGCCCGGATTGGCGTCGTAGCCGCGCAGTGACGGGAGGCGGTGTAGTCCGGCGTCGCGTCGAATCGCGGCCTCGTCGATGAGCCGCGCCCAGATCGCCGGGTCATGTCCCGACCAGCCCTGGAAGCCGAAGCGCTGATGCAGCAGGCCGGGTGCGATGTCCGCGGCGATCAACGCGGCCTCGATGACGAGGGTGCCGGAGCCGCACATGGGGTCGAGCAGGTTGCCGCCGTCGGCGGCGATGGCGGGCCAACCGGCGCGCAGCAGAATGGCCGCGGCCAGGTTCTCCTTGAGCGGGGCGGCCACCCCTTCCTCGCGGTAGCCGCGACGGTGCAGTGAGCCGCCGGAGAGGTCCAGGGCGACGGTGGCGGCGTCTTGGAAGACATAGCAGTGAATCAGCAGATCGGGGCGCTCCGGGTTTACGCTGGGACGGCGTCCACAGCGGCGCACGAACCGGTCGGCGATGGCGTCCTTGACTTTCAGCGCCGCGAACTGCGTGTTGTTGGCACCGGCCAGGGTGCCGTCGAAGCGGACCGCGAAGGTCCGCTCGGGGGTCAAGTGGTCTTCCCAGGGAATCTCGATGGCGCCGGCATAGAGTGACTCGCTGCCATGGGCAGCGAACTGCGCCAGGGGCAGCAGGATGCGGTTGGCGACGCGTGACCAGAGGCAGGCTCGATAGCCGTCTTCCAGGGTCCCGGTGAAGCGCGCACCCCCGCGCGCCTCGACCGCTCCGACCAGGCCCAGACGATCCAGTTCCTCGGCCAGCAGGCTGCCCAGGAAGAGCGGCGCGGTCGCGAAAAAAGTGTAACGCGACGGGGTACCCGCATCGACAGTGCTCATTGCCTTTGTTTCAACAGGTCGGCCAGCGCCTCGAATGGGTTATGCGTGGTTTGCTTAGTCCCGCTGCCGCCGCCCCCCGCGGCCCGGCCGCCGCGGCCGGCGGCCAGGGCGGCAAGGTGTTCCTCGTATTTCTGGTGCTCGTTGTCGTGGCAGTACAGACACAGGAGCTCCCAGTTGCTGCCGTCCGGCGGGTTGTGGTCGTGGTCCATGTTCTTGTGGTGAACAGTCAACTCACGCAGGTTGCTGCGGTCGAAGGTCCGACTGCAGCGCCCGCAGACCCAAGGGTAGAGCTTGAGCGCCTGTTCGCGGTAACCGGCGGCCCGCTCGTCCGTGGCCTTGCGGGCCTCCGCGACCACGCGGTCGAGTTTCGCCGTGTCGATCGGTTTGCCGGTCTTGCCGTGGCGCGGGGCGTCGGTTGGAGCCATGGACTAAACCCCGTCAAGCCTGTTGGATGCCGGCCACGTACCAGTTGCCGTTCGGGCTCGCCCAGCCGTGCTGCACATGCCAGATCTCGCGGAAGTCCTGGGCCGCGCCCTGCTGGTCCTCGCGGATCAGTCCGGAGAACAGGACGCTCGCAACGACTTGATCGCCGTCACGCCGCACCGCGGCCAGTTCCGCCTGGAGACTGACGACCTCGGTGAATTGCGGGCCGCTCAGCCGCGCCCGGTCGCGCTTGAGTTCAGCACTCAGCTCGGGGGTGAGATAGTCCTCGAGATCGGCGAAATCGCCCTTGTCCCAGGCGGCCTGGAGGTTGACATAGTGGCTCTTGGCACCGGCGACGAACTCGGCCCCGTTGAACCAGGCGGGGGCCTGATCCGGGGGCGCGCTGCGGGACGGCGCCGCGCCGCCGCGGACGCCTTGGACCGCCATGCCGGCCGTATCGCGCAGGTTGCCGCCCGCGGCGGTCCGGGCGTAGGCCCCGGCGCCGGCCGGCAGCGGGGTCGCCCGGCCGCGGCGCATCATCCGGAACAGCATGAAGCCGCCGAATAATAATGCGGCGATCATCAGGAAGTCCATGATCTGAAACCCTTCAAAGCCGTCGCCGAAAAGCATGGCCGCGAGGAGTCCGCCCGCGGCGAGACCGGCCAGGGGGCCGAGCCAGCGGCTGGCGCCGCTGGCCTGCGGTGCCCGCGCACCGGGGCCGGCCGTCGGGGATTGGGTTTGGGCCGGACGCTGGGCTGCCGCCGGGGGCGTCTGGGTCTGGGCCGGCGTGCTGTACTGCTTGCCGACATTGCCCCCGCTGCCCATGCGCCGGGCGTCCGCGGTCTGGGGCAAGGTCACGAGGCCGGCGACGATCAGGGTCAGCACGGCAGAGAGGAGTGTGTTGAGCTTCATGGCCGTCTCAGGTTTTCAGCGGGTTGGGTGGAAGGTTGTGGGTGGCATCAGGACAACGAAACGAAGGTGCTATCTTACACCGAGGCTGCCCGGGATCGCGGCACTCGGGTTTGGTTCTGCCGAGTGTTGCGACTGGCCGGTCGATCTTTCGGTGCGTGGTTCGACTGCATCCCCAAATAAGGGTTCCTGGGTGGAAAACCATGCGCGAGGCACTGACCGGAACGGTCTGCGTGACTTGTTCGTTCGCGATGGTGCCCGGGTTCGCTCCGCGGGCCAACCGGGTCGCCGCGGATTGTCATGGGGCGGCATGGTGGTGCGCAAGTCCCGGTCATACCTAACGCATCGGCCCGGCGAACCGGTCCGACGAAATGCCGCAGCCGCGTTCGTCGCGATTATCGACGCGTTCGTCGCGGGAGGCTGGCTATTTCGGCGCCAGTTGTTAGCGTTAGAGTAGAGGAAAATCGGCATACCGCAATTGCGACCGAAAAATAACGACGCTGGCAGCGTCTTGCAGCAGCTGGGAGATTTGAACAATGTACCACAGTGCCTGTCCCGACTGGCATGACGCCGGTTCTGGATCGTCGGTTTTCGAAGCCGATGGTCTGGGGCCTGATACGGCCTTCGCGGCGCGGATCAAGCGCTTTCGCAGCCTGAGTCTGAGTCGTGCCTTGACCGGCTTGATGCTTGAGTTGGAGAGTCTTCAACATACGACAGTGAGCGCGGAGACCCGATATGCGATGTTGCGTGTGCTGAAAAGAGCCGTTCTCCATGTCGCCGCGGCCCTGCCCAAGGCGCTGCCAATGACGCGTCCGGCGGCGGGTGGCCCGACCCCCGGCCCCGGTCTCTCGCTGGAGCAGCGGCTGTATGCCGCGATGGCAAATAATTGTCTGCACCTGTTGCACGAGCTGGGCCGCGGTCATACCGGCTACGCCGACAGTCTGGTACAGTCCCGTCAGTGGGCCGTGCGGAATGCCTTTCGGTTCCTTGGTCGCCAAATCCTCGGCGCGGTTCGCGACGGCCGGCTGTGGCCAGCGGGCGCCTGGCAGTCGCTGCACGAGTTGTTTGTCTATTTGGTGATGCGCGGCAGCGTGCGGCTGCACGGTGACGCACTGGTGCTGAGTGACGATGCCTTCGATCCGGAGTCAGCCTACAAGCAACTGCTCCTGATCGGCCTGGTGGCGGAGCTCGTCGGGCCGGAGTGTCTCCAGCGCGACACGCTGATGCGGCTGGGTGTCCTGGCCAAGGTGGTGCGGCTGGTCGAATCGGACGGGCTGGTGGGCGAGTTCGGACTCATCCTGGTCGAGGTGAGTCACGATCGTCCGCCGCGGCTGCGCGTCGGCAGCCTGGATGACCCGTTCCGCGGCTGGGTCCTGCGCGTTCCGCGGGAATTCGAGTCATTGGTCACGGCCTTGGATCCCGCGCACCGTCATCGGATGGCCATTGCCGCCTGACCGACATGCGGGGGCTTGCGATGGGGGGCACCGTCCGTGCGTGATCGCGTGTTTCCGAATTGCGATTCGGTTTGCGTTGCAATGTGCAAGAGCGGCGGGCCGGCCTGACTCGGGTCGTCCGCATCGAGGAACTCAGGCGAGTTTTTCGCTCGGGTTTTTTGCTCAGTGGTACAGAGTACAGGTGCCGCGGGCTGTATCTTGCATGTATACGGAACGGTTTTGAGTTTTCGGTTTTTCGTTTTTCGTTAAGGATTATCGAA
>CAYYAY010000129.1:0-10619 GCA_964470155.1 uncultured Lamprocystis sp. | reverse complement strand
CAATTGGCCGGGCGCGGATTGAAACCGCCTGTAGCTCCGCCGCCGCCCCGGTCTGGTAAGCATCGCCCGGCCAATTGGCCGGGCGCGGATTGAAACTTACTCTGGTTGAGCAAGACGCAAAGCGGGCGGCTGCATCGCCCGGCCAATTGGCCGGGCGCGGATTGAAACGCCATTGCAGTGCGTGGTGATCATGTCGGCTCCGGGCATCGCCCGGCCAATTGGCCGGGCGCGGATTGAAACGCGAATCAACTCGATGTAGCGGGCCGGGGTGTAGGGCATCGCCCGGCCAATTGGCCGGGCGCGGATTGAAACGCGCCGGGTAATGCGCTGCTCGCAGCCGATTTCGGCATCGCCCGGCCAATTGGCCGGGCGCGGATTGAAACATCCTCCGTGCGATCGAGCTCGCTACCCCACTTCGCATCGCCCGGCCAATTGGCCGGGCGCGGATTGAAACACTCACCCAGTGATACACGAAACGATCACCAAGAGCATCGCCCGGCCAATTGGCCGGGCGCGGATTGAAACGAGCTCCGGCCGTCGCTGCGTCTTGCGGATGGATCGCATCGCCCGGCCAATTGGCCGGGCGCGGATTGAAACCTCCGTGGAATTATGGTTGGGGGTCAGGGGATTGGCATCGCCCGGTCAATTGGCCGGGCGCGGATTGAAACTCGGGAAACGAAGCGGTAACGCGATGCCTACTTCGCATCGCCCGGCCAATTGGCCGGGCGCGGATTGAAACAATGCGTTATGGCTGCTGGTTGTGATATCCCTATCGCATCGCCCGGCCAATTGGCCGGGCGCGGATTGAAACAACCGGGTAGCCGCGGCCTTTGCGCGGTTGCCTGCCGCATCGCCCGGCCAATTGGCCGGGCGCGGATTGAAACGGGCTCCGCGTCCGGCGGGCGGCGCTGGTAGCGCGCATCGCCCGGCCAATTGGCCGGGCGCGGATTGAAACCTAGTGCAAGTGCTAACCAGCAACGTAGGAGAACTACATCGCCCGGCCAATTGGCCGGGCGCGGATTGAAACTAAATCTAGTTAGACCGAATCGCCGACATACATATGGCATCGCCCGGCCAATTGGCCGGGCGCGGATTGAAACCTCGTAAGGAGCCAAGTGCCATGGGGTGCCGATGGCATCGCCCGGCCAATTGGCCGGGCGCGGATTGAAACCTGGAACAAGGCGGGATCGACGTTGCGCCCATGAGCATCGCCCGGCCAATTGGCCGGGCGCGGATTGAAACTCGAGCAATCGCCCAGGCGATTGCCTCATCGAAAGCATCGCCCGGCCAATTGGCCGGGCGCGGATTGAAACGTTGAACAGGGCACCAAGGTTTTCGGTCTCGACTTGCGCATCGCCCGGCCAATTGGCCGGGCGCGGATTGAAACGAAATTGCTGAAGTATTGGCCGGATACAATTTGGTGCATCGCCCGGCCAATTGGCCGGGCGCGGATTGAAACCGTGAACTGCGTGATGCCCATGCGCGTACTCGTCAGCATCGCCCGGCCAATTGGCCGGGCGCGGATTGAAACCCCGATAGGCGGGATCGGCCAGCCACTTGGACGGGCATCGCCCGGCCAATTGGCCGGGCGCGGATTGAAACCCCGATAGGCGGGATCGGCCAGCCACTTGGACGGGCATCGCCCGGCCAATTGGCCGGGCGCGGATTGAAACGGGATACCGTCCCCGTCACAATCCCCATCCTGCCTGCATCGCCCGGCCAATTGGCCGGGCGCGGATTGAAACGCGAGGTCGGTGAGCTTGGCGTCCTCGGTGAAGTGCATCGCCCGGCCAATTGGCCGGGCGCGGATTGAAACAATTGGATCGGCGGGGTCACGACGTTTCCAGGTAGGCATCGCCCGGCCAATTGGCCGGGCGCGGATTGAAACCGTCATCTCATTACGCCGGGTATCCATCCGCTGCGGCATCGCCCGGCCAATTGGCCGGGCGCGGATTGAAACCCTTTGCGTCGCCGAGCGATCAAGCGGCGGCCCTGGCATCGCCCGGCCAATTGGCCGGGCGCGGATTGAAACTTTCCTGCGCGCGCCGAAACATCACCACCATCACGGGCATCGCCCGGCCAATTGGCCGGGCGCGGATTGAAACCATCGCGCGCCGCAGCAGTTCAGCGACGCACGCCGGCATCGCCCGGCCAATTGGCCGGGCGCGGATTGAAACTCCGACATGCAGCAACTGCCGCGCATGGAGGTCGAGGCATCGCCCGGCCAATTGGCCGGGCGCGGATTGAAACATGGATCCCGTCTTGGTCTCGCTTCTGTCGTCTGGCATCGCCCGGCCAATTGGCCGGGCGCGGATTGAAACTTACATGGGATCGAGTTGGTCGAGGTCGACGGCGGTCCGCATCGCCCGGCCAATCGGCCGGGCGCGGATTGAAACCTGTGCTTGCAAGGGATTACCTACAAGTACGAGGCGCATCACACGGCCAATCGGCCGCGTGCGGATTGAAACGCACCGCGGATAGACACCGACCAGGCCGGCGTCGAGCATGGCCTTGATCGTCGTTCCGGCCGCAGGAACATCGGAGGCCGAGGCTTGACCATGAAAGTAGCTGCAAACACCTGTTAATAAATTTTTTTTAGCAATGATGACCGAGAACGACCAACAGACAGGGAAGCGCCCCGTTAGCCTGACACAATTTTCATGTTCAGTGGTGGCAGAGCGGCCTTCCATGGCCGTTAGCCGATCGACGTCGCATCCGCGCGGCCGTGGGTGCGGCTAACGGCCATGGAAGGAATATCAGCCACCCCGGGACGATGAATGGCCCCTGTGGGAGCGGCGGCCCGCCGCGATGCGGTGCCGCGGTGATCTTGAACGCTGCGGTGACAGGCCCGACCCCATCGCGGCGGGACGCCGCTCCCACAGGGTCGCTGCGCGACTGACGTGGTAAAGCCTCGACCTCCAGTGTTCTTGTGGCCGGAGCGATGATCAATGCCCGCCCGGCCATCGGCCGGGCGTGGATTCAGACCCGGCGTCGGTTACACCAGTACGCGCTCGGCCGCCCTTTCACCGTACGTGTGAGGACAGCAAGTGCGGCTCATCTCGACCGCCATGGCGAACCTTGCGGAAACGGCCGCCGGGGAAAGGGGCAAAGGGTCTCCCGCACGACGCTCGCCACCGCCTTTTTTGCGGGTTCCTCACGAAACCTGCAGATGGACCTCCGCGCAAGACAAGTATGCCCCGTCTGCTTGCTCAAGATCAGTGAATCCGTGAAGAATTCGTTGCATCATCACGCGGTCGCTCCGACACTGCGCGCGCCCCTGATCCGGGGCGCGCTGCCGGACACCGAACCATAAGACGAGGAGAACCACCATGCATGTTCTACCCGGCATCTTGCTCAGCCTGGCACTGATGTCCGTCGCGCTCGCGCCTGCCCAGGCCCGCACCAACTGGCCAACGCCGCCCGTCGTGGTCGACACCAACCCGCAGGTGTCCGGCCCCCTGACCGGCGGCACCGCCGACCACCGCAAGTTCGAGGTTTTGCAGAAGCCGTTCGCCTCCGGTCCGGAGGTCACCAAGGCGTGCCTGAGTTGCCACACCGAGACCGGCAAGCATTTCATGAAGAATATTCACTGGACCTGGGACTACAAGGACCCGGTGACCAACCAGCAACTGGGCAAGAAATATCTGATCAACAACTTCTGCACCAATGCCCGCGGCAACGAGGGCATGTGCGCGCAGTGCCACGCCGGCTACGGCTGGAAGGACGAGAGCTTCGATTTCACCAACGAGGGTAACATCGACTGCCTGGTTTGCCACGACAGCACCGGCACCTATTACAAGACGCCCAACAGTACCGGTAATCCGGCCTGCTCGGTGATGTTCGAGGGTAAACCGGTCATCGATCTGAGCTTTGTCGCGCAGCGCGTGGAACTGCCGAAGCGCGCCAATTGCGGCGGCTGTCATTTCAACGGCGGCGGCGGCGACAACGTGAAGCACGGCGATCTCTCGTCCGCCCTCAAGAGCCCACCCCGCGACCTGGATATCCACATGTCGCCCCAGGGCCTGAATTTCGCGTGCACCGCCTGCCATGTCACCAAAGATCATGTGTGGGCCGGCAGCCGCTACGACGTCATCGCCAAGGATGAGGAGGGCCAGGGCAAGCCCGGTCAGCGGCGCGACGTGGCCACCTGTGAGTCCTGTCACGGCACCACTCCGCATCAGAGCGGCTCGATCGAACACCGCAAACTCAATCATCACGTGGCCTCGGTCGCCTGCCAGACCTGCCATATCCCGGCCTTTGCCCGCGGCGGCGTGGCCACCATGGTGGACTGGGACTGGCGTACCGCGGGCAAGACCAAAAACGGCGAGGGCTATCATGAAGAGGGGTATCTCCAGGGCAACGGCCAGGAGCGCTACACCTACAAGTCGATCAAGGGCAACTTCACCTACGCCGAGAACGTCGTCCCCGAATACGCCTGGTTCAACGGCCAGATGCACTACACCACCATCGACACCCGCTTCGATACCAACCAGCAGCCGATCGCCATCAATGCGTTCGACGGCAGTCGTGAAGACATCCGCTCGCGCATCTGGCCCTTCAAGCGGATGCACACCTGGATGCCCTTCGATACCGGCAACGGCACTCTGGTCTACACGCACCTGTGGGGCGACGACAACGAGTCGTATTGGGGCAACTATGACATGGGTAAGTCGATCGCACGCGGCATGAAAGATTTCGGGCTGCCCTACTCCGGCCAATTCGGATTCCTGGAGACCATTTCCTACTGGCCCATCACCCACATGGTCGCCCCCAAGGAGGAGGCGCTGGCCTGTCGCGAGTGCCATTCCCAGCACGGCCGCCTGGCCGCGGTGGAAGGTGTCTACCTGCCGGGACGGGACCGCAGCTACTGGCTGGATCTGGTCGGCGTTTTACTGGTGTCGGGCACGATCGGCGGAACCTTGGCTCACGGCCTGATGCGCCACCTGCTTCGCAAACACCACAAGGGGGAGAATCACTGATGGCCACCCGCCGCGTTCTGATTTTTACGATATTCGAGCGTTTCTGGCACTGGACCCAGATGGCCCTGATCATGACTATGCTGGTCACCGGGTTTGCCATCCACGGGCTTTACGTATCGATGCCTTTCGACATCGCCGTGACGCTGCATACGCTGGCCGCCCTGGCGCTGCTGGCGCTGTGGATTCTTTCCACCTTCTGGTTGTTCACGACCGGAAACTGGAAGCACTACGTGCCTACCGCGGAGGGGCTGGGGCAGGTGCTGCGCTTCTATTCCTACGGGATTTTCCAGGGCGAACGTCATCCTTACCGGAAAGCCTATTGGCGCAAGCACAACCCACTGCAGGCCATCGCGTACCTGGCGCTCAAGCTGGTGCTGTTCCCGGCCATCTGGATCTCGGGGCTGATCTATCTCTTCTACTTCGCCTGGGGCGACGTCCGCTTCGCCGCCGCCGGACTGGAGTGGGTGGCCCTGATCCACACCGCCACGGCCTATGCGATCCTGACCTTCGTCGTCATTCATGTATACATGTTGACCATCGGACATTCGTTCGCGGCGCATGTAGCCCCGATGTTGACGGGTTTCGACGAGGTCGATCTGACGCCGGAGGAAGAGGCCTACCTGACCGCGGACGAGCCGAGCCATATCCGTTGACATCAATAAGACCGCCGGACTTCCAGCACATCCGGCGTCTGCGCCAGCTTGGCGAGCAGGTGCTCCAGTTGCTCCATATCCCGCACCTCGACGGTGAACCGCATGGCCGCGGTGTCGGTGGTGCGCTCGGAGTGGGTGTTGACGCCGATCACGTCGACGTCCGCATCGGCAAAGACCGATGAGACGTCGCGCAGCAGCCCCTTGCGGTCCGCCGCGATGACCAGGATGTCGACCGGATACGCGGCATCCGCGGGTTGGTGAGCCCAGCGCACCCGCACCAGTCGGTCGGCCTCGTTGGCCGGGAGATGGCGGACGTTGGAGCAGTCCCGCCGATGGATGGTGACCCCGCGCCCGCGGGTGATGAAGCCGACGATGGCGTCATAGGGTACCGGCTTGCAGCAGTTGGCGATCTGCGTCAGCAGGTCGTCCACCCCCTCGACCACGACGTCTCCGGCACCGGTGCCCGATTTGGTCGGCGCGCGGTTGCGCGACTCCGGTTCACGCGCTTCCCCCCGGCTCTCCCGAGACTCCCGGCCGTCCTGGAAACGCGGCTCGCCCACCTGACGCGCGACCACACCCACCGCCAGATCGCCCCGCCCGAGGGCAGCCAGAACATCGTCAGCGCGCTTGAAATTGTTGCGGACGGCCAGTTGATCGAGCTGGAGCTTCTCGACGATGCCCAGACGCACCAATTCCTTGTCCAGGGCGGTGCGCCCAAGCTGGACGTGCAGATCGTGGTCTTGCTGCTTGAACCACTGGCGCACCCGGTTGCGCGCCCGGGCGGTGGTGAGATACCCCTGGTGAGGACTCAGCCAGTCCCGACTGGGGGTCGCGTTCTTCTGGGTGAGGATCTCGACCGTCTCGCCGCTGTTGAGTGTGTAGCTCAGCGGGACGATCCGCCCATTGACCCTGGCGCCGCGGCAGCGGTGACCGATCTCCGAGTGCACGGCATAGGCGAAATCCAGCGGCGTGGCACCCTTTGCCAGTTCGATCACCTTGGCCTGAGGGGTGAGCACATAGATGTGCACCGGTTCGAACTCGGACTTGAAGCGCTCCAGGATATCGGTGGCGTCCTCGCCCTCACTCTTGAGTTCCAGGAAGTTGCGCATCCAGACGATGCGGCGCTGAAACTCCGCGTCGTGACCCTTCTTCGCCTCCTTATAGGCCCAGTGGGCCGCTACCCCCAGTTCGGCATGACGGTGCATCTCATGGGTGCGGATCTGGATCTCCAACGGCTTGTCGCCGGGGCCGATGACCGCGGTGTGCAGCGACTGGTAGAGATTGCCCTTGGGGCTGGCGATGTAGTCGTCGAATTCCTTGGGGATGTGCCGCCAGAGCCCGTGGACCAGCCCCAGGGCGGCATAGCAGTCGGCGACCGTATCCACCAGCACGCGGACGGCGCGCAGGTCGAAAATTTCACCCAGATCGACGCCCTTGCGCTGCATCTTGCGCCAGATGCTGTAGATGTGTTTCGCCCGGCCGGTGACTTCCGCCTTGATCCCGGCCTCCGCGAAGGTCTGTTGCAGGGTGGCGATGATGTCCCGAATGTATTGCTGGCGCTCCTCGCGCCGCTCGGCGATGGCGCGGACCAGGGCCGCATACTCAGCCGGCTCCAGATAGCGCAGGGCCAGGTCTTCCAGTTCCCACTTGACCTGCCACATGCCCAGTCGGTTGGCCAGCGGGGCATAGATGCGCTGGGTGTCGCGGCTGATCCGGGCGCGCCGCTCGGGCTCCAAATCCTTGATGGCGCGCATCAGGTGCAGCCGTTCAGCCAGCACCACCAACACCACCCGCACGTCCTCGGCGATGCCGAGCAAGAGGCGCCGCAGGTTCTCCTCATGCTCCTGCTGATCCTTGGCGGCGATGATCGACTCGACATTGGCGATCTGACCGATCCGCGCCAGATCGCCGACCATACGGGCGATCCCCGAACCGAAGCGGTCGGCAAGCTTGACCTCGGTCAGATCGCCCTGATCCATACAGCCATTGAGCAGGGCGGCGATCACCGTCTCGTGGTCCATGCGCAACCGCGCCAGGATGTCCGCGGTGGACAGGACATGGCGTACATGGGTCTCGCCGGTCTCGATCCGGCGGTCGCCGCGACAGCGGGTCAGGGCCGTGCAGGCCCCGGCGATCAGCTTGAGATCTTCAGTTCCGTAGTTGCACGCGAGGTTGTCCAGCCAATGGCGGATCGCGTCATCATCGCCGATGTCCGGCGCGGGCAGGTTGTAGACGGGTTTGACCATGGGGAAGCCTCCAGTTGCCAGCCGCCATTCGCCAGCGCCGACGGGTCATTCCGCCGGCGGCTGGCCGCTGACCGCCGACGGCGGCTAGTCCAGTACGTGACTGACCAACCCATCCGCCAGCTTGGGCTCGAACCAGGTGGACTTGGGCGGCATCACCTCACCGCAGTCGGCGACCGCCATCAGATCCTCCATACCGGTCGGATGCAGGGCGAACGCGACGGCCATTTCGCCCGAATCTACCCGCGCACGCAGCGGCGCCAGGCCGCGAATCCCACCGACGAAGTCGATCCGTTCATCGCGCCGGGGGTCGACGATGCCCAGCAGGGGCTCGATCAGATGGTCCTGCAGCAGACTGACGTCCAGCCGGCCGACCGGATCATCATAGGGGATGCGGGCGGGGTCCAGCGCGAGTCGGTACCAATGACCGCCCAGATACATGCCAAACACGCCCGGACACTCCGGCTGCACCGGCCCGACCGCCCCCTCGACGGCGAAGGGGACCGCCAGACGCTCCATCAGGGCGTCCGGAGTCAGTCCGTGCAGGTCACGCACCAGGCGGTTGTAGGCCAGAATCTGCATCTGATCATGGGGGAAAATCACCGATAGGAAAAAATTATAGGACTCGGCCCCGCTGTGGTGCGGATTGGCGGCGCGGCGCGTGCCGGCGACCCGCGAGGCGGCGGCGGAGCGGTGATGGCCATCCGCCACGTAGAGCGCATCCAGCGCCTCGAAGGCGGCGGTCAGCCCATCGATCACGGCCGGATCGGCGATGGGCCAGAGTTCGTGGCGCACCCCCTCGGCGGCGACGATATCCACTTCCGGGACAGCGGCGCTCACCCGCGCCAGCACGGCGTCGATGGTCGGCGTGGCCCGATAGACCAGGAACACCGGGCCGGTCTGGGCATTGAGCACGTCGATCTGCCGCACCCGGTCATCCTCCTTCACCGGGCGGGTGAACTCGTGCTTTTTGATCCGCTCCGCGTCATAGGCGGCCACCGAGGCGGCGGCCACCAGACCGGTCTGCACCTGGCTGCCCATGGTCAGGCGATAGCAGTAATAGCGCGGCGCCGGATCGCGCACCAGCACCCCCGCGGCGAGCATCCCGTCCAGGTTCTCCCGCGCCTTGGCATAGACCACCGGCGCGTAAGGATCGGTATCCGGCGGGAGATCGACCTCCGGACGCGACACATGCAGGAAGCTCCAGGGCCGGCCCCTGACCATGGTGCGCGCCTCGTCGGCGTTCATCACGTCATAAGGCGGGGCAGCGACCTCGATGGCACGGCCGGGGGCCGGGCGCAAACCGGCGAAAGGCTTGATCAGCGGCATGACGGAAACTCGGTTATTGGTCGTCGCGACACAGGTTTCACCACAATGCAACCGGCTGGGGCAGATCGCGGCCCCGGCAGGTCAGCCCGCGGTCTCCCTAGCGGGCGGGCGGGGCATATAGGATACCCCCGTTCAACCACAGTGCATTCAAGCCGCGCTGCATCTTGAGCGCCGACCCCTCTCCCAGGTTACGCTCGAAGACCTCGGCATAGTTGCCCACCTGATCAATGATCCGGTAGCTCCAGCCGTGATCCAGCCCAAGCAACTTGCCGCTGGCGCCGTCCACATCAAGCAGCAGGCGCAGGTCGGCGGATTGGGCGCGGGCGCGCACCTGATCCACGTTCTTGGAGTCGATGCCGGCCTCCTCCGCGTTGATCAGCGTGAACAGGGTCCAGCGCACGATATCGAACCAGCGGGCGTCATCGCGCCGCACCGCGGGTGCCAGCGGCTCCTTGGAGATTACCTCGGGCAGGATGCGGTGGGCACTCTCATTGCCCAGCGCGGCACGCACCGCATGGAGCTGGGAGTGATCGGCGGTCAGCGCGTAGCAGGTCCCGTCCAGGTACGCCTTGGTCGCGGTCTTGATGTCGGGGAACTGCTTGAGGTCCAATTCCTTGCTATGAAGACTGAAATAGGCGCGCGCGGCGTCAGGCCCGGTGGTATCCGCCAGGGCGCAGATCGACTTCTTGTTCAGTTCCAACGCACTCAGGGTGTTGGTGTCACGGTGGACCATGAAGCCCTGACCATCGTAATAGAGCGTCGCGACGAAGACGATCTCCAGATCGAGATCGCGCGACAGCGTCCAGGTCGTGTTGCGCGAGAGCAGATCGATCTCGCCCTCGTTCAGCACGTCGAACCGGTTGGCGGTCGAGATCGGCACCAGATCCACCTTGTCCTTGTGACCAAGCACGGCCGCCGCCACCGCCCGGCAAAAATCCACGTCCAGCCCGCTCCAGACGCCATTCGCATCCTTATCGGAAAGCCCCGGCAACTCGCCGTTGACGCCGCAGCGCAACACCCCGCGCTGCTTCACATCCGCGAGGGTATCCGCCCGGCCCGCGGACGTCAGACCCAGGGACAGGACAGCCAGGGCCAGGGCGGCAAGCCAGCGAGACGGCTGATGCATGGTGAGGCTCCAAGGGATTCGATCGGGTGGCGATCACGCGTTCAGCGCGGACCCGGCGCCTGGGCCGTCCGCCGCACGCACACCGGGCTGATGTCGCCGCGGCCGGCCGTAGTGTACCAGCATGAACGGTTGGGGTTCTCTTGAACCGCGATCGCCGTTGTCCCGGCAAGGGGGCCGGGACCCAGTGGCAAGGACGGTAACCCTCAGCCGGCACACCGCCCAAGCTTTTGAGCACTGGCCCTGCCTGGCCCTGGATTCCGGCATCCAAACCGGAATGACGAACCACGCA
>CAYYAY010000128.1:0-11099 GCA_964470155.1 uncultured Lamprocystis sp. | reverse complement strand
CATCAGCAGTTCCTCGCGGCGGGTGCCGGAGCGGTTGATGTTGATCGAGGGGAAGATGCGCCGCTCGGCGATGCGCCGGTCCATGTGGATTTCCATGTTGCCGGTGCCCTTGAACTCCTCGTAGATGACGTCGTCCATGCGTGAGCCGGTGTCGATCAGGGCGGTGGCGAGGATGGTCAGGCTGCCGCCTTCCTCGACATTGCGCGCGGCGCCGAAGAAGCGCTTGGGGCGCTGGAGCGCGTTGGCGTCCACGCCGCCGGTCAACACCTTGCCGGAGGACGGCACCACGGTGTTGTAGGCGCGGGCAAGCCGGGTGATGGAGTCGAGCAGGATGACGACGTCGCGCTTGTGCTCCACCAGACGCTTGGCTTTCTCGATCACCATCTCGGCGACCTGCACATGGCGGGTGGCGGGCTCGTCGAAGGTGGATGAGATGACCTCGCCGCGCACCGAGCGGGCCATCTCGGTGACCTCTTCCGGGCGTTCGTCGATCAGCAGCACGATCAGGTAGCAGTCCGGGTGGTTGTGGCCGATGGACTGGGCGATGTTTTGCAGCATCATGGTCTTACCGGCCTTGGGCGGGGAGACGATGAGACCGCGCTGGCCCTTGCCGATGGGGGCGACCAGATCGATGGTGCGGGCGGTGATGTCCTCGGTGCTGCCGTTGCCGATCTCCAGCCCGAGCCGCTTCTGGGCGAACAGCGGGGTGAAGTTTTCGAACAGGATCTTCGATTTGGCGTTCTCGGGCCGGTCGAAGTTGATGTCGTTGACCTTGAGCAGCGCAAAATAGCGCTCGCCGTCCTTGGGTGGTCGAATCTTGCCCGAGATGGTGTCGCCGGTGCGCAGGGCAAAGCGGCGAATCTGGCTGGGGGAGACATAGATGTCGTCCGGGCCGGCCAGGTAGGAGGCGTCCGCGGAGCGCAGAAAGCCGAAGCCGTCGGTCAGTATCTCCAGGACGCCGTCGCCGTAAATATCCTCACCGCGTTTGGCCTGGGCCTTGAGGATGGCGAAAATCAGGTCCTGTTTGCGGGAGCGGCCGACGCCTTCGATCTCCATGGACTGCGCCAGCTCGACCAACTCGGGCACCGGCGACTTCTTTAATTCGGTTAAGTTCATGAACGCTCTTCGTCAGGCAGGGTCAGGGGGAGGTGCGCGGTGCCTCGCGATGGGTCGGCGTCAACATGAAGACGGCGGGAGGCAACCGCGTACCTGGGAGAGGGCGTCCGAACGAACGCCGCGTGGAATTGTTCGAGGGTCGGTCGCATCCGTACGCGCCGCGACGCGAACCTCAGGAACCGGCGACGACGGGGACCACGGCATGCATTTCGTGTTCCGTGGCCCCTGTCTCGTGTCTAGAGATTGCTGTCGATAAAGGCGGTGAGTTGCGACTTGGAGACCGCGCCGATCTTGGTCGCCTCCACCTCGCCTTTGCGAAACAGCATCAAGGTCGGGATGCCGCGGATGCCGTAGCGGGGCGGAGTTGCCTGATTCTCATCGATATTGAGCTTGGCGACCTTGAGTCGGCCGGCGTAGTCCTTGGCAATCTCGTCGAGTACCGGGGCTATCATTTTACAGGGCCCACACCAGTCGGCCCAGTAATCCACCAGGACGGGTTGGGGAGATTTCAGTACCTCGTCCTCAAAAGAGTCATCGGTCACATGGACGATGCTGTCGCTCACTGAAGTTCGCTCCGGTTGGTTGTTCGCGTGGCTGCTGGGGGACCAAGCCGCGAGGTCCGCGGGCGGCGCATCGTGCGCGTCCGGTCGGACGGCTTGCTCGGCTGCTGTCGGTTGTTTACCGGGTCAGGTCGTGGTCGTGTCGGAGCAGGCCGAGGGCGGGTGAATTGGCGCAGGGATTGGCCCAAGGGTTAAGATGCTATTTGATCCAAAGCGAAAAGAATTTGCAAGCCTTGCCGCCGGTGAGGTCCGCACACCGAAGCCCTTAGGATTTCAATGACTGAGACACACCTGACGACGAAGCGCTTCGACAGCTTCGATCTTGACCTGAGCATTTTGCAGGGTCTCGCCGACGCCGGTTTCTCCTACTGTACGCCGATCCAGGCCGCGACGCTGCCGATTGCGTTGGCAGGTCAGGACGTTGCCGGCCAGGCGCAGACCGGTACCGGCAAGACCGCCGCCTTTCTGCTGGTGATTCTGGAGCGGCTCCTGGCCTCCCAGCCGGCGCCGTCCGCCGAGCAATCCCAGCCGCGTGCGCTGATCGTGGCCCCGACCCGAGAGCTGGCGGTCCAGATCCACAATGACACCTTGCTGCTCGCCCGCCACACCGGTTTCCGCGTCGGTCTGGTGTTCGGCGGCACCGGGTACCAGCAGCAGCGCGACGATCTGGCCGCCGGCGTCGATATACTGATCGGCACCCCCGGCCGCCTGATCGACTATTACAAGCAGCATGTCTACCGCCTCAACCGCGTCGAGGTGGTGGTGCTGGATGAAGCCGACCGCATGTTCGATCTTGGCTTCATCAAGGATATCCGCTTTCTTTTCAGGCATATGCCCCACCCTGAAGAGCGCCTGGGGATGCTCTTCTCCGCGACCCTGTCCTACCGGGTCCTGGAGCTTGCCTATGAGCATATGAACCAGCCGCAACTGGTCAAGATCGAGTCCGAGCACGTCACGGCCGACCGGGTGCGCCAGGTCTGCTACATGACCGCGAATTCCGAGAAAATTCCCCTGCTGATCGGTCTGGTGCGGGGGTGGGAAGATCCGCGCGTCATGGTGTTCGTGAACACCAAGCGGGAGGCCGACCGGGTTTGGGGGTTTCTGCAGGGCAACGGCATCAATACCGCCGTGCTCTCGGGCGACGTGCCGCAGAAGAAGCGCCTGAAACTCCTGAAGCAGTTCACCGACGGCGAGTTGCCGGTCCTGGTGGGGACCGACGTGGCGGCCCGTGGACTGCACATTCCGGATGTGACCCACGTGGTCAACTATGACCTGCCCGAGGATGCGGAGGACTATGTGCACCGCATCGGCCGCACTGCCCGGGCCGGCGCGGCCGGGGATGCGGTCAGCTTCGTCTGCGAAACCTATGCCTTTTGTCTGCCGGACATCGAGCGGTTCGTCAGCGCCAAGATCCCGGTGGCGCCGGTGGACGCGGCCTTGCTGCCGGAGATCGACCCCCGGAGCCGGTTGCGTCCGGAACGCGAAGATCGCGAGTATCGCGGCGACGGGCGCGACGGGCGCGGTCCCCGCGATGGCGGTCGGTCCGGGCCGCGCTCCGCTCCCCGCGACGGGCGCGGGGCCGGCGGCGACCGTCGTCGTGACGGATCGGGCAGGTCCGAGCGCCCCCGGCGTTTGCCTCAAACCACTGAGTTGACGCCGGTTCAGGTTCAGACTCAGGTCCAAGCGGCGGAGCAGCCGGTGGCCGGCCCGATTTTTTTTGCGGATCCGGTGTTGGCTGCCACTGATCTGAACCCGGATACGGCCCTGGATCTGAATCCGGATCAGCTCCCGGTGCGCACCCTACGCCGTCGGCGGCGGATGCCCGAGCAGGCCGCGCTGACCTCGCCCCCGCCGCCCGGAACCGCGGCGGCAGCGATCCCGGTGATCCCGGCGGTGCCGGCCGAATCCATCGCCGTGCCGTCCGCGACACCCGCCGCGCCGGTCGAGGCGGGCGGCGAGCCGGCGAAAAAGCGTCGTCGCCGGCGGCGTCGCAAGCCTGCCGGGGTAGCGGGCGAAACCCAGCCGACGGAGCAGGCGTCACGCGAGCCGCTCGGCGAGACCTCGGAGTCATGAATCGCATGCGGCCCTTACATTTGGCGTTGCTGGAGCCCCGGCAGCAGGTCCGCGAAGTTGCTGATCGCCGCGAACTCGTCGGTCGTGCGCCGCGACTCGTGTGAGTCCGGTTCCAGTACGGCGATGAGGTGAACCAGACCATAGGACCGCGCGGCGCGCAGGACGCTCAGGCTGTCATCGACAAACAGGGTGCGGGCCGGATCGAAGGGCAGGACCTGTTGTACCAGGGTCCAAAAGGCCGGGTCCTCCTTGGGCAAACCCAGGTCATGGGCGCTGATGATCCGGTCGAAGTGATGGGCCAGGCGCGTGCGGTCCAGCTTGAGCGCCAGTGATTTCTGGTGGGCATTGGTCACCAGGACACGGCGCTTGCCGCGGGTGGCGACGGCCTCCAGGAAGTCGGCGACATGGGGGTGGACAGCGATCAGGTGGTCCACCTCCGTTTTGAGCAGCGCGATATCCAGGCCGAGTTCCTGACTCCAGTGGTCGATACAGTACCAGTTGAGCGTCCCTTCGCGGTCGCGGTAGCGTCCGCGCAGTTCGGTCTTGGCCGCGTCCAGGGTCAACCCGCGCGCCTCGGCGTAGCGCCGGGGAACGTGTTCCCGCCAGAAGTGGTTATCGAAATGCAGGTCCAGCAAGGTGCCGTCCATGTCCAGAAAACAGTTGTCGATACAGTCCCAATCGATCATGGTGATGGCCTTGTCCCCGGTCGTCATGCGCATTGATGTTCAGGCCCGCGCGGCGCGCTGCCCCACTTATACCCGTCGTTGTTGGTTTTTCGTTTCTCGTTTTTCGTAACCCGATGTTCGATAATCCTTAACGAAAAACGAAAAACCGAAAACTCAAAACCGTTCTGTATAACGGAGCCACCCGCGTGTCTGCAAAGCCCAAGATTCTGGCCCGGCGATTGGTCGCCGAGAGCCGCCTGTTCCGCGTCGAGGAAGTGGACCTGGAGTTCGCCAACGGCAGCCGACGGACCTACGAGCGCATCCCCGGCGGGTCCGATTCGGTGCTGATCGTGCCGCTGTTGGATGCCCGGACTCTGCTCTTGATCCGCGAGTATGGGGCCGGGAGTGACCGCTATGAACTGGGGCTGCCCAAAGGCATCGTCGAGCCCGGCGAGGACCCGCTGGCCGCGGCCAATCGCGAATGTCAGGAGGAAGCCGGCTATGCCGCGCGCGACTTGCAGGTGCTCGGCCGGGTTTCGCTGGTGCCGGGGTATATCGGGCACCGCAGCCTGATCGTGCTCGCCCGCGGTCTTTATCCGAGCCGTCTGCCGGGGGACGAGCCGGAGCTGATCGAGGTCATTCCCTGGCGTCTCGATCGGCTCGATGCGCTGCTGGCCCGCGAGGATTTCGACGAGTCCCGCTCGATCGCCGCGCTCTATCTGACCGAGCGCTTCCTCGCCCGCGAGTCGGCCGGGGCCGGTGGGACGCCGGGTCTGGCCCCGGATCGCCACCGCCCACTGCTTCCCGCGTCGTCCTGACCGGGAACTCGCGTCATGTCCCTTCAACCCAAGTAGCGAATTGATCGGAGGTCCCGGATGCCATCTTCGCTCTCACCGGCCGCGGTTCTGGTCTGCGTGGCCCTGCTTGTGGGGGCTGTCGCGGGGGCTGAAGGCTCGTTGGACGCCGTGGACGTCGCGGATGTCTACGGTTTCGATGACACCCCGCGGGCCGAGCCGCTGGATCACCCGGCCTGGTTCAAGGCGAGCTTTCTCGACCTTGACGCGGATCTGAAGGAGGCCGTGGCGGCCGGTAAACAAGGGCTCATGGTTTATTTCGGCCAGCCCCGCTGCGCCTATTGCCACAAGCTGATGACGGTGAATTTCGGGTCTTCGGATATCGTCGAGTACACCCGCAAGCACTTCGATGTGGTCGCCATTGATGTGTGGGGCATCGACGAGGTGACTGATATCGGCGGGGAGCGGCTGACCGAGCGCGCCCTGGCGGAGCGCGAGCAGACCAACTTCACCCCCGCCATTCTTTTCTACGATGCCGCGGGCAAGGTGGCCCTGCGTCTGCGCGGCTATTACCCGCCCTACCAGTTTCGTGCCGCCTTGGAGTATGTGGCGGACGGCCATCATCAGCGCGAGTCTTTCCGCGACTATCTGGCTCGCGGGGACAATCGCATGGTGTTCGACGAGGGCGATCTCAATGAGGAGTCATTTTTCGCGCCGCCCCCCTATAACCTGGATCGCCGTTACCCGAGCGAGCGGCCGCTCGCGGTTTTTTTCGAGCAGGGCGATTGCCATGGCTGCGATGTCCTGCATGGCCAAACCCTGCGGGAGGAGGCGATCAGGGGACAGTTCGCCGCTCTCGACAGCGTGCAGCTCGATCTGCATGCGGCGACGCCGGTGGTGACGCCCGCGGGCAAGCCGATGACGGCGCGGGATTGGGCGGCTGAACTCGGACTCTTCTACGCGCCCTCGATCCTGTTTTTCGACGAGCGCGGTCGGGAGGTCTTGCGGGTCGACTCGGTGGTGGGTTTCTACCGCTTGCGTCATCTCATGGCTTACATCAGCAGCAAGGCGTATCGCACCGCGAGTTTTCAGCAGTGGCGGCAGGGCCGGGAGTTGTTACCATAGGGGGACTGTCTCATCCGGAGCGCAGTCCGTGGCGGATTTGAAACCGGCTCGCTGCCGATCCTTGAGTTGTCGGGATGTTTTGCCGTCTCCATTCGGCTCGACCGTCGCGCGGCCGGGCCGGCGCCGGTTGTTCTGCTCGCTGGTGTTGCTGTGCTTGCTGTTGGCGGCCGGCGAGGCCGCGGCACTCAAGTTGGACGTCCGGGTGCAGGGTTTGGCGGGGGAGCAGCAGTCCAATGTGCTGGCCCAACTGTCCATTTATCAGGAGCGCAAGGACGCGGCGCTGACCGAACCGCGGATGCAGGCCCTGCACCGCCTGGCCCCGGATCAGATCCGTGCGGCTCTGACTCCCTTCGGACTCTATCGGGTCCGGATTCAGGACAGCTTGACGCCGCCGGCCGATCCCGCCGGCGCCTGGATCGCCGATTACCGGGTGGACCCCGGCGCCCCGGTGAAGATCACCGCGGTGAATTACCAGGTGACCGGCCCCGGGGCGGACAATCCGGCTTTTCCCAAGACCTTCCCGATGAAGGTCGGCGACGTGCTGCTGCACAGTCAGTACGAGCAGGCGAAGGCTGAGTTGCGTCAAGCTGCATCCGCTCAGGGTTTCCTGGACTACGAACTGGTGCGCCATCAGGTCCTGGTCGATCCGGTCACCAACGGGGCCGTCGTCGATCTGGCGCTCGAGACCGGGCCGCGTTATGTATTTGGTCCGGTGACCTTCACCCAGGATTTGCTGGCCGACGATCTGCTGCGCCGTTATGTGCGTTTCAAACCGGGGGAGGTCTACAACCCCGACCGGCTGGTGAGCCTGCAATCGCGTCTGCTGGGGACTGAATACTACGGCAAGGTGGAGATCGTCCCGCACAAGGATCCGACGGGGGAGAGCCTGGTGGTGCCGATCGAGGTGATCGCGGAGCGCAATAAGGCGAACAAGTTTCGGGTGGGCGCGGGTTTCGCCACCGATATCGGTCCGCGGATCAGCATGGACTGGCGCCGCCGTTATCTGAATCAGTGGGGGCACAATTTCCGTACCTTGCTGAGCCTGTCCCAGGCCCTGTCGCAGTTCAACTTAGACTATCGGATACCCATCGACAACCCCCGGCGTGATTATCTGCGGATCAACCCGAATTTTACCTATTACGATACGACCACGCGCTCCGGCTGGATTGGGCTGATCCACTTCGGCCAATCGATCGTCACCCCGGGCGGCTGGCGGCGCGATCTGGGCATCGACTACCGCTACGAAGACTTTACCATCAATGAGGTGGAAACCGATGAGGTCAATGAGCTGGTGCCCAATGTGTCCTGGGCCAAGACGGTCGCCGACGATCCGCTTTACACCAGCAAGGGTTACCGTCTCAAATACACCATTCTCGGTTCGGTCGGGGGACTCATTTCACCAACCTCCTACTTGAGCGGCGTGGTCGACTTCAAGGGGATCAGGCGCCTGTCGAGCAACTACCGTCTCATCGTGCGCGGCGATCTGGGCGCCACCTGGGCCGGCAGTCTGGATGACCTGCCGGCCAGTCGGCGCTTTTATGCCGGCGGCGATCAGTCGATCCGCGGCTGGGGCTACGACGCGCTGGGTCCGATCGATCCGCTCACCGACGAGACGGTCGGCGGCCGCTTCCTGGCCGTGGGCAGTCTGGAGTTGGAGCGGCAGCTCAAGGGCAACTGGAGTGCCGCCGTGTTCACTGACTTCGGTAATGCCTTCGATCCGGACTATGCGCTGGAATACGAGCAAAGTGTCGGCCTGCAGGTCGCGTGGCGTTCGCCCATCGGTCAGGTGCGGCTGGCGGTGGCCTTTGCCCTGACCAAGGATCAGGGGCCAAGCAACTGGGGTTTGCCGCCGGCGCGACTGCACTTCATCATCGGGCCGGATTTGTGAGGCTATTGGCATGTTTGATCTTGGGCCTGAACGCGCCTGCTCAGCAGGGTGCGGGTGTGCGCCGGGCCAGGTCGGGGGGTGATCAGACGGGCATTCAGTCAAGTTCGTCGGGTATGCGCATCCCGGTTGCGTCGGCGCGGGTCAGCGGGATGTCCTCCAGCAGAGATTCGTCTGATTTTCAGTTCATGCGGCGGGGCCTCTGCCGAGGTTGCGCCGCCAGCCGGGGAAAGTGGAGAAGCGTCATGCGGTCTGATCTCATGCAAACCAGTCACGCCGATCAATGCTGTGACGTGCTGGTGATCGGTGCTGGGCCGGCCGGTGCCACTGCGGCCACGTTACTGGCTGAAAAAGGCCACCAGGTCACCCTGCTGGAAAAAGCCCGCCACCCTCGCTTCCACATCGGCGAATCGCTGCTGCCGGCCAACCTGCCGCTCCTCGACAAACTGGGCGTGCGTGCGGAGGTTGCGGGTATCGGCATAGAGAAATGGGGAGCGGAATTCGTGTCCCCCTGGCACGAACATAGCCAGTCCTTTGAATTCGCCGATGCTTGGGACAAGTCGATGCCGCACGCCTACCAGGTGCGCCGTTCGCAGTTTGACGAGATCCTGATCCGCAATGCCGGGCGTAAGGGCGCCAACGTCATCGAAGGTTGTCGCGTCCGCGACCTGGAGTTCCTGCCGCAGGATGCGGGTGCCATGGTCCGGGCGGAACATGACGACGGCCGGACCGAGACTTGGCAATGCCGCTTTCTCATCGATGCCTCGGGCCGCGACACCTTCATCGGTAACCGATTCAAGTTCAAGCACCGCAACCCCCAGCACAACAGCTCAGCGCTCTATGCGCACTTCAAGGGTGCATTGCGACACGCGGGCCGGAAGGAGGGCCATATCACCATCTTCTGGTTCGACCATGGCTGGTTCTGGTTTATTCCGCTCGCTGACGGGATCACCAGCGTCGGTGTGGTCACCTGGCCCTATTACATGAAGACCCGTACCAAGCCGGTGAAAGATTTCTTTCTGGATTTCATCCCCATGTGCCCTGCCCTCGCGCAACGGCTTCAGGGCGCAGAATTGGTGTCGCGGGTCGAAGCCACGGGCAACTTTTCCTATACCTGCGATCGTACGCACGGCGTTAACTGGTTATTGCTTGGTGATGCTTACGCCTTCATCGATCCGGTGTTCTCATCCGGCGTCATGCTGGCCATGAACAGCGCCTTCGCCGGCGCTGAAGCGGCGGATACCTGTCTCCGTCAGCCGGACCAGGCGACTGACGCCTTGCGGTCCTTTGATCGCGCCATCAAGCACGGACCGCAAGAGTTCTCCTGGTTTATCTACCGTGTCACCAGTCCCACGATGCGCGATATGTTCATGCATCCACGTAATGTTTTCCGGGTGAAGGAGGCGCTGCTGTCGGTATTGGCCGGTGACATTTTCGGCCGGACGCCGATCTGGCGTTCGGTCCTGGTATTCAAGGTCATCTATTACCTGGCGGCCGTCGCCGACCTGAAGCACACGATCATGGCCTGGCGGCAGCGAAAGCGCAATATCCGTTACGTTGAAGAGACGGAAGAGATCGGCTGCCGATGAAACCGACGGGAGATCTTCTGCGACTGGATTACCTACCCGTTTCCCGGCTTTTGCGGCAGGCTCGAGACGGCGCGCCCGGTGCGCTCGGCGGCGTCTGCTTTTTCCACCCGGTCATTCCTGTTGAGGCCGCGGGGTTGCCGCTCCTGTCGGTGGACATGGCCTTGCTGGAAGGGGAGGAAGCACGCTGCGAGGTCTGGTACAGCGAGGAAGTACTCGCGTCCGGCTACCATCACGGCATCCATTACCGCCAGGGTGAAACCTTGCTGTTCGGCTGTCTGACGCGCAATGAAACTGCTGAGACTACGGCGCTGGGTGCCTGCACTCCCCTGCAGGCCGCGACGCAAACCGCTTTCGAATCCGTTTTTGAACTGCTGGAAGCTCGCGGTTACAAGGCAATCCTGCGCTTTTGGAACTATTTCCCCGGGGTTAATTGCGTCAGTCACAACCTGGAGCGTTACCTCCAGTTCAATATCGGCCGTCAACATGCTTTTCTTTCACATGGTCGTTCAGTCATCGGCAACGTACCGGCCGCCTGCGCCCTTGGCTCCGCCGGCGGTGAGCTCCAGATCGCCTTCCTGGCTGCCCGCGCAGAACCGGTCGGCATCGAAAACCCACGTCAGATCAGTGCCTATCATTACCCCGAGCAGTACGGTCCCCGGAGCCCGACCTTTTCCCGTGCGTCACTGGTCAGCCTGCGTGGGCGCGCGTTGCTGTTCATCTCCGGTACTGCCAGCATCGTTGGTCATCAGACCTTGCACGTGGGCGATGTGGGTGCGCAAACGCGGGAATGTCTCCACAACATCGCCGCTGTCGTCGCGGAGGCGAACCGTCGGAGTCCGGGCGCCGGATTCCAGCTCGGCGACCTCGCCTATAAGGTGTATATCCGACACCGGGAAGATTTGGTGAGCGTACGCCATGAATTGCTGCGGTTTATCGGCGCCCCTGTGTCCATCGTGTTCTTGCAGGCCGATGTCTGTCGAGTGGACCTGCTGGTCGAGATCGAGGCCTCCGGCGGTCATGCGCTTCCCTCTCTGCAAAGGTCCGGAGTTGGGCCATGACTCAGGTGCGCCGACAGTCAGCTCCGGCCGCCCTGCTGTTGGTCTGTTTTGCCGGCCTTGCCGATGCCGGAGAAAAGCCCCTATGGGAACTCGGCGCCGGCGTCACCGCCCTGTATTTCCCGGACTATCCCGGTTCAGATCAATCCGGTGCCTACGTTCTGCCCTTTCCCTATTTCGTCTATACGTCTCTCATGTCAGATTTCGGTTGAGCCGTGGCGGGTAACCGGTCGGGTG
>CAYYAY010000127.1:0-11200 GCA_964470155.1 uncultured Lamprocystis sp. | reverse complement strand
AAGCCGCGAAACCAACCGGGGTGCGATCCAAAGTGATGTGGTCGCAGATGCGCGTCGGATGGGCAGAGCGAGAGCGATGCCCATCCGGTCACCGCGACGCTTGAGAATGGGCATCGCTCTCGCTCTGCCCATCCTACCGAGAGGCCCGGCCCCATCAATTCTGATCACACCCGCCGCCCGGCCACTCCGCCCCGCTCCGTGCTAGACTCGACCTCAATTCAGTCCGAATGAAGCGAGCCCCGATGTCCGACGCCATCATCAGCCTGAGCGAGTTCAAGTCCGACGCCAGCCGCCTGCTGGCCCGTTTGCACGACGAACCGGGGGTGCTGGTCCTGACCCAGAACGGCCGCGCCAGCGCCGTGGTCCAGGACTACGCGCAGTACCAGGCGGAGCACGAGGGCCTCCTGATGCTCAAGCTGCTGGTCCAGGGCGAGGCCGATTGCGCCCAGGGGCGGACCATCGCCCAGGAGGACATCTTCGGCGACCTACGCCGGGAACTCACCGGCCCCAGAGCAGACGACGCGGTCTAACACCCGTGGCTCGGGTAAGGGTCGACTGGTCCGCAACCGCGCGCCGTGACCTGGAGGCGATCGTCCGCTACATCGCCCAAGACAGCATCGACCAGGCCCTGGCCGTGCTCGACCGCCTGGAATCGTGCGCCACGACGCTTGCCATCCATCCCGAACGCGGCCGGGTGGTGCCCGAACTGCGCGCCTTGGGAGTCCTTCAGTACCACGAAATCATCGAGCGCCCCTGGCGCATCCTGTACCGGGTGCAGGGCGCCCGGGTGCTGGTCCTCGCGGTCCTCGACGGACGGCGGAGCCTCGCGAACCTGCTCTTGGAGCGGTTCGTGCGCAGTTGAGCGCCACTCCCCGGTCTGCCGTTGAGCCACTGCCGAACCCCCGGTTACCCCGCCGCATCGGCCCGCTGGAGTTCTATACGTAACGCTCGGCAAGCCAAGACTGCCGCCATCGGCCTCGCCGCCGACACGTTGCCGGCTGGGGCCACCCAAACGTGGAACTGCTGCAGCGGCGCGCGTCTCCGGACAAGGAGCCGCCCTTTATGGTTTAATGCCGCCCCATGTTTCATCCCCTCCCCCTCTATATCGGCCTGCGCTACACCCGCGCGAAGCGCCGCAACCATTTCATCTCGTTTATCTCGCTGGTCTCCATGCTGGGGATCACGCTCGGCATCATGGCGTTGATCGTGGTGCTGTCGGTGATGAACGGGTTTCACCAGGAAATCCGCGAGCGGATCCTGTCGATGGCCTCCCATGCGACCCTGTCCGACCCCTACGGCGGCGGCATGACCGACTGGCGCGAGGGCCTGGCGAAAGTCCGCGTTCACCAGGACGTGGTGGGCGCCGCACCCTTCGTGGAGGTGCAGGCCATGCTGGTCGGCCCCTCCAACGTGAGCGGGGCGCTGGTGCGCGGCATCCTGCCGGTCGATGAGGATCAGGTGTCGGACCTGCGCCATGAGATGGAAAGCGGCTCGGTGGACGATCTGGTCCCCGGCGAATTCCACATCATCCTGGGTGAAGAGCTCGCCGCCTATCTGGGCGTGGGTCCGGGCGACAAGGTCACCGTGGTCACCCCCCAGGTGACCGCCACCCCAGTCGGCGTCATGCCGCGGCTCAAGCGGTTCACCGTGAGCGGGATTTTTTCGGTCGGCATGGCGGACTATGACCGCAGCGCGGCCTTCATCCAGATGGACGACGCGGCCAAGCTGATGGCGCTGGGCGACGGGGTGACCGGCATCCGGCTCAAGCTCACCGACATGTGGGAGGCCCCCCGCACGGCACTGCAGATCGCCGAGGATCTGGGCGGCGTCTATCGCGTGGTCGACTGGACGCAGGTCCACGCCAATTTCTTCCGGGCGCTGGCGGTCGAGAAGCGGATGATGAGCATCATCCTGTTCCTGATCGTCGCGGTGGCGGCCTTCAATATCGTCTCCGCGCTGGTCATGGTGGTCACGGACAAGCGCTCCGATATCGCGGTGCTGCGCACCCTGGGCGCCTCGCCGGGCACCGTGATGCGCATCTTCATCGTCCAGGGCACCGCCATCGGACTGGTGGGCACCCTGATGGGCATCATCGTCGGCGTGCTGTTCGCCATCAATCTCGAAGCGATCGTCGGTTTCGTCGAGACCACCTTCAACGTGCACTTCCTCGACCCGAGCATCTATTACATCAGCGATCTGCCGTCCGATGTCCATTGGCAGGACGTGGTGCTGATCGCCGGCTCGGCCTTCATCATGTCCGTCCTCGCGACCCTGTATCCAGCCTGGCGAGCGGCCAACACCCAGCCGGCCGAGGCGCTGCGCTATGAATAGCCCAACACCAGACGCAGACGGGGCCGCGGCCCCACCGGTGCTGGACATCCAAGGGCTCGGGAAGACCTTCAGCGAGGGTCCTCAGGAAGTCGAGGTGCTGCGCGGGGTGAATCTGCAGGTGGCCTCCGGCGCCAGGGTTGCCATCGTCGGCTCATCGGGCTCCGGCAAGAGCACCCTGCTGCACTGCATCGGCGGCCTCGACCGGCCTACCGCCGGGCGGGTCAGTTGGCTGGGCCAGGACATCGGGCACCTCTCGGAGGCGCGGCGCGGGCGCTTGCGCAATCGACACCTGGGCTTCGTCTATCAGTTTCACCACCTGCTGCCGGAGTTCACGGCCGTCGAGAATGTGGCCATGCCGCTGCTGATCGGCGGCGCGCCGCCGGCCGAGGCGCGGGCCAGGGCCGAGGCGATCCTCGCGCGGGTTGGGCTGACGCGGCGCGGCACCCACAAACCGTCCGAACTCTCCGGCGGCGAGCGCCAGCGCGCGGCCATCGCCCGCGCTCTGGTGACCCGGCCGGCCTGCCTGCTGGCGGATGAGCCGACCGGCAATCTGGACCGCCACACGGCGGGCCAGGTTTACGAACTGATGCTGGAACTGAATGCGGCGATCGGCACCGCGCTGGTGATCGTCACCCACGACCTGAGCCTGGCCGGACGCATGGATCAGATTTGGCGGTTGGACGACGGCGTGCTGACCGCCGATGCGGACAAGGCCGCGGCCGGTTCCCGATAGCGCTGCTTGCGCCGCCGGATCTCCCGCACCAGGCGGCGGCGCCACAGGGCCTGTGCCCCGCAATACCCAAGGGCACTGCTGATGACGGCGCAGACCAACATGCCTAGCCCCAGCGGCGCCATCACCGCACGCCAGTTGTGCCAGTCGGTCCAGAAACCCAGATCGAACCCCTTGGGTGGGACGCCCAGCAGCCAACTCCCCACCAGGTAGGCGAAATAGAACATGGGCGGGATGGTCAGCGGGTTGGTGATCCACACCAGCACCACCGCGAGCGGCAGGTTCACCCGCAACACGACTGCCGCCGCCGCGGCCAGCACCATCTGGCCGAACGGCGGCATGAACATCATGAAGAAACCCACCGCGACCGCCCCGGAGACGGAGCGGCGGTTCAGATACCACAGTCGCGGATCATGCAGGTACTTGCCGAACACGGACAACTGGCGATTCTCCAGCAGCCGGCGCGGCGCGGGCATGATGCGTTTGAGCCATTTTTTCACGTCGCGGTTCTGTCGTCTCAGGCGGCTTGAATCAATCCCGCATGGGTTGCCGATCAAACCGACCGACCGGGGATCCGATGGTACCGAGACCCTGTGACAGTTCCGCGAACGGCCCTCAACATCCGGCCAACCTGGCGCGCCTGGGGCTGGCCTTCGCGATCGGAATCGGCGTTTTCTATCTGACGCCGACCCTGCCCCCGGCCTGGACCGCTGCCCTGCTCGGGGTTCTCGCAATCACGCTCGGCCTGGTCAAGCGGCCCCGCAGCTGTCGCCCGCTGGCCGCACTCTGCGCCGGTGTCCTCTATGCCCAGGCCCACACCGCGCTCCAACTCGCCAATCCTTTTCCGGACGCGCTCGCCCGCACGCCCATCAGCATTGAGGGGCGCATCGCCTCGCTGCCCACCGATCTCGACCTGGGCCGCCGCTTCCTCTTCGCGGTTGAACAGGCCAGCGCCGACGGCCAACCCCTGCCCTTCACCGGTCTGGTGCGCATCTCCTGGTATGAGGACGCGCCGCGTCTGCGCGCCGGCGAGCGCTGGCGCCTGCCGGTGCGGCTCAAACCGCGGCACGGCTTCGCCAACCCCGGCGGATTCGACTTCGAGCGCTGGCTCTTCGCCCAGGGGATCAAGGCCACCGGCAGTGTGCGCCGCGGCGCGGGCGCCGAGCGACTCGATGCGGGACCCGGCCCCTACCGGCTGACGCGCGCCCGCCAGAACCTCAATGACCATCTGGCCGCGGTGCTGGGCGAGGCGCGCGCCCTGCCCCTGGTCCAGGCCCTGGTGACCGGCGATCAGTCCGGCTTCGAGCCGAGCGACTGGGACGCCATGACCCGCACCGGCACCAGCCATCTGGTCGCCATCTCCGGGCTGAATCTGGGGTTGATCGCGGCGGTTGCTTTCTTCCTCATCCGTTGGCTCTGGTCACGCCGGCCGCGGCTCACCCTGGCGCTGGCCGCCCCGCGCGCGGCAGCGGTCGGCGCCTTCCTCGCCGCCTTGGCCTATGCCGCCCTGGCCGGCTTCTCGGTGTCGACCCAGCGCGCGCTGATCATGGCCGCCGTGGTCTTTGCGGTCCTGTTCTGGGAGCGGACGCCGCGGCACTGGCACGCCCTCATCCTGGCCCTGATCGCGGTTCTGGTGGTCGACCCCAGGGCGGTGCTGGCCTCCGGGTTCTGGCTGTCCTTTGCCGCGGTGGCGGTGCTGCTGTTCAATCTCGGGCAGCGCCTGCCCAGCCGCGACCTCTGGACCCGCTGGGGACGGGCACAATGGGCCGTCGCGCTGGGCTTGCTGCCGCTCTTGCTGCTCCAGTTCGGCCGCGCCTCGGCCATCGCGCCGCTGGTGAATCTGGTGGCCGAACCACTGTTCACCCTGCTGCTGTTTCCGCTGGTGCTGGCGACCGCCCTGCTCAGCCTGGTGCCGGGACTGAGCCTGCCGCTGATCCTGACCGCACAGTTGCTCGACTGGTGCCTGACGGCCCTGGCCTGGATCGCCGCCTTTCCCTGGGCCGCCGTCGCCCCGCCCCTGGGTCCGCCCTGGGTCTGGCCCTTCGCCTTTCTCGGCGCGGCGCTGTTGCTCGCCCCGCGCGGTCTGCCGGGGCGCTGGCTGGGGCTGCCGCTGTTGCTGCCGCTGGCCCTGGTCCGGCCGGCGGCGCCCGGTCCGGGCGAAGTCTGGTTCACGCTGCTGGATGTTGGTCAGGGCCTGAGCGCGGTGGTCCGCACCCAGGCGGGCACCCTGGTCTACGATGCCGGTCCCAGTTTCCCGAGCGGATTCAGCACCGGCGCGGTCGTGGTCGCGCCCTTTCTGGCCGCGCAAGGCATCGGCACGGTGGACCTGCTGGTGCTGAGTCACGCGGATCGGGATCATGCCGGCGGGGCGGCGGGGCTCATGGACCGGCTCCCCGTGCGGCGCGTGCGCAGCGGCGAGCCGGCAACCTTGACGCGCCCGGGCGCCGGGCACTGCCGGGCGGGTGACGGCTGGGACTGGTCCGGAGTGCACTTTGAGTTCCTGCACCCACCGGCGCCGCAAGCCGGAGTGAAGGCACTCACGGGCAACGACGCCTCCTGCGTCCTGCGGATCGCGACAGCTGGCCGCGCGATCCTGCTGACCGGGGACGTCGGCACCGGCATCGAGTCACGCCTGGTCGAACAGTACGGCACCGGCCTGGCTGCCGATGTATTGGTCGCCGGACACCACGGCAGTTCGACCTCGACGGGGGCCGCGCTGCTGGACGCGGTCAATCCCCGGCTGGTGCTCTTCGCCGCCGGCTATGCCAATCCATTCGGATTCCCGAGCGCGGTGGTTGCGGAACGCATTGCCGCGCGTGCCGTCCCCACGCTCGATACCGCGGTCGCCGGCGCCATCGAACTGCGGTTCGGTGCCGACGGCGCGCTCAGCGGACCCTGGACCTGGCGGGAGCGCGCAGGGCGCATCTGGACGCATCGCGCAAACCAGTCACCCGCGCACTGAGGTGATTTCCGCGAAAGAACCAACCCGTAGGAGCCCGCTTCCGGACATCATCAAAGCACCTCACTACTGCCCAAATAAGGCCGCAACGCCTCCGGCACCCCGATCCGCCCGTCCGCCTGCTGATAGTTCTCCAGCACCGCCACCAGGGTGCGCCCGACCGCCAGTCCGGACCCGTTCAGCGTATGCAGCAGTTCCGGTTTGCCGGTTTCGGGATTGCGCCAGCGCGCCTGCAGCCGGCGCGCCTGGAAGTCGCCGAAGTTGCTGCACGAGGAAATCTCGCGATAGGTCTGCTGACCGGGCAGCCAGACTTCCAGGTCATAGGTCTTACGCGAGGAAAAGCCCAAATCCCCCGTGCACAGGGTCACCACCCGATAGGGCAGCCCCAGCCGCTGCAGGACCGTCTCGGCATGACCAGTCAGCGCCTCGTGCGCCTGCGCCGACTCCGCGGGCGGCACCGCCTGCACCAGTTCCACTTTCTCGAACTGATGCTGACGGATCATGCCCCGCGTATCCTTGCCATAGGAGCCCGCCTCACTGCGAAAGCACGGCGTATGCGCGACCCATTTGCGCGGCATGGCGTCCGCCTCCACGATGACATCGCGCACCAGATTGGTCACCGGCACCTCGGCGGTGGGGATCAGATAGAGGGGCTTCTCACCCGGCACCTTGAACAGATCGGCCTCGAACTTGGGCAACTGACCGGTGCCGTAGAGGCTCTCCGCGTTGACCAGATAGGGCACATAGACCTCGGTGTAACCGTGCTCACGGGTATGCAGATCGAGCATGAACTGGATCAGCGCCCGCTGCATCCGCGCCAGGGGTCCGGACAACACGACGAAGCGCGCGCCCGACACCTTGGACGCCGCGTCGAAATCCATCCAGCCCAGCGCCGTGCCCAGGTCGACATGATCCTTGGGGGCGAAGTCGAACCGGGTCGGCTCGCCCCAGCGGCGCTCCTCGCGGTTGGCGCGCTCATCCCGGCCGTCCGGGACGCTCGCATCCGGCAGATTCGGCAGGCTCAGCGCGATCTCGGTCAGTTCCTGCTGAATGGCATTGAGCCGCTCCTCCGCCGCCTTGAGCCCCTCGCCCAGATCCGCCACCGCGGCCAGCAGGGGCGCCGTATCCTCCCCCGCCGCCTTGGCCCGGCCGATCGCCTTGGAGCGCGTATTGCGTTCGTTCTGCAGCTCCTGCACCCGCACCTGCAAGCCCTTGCGCTCACCCTCCAGGGCCTCGAGACGGGCGGTATCCAACTGCAACCCGCGGCGGGCCAGTTGAGCGGCGACCAGATCCAGGTCGGTACGAAGCAGGCGGGGGTCTAGCACGGGAAGTCACCAATCTTGGCAGGAGAAAGCAGGAGGCCGGGGTTACGCGGCCGATGTCGAGGTGAATTCTACACCGGTCGCCTCACCCCTGACCCGCGACAGCCGCCGCCCGCCGCTGCCACACCAGCGTCCGGTTGTTGACCGGCATCGGGTGATCGGCGATCAGGTCCAGGCCCGCCTGATCGGCCAGACGCCGCAGAGCGTCCAGATCCCGCACCCCCATCCGCGGGTCCTGCGCCCGTAGCGCCGCGTCGAAGCGCGCATTGCTCGCGCTGGTATGGCGCCCGCCGTCACTGAAGGGGCCATAGAGGGCGAACAGCGCCCCCGGGGCCAGCAGCCGGCCCACCCCGCGAAACATCAGGGCCACTTCCGGCTCCCCCATGATATGCGCGGTGTTGGCGCTGAACACCCCGTCCACCGGACCCGACGGCCAGTCGCCGGTCACATCCAGGCGCAGCGGCTCCGGCAGATTGGGCAATTGCGCCTCCGCCAGCCACAGCCGGATCCCCGGCAGCTGGGCCGCAACATCGCTGGTCTGCCAGATCACCTGCGGCAGCCGGGCGGCGAAATAAACCGCGTGCTGACCGGTGCCGCTGCCGATCTCCAGCACCCGGCCCCCCTGGGCGAACAGCGGCGCGATCACCGCAAAGATCGGCGCCTGGTTCTCGACGCAGGACTCGGCGAAGGGTTTGTGGGGAAAGCGGTGATGGGTCATTGGTGCTTGTCTTCTCCGTCGTTGTCGTTGTCGTTGTCGTAATCGTAATCGAAGTGATGATTCCCGTGAGGACGCTCCCACCCCGCGTCGGCCTGGATCGTCGTTCCAACCACAAAAAAACCGGAGGTCGAGGCTCACCGTGAAAGTCGCACAGTGACCCTGTGGGAGCGGCGTCCCGCCGCGATGGGGCCGGGCGTGTCACCGCAGCGTTCGAGGTCACCGCGGCACCGCATCGCGGCGGGACGCCGCTCCCACGGGGGACAGGCTGGAGCAGCCGACGCGGCCCGGATTCCGGCCGCCCTCACCACCATCGTGCCGACCCGTTGGCCCGTTTGGTAAGGCACTGATACACTTACCGCACTTCCACCTATAGAACCAGCACCGGATGTCCGCCACCGCGACCGACCGCCCCGTGCGCCTGCTGCACCTGTCCGATTGCCGGTTCCGCGCCGACCGCGCCAGAGAGGCTGACCCGGTGCTGCGCGACTTGGCCCGATTCATCGCCGCCGAGGTCGCAGGCGGATTGGCGCCGGACCTGGTAGTCATCACCGGGGACCTGGGGTATTCCGGCAAGGCCGAGGAATATCAACCGGGGCGCAAGCGCAAGTCCGAGGAATTGCCTTGCTCCGCCCAGGAATGGCTGCTCGGGCGCTACCAGATCAACCAATTCCAGTGGATCGAGTTGTATCCCCGGCCCCGGTGCGTCCGCGTCCTGTTCCGCCTCCACAACCAGGGTGCCTGGCAGCCGGACTATAACCAGTCGGGCGGCGCGGTGGAATTCGCCCTGGACCAACCGCCAACCGCCAACACCGCAACCCAGTCCGCCCATGCCCCCTATCTCGCCTGGCTGCATCGCCGCTATGCCGATTTCGACCTGCTCGGCAAGGGCCTGAAGCAAGGCCAGGCGATTCGCCTGAGCCAGGTGTATGTCCCCGCCGTGACGACGCCGGCCGCCGACCCGGCGGGGCCGGACTTGGAGTCCGCCAGGAACCAGGCGAACCACGCCGGCCGACCGGAACAACCGCCGCCGGCCCTGCTGTTGGAGCGCATCGACCGCCAGTCGCTCTACTGCCCGGCCGCCGCCGGTGCCGGCAAGACCACCTTCTGTCGCTGGGCGGTACTGCGGGCCAGCGCCGGGGAACCCGGCGTCGGCCATTCAACACTGCCGCCCGCGGGCTTCGCGGAGCAGCCACCCACGGGTCTGCACGGCCGGCTGCCGCTGCTGGTGCCCTTGTGGGACCTGTGGCCAAACATGGAGTGCGGCCACGGACGCGGCAATTGGCATCGCCCCCAGCTCGAACAAGCCCTCGCCCAGTGGGTCGACCGCATCCGGCCGGATGGTCTCCCGGGCTGCTGTTGCCGCAGTCGCAGCGGCGGGCCGCCTTCTACCATCTGAGCATCTAGGAGTTTCTGGCCGCGGAGCGCATCGCCCGCAACCGCGGCGACGACGCGGCGCTGCACCAGATCTTCCGGTCACGCTGGGACGTGCCGGAGTGGCGGTTGACCCTGCTGTTCCTGTTCGCCGGCCTGGCCTTCCATCATCGCTCCTCACCCACCGCGGCCTTGGACTTGTTGGCCGGCCTCGCGCTGGAACTCGATCGCGCCAAGCTCAAGGTCAACCCGGCCCCGGCGGTCTTCGTGGCCGAGGCCCTGGGCCTGTGTCTCGCGAAGAAGGTCTTGCCGGACGAACTCGCCACGGGCTTCCGCCAGACCTGTCTGGACGCCATCGCCGACGCGGTCGAGGTCAAGGCGCGCCAGACCCTGGGACTCTGTCTGGGCCACCTTGGCGATCCGCGGATCAAAGACCTGCGCGATCCCAGGGCCTATGTCGAAGTTCCGGCTGGAGTCTATGTCTACGGCGACCAGAACGAGAAGCTCCGCATTGAGGCGCCCTTCCTGCTCTCACGTTACCCGGTGACCAACAGTCAATACCGCGTCTTCATGGACGCCGGCGGCTATGCAAACCGGCGTTGGTGGTCCGACGAGGGCTGGACCTGGCTGCAACAGACGGGTGTCACCGAACCGGCGTATTGGCAAGTCCGCCGCTGGAACGGCCCCAACCAACCGGTGGTTGGCGTATCTTTCTGGGAGGCTCAAGCCTGCTGCCACTGGGCCAGGGCGCGCCTGCCGAACGAGCGCGAATGGGAGGCCGCCGCCCGCGGTCCGCAGGGTTACGACTACCCTTGGGGCGGCCAGTGGGAGGACGGGATCTGCAATAGCCGCGAGGCCGGTCTCGGGGTCACCTCCCCGGTCGGGCTTTTCCTCCGTGCGGCGCAAACGCAGTTTGGCCTGGAGGACTTGGCGGGCAACTGTTTGGAGTGGTGCGACAACTTCTATTCCCCGGACAAGCGGGAAGACGGGTCGCCGCGCGTCCTGCGCGGCGGCGCCTTCTGGTTCGTGGCCGGGGACCTGCGCTCCTCGGACCGGGTCGGGATCCAGCCCGTGTACCGGAACCGGAACGTCGGGTTCCGCTGCGTCTTGGCCGCGCCCCGCCAGCCTTGACCCTTTGATCCTTCGACCCTTTCTTTCTTCAACGGACCGCGCAGCGGTCCGTTCACGTTTGACACTGACTGACAATTTGTCAGTGTCGTTGTCAATGTAACTGACACTGTCAAACACCGTTGTCACCCGCCCAGCGCGCCCCACATCCCCCGAAACGCCAGCAGACTGCGCGCCAGATGCGCCGGGTCCAGGTCGTCGGCCCGGCGCAACCGGCGGCGCAGCCGGCGCAATGCCTTGGGTCCCGGACCAATGCCGGCACGCCTGATGCGAAAGCCCAGAAAGACCGTGGGCAGCCGATTGTCCAGCGGTTCGGCGAGCGAGTGCTTGACCGCCTCGCGCAGGGCGCGTTCGCGCCGGTCGACGGCGGCCCGCTGCGGTTCGCTGAGCGGCAGGTCCGCGGCGTCGATCAGCCAGCGCCCGCCGGCCTTGTTGGCCCGCAGGGCGTGGGTGTGGATCAGGTAGCGCCATTGGCGGACCGATTTCCCCAGACGCTCGGCGGCTTGTTCGAGGCTCAATTGCATGACGCAGAACCACCGTAGGATGCGGTGAGGAACGGACACTGGTGGCGAATTGCGCTCAAACGGGCGTATCCGCCGCACCGGCTTGGCTCAGATCCGGAGTGTCTCACGCCAAGGCGC
>CAYYAY010000126.1:0-11971 GCA_964470155.1 uncultured Lamprocystis sp. | reverse complement strand
TCCAATAACGGACGCTGAGAGCAAGCCCGGCATTCCCACGCGGAGCGTGGGAACGAGAAGCCGCCCCGTCGGCGCTTCACTGAATGGCATTGACGCTCCAGCGTGGGAGCCAGAATAAGGCTCCCCCGCACCCCCTCCGGAATCGGAAGATCAGCGTGTCAGAGTTCAGAGTGATCAGAGTCCAGAGTTGAAGAAACAGGGGCAGCACGCAACACGACACGAAAACCCAAGTTAACGAGCCGGAAGTCGGGAGGATCCCAGTTGCGATAGGCACAGCGCGCGCTGACTCGACGGGCGCTCCACGAACCGCCGCGCACGACCCGGTAAACCTTATTCGCTGCGTCCAGTGCCTCGCGCCGCGCGTCATCCGCCTGGTACGGATAGGCAAAGTCAGGCTTAACCAGATCCGTGCCCCACAGGCTACGCGTCCATTCCCAGACGTTGCCGATCATGTCGTACAGACCAAACCCGTTGGCCGGGAAGCAGCCGACCGCCGAGGTTTACTGGATCTGCGAGTTAGCGTCATTGGCGCCGTTTGGGTCGGGATTGTCGCCCCAAGAGAACACCGCATCGACCAGGCCGCCGCGGGCCGCTTGCTCCCATTCCAACTCGCTCGGCAGGCTCACCTGCCATGACCCTTCACGCACCAATCGGGCGGCGGCACTGCCGGCCAAGACCGGTTCGCTTGTCAGCGCTTTGGTCAGCCAGTCGCAGTAGGCCAGCGCCTCGCGCCAATCGACCCAACGCACCGGCCGGCTATCCGGGTCGCGCAAGGCATCGACATCGCGGGGCTGGACCCCGGTCACCTCGCAGTAAGTCCTGAACTGCGCCACCGTGACCGGATAGCGCGCGATATAGAACTCCGGGGTCGGTGTTGGGGTGTCATTGATCTCGTACCCTGGAACTTCACCGGCGATGATCGTGGCGACATCTTTCACGTTTGACCTGCGCGTGCCGATCCTGAATGCCGGGTCGGCCGGAATGTGCACGAAGCCGAGAAAGTTGTCGGCGGGCAGATAAAACCTCTGCGGGTCGAAGCGCGGATCACCCAAGGGAGCCAAGGCGTCACCCGCGCGGGCGCGTACCGCGGGTGCGGACTGCCGCAACGCAGCGGCGTCGTTCAGCAGGGCAAGTATCCGGTGCGTGCACTCGGTCCGGAGCGGCGCGCCGCTCTCGGGCCATTCCAGCGCGGCCGTACCCGCCAACTCCGCGGCGGAGAATTGTGCGTCTGGTGTCGCGTCCGCCCCGGTGGCCAGCAGGGCACCCAGCAACGCGCGCGCGGACTTGGCCGCATGGGCGCCAAGATAGCCGGCCAGGAGCAGGGTCGGCTCGCGCCACCAGGGGTCGTCCAGCCGGTCGGCGAGAAAGGCGAGGATGGCCGCGCGACCCTGCGCGCCGGTGACCTCGCGCAGATAGCGCGCGGCCAGGAATTCCTAGAACGCCAGCTTCTTCTGAAAGTCCCAGCGACTCATCAGGTCCTGCTGGTTGGCGCTGCCGATGTTGATCGGGGCGTCCTTGAAATAGGTGAAGATGTAGGGCTTGCTGGTCGCCTGGAACTGGCCGAAAGCGGTTTCGAACTCTTCGGAGGTGTAGTGACCGACCTTGGTCCAGAACAGCATGACGAAGAGATCGCAGCGGCGAATCTCGCGGTTGTATTCGTCTTGCAGGCGGGTGCGCGACCCCGCGTCGAGGAAGTCCTCCCAGATCACCAGAGCGATGAAGACGCCGCGCTAAACCCACTCTTTGTTCTTGCGGTTGATGAAGATCTCGAATTCCCTGCGATCCTCCAGTAGTTCGCAGGACGAGGCGAGAAAGAGCCGTTGAGTCTGCATGGCGATGGATTCCTCCTGGGGTCTTGGTCAGCGTTGCGGCTGGCGTCCGGGCGCCCGCACTGGAGGTCAAGGCTTTACCGTGAACGGCGCTCTCGCTCCGCGCCGATGGCTTTTCGTGAGATGTATAGCAAAGACGCTACAACGTCTCGGCCTTGGTCATAAACCCGGCCACCGTGCGATCGGCACGGTCGTCGGTCCGCACAGCGGACCCTACAGGTCACGGTATTACCGTAGGGTCCGCTGTGCGGACCGTCCCCGGCTGACCAATCATTGTCTTAGCGTTGCGAACCTGCTCGTAGCTTGTCGGGGCCGCAATTGCGGCGATAGGCACCCTGGCTGCGGACGTCGCCCCCTTGGTGCAGCACCGCCGCGGAAGCGGAGTCGATTACTCAGCCGAGGAAAGCTCAATGTCCAACAGCCACCGCCGCCGCAGAGTGCCGCCCGAGATCTCCGCTCTGGAGAGAGGCGGTGTCCGCTTCAGAGAGGTTCGCGCCGCGAAATTGCTGGGCGAGCCCCAGCAATCGGGCTATCTGGTCGCCGAGGAATCCGCTACGGGCAACCGTCTCTGGCTCTTGCAGATATACCCGATCAACTATGTTCCCGGTAAAGAACAGGACGTGCAGGAGGTGTACTTCGTGCGCCTGGAATGGCTTGACGCCGAGAACGCAATTCTTGTCGAGGACGAACTGCATCGGTCCTACCGGATCGATATCGCGACCAGAGCCGTCACTCCCTTACATTAGGCGGGAAGGGGGTAGTACCGAATGGCACTAAGTTAAGCTCAACCGACTGAAAAATTTGGATTTAAGGCTTCAGTCTTGGCGTGCCGATCCAACGCTTAAGCCTTGGACTCCAGTCGGCCAGCGCCTCGGCTGGCCGGAACCACGGCCAAGGCCCGCGCTCCAGTGGAGCCTGTACCGGCTATCGTCGACACCAATCGCTACAACCGATACAGCCAGTTTGCACGCAGCAATTCGGTGGCCTACCTTTAACCTGTGCAACACCCCGCCCCAGCAGCGCCGGCCCGGGTTTTAGCGACGACGCTCGCTTGAGGCCACAGCGCACAGACAAGGAGAGTCAGATCAGCGGTGTTGCTCACCACAGTCGAACCCACGCAAGACGAGGAGAAGATTCCCATGCTTATGAAGGCGATCCCGGCGGCCGTCCTGACGGCCCTGCTGACCACCACTGCGGCCGCAGATTCGGCGATGGCGGTTGGCCAAGCGCGGCCCAACAGTTTCTGGTGGCCTGACCAGCTCGATCTCCAGCCCCTGCGCGACCAGGCTCCAGCGTCCAATCCCTATGGCCCGGACTTCGATTATGCGCAGGCCTTCGCCAGCCTTGATCTCGCGGCGGTCAAGAAGGACCTCAGGGCGATGATGACTAAGTCCCAGGACTGGTGGCCCGCCGATTTCGGCCATTATGGCCCCCTGTTCATCCGCATGGCCTGGCACAGTGCCGGCACCTACCGCGTGGCTGACGGGCGCGGCGGTGCCGGCGGCGGCCAGCAGCGTTTCGACCCGCTCAACAGTTGGCCCGACAACGTCAACCTCGACAAGGCGCGGCGCCTGCTCTGGCCGATCAAGCAGCAGTATGGCCGCAATATCTCGTGGGCCGACCTCATGGTGCTCGCCGGCACCGTCGCGATGGAGGACATGGGCTTCAAGACTTTCGGCTTCGCCGGCGGTCGGCCCGATGACTGGGAGCCCGACCTGGTTTACTGGGGGCCGGAGGCGGACATGCTCGGGGAGCAGCGCACCGACGCCAAGGGCAATCTGGAGAATCCACTCGCCGCCACGCAGATGGGCTTGATTTACGTGAATCCGGAAGGCCCGGGCGGCAATCCCGATCCGCTCGCGGCCGCCGGGCATATTCGCGTGGCCTTCGGCCGCATGGCGATGAATGACGAAGAAACCGTCGCCCTGATCGCCGGTGGACATACCTTCGGTAAGACGCACGGCGCCGGCAAGCCGGCGGACTGCGTGGGCCCCGAGCCCGCCGCTGCGCCGATCCAGCAACAAGGGTTGGGCTGGGCCAACCGGTGCGGTAAGGGCAACGCCGAGGACACCATCGGCAGCGGCCTGGAAGGCGCGTGGACCGGCGCGCCGACGCGCTGGACCATGCTGTATCTGAGCAACTTGTTCAATCACGACTGGGAGCAGACCCGCAGCCCGGCCGGCGCCATTCAGTGGAAGCCAAAGGATGGAGCGGGCCAAGGCACGGTCCCCGACGCTCATGTGGCGGGTGTCAGCCATGCGCCGATCATGTTCACGACGGACTTGGCGCTGAAGTTCGATCCAACGTATCGTGAGATTTCCAAGCGCTTCCTGGAGCAGCCGGAGGAGTTCGAGCGCGCGTTCGCGCAGGCCTGGTTCAAGCTGACGCATCGCGACATGGGGCCGCGCGCCCGGTATCTCGGCGCTGCGGTTCCCGAAGCGGTGCTGCTCTGGCAGGATCCGGTGCCCGCGGTCGACTATCCGCTGATCGACGACAGCGACATCGCGGCGCTGAAGAAAAGCATCCTGGCTTCCGGTCTTACGACAGCTGAGTTGGTGCGCACCGCGTGGGCCTCGGCATCCACTTTCCGCGCGAGCGACATGCGCGGCGGTGCCAATGGTGGGCGCGTTCGCCTCGCGCCGCAGAAAGACTGGCCGGTCAATGATCCGGCAAGCCTGGCGAAGGCGTTGCAGACCCTGGAGGGCATCCGGACAACCTTCAACAAGGGCGCAGCCGACGGCAAGCAGGTCTCGCTCGCCGATCTGATCGTCCTGGGCGGTGCCGCGGCCATCGAGCAGGCGGCCAGGAATGCCGGCTATACCGTGGTCGTTCCCTTCAGGCCCGGGCGCACGGATGCTACCCAGGAACAGACCGATGTCGCGTCCTTTGCCGTCCTGGAGCCGACGGCCGATGGCTTCCGCAACTACTTCGCTGACGGTAACAACCGGCCGCCGACCGAGCTGCTGGTGGACCGCGCCGATCTGCTGGGGCTGACCGTTCCGGAGATGACGGCACTGGTTGGCGGGATGCGTGCCTTGGGTGCCAACAGCGGCGGCTCAAAGCATGGCGTGTTCACCGATCGCCCCGGTCCGCTGACCAACGACTTCTTCGTCAACCTGCTCGACATGAACACCCAGTGGTCGCCGGCGGCGGGCGTCTCCGGCCTCTATGAGGGACGCGACCGGGCGACAGGCAAGCTGAAATGGACGGCGACGCCGGTGGACCTGATCTTTGGATCGAACGCCGAGTTGCGTGCAATCGCCGAGGTCTATGCGTCGGCGGATGGCGGTGAAGAGTTTGTCCGCGACTTTGTTGCCGCCTGGACCAAGGTGATGACGGCCGACCGCTTCGAGCCGCAGCGGGGATAGGCATAGCCTTCGGACGTGATAACCGGACGTAGGGGCGGGTTTCAAACCCGCCCCTACACGAAAGTCTGTCTAGATATCAGGTGCGAACGCAATAACAGGCGCTCGGGCCGGGGTTGACATCAGCCCGGTCCGAATACGGATGACGCCGGAGCAGACCCCCGATCTGATGCCCAGGCGCTGACCGCCACGCATTCTTTGCGCAGACTTGCTCGCCGCGGGCGGCCACCGCGGCAATTCCAAATTTGGAACTGCTGCAACCACCTGCCGGTCCTCCCGCGGTTAAGATAGCGGTTTAACCCCGCTTCAACATTCAGGACAGACCCATGGCCCTCAAGGCGACCGTGTTCAAGGCCCAGGTACAGATCAGCGACATGGACCGTCATTATTACGGGTCGCACGCCCTCACGCTGGCGCGCCACCCTTCGGAGACCGACGAGCGGATGATGGTCCGGCTGCTCGCCTTCTGCTTGCTCGCCGATCCGCTGCTGACCTTCGCCAAGGGGTTGAGTACGGACGAGGAGCCGGATCTCTGGCAGCACAGTCTCAGTGGTGAATTGGAACTCTGGGTCGAGGTCGGACTGCCCGATGCGCGGCGCCTGCGCCAGGTGTGCGGGCGCGCCCGCCAGGTGGTGGTGATCAGCTACGGCGGCCGGACGGCCGCCCTGTGGTGGCAGCAGCACAGCGAGGCACTGGCACGGCTGCAGAACCTGCGGGTGTTGGACCTCGAAAATGCCGACGAGGTCGATGCGCTGACGGCATTGGTTGCGCGGAGTATGGATCTGACCTGCACCATTGAGGGCGGCCATTGCTGGGTGAGGGATGATCAGACCACGGTGGAGCTGTCGCCGCTGGTGCGCCAAGGGTGACAAAGATGCTGATCGGCGTACCGCGCGAGATCAAACCCCAGGAATATCGCGTCGGCCTGACCCCCGAGTCGGTGGCCGAGTTGGTCCATCACGGCCACGCGGTGCTGGTGGAGACGCAGGCCGGGGCGGGCATCGGGGCGGACGATGCGGCCTATCAGGCGGCAGGCGCGCGGATCGCACCGGACGCGGCGGCGGTCTTCGCCGGCACGGAACTGATCGTCAAGGTGAAGGAACCGCAGGCGGCGGAGCGGGCGCGGCTGCGTCCGGATCAGGTGCTCTTCACCTATCTGCACCTGGCTCCCGATCCGGATCAGGCGCGCGATCTGTTGGCGTCAGGCGCCGTGTGCATCGCCTATGAGACTGTCACCGACGCTCAGGGCGGTCTGCCGCTGCTCAAGCCGATGAGTCAGGTGGCCGGGCGGCTCGCCGTCCAGGCCGGCGCCTGGGCGCTCCAGGCCGGCCAGGGTGGGCGCGGGCTCCTGCTCGGCGGGGTGCCGGGCGTGGCGCCGGCCCGGGTGCTGATCCTGGGCGGCGGGGTGGTGGGCTTCAATGCCGCTCAAATGGCGGTTGGCCTGCAGGCGGATGTGACCATCCTGGACCGCAACCCGGCCGTCCTGGAGCGGCTCGCCACGCACTTCGGCGCCAGCGCGCGAGTGCTGTATTCCACCCGCGCGGTCTTGGCTGCCGAACTGACGGGTGCCGACCTGGTGATCGGCGCCGTGCTGGTGCCGGGCGCCGCCGCGCCTCGGTTGGTGACCCGCGCCCAGCTTGCGACCATGCGCCCCGGCGCGGTGCTGGTGGATGTGGCCATCGATCAGGGCGGCTGTTTCGAGACCTCGCGACCCACGACCCATGCCCAGCCGATCTACAGCGTCGAGGGCATTCTGCACTACTGCGTCGCCAACATGCCGGGGGCGGTGCCGCGCACCTCGGCCATGGCACTGAACAACGCGACGCTGCCCTATGTCCTGGCCTTGGCGGCCAAGGGCTGGCGCGTCGCCTTGACCGAGGACCCGCACCTGCGCGCCGGGCTCAACTGTTGTGCCGGACGCGTGACCCATGCCGCGGTGGCCGCCGCCCTGGGGTATGACCTGACCCCGGCGGACGTCATGCTGCGGAGTCTGCCATGAGCCGCCCCACCCGTGCCCGTATCGATCTGGATGCGCTGCGCCGTAATCTGCGCCTTGCCAAGGCGCTGGCCGGAACGGCACGGGTGGTCGCCGTGGTCAAGGCGAACGCCTATGGTCATGGCGTGGTTCAGGCCGCCCGCGCGCTGGTCGGGCAGGCGGATGCCTTCGGGGTCGCCTGCGTGGAGGAGGCCGCCGAACTGCGCGAGTCGGGGATCAGCGACCCGATTCTGCTCCTGGAAGGGGTCTTCGCCCCGGACGAGATCCGGTTGGTCGATCGACTTGGTCTGTCCATGGTGGTCCACTGCCGGGAACAACTGGCGTGGGTGCGGGCGGCCCGTCCGGCCCGGCCGCTGGACTGTTGGCTCAAGCTGGATTCCGGGATGCATCGTTTGGGTCTGACACCGGAGGCTCTGGTGCCGACCTATCGGGCGCTCACCGAACTGCCCCAGGTGGGTGAGGTGGTGCTGATGACCCACCTGGCTCGCGCGGACGAGCCGGATCAGCCCTACACCAGCGATCAACTGGCCCTGTTCGGTGCGGTCTGCGGCGGTCTCAAGGCGCAACGCAGCCTGGCCAGTTCGGCGGGTCTGCTGGCCTGGCCGGATGCGGTTGGTGACTGGGTGCGCCCCGGCATCATGCTCTATGGCGCCACACCGCTGGGCGATGGACATCCATCGGCGGCCCGACTGCGCCCGGTCATGACGCTGGAATCGGCCCTGATCGCCGTGCGCGATCTGGCCCCTGGAGAGCCGATTGGCTATGGCGGGCGCTTCGTCTGCGCACGACCGACCCGGGTGGGTGTGGTCGCGGCCGGGTACGCGGACGGTTATCCCCGCCACGCGGGCGACGGCACCCCGGCGGCCGTCAACGGGCACCTGACCCGGATCATCGGCCGAGTCTCCATGGACATGCTCACGGTGGACCTGACTGAGGTGCCGCAGGCCCGCCTCGGGGACCCGGTGGAACTCTGGGGCGCTCGCGTCAGCGCCAACGCGGTCGCCGCCGCCGCCGACACCATTTCCTACCAATTGTTCACCGGTGTGACCAGCCGGGTGCCGCGGGTTTACGAGGCCATCCGTTGACGCGGGAGCAGCGGGCTGAATGCCCGCGCCCAGACGCAAATCGAAGACGACTCTTTAATTTGCGTGGAGGTGCGTTCATGTGCGGAAGAATCCTCTTCGTCCTCTCGCACCGCGCGCGGCCGGTTGCTGCCGCCGGGGCGTACAGCACTGGTTCCGTTTGCTGATATGTCTGATAATCCACTGACGCATCACGAGATTCTGAGCCTGGTCGAACCCTTTAGCCGCAGCGGCCGGCAACTGGATCTGGCGGCCAGCGACCGTCCGGGGCGGCGCCTGGTCTTCAAGCCGCGTGAGTATCCGCCTAAGACACTGTTCGGACCCACGTTGACTGAGACGCTGGTGCTGGAGAACCCGCGCTCCGATCTGTACCGGCTCGTCCGGAACATGCAGATCCCGTCGGGTGAAACCGCGACCTTGCGCGTCGAGGGGTCGGACCCCGCAAACCTGGTCGAGCGGTTGGATCGGATCGCCGCGCCGGTCCATTTCCAGGTATGCCGCGGCGTCACCATTGCCCGCAGCTACCGGTTGATCTACAGCCCGAGCAGCGTCCGGGGCGTGCCGGGGCAGGACAACCTGGTCCTGAGTGAGGCAAAGGCCGATTTGGGCAATATCGAGCTGACGCTGGACGCCGGGATCGGGACCCGCGGTCCGGCGGAGGTCCATTTGACGGCGAAACCCGCGCAGTTGTTCGCGCCGCCCGATGATTTGCTGGCGGTCCTGGGCTGGAGCTGGAGGCCGCTGCGGCCCATCAAGAACGGCTGGCGATCACTGCTGCGCCTGCCGGCGAGCGAACCCAAGCGCACGCCCGCGCTCGAACAGAAACTGGTGCAGACCGTGGAACACTTGGCGCTCACGCTGGCCGAGCCGCCGGCGCGTTTCCACCGGCGGTTTCCGGTGGCGCGCTGGGTCTGTGTGACACGGCGGTTGGTCGGGATTCTGGTGGTCCTGGGTCTGTTGGCCGCGGGACCGCTGATCATGTTCATGGACCTGGCGCCGGGCTCCATCTGGCGCTTCTTGGCCTTTCACTCGCCGCCCTTTCTGATGATCGGCTTCTTCATGGTCAAGGAGATGCCGCTCATGCGCCCGCCGCGGATTCCCCGCCCACCGCCGGCGACGGCCTGGGTGCCGACTGCGGCAAACTGAGGCTGATCATCAAACAAAAAACGGCGCGGCCCCATTCACCGGGACCGCGCCGTACGACTGCCTCGGGCTTGAGGCCTTTCCCCCCTAACGGGTTCTGACCGAGTCGAGCGCGGCCGTCAGGTCGGCCATCTCGATCAGGACCTTGACTGTTTCCGGGTCCGGCGCGTCGGGATTGCTTGCCACCGCGCGCCGCACCGCGGCCAGGGCGGCGCGGTTGCAGACGGCGGCGACTTCCGCACCGCTGAAGCCGGCGCTGTCGCGCACCAGCGCGTCAATGTCGATGCCGGGGACGACGGGCTTGCCGCGCAGATGAACGTTGAAGATTTCCTGGCGTCCTTCATCGTCCGGGACCGGGATGCGGATGATCTCGTCGAAGCGTCCGGGTCGCAGGATCGCCGGGTCGAGGATGTCGACCCGGTTGGTGGCCCCCAGGACCAGGACTCCGCGCAGGTCTTCGATGCCGTCCATCTCGGCCAGGAACTGGCTCAGGACGCGCTCGCCGACCGGGTTGTCACCGCCGCCGCCGCGGGCCGACACCAAGGCGTCGATCTCGTCGAAGAACATGATGCAGGGAGCGGCCTGCCGGGCCTTGTGGAACATCTCGCGCACGGCGCGTTCGGACTCGCCGACATACTTGGACATCAGGGCCGGGCCCTTGACCGAGATGACGTTGACCTGGGTCTCATTGGCTACGGCCTTGGCGAGCATGGTCTTGCCGCAGCCGGGTGGGCCGTCGAGCAGGATGCCCTTGGGCGGGCGCACGCCGGCCTGTTCGAACAGGTGCGGGTACTTGAGCGGCCAGGCGACGGCTTCTTTCAGGAGTTCCTTGGTCTGATGCAGACCGCCGACGTCGTCCCAGGTCACGTCCGGGATTTCGACGAAGACCTCGCGGACCGCGGACGGCTCCACGTCGTGCAGGGCCTCGATGAAATCGTCGCCGCAGATTTCGAGTGTGGCCAGACGCTCGTAAGGAATGGTCTGCAGGCTGAGATCCAACTCCGGCATGACGCGCCGCAGACAGATCATGGCCGCCTCACGGCACAGGCCCTGCAAATCCGCACCGACGAAGCCGTGGGTGACATCGGCCAGGTGGCGCATGTCGACGTCGGCCTTCAGCGGCATACCGCGGCTGTGGATCTCGAGGATCTCCAGCCGGCCGTTACGGTCCGGGATCGGGATCTCGATTTCGCGGTCGAAGCGCCCGGGTCGACGCAGCGCCGGATCGATCAAATCCGGCATGTTGGTGGCGGCAATGACGATGACGTTGGCGCGGCGGTTGAGCCCGTCCATCAGGGCCAGCAACTGGGCCACCACCCGTTTCTCGACCTCGCCCAGGGTTCCCTCGCGCTTCGGAGCGATGGCGTCGATCTCATCCAGGAAGATAATGCTGGGTCCTTTGGCCCCGGCTTCCTGGAAGATCTTGCGCAGATGCGCTTCGCTCTCCCCGTAGAATTTGTGGATGATTTCGGGGCCACTCACCGAGAAGAAGTTGGCCTCCGCTTCGGCGGCGATGGTGCGGGCAATCAGCGTCTTGCCGCAGCCCGGCGGGCCTTTCATCAAGACGCCCTTGGGCGCATCGATCCCGAGCCGGTCGAAGAGTTCCGGATAGCGCAGCGGCAATTCGATCATCTCGCGGATGCGCTGGAGTTGGGGCTTGAGGCCGCCGATGTCCTCGTAGGAGACCGGGTTGGGCACCGCTGCCGCGGCCGCCGCCTTCTGGCCCTTGGGCCCGCTGATGACGAGTTGCGTGGTCGGGTTGATGATCACGGTGCCGCGCGGGCTGGTGCCCACCACCCGGAAGTCCGTCGCGCGACTGCCGAACAGGGTGACGCGGACGCGATCACCCTCGCGGACGGGCAGTCCATCGAGCAGGCTGCCGATATAGTGCAGATCCCGCTCGGTGGGGGTGACGGTGGTCGGCGCGAGGGTGATACGGTCCGCCGGGGCGTGTTCCGTCACCCGCAGGACGACGAACTCGTCAAGCCCGGCACCCGCGTTGTCGCGGCTGATGCCGTCCAATTGCACGCGACCCTGGCCGCGAATGTCCTTGAACGCGGGCAGCACCTTGCAGACCGCCGTGCGCTTGCCCTCCACCTCGACGATGTCGCCGATGGCCACGCCCAGGCGGGCCATGTCCGCCGGGTCCATTCGCGCGAAGGCACGGCCCACGTCTTTGCTCAGGGCCTCGGTGACCTTCAATCTCAAATCGACCGTCTCGCTCATGGCCCTACTCCTTGTTCGCGGTGGGCGGGGTCTTGGTGCACTTGATCTCGACCACGCCGTTGTTGCAGGTGATGCTCAAGACGCCGCTATTGCACTGGGCCGGAAGCATGATCTCCTTGTAGTAGGAGCGCTCTCCCTTGCCGGCGCGCAGTGTCAGGATGTCATCGGCGACTTCGGCCTGGACCTCCTCGACCGCAACGCCGGGCATTTCGGCCACGAGGACGACCTGCTCCGGCTCGTCAAAGATGTCGATCACCGGCTCCCGAACCTCTTGCACCACGGCATGGCCGGTCTTCTTGTCGCGCTTGATGTTGCCGAAGGGCTCCACCT
>CAYYAY010000125.1:0-12185 GCA_964470155.1 uncultured Lamprocystis sp. | reverse complement strand
AGCGGAAACTCTTAAATTATATATTTTCGCAACCCTTGTATTCAACGAGTATACGTCCTCCCGATGCCAACCGGTGATCATCGCCCGATGATTGGAGAACAGAGTGGTGCCGGTGGTAATGATGTAGAGGTGGGTCAGCAGGAAGAGCACCAGCAGGTAGGCCACCGTCAGATGCGTCATCGCGACGACCCAAACGCTGCCGATACCGAACAGGGTCTCCGGCAGATAGGGAACCAGCAGGAAGGCCCAGCCGCTGACGATCAAGAGCGGCATCAGGGCGTACATCACGCCCAGATAGGTCAGCTTCTGCAGCTCGTTGAACTTTTCGGACTCACTGGGGTGGAACGGATGGGGCGCGTTGCGAAAGATGCCGACGGCATAGTACCAGGACTGCTCGGTCATACGCGTCAGCCAGCCCCGCCAGTGGATACGATAGAAACGGCCGTTAGCGGTCACCAGATTCCCCACCACGAAGACGATCCATCCCAGGGTGAGCAGCATTCCGGCGATATTGTGCACCGGCCGGGCGGTTTCGAAGGCGAGCAGCCAGGTGACGCCGGAGAAATGCATACTGGCCCCGGACAGGATCAACACCAGGAACAACAGCGCATTGATCCAATGCCAGGCGCGGACCCACAGCGAATAGAGATAGAGCGCGTTCATGCTTGATTCCTCTTGGCCAGATAGGCCCGGTAGCGACCCACGCCATGGGCGATCAGGCCCAGCAGGGTGAGTCCAAGCAGGCCCAGCGCCAGTCGGTCGATCAGGACGTTGCGGCTCATGCCGACCACATAGGCTTGATTGAACACCGTGGTTGACAGCAGCCCCTGCTTGGCCATCGTCTGCGCGGAGCGGTAGGAATACAGTTGATTGAGCAGGGTCGATCCCTTGGAGTGGCAATCGTCGCAACTGCGCACCCCCTGTCCGGCGGGGAGGATGTCATGGGAGGGCAACGCGGACTGTTGGGTATGGCAATCGAGACAGCGCACCGCCTGCCAGTGGGCTTCCCGATTCGGCAGCCAGGCATGACTGACCTGGGTCGGGTCCTGGAACGCCGTGTGGCAGGACCTGCAGACCCGATTGTGCCCCTGCACGATCTGTTCGATGGCTTCGCCGGGCTGGGTGACGCGGAATACATGCGCGTTGTGACAGGAAAAGCAGGTCAGCTGTTGCTGTTTCCGCCCCGGCTGCTGCCGGTCCGGGTTCTCGCGCATGTGAACGCTGCGGTTAAACTCGGCCTCGACGGCTTTGAAGCGATAGCGCTCGAACTTGGGATCATCATCGTGGCAGCCGGCGCAGGTCAGGGCCTCATCGGCCGACCCCTGGCGGTGGGGATAACGCACATAGTCCTTATCATGACAACGGGTACAGGCCAGCGCGGCATGGTTGGATTGAGCGAAGCGGTCGCGGTCGATGTGGAGGTCCCGAATCTCACCGGTCGTCGGGTCCCGATACGCGATGGTCGCCATCTGGTGACACACCAGACAGGCCTTGCGCTCGGCGGCTATCTGCGCGTCGTCCTGGACCTCCGCGGCCGGCACCTGGCCCGCACCGAGCAACGCCGAGACCGCCAGAAGAGTGCGGATCCAGCCGCGACCGCCGCGGTCCAGCCACCCAACCCAAGGCCGGCCGCCCGGCGGATGCCGCGTGCGGGGCGTCGCCGTAAACTGCCGGAACCAATCGACCGAAACTCCATAGAACCTGGTTCGAATAATCGCTGCAAGGGCTGACTCAGGCATGGCACTCAACAACTCAGGGCAATGCACGATGACTCCTCCGTTCAGACACCCGCGGCGCGGCCGACAAGCCGCTCGATCAACGCGATGGCATGGTCCAGGAACGCGCCTATCCGGCCTGGCGCCATCCGCTCCGACAGTCGCCGGATCGGCCGCTGATCCCCGCGTCCTGCGATGAACCAACCCGGACCGGCCGGGAGGACCTCGCTGGTCCGCGGGGCGAAGACGCGGCTGATGGCCGCGTCGTCACGCACCCAACAGAGTATATCTCGATCGCGGAAATCGTCACGGCCGTCGACGATCAGGCCGTTCAGCCACCGCCGGCCGGGCGGCCGTGGCGGCGGCTGGCACGCCGTTCGCGCAACTGGAGCAGGGTCCAGACCGGACCCGAGACGGCATACCCCAAGAAGCCCAGGAACAGCACCACGGGGGGATGGATCAGGATCAGGGCGACCGCCAGCATCACCACCACGGCCAGCAGAAAGGACACCCGCCCCTGAACATCGAGCTGCTTGAAGCTCCAATAGCGGAAGTTGCTGACCATCAGCAGTCCGGCCCCGGCCGTCAGGAAGGCCGCGAGCCAGGAAACATAGGAGGGATCGATTCCCTGGTCGGCACCGATCCAGACACCGCCCGCCACGATGGCGGCGGCCGAGGGGCTGGGGAGCCCCTGGAAGAAGCGTTTGTCCGCCGTTCCCACCTGCGTGTTGAACCGGGCCAGGCGCAAGGCCGCGGCGGCGCAGTAAACGAAAGCGGCCAGCCAACCCACCTTGCCGAGCCCGCCCAAGGCCCAATGGTAGGCGACCAGGGCCGGGGCGACCCCGAAGGCCACCATGTCCGACAGGCTGTCGTACTCGGCCCCGAAGGCGGTCTGGGTGTGGGTCATGCGGGCTACGCGCCCATCGAACCCGTCGAGCAGCATGGCCGCGAAGATGGCGATGGCCGCTGCTTCAAATCGCCCCTGGGTGGCCGCGAGCACGGCGTAGAACCCGGCGAACAGTGCCGCGGTGGTAAACAGATTGGGCAGCAGATAGATGCCGCGGGGACGTTTACGAGGAACTGGGGTTTCTTCCATACGGGTGCTACCGGGCCGAACGACTTGGAGCGCGAGTATAGCCGGGGACGGGCACGGAGCCCTAAGGAAACCCCGCGCCGGGACTCTGAGGGAACCTGAGCGTCCTCACTCCATTGAGGCCCAGACGCCAACACGCGCCTGCTCGACTTCCCCGACCACCCGGCGCACCTCTCGCGCTATGCCCGCGCCGATCCGCTGCCGGGGGCCGTTCGCCAACCGCGCACTCGACTGGTTGGTCCAACCAGGGGATGTGCATCCGCAATCCGGCGACCATGCGCTTCCCCAGGGCTGCCCGCACTTTGGTACCATGGGCGGGGGCAAGGCGGACGGTTTCTTGATCAGGAGCATGGCGCATGGCCACCTCGGTGGTACAACTGTACGAAGCACTGGCCACTGCGCCGGACGAACGGGCCCGGGCGCGCGTGATCGCGGAAGCCTTCGAGCGGCTGGAGGAACGCTATCCGCACTTGCCGGACCTGGTCACCCAGGGGCATCTGCGCGAAAGCGAGCTGCGGCTGCAGAAGGAAATCGCGCAGGTGCGCGCCGACTTGAGCGAAACCGAACTGCGGTTGCAGAAGGAGATCGCCCAGGTGCGCGCGGACCTGACGGTCCAGATCGAGCAACTGCGCGGCGAGGTCAAGACAGACATCGAGCAACTGCGCGGCGAGGTCAAGACAGACATCGAGCAACTGCGCGGCGAGGTCAAGACCGCGATCGAACGGAGCCGCAACAGCCTGTTGCTGTGGTTGATCCCGCTGATGTTCGCGCAGGTGGGAGCCATCGCGGCACTGGTGAAACTCCTGTAGTCGGAGCGACGCGAAGTCCAGGGCTTCAGCCCTGGAACGGCGCCGCGTCATGGCTGAAGCCTTGGACTCCAAGGGGGGATCGCTCAGCGCAGGTAGACGCCGTCCACCCCCACTTTGCCGGGTCCGTCCAGGACGTAGATTCCGGCGGAATTGGCGGGCACACTGAAACTCAGCCGCCCGTCGCGGATCTGAACTTCGCGACCGGTCACCGCATCGCGGTAGATGCCGTCGCGCACCCCGTCGACCGTCACCGACTGATCGGAGCCGATGGCGAGCCCGATCACGGCATAGCTGCCCTCGCCCGACAGGTCGCGGACGAAACGCATGCCGCTGCCCCACTCGCTCACCTGGGTCATCTGCGCTTTCTGTAGCGCGGGGACGGCACGGCGAATCTGGTTGAGCCGCTTGATGTGCTGGTAGAGCGGGTGGGACTGGGTTTGGCCGATTCGCTCATCGGTCAGGTGGTCGCCAAAATAGGCGCGCCCGGTCTGGTCCAGGGTATCTTTTTCACCCTCGACATCCTGGGGCGCGCCCCGCATGAACGCGATCTCCTCGCCATAGTAGAGGCAGGGAATGCCCCGCGCCGTCCAGATCAGGTTATAGGCCGCCGCCGCCATCCAGTCATCGCCCTTGAAACGGAACTTGAAGTCATTGTCCGGACCGACGTCGTGGTTCTGCAGGAAGGTCACCAGGCTGGTCACGTCGCCATAGATCCAGTCCATCGACAGGATCTGTGCCGTGCCGCCGTAGGTTCCCTTGCTCACCGTGTCGCGGAAGGTGGAGAAGAGCCCGAAATCGAGCACCGAGAAGCCCGAGTCGCCGCCCGCGTTCGGGTCACGCGGGTCATGACCCAAGCGCGTGTACCACCATGGCCTGATTTGGCTCGGGCCGTTGTCGCCGCCGCCCAGATCGCCCCAACCATAGCCCTTGACCAGATTTTCGCCGAAGACGAAAAGCCCCGGTTTATGGGCCTTCCAGGCATTGACATACTCGAGCAGGTTGTCGCGCTCCACATGCTTCACGGTGTCGATGCGCAGCGCATCCACGCCCATATCCAGATAGCCGTTGATGGCCCCGATCAGGTAGTCCTTCACGTTCTGCCGATTGGTGGCCAGATCGATGCAGTCACCCGCCAGATGTTTGTGCTGCAGCGGATGGGTGCTCTCCCAATCGCCGCCGCAAATGAAGCCTTCCTGGTGGTACCACTGCGGGTCCAACTGGTTGGCCTCCACCCCGAAGAAGCGCCCGGGGTTGTAGCCGGCCTTGGGCACGGTCTCGCCGGTCTTGGGATCGACCAGCGGCTCGCGCCCCTCGGGGTCGGACAGATGGCGCTCGCGCCACCAGTCGGGAGCCAGCGGGTTGTCGATATCGTCCCGGTGCGGCCAGGCATAGTTGCCCAGGTTGCCCTGATAGGGTCCATGATTCACCCGCCCCGGTTCGGAACCCTGCGGCACATAGTATTTAATCGGCAGATGGTCGATGTGGACCTGGCCGCGGATGCCGTACTGGCAGGAATGGTTCACCACCACGTCCTGGATGATCTTGATCCCGTGCGTGTGGGCCGCGTCGATCAGGTCCCGATAGGTGGCGCCGGGGGACTCCAGGCGCGGGTCGACCCGGGTCCAGTCATAGGGGTGATAGCCGTGGTAGTCGAGCCCGGAGCGGTTCTCGACCGGCGGGGTGATCCAGATCGCCGTGAAGCCCAGGTCGCGGATGTAGTCCAGCCGTTCGATCAATCCCTTGAAGTCTCCGCGCCAATGCGGATCGACCGCCTGACCCGCCGCGTCGAAACGGATGCGGTCGCGGCAGAAGAAGTTGTTCGACGGGTCGCCGTCGTAGAACCGCGTGGTGATCAGAAAATAGATGGTCTCTTCGCGAAAATCAGTGCGCTCCCCGACCGGTGCCAGCGGAGCCTCCGCGGTCCAGGCGACCACGGGCGCCGACTGGTACGCGGCGGCTGGCACCGCGGGCGGCGGCGCGACCGCGCTGACGGTCGGCGCCTGATTGTGCCAGTGCCCACGGGCATCCAGCCAGCCGTTGCGTTCGCGTACATGATCCGGGGTCTGGTGACCTTGACCATCGTTGAAAATCAGATGCATCAGGCGGGTATTCGGAAACCGGTGCAGGTACCAACCCGCCCGCTCGGGATCGGGCTGCATCGGCACGCCCGGCCAGCCGCTGCTGCCGCCGCCAGGCGCACCGTCCCACCAATGGATATAGAGTGGTTCGGCCCAACCCGTGGGGCATTCGCAACCGACGATCAGATCCTGGTTCGGGGGCGGGGTATGGTTCGATGTGGGCATGAAGGGTCCTTAGGTCGAATAGATGAGCCAGCAAAAATCGGCGTCGTGAGGCGATGTCCGGACTGACCCGCGTAGCTGCAATTGCACGGAGGCAACGGCGTTGATGGAAGGAGGCGATTTCCGGCAATCGCCTGATACCGGCAGTGACGCGCCCGTCACGGAACCATCAAGCCGCTAGCCGGACCCGTGCCAAGGTACCACCGACGGGGCTGTCGGTGAGCACCGAATCACCCCCATAGGCGCGACAGATCTCGTGAACCACGGCCAAACCGATGCCGTGTCCGGGGGTGGACAAATCCGCGCGCGCCGCGCTCGATCACCGCACTCACCTGGTCGGGCGGGATACCGGGGCCATCGTCCCTGACCCACAGAACCAGCCTTGAGATTGTCGGTGAGATTGTCGGTGAGTGCGCGGAGTTCCCGCGGATAGACACCATGCAGGCGATCCAGCGCTCCGGCCGCGCACGCGGCGACCGCGTTCGCCACGCGCCGCAAGGGCGCCAGCCCCCAGCGCAGCGCCGATAGCAAGGCAGCAAGCAGGATGCTCGACAGTCCCCCCAGCCAGCCGGTCAGGCCGGCCGCGAGATCCGGCCGACGCGCTGGGCAGAGTCAGGCCGACGTCGTCAGCATCCGCCGCCGCCTTCAGCAGATCTTCGTCATGGTTGCTTCGCTCTTCAGGTCGACTCAAGGCACCGTGCCTCGACCCTTGAGCGCCATCTTCGGCCGGGGTTCCTGAACGCCGACTGAACCGGTGCGGAATGCGCTCTTGGTAGCGCGTCGAACCCCGATCGACAGCGGGCGACTCATGCCCACATTGAGGCGCTTCTCCGATTACGACAACGACAATGATCGGCACGCCAAAACCGCACCCTAATCCTGCCCGAGATAGACGCGCATAATCCGGAACGGCGGCACCGCGCCCTCGACCCCGCCATTGAGGAAGGGCGCACGATGCAACTGGTTGACGGCAATGTAAAGCCAGCCGGGCTCGCCAAAGCTCAGCGCGTCGGGCCACAGCAGCCGATCGTCCTGTACCAGGGTCTCCAGGCGACCCTCCGGACCCAGCACGGTGATGGCGTTACTCCCCAGGTCAGTGAAATAGTGATGACCCGCGGCAGCGGTCGCGGCCCCGTCCGAAACCGGCTTGGGTCCGGCCTTGGTGATCGCCGCGGCGATCACCGCATCCGCCGCACCCTCCCGCAGCAGCCGGGCCGGGACCTGATACCAGGTTTCGCCGTTCATCGCCCCGAAAAACAGTGTCTCGCCGTCCGCGGATAAGGTGATGGGATTCAGCGCGATCCGGGCCGGCTTGACCTTCCCGTCATCCCCCCGCGGTCCGATCACCCGGCCCTCGACCACCAGATCCACGTCTTCGGCCTGCAATGCCGGCGCAGCAGTAAAGCGCCGTGAACGTCGTTGATTGAGATCCAGAACCACCAGCGCGGGCGACTGACTGCCACCCACGTCCGCGATGTATACGAAGCCCCGCGCGTCATCCACCGCCAGGTCGTTCAGAAAACTCCCCGCCGGTCCGGTCTCCGGCGGAAAATCATAGCGATAGACCGGCTTGCCGTCCGCGAGCGCAAAGGCCAGCAGCTTGGGCGTCTGGTGCGGCAGCAGCGGCGGATTGCCCAAGCCGTTGTCGAGCACCCACAGACGGCCCTGGCGATCGAGGCGGATGCCGAGCGCGCTGTTGAGCACGTCCGGCCCCGTACCAAAGGGTCCGTTCCAGGCCGCATCCGGCCAGGGACGGTAGCTCGTTGGCCCTGTTACCTCAATGAGTTGAGCGTCGGCCCGACGGAACTGATGCACCGTGGCGAAGACCCGCCCGTCGGGAGTCACCGCCAGGTTGCCGGGGTTGATGGGCAATTCCGCCACCACCTCGATCGAACCTGGAAGTTGTTGCTCATCCGCCCCGGCCGGGAGCGGCTGAATCAGCGGGAGGACGCACAGCAGGGCGGCAAACAGTGGGCGCATCAATGACTCCGGGTCGATTCTCAATCGGCCTACGCCGGGTGGAAGATTCGGCGAGGGGAATGGGGTCTGCCAAGCAACATTTCAAAGGGCACTCCCGACGCTGATCAGAGTCTCGATCCCGACCGGCTAACCGCCTGACACCCCATCGAAGAAATCGACCAACCCGGTTTCCAGCGAATACTCCGCCCCGAGGATGACCAACCCCTCTTCCTCGCACAGGCGCTCCAGAATCGGCGAACCGTGCCGCAAATGGTCGGCCGAGGCACGAATGTTCGCCCGCACCGCCTGACGCACCAGGGCGTCCGGGTGATGCCGCAACTCGGTCTCCAACAATCCCGCCACCGACGGACGCAGCCGGTCGACAATGGCGCGCAGATTCGGCGACTGGCCCGCGGTCGGCTGCTGCAGCTCCTCCAGCGTCGCCAGAATCGCTCCGCACTGCGTATGACCCAGAACCACGACCAATCGCGTATCGTAGCGTGACGCCGCGAACTCCACGCTGCCCACCTGCGACGACGCGACAATATTGCCGGCCACCCGGATCACAAACAGGTCGCCCAGCCCCTGATCAAAGACAATCTCGGCCGGCACCCGCGAGTCCGAACACCCCAGAATGATGGCGAACGGCCGCTGACCCGCGGTCAATTCGAGCCGGCGGGTCTGCGTGGAAAGACTCTCCTGACTGCGAATATTGGCCGCGAAACGGGCATTCCCCTCGCGCAGACGGTCGAGTGCAACGGTGGCTGGGATCATTGGGGATTCACCAAGGTGTCGGCTCCTCAGGTTGGGCATACATCATTTACATTTCGCAGCGATTACCGGGCGCCGCTTTTGTGGATCGTCGACCGCGGGTTATCCCGCCGCATCGGGGAAGGTCGGGTCCAGCTCCGAGGCCAGCAACTCCCCGCCCTTCGCCAGGTTCGAGCGATCGTAGCCATCGCCGATGATCCAGTCGCCGGGCTTGATCCCGTCCTTTTTGACATGCTCGGCCGGGGCGGCGGCGGGCGTCGATGCATGTTATAGCCTTCGTACCTGATATCCAGACAGACCCTTGGTGTAGGGGCGGGTTTGAAACCCGCCCCTACGTCCGGTTATCACGTCCGAATGCTATAGCCTTGCCAAGGATTGCCAAACTGCGGAGCGCCGACCATGGCCACCATGAACATCTCCCTGCCGGACGAGTTGCGCAACCTATTGAATCGACAGGTCGCCGCGCAGCGCTACTCCAGCTCAAACGAAGGTGTCCCCCCGGTTCCGCCGAAACCGTGGTCTCTCCCAGGTATTCGCCGATCCCTTTCTCTCGTTCGGGCGCAGGCTTAGAGATGCCGGTCCGGGTCCATTCCCGCGTGCAGCACCCGCACGATGCGAACCGTCGAAGGCGTGAAATTGTAGTAAACCATGTGCTCGTTGACCCGCAGGGACCGATAGCCGGAGCGCAGGTCATCGCGCGGCTTGCCGAGCAAAGGGTTGTCGTCGAGCCGGGCGATCCCGGCGGCCAGTTCGGCGAGATACTTGTCGGCCTGCTGCTCGCCCCATTGCTCGAAGCTGTAGCGCCAGATCGCTTTCAGATCTTGCCTGGCACGGGGGCGCTTAACGATCTCAGACATCCAAGCCCGCTTCCCTGCGTGCTTCGCGGCAGATCTCGACCATGTCGAGCGGGGAGTCCTCGCCGCTCGCCTCGCCTTCGATCAGCGCTTGGCGCAGGGCTTCGAGCCGTTGCTCGCGCTCCTCGAGCAGTCGCAGGCTGGCGCGCACGACGTCGCTGGCGGAGCCGTAGCGTCCGCTGCGGACTTGACGCTCGACGAACCCCTTGAAGTGGTCGCCCAGAACAATGCTGGCGTTTTCAACCATGATGCAAATTCACCCGCTTACCGAAGAATACCCGATCATGGTAGCACCGGCCGAAGCGATCCGGAACGAGCGCGCGCCTTTCTAGGGGAAAAGGGGAAAGTGGCCAGCAAGGAGTAAAGTGGCCAGGGTCGAATTCGCTATTCATCAGCCAGCAAGAACAACTCGAGTTTAGCCCCTTTTCCGCAAGCGTAGACGGGACCCCAGGCGCTGCCCCGGGGCTGCCGCCTGCGGTCGTCCAGCGAGATAGGGCGGAACGGGATACTGCCCCCTTTGGCATGGATATCCGTGGTACGCCCCCAATTTACCCACAATTAGTGTTAAATCACTTCGCCCGCCGCGATCGAGGGCCAAGTTCCTGGAAAATCAGCGTCAGTTTGCCAGATTATTGCAGGCCACGCTTGGAACTGGCGCGTTTCCGCTAGCCGAGTGGCCGCGTAAGCCACTATTTCGATTGAGTCACTGGCTTAATTTAGCGCCATTCCCCCTGGCCCCTTATTCCCGCTTTTCCCGCAGTCTCCTCCACGCGCTAGTGCGAGATGTTGGCTGAACCGTGACCACCACAATTCATCATGGCGCGGTTGCACTGACACATCCGGTAAACCCGGAAAAGCCGAAGGCTTGAGATGCCGAGAATCCTCGCAATGGTACGCCGGTATGGTAATAGGCCCGTACTCGATAGGCATAGACCGTTCCCTTGACGGCGCTTCGGTCCTGGTAAGCCTGGGTGTTGGCCGCAACCGTGCCCACCTGCACCCAAGGATTCCCTGAGCCGCAAACTCCGTTCTTACGCTCGATCTCAAACCTGCTTTCATCGTTGCTCTTGTCTTGCCAGGTTAGTTGTACCGTGGAAGCGACGGTCGCCTTCAGACTGGCAGGTTTGAAGGGAACGACCGGGGCCGGGGCGGGCATGGAACAACCGGACGCATTGCAGGCCCTGACATCGTAGTGATAAGAGGTCGTGGTGTCGTTGCCGGTCGCCGTGGTGTCGCTGAAGCTCTGTGCACTTTCCGCAACCGTGTCAAGTAGCGTCATGCCGCCGGAACCGTTCTGCCGGTAGATCTCGAAGGCTGTTTCATCTTCGGAGACATCATCCCAACGCAGGTTAACCCGGCTGCTCGATGCCGAGTAGGCTCTCAGAATCGAAGGTATCTGCGGAGTGCCGGCGGTGCCGGTGGTCGCGGCAGCGCACAGGGAATAGGGTGAGAAACTGCCTGCGCCTTCGTAAATGCTGAAGCGGTAGGCGTAAGCGGTGTCTGCCGGCAGCTGTCCGTCCAGGAAGGTCTCCGCATTCGCGCCCATGTCCGCGCGCGTTAACCACGGATTGGCCGAATTACAAGCCCCTGCTTTGCGTTGAATCCTGAAACCCGTCTCGTCGCTGAAGTTGTCGTCCCAGGAAAGGCGAATAGACGTGGGTGAGACTGCGGTGGCGTAAAGTTTGGGAGGTGCCCGTGTAAATACTCTAAAATAATCGTAGTCAGCACTAAAGACGTTGCCTGGAGAAGTTGTTACGATCACCATGCCTATGTTGTTTGGCACCAAAGCGTTCGTGATTTCTCCAACTCTGACGAAGTTGATGCCATCACTTGAATACGATCCTAGATAACTGGTTCCCTGCTTGCGCAATTTCAATATTACGTCTGTTCCTGAGTACGGGACAAAAAACGACGCCCCGTTACTTTGCTGTAAATAGACAGAATTTTGGTTTGAATCTCTTATCAATCTAACCCAGTGATAAGAATCCGCTATCACCAAGATACCTGCATGTTCAAAAATAACATCTGGATCAGCAAGCACCCGACTTACAATCTCAAATGTGTCATCGGGAGCACTTTGAATGATCTTTGGCGCCGTGTTGTCTGCGCCGTATAAATCCGTAGGCCCAGTGGTCGTCATCGTTAGGAACCCAGGATTTGTCGTGAGCGAATAGGACTGCCCATTGGGGTTTGGTGCGGGATTCTGGAAAGTCCATTTTTGGCTCAGTGTCGTCGAAGTAAATTCGTCACTGAACAATGGGTTTAGTGTTAATACGTCTTCGCTGTGAGCCGCTAGAGCCCAACAAACTGTAAAAAGACACAACATAAGTCGGTAGGTAAAGTGACTTAAGCTTAAATTCTTTATCATATCCAATACCTTCGTCAATCGGCGTGGGTGATTTTCAAATTCGTGGCGAGGAAAGATGGCCAAAAAAGGTAAGTACTTCAAATAAAATATTTGCAGGAGCAAATAATGTAATGATTTACTTAGAATGTGGAGTTCATCACAACATCCGGCGCCGACACCTGATCTGACTATGACTGAAATCATAGCATAAGGGATAGAAAGTTTAATCGCAGGCCATGGCCTGGAGCTGGCTCCAGCTCAGAAAGGGATGGTGTCAGGCCAGGATGGCCTGACTACGCACCCGGCGAGCCCAAGTGGCCGGAATCTTGATCGAGGC
>CAYYAY010000124.1:0-12242 GCA_964470155.1 uncultured Lamprocystis sp. | reverse complement strand
GATAATCCTTAACGAAAAACGAAAAACCGAAAACTCAAAACCGTTCTGTATACTTCAATCGGTAACGGTCGAAGGAGGCCCTGACCGACCCAATCCGCCGGTCACCGGCACGAAGCGGACCGGCAGCAGGTTGTGTCCGGTGACCGCGCCGGCCGGCCCTTTCCGATACAAAGCAAGTTCCTGGTGGCCCCCGGGCGCACCGATCGGGATCACCAGCCGACCGCCTGGTTTGAGTTGGTCGAGCAGGGTCTCGGGCAGGCGCGGCGCCGCGGCGGTGACGATGATGCCGTCGAAAGGAGCGACCTCCGGCCAACCGACCCAGCCGTCTCCGGTGCGCACCTGGACCTGATCATACCCCAATGCCTGCAACGTCATGCGCGCCCGCTCGGCCAATTCAGGGACGATCTCCATTGAGTAGACCTCCACCCCCAAGGCGGCCAGCACCGCCGCCTGATAGCCGGACCCGGTCCCGAGTTCGAACACCCGATCCCCGGCGCCGACCCCGAGCAGTTGGCTCATAATGGCGACGATATAGGGCTGTGAGATGGTCTGGCCGCTGCCGATGGGCAGGGGATAGTTGGCGTAAGCCAGGTCGCGTTGTTCAGGTGCGACGAAGGCGTGGCGGGGGACCCGGCGCAGGGCGTCGCTGACCGCCGGGGTGAGGCGGTCAAAGCCGATGGCGGCAGCCGTCAGACGGACGTCGGACTCCACCTCGGTGAGTAATACATCGCAGGGCGCTGTCATGGCCTGTTCCGCGGTGCATGCGCGCAGGCTGTCGCGTCGGCTGGCGGGGCCTTGGTCATGGTCCCGGCCAGCCGGCTGGAGTCCAACGCGTTATCCTGAAAGTCGCGCAGCGACCCGGTGGGAGCGGCGTCCCGCCGCGACGGGGCCGGGCGCGCAGCCGCAGCGTTCGAGGTCACCGCGGCACCGTATCGCGGCGGGACGCCGCTCCCACGAGGGACTGTCATCTTCCGGGGTGGCTTGATGTTCCTTCCATGGCCGTTAGCCTTGAATCGGTAGGCCAATACTGAAGGGTTGAACTCCACCTGAGCATCGTTTGCCCGAACGATGGCCAAGGCCGCCGACGGTGCTCGGGAGTTGTCAGGAGGGTCGGGGGCAACTGCGATTGGAGTCATAGTGTACGAGCTTCCGGACGGCAGCGCGTCGGCTTGGGTTCGTCCGCGGTCACAGACTTTCTATTGTAACACCCGATTCAGGCGCTCCCGACCGGCCCTGAACACCCCTTCGGAGTTAAGATGCGAATCTTTACGAGGTCCGCGCTCGGCCCTCGTGGCTGGGTGCCCTGATCTCTTGGGCCTGTTGTTCGGGTATGGCCATGCTGCACTCTCGTTTTACCAGTCGTGTCTTGATCGTCCTGTCGCTCGCGCTCGGGTTTCTGCTCGCGTCCGCGTTGACAGCTCAGGCGGGGGCCGTGTCCTCCGGTCCGATCGAGTGGGTGGCCACGGATGCCGCGGGTCAGACGCGTGTTCCCCTCTATGTCTTCTGGTCCAAACAATGTCCCCATTGTCGCGAGGCCCTGCCGTTCTTGGCGCAGTTACGTGATCAGGAGCCCTGGATCGAGGTTCGCGATTTCGAGATCACCAGCAGTCGCGAGCATACCCAGCGGTATGTCGAGATGGCCCAGGCGCTCGGCGAGGACGCGCGCTCGGTGCCGGCCTTCTTCGTCTGTGGTCAGCTGCTCACCGGCTATGACAACGCGCAGGGCAAGGGGGCACGGATCCTCGGGCTGGCCCGCTTCTGCCGCCAGGCGACCGGCACCGAGGCCGCCGTGGGTGAGGGTGCGGCGGCGGTCGCCGGTGACGCCCCGGCACCGACGATCGAGGTGCCCTTCATCGGCACCCTGGACGCCGGGTCGCTGTCGCTGCCGCTGTTCACCCTGGTCATCGCCGGGCTGGATGCCTTCAATCCCTGTGCCTTTTTCGTGCTGCTGTTCCTGTTGAGTCTCCTGGTCCACGCCCGCAGCCGGACCCGCATGTTGCTGATCGGCGGTACCTTCGTGCTGTTCTCCGGGCTGGTCTATTTCCTGTTCATGGCGGCCTGGCTCAATCTCTTCCTGGTGGTGGGCGGGGCGCCGGTGGTGACCACCATTGCGGGCGCCGTCGCGCTGGTGATCGGTGCACTGAACGTCAAGGATTATTTCTGGTTCAAACAGGGTCCCAGCCTGTCCATCCCGGAGGGCGCCAAACCGGGACTCTTCAAACGGATGCGGACACTGGTGACGGCGGATCGGCTGGGAACCATGCTGATCGGTACCGTGGTATTGGCGCTCGCCGCCAACAGCTATGAACTGCTGTGCACCGCCGGTTTCCCGATGGTCTTCACCCGCGTGCTGACGCTGCATGACCTGACCCCGGCCGCCCACTACGGCTATCTGGTCTTCTATAATCTGATCTATATCCTGCCGCTGCTGACCATCGTCCTGGTCTTCACCTACACCCTGGGGACCAGGAAGCTGACCGAGCAGCAGGGGCGGGTGCTCAAGCTGCTGTCCGGTTTCATGATGCTGGGATTGGGGCTGGTGATGCTGATCGCCCCGGAACTGTTGTCGCGGCCCTGGGTTGGCGCCTTGCTGTTGGGGACGGCGCTGATACTGGCCGCGACCATTGCATTGCTGGAGCGGCGGATCCGCCCGGCGGCGCCATAGGCGATTGCCGCAAGCGCGTCGGTCTGCACCGCGGACCCCGAGGGTGAAGGCCGCGCTCCGTAGGGTCCGCTGCGCGAACCGGCGAACCGGCGGATCGTGCCTGCGCTAAGTCCAGGTCGGATGCCCGGAAACGGCGTGGTCGCTTGACTCGGTCTGGATCATGAACTCGCCGCAATGAGGACATTTGATGTCGTAGGGGTTCAATGCCCGGGTGTCATGAAAAGTCCAATAGGCGCCGAGCTTGAACAGACTGGTATCGCAATTCCAGCAGTAATTGCGGACAACGCGTTGCCCGCACTGCTCATTCTCACACCGTTCTGCCCGGGACCGCCCGCGCGAGTGTTCAGGATCGGTTTCGAACGTGCTAAATGCCACTCCCCGGCAGGCCGGACAGAAGGGTACGATCGAGTGTGCCCCGGCGTCAGTGTCGGCGAACAGATACAAGTGCATCATGATGAGCCGGATCAGCAGGTCGGTCGCCCCTGGACGCAAGAGTACCGCCCCCAAGCGATGATCCGGATGCTCCTGGTCCCATTCGGGCCGCGTCGCGGGAACCGGGGTGAAATGCCCGCCGCCATAGCGGCAATACCCCTGCCACTCCTGGACCGAGTTCTGATCCCGACCGGGGTGCAATACGAACACGCGATTGCGGCCCTGTTCGTCATAGCCTTTCTCCAGCAGGTCAGCCAGCTTTTCATCGACAGTCGGTCCGGGTTCCGCGGAGCCAATCGGCACGAACCGATTGAATTTGGCATCCATGACCAGTTTCGGGCGGCCAGCGGGTCCGCAGGTTGCCATGTTCGTTGCTTCGGTTAATCGGGGGTCGATCAGGGTGATGACGAAATCCGGCGTGCGCGGCTCGCCGTTCATCAGCAGTCGCGGCTCATACTCCAAGAGAAGGGTGCGGTTCGCCGTCACATCATGGAAGCGTATGCTTAGTGTCTTGTCCTGAGTCCATTGACCTACGAGGGCGGTCAGCAGATCGCTTTGATAGCGCTGCTCCGGAACCAACGGAAACTCTTCCGTCAGCACGCGCACGATCTTGAGCAGACACCAGCGCTCGTAGACGCTCGGAAGATCCAGTATCCCCACCCGGTCCTCGCGGAAGAGCAAATCCAACATTGAAAGATCGAGGTTGGCGGCTTCGAGTGCGCGCCGAAACGCCGCCAGCGCGCCGCGATAATCGGGATCCTGCACATAGGTCATCGAGCCGGTGGGAATCAGACTCAGGGTGCTCGCTATGCCGAGGTCGCGGGCACGTCTCAGCACCGGTGCCAGTTGTTCACCGAGGTCCTTCAGCGCGGCGGCCGTTTTTGTCCAGTGATCGGACTGAGCGCGGTCATGCTGGGCTCGGCGCAGTTCGGATTGCTGGTCGCGTTCCTGATTCTGTCGTTGTTTCGGGTTGATCCTGCGGCGATAGCCTGGCTGTTCCATGGCCGTTTGTTCGCACGCCAGTCGCTGCAATTTGTTCTTGACCTTCATTTCCCAACCCGACTCCAGGGCTGAAAGTTGCAGGACCTCATAGGTAACACAGGGATGCGCGTCGTTGGCGTCAGACCAGTCAACGTTAAACCTGCCGGACGCGGTATAGCTTTCGCCCTTCCTGAAAACCGTTTCAACGGCGTCGCAATCCGCCCGAAAGACCAACCGCTGATTCTTGTCAGAGGGGAGCGGATGATCAGCCTCGTCAAGCCAGTCGAAAAAGCATGCGATTTTGCCCTGGGCCTTTGTCTTCGGCCTGCTTGTGACTTTGATTCGCAAGGTCATCAGATCTCCAGGAACATTGCTGTCATTCAGCAACTGTGCGCGACGCTGTTCCAGCGTGGAGAGGTGCTCTTTCAATTCCTCAATCTCTTGATGGAGACGCTCGGGTGAGACTTGAGCCCCGCCATCCAACATCATCGCGCGGCGCCTCGTCTCGTCCGCACGTTGGTGAAATTCCAGGGCACGGGACTCCGCCGCACGCTGCAATGCCTGAAGCGACAGATCCAGTCGGCTCGTCATACCGAGCAACTGGCGGTTTTCCGGGGTATCGAACGACGGCGCATGACCGCGGCCGGTCACCCGCCGCGGTGAACCGCGCAGGGCCAACTCCTGAAAGGTCCGGTTGGTCGGACGCACGCGCTCCAACGGTTGAGCTTCCAAGTGCTCACGCAATTCGCTGTGCGGCCGGTTCAGGGCACGACGCACGTAGCGGATATGGTCGCGAACTGCGGCAAGGTAATCCTGATTGACTCCGCCGGCGGGGCGGTGCGCCGTCACGGTGGTCGGGCTCTTCCGGTCGAGGATGAGTTGCCACAGCCCAGCTCGAAACTGGTCCACCAAGGTCTCAAACTCATCGGGACTGAAGCCCGGCAGGGAAATCTGCAGGCTCACCTCATAGGAACCAATCCGCAAGCGGGCCACGCCGACATGGTTTCTTGTCAGGGGTGCGTGGCTTTGGTCGTGACGGTTCCATGTGCCTTTCTCGATCCACCAGACGCGGGATTCGTCGCCACGTACCGGGCTCAGCGGCCAGGATGTACCGTCGGCGAGTATCAGCAGTGGCGTATCCTCTGTGTCCACCGTCACCCCAAGTTGACCCACCCGGCTGGGGCTGACCTCGGGATAAGCGAAAGTCTCTCCGGTATACACCCCGTGCCCTTCGTCGAACAACTGTATTGGCGAGTGGGCGAGTTCAATGCGCGACGGGGTATCCTTTTTTTCCCAGGTCACCCGAACGATGCGAAGTTCAAACGGGGGCTGCGCCATGGTCAGGACCAGTAATTGAAAATACCGTCATTGGCTTCCGCGCGCTTAATAAGTAAGCGCAGCGCATCCTTGGCATCACGCTCCGGTGCCTCTGTCAACCGTTCGGCGACCTCCTTCTGAAACCGTGACATTATGCTTGCTACGGTTTCGTCGCTGTGGCGCGAGCGCTGTTTGCCATCAAATGAAAAACGCGGCAGTAGCTTTTGCTTGACGAGTTGATTCAGCACCAAGGCGTCACTTGCCTCTTTCGATATCCCTGCTTCCAGGAGCGGACTAAGGCATTGCCGAAAGGCTGCGGCTTGCCGAATAAGCCGCAGTCCGATCTCGATGCTCATAGGTTCCAAATAGTATTTGGCCCAGTGCATCAGCGCCTGCGAAACCGCATCGGCGGCTTGGGGAGCGAACGGGGGATAGGGCTCGCGCGGGAACTCGGTCGCGGGAATGCACACGCCGGTCTCAGGCAGGGGGCTGTCGCCGATCTCTTTGATCACTTGTTGCCAATAGTGCAGCGGGCTCTGAAACTGAAGCACATGGGCACGATCCAGCACCTTCGGCGAAAGGTAGTGGGTGGTCGCATCCATGTTCACCGTCCCAACAAAGCGGACATTCGTCGGAATACGCAGTCGGGACGGCACCTTGAGCACGCCGGCAACCATGCGCCGCAAACGGGCGTGGGTGTGCAGAATGGATTCATCGTCGTCCTTACCGAACCGGTCCTTGAGTGTGGCAAGGATCTCGCGATCTTTCAGAACAGCATCGAGACCTAGCCGCTCGGTGTCCGCGCCCGCATCCATTAGACTGTCGACCAACAGCTTGCATTCGGTATGGACATGCCCGGCTTCCTCGTCCGCGTACAGTGCAATGGTCGGCGGTTCGTCGCGTTCTTCCAAAGCGGAGAGGAAATCGGCAAAATAATACTCGATACGCGCCAGATTCATCTCGTCGAGACAGATGATGTGCAACCGTTGTGGATCCTGTTGCGCGGTGAGTAGCGCATCGAGGAAAGGCGTGGTGAGATAGCTGCATTGCAGCGGATTGTAATAACCGATCAAGTCCTCGGCACTGGTCCAGTTGGGCTTGACCGGAATGATGTGCGCCAGGTTCCCGGTCGCTTGGGCATAGGACTTGACGAGCATGGTCTTGCCTGAACCGGACAGGCCGGAAAGGATGACAAAATCCCCGGTGAGCATCAAAGCATGGAAAGTGGCAAGCAGTGCGCGCGGATAGATGATCTGCTTGCGGTACAGGTAGCGCTGGAGGTGCGAGGCGAGTTGGGGATAACCTCCGTGCAGATCGGTGAGCGTCGGCCAGTCGCTCGTCTGCGTCGCGGCATCCGACTGGTGCAGACCAAGGAGTGTGGCGCGTTGCTCTTTGGTAATGAAGTGGAGTTCAAAGAGACGGTCGGCCTGGTTCCGGACAGCGTCGGTCAGTTGTTTGCGCTGATTGGCCAGATCCCTGAGCGACTCGTCATGAGTGGTGCGTATCTCCGCAAGCTCATGCCGAAGCCGCTCGGTCTCCTGCTCACGGATCAAGCCGGCCGATACGCGTTCAGCCTCGATCTGTGCCTTGACGTGCGCAAGGGCGTTTTCATATTCGCTGCGTTTCGCTTGAGCATCTGATTCGATCTTGGCTAAAATTCGGTCCCGATGTGCCGCTGCGTCGTTTGCCTGCGCTTGAAGGGCTTTGACTTCCTTGCGTTTAGCCGCCGCGTCGGTCGCGATTGCAGCAACGCTGGCTTTTAATTCCTGTTCGTGATCTTCCAGGTCGGCGATGCGCTGCTGGACGTCGTGACGCCGCTGCTCTGGCGGTAGGGTGCCGGTTGCGGCGCCGATCTTGCGCCCGGGCTTCCGTTCGTTCATATCGTGGTGTCGGGATCCATCGCAAGGTTTAAATGGTGCAGATACTCAAGACGTCGCCGTCCTGTGACACATAGGGTACCGATACCTTGGTCCGGGGATCGAGGTCTGGATCATGCTTGGGCGATTGCCGAAGATTCGGTGCCAGGTCGCCTGAGGTCTTGGCAAGGGCCCGTGGCTAGGCGTTATCCCCCGGTAACCGGCGGAAAAATCCCGATCTCGTCACCATCCCGAATCGGCGCCTCGGGGCGAACGATCTCCTGATTCACGGCAATCATCAGCCGCTCGCCTTCGCGCAGCGTTTTGGCCCAAACGCCGCCGCGCTCGCGCAGGTGGGCGAGCAGGTCGCCGGCGGTCGTGATCCCGGAGGGGCAGGCGAGGCTTTCCTCGGCCAGTCCGAGTTGTTCGCGCAAACGGGCGAAATAGAGGATGCGGATCACGGTGGCGGTCTCAGTGGAAGAGGTTGGCGAAGGGGATGAAGTCGACCCGGTCCCCGCGCCGGATCACCTGGCCGGGCGCGATCTCGATCAGACCTTCCGCCCAGGCGACTGATGACAGGACCGCCGAGGAGCGGGTGGGATAGACCGCCAGTTCCAGTTCGCCGTCCGCGCCGGTCTCCAGTCGGGCCCGATGGAATTCGGTGCGTCGGTCAGGCTTGGGCCAGTCGAAGCCGGCGCGCAGTTTGAGTGTGCGTGGTGTCAGATCGCCGGTCATCCCCTGCAGGTGCAGGATGAGTGGACGGGCGAAGAGACAGCAGGTCACGAACAGCGACACCGGGTTGCCGGGGCTGCCGAAGAAGGGCGTCGCGCCGACCCGGCCGAAGGCGACCGGCTTGCCGGGGCGCATGGCAATGTTCCAGAGATCGAGACGACCGAGCCGTTCCACCGCGGGCTTGAGATGGTCCTCCTCGCCTACCGAGACGCCGCCGCTGGCGACGATCAGATCCGCCGCCGCCGCGCCACGCCGCAGGGCCTCAATGGTGTCCTCAAGGGTGTCCGCGACGATGCCCAGATCCAGGATCTCGCAGCCAAGGCCCTGGAGCAGCCCCCGCAGCGTAAAGCGGTTGGAATTGTAGATCTGGCCCGGCCCCAGCAGCGCGCCGGGCATCGCCAGCTCATCACCGCTCGCCAGGATGGCGACCCTCAGGCGTCGATAGACCTGCAGCTCGGCCACGCCGACCGATGCGGCGAGACCCAGATGCTGAGGCGCCAGCCGGGTCCCGGCGGCGATCACCCGCGCGCCGGCCTGGATGTCCTCGCCCGCGCGCCGGATGTTCGCTCCCGCCTTGGCGTCGAGCGGGATGACGACCGTCTCGCCCGTGCGCGTGCACACCTCCTGGATCACCACGGTGTCGGCGCCCGCGGGCACCGGCGCGCCGGTGAAGATGCGCGCGGCGGTACCCGGCTCCAGCGGTGTGCCGGCGGTTCCGGCCGGGATGCGCTGGGTGACGCGCAGGCGTCCGTCCTGTGCGGCCAGGTCCGCGTGGCGGATGGCATAGCCGTCCATAGCGCTGTTGTCCCAGCCGGGAACCGGGATGGTGCTGGTCACCGGGGTGGCCAGTACGCGCCCGAGCCCGGACTCGGTCAGGATCGATTCAATGTCGGCGATCGGCCGGACCCGCGTAAGCAGGACCTCGATCGCCTCCTGCTTGCTCAGGGTCGGACGCCGCTCGGCGGTCGATTCGCAGTCGTTGTGGGTCGCCATGGCGCGCCCCTCAGCGCTCGCGCAGACGCGGGATGAGCTGGGCGAAGTTGCAGGGCCGGGTGCGGATGTCCAGTTGCGGCAGCAGGATGTGTTCCCAAGCGGTGCGGCAGGCGCCGGTCGAACCGGGCAGGCAGAAGACAAAGGTGCCGTTGGCCAGGCCGGCGAAGGCGCGGGACTGGATGGTCGAGGCGCCGATCTCGGCGAAGGAAATCTGACGGAACAGCTCGCCGAAGCCCTCGATCTCCTTGTCGAACAGCGGCCGGACGGCCTCGGGGGTGCTGTCGCGTCCGGTCACGCCGGTTCCGCCGGTGCAGAGGACAACGTTGATCTCGGGGTCGGCGATCCAGCCCGAGACGACCGCGCGCAGTTGATAGACATCATCGGGTGCGATCAGCTTGGCGACAACCCGGTGTCCGGCCGTCTCGGCGCTGTCCCGCAAAAAGTGTCCGGAGGTGTCCTGGTCCTCGCCCCGGCTGTCCGAGACGGTGAGGATCGCGATATTGAGCGGCAGGAAGTCCTGCTCGGTGAAGTGCTCTGTCATGTCATTATTCCTGCGCTGAAACGCCCGCTCGTCGATCACGATGGCGCGGCTGGGGGGAGCGATCCAAAGTGATGTGGTCGCAGATGCGCGTAGGATGGGCAGAGCGAATGCGATGCCCATCCGGCCACCGCGATGCTTCAGGATGGGCATCGCTCTCGCTCTGCCCATCCTACAGAAAGGCCAGACCAAAACAAACCACATTGCTTCCGATCACACCCGAGGCTGGTGTCGGAGGCAATTTGTTTTAAATCATAGACTACCCTGTTCGTCTTTTCGCCTGCCGTCCGCTTTATGCCGACCGTCGCTGCGCCCGCTGATGCGCCTGCCGGCGCTAATGCTCGCCCTTGGTCCGCAGCAGTCCCGCCAGCCGGTTGCCCTGCTTCTGCGGCCCGCCGCGCGGAAATATCTGGTGGAGATAGCGGTTGCTGCCGCGCTCGGGCCCCCAGATGTCACGGAAGTGAACGATCATAACACGTACCGTAGACTGGATGCCATTGCGGGCGAAGCGCGCGCGCAGGAAGCGGATCACCTCCCAGTGCTCCGCGGTCAGGGCCAGCCCCTCCTGCACGGCCAGTGCGCGCGCGAAGTCTTCCGACCAGTCCGAGGGATCGACCAGATAGCCCTCGCTGTCGGTCAGGATGGCGCGGTCGCCGACTTGGATCAAGCGGGTCGTCATGCTCGGGTAGGCATTGCTGCCGGCCGGAAACTCGCCGGGGAGCCCGCGCGAGTCCCGCTCGGATTGAGTCATGGACCAGAGCGCAATCGGGATCTCTCCCTCAAGCCGGCCCTCGTAGCGCACGACCCCGGAGACCAGCACCGCGCCGCTGGCCGGCGGCAGGTCGAAGCTCGCCACGCCGGCGCGGTCGGTCAGCACCGCCGACGTCTCGCTGCCGTCCGCGTCCAGGCGCAGCACGACGGGGGTGCGCTTCAGGGGTTCCTGGGTGGCCTTCATGGAAATTTTCACTTCGATCATCGTCCGATCTCCGACGGTTGCGACATCCATACCAAATCTGTTGTCATGAGCGTAATGGCGATCTTGGCCAAAGAAAAACGAAATTAATCGGTCGTTGGTATCGGCTTTTTCGATACAACCAGGCTCCAACCCTTGAGAACACGGTATGGATATCGACCAGATCAAGACCTTTCTCGCGGTCGCCGCCCACGGCAGCTTCCTGGAGGCCGCCGAGCGGGTGCATGTCACCCAGTCGACCGTCAGCGCACGCATCCAGAACCTGGAGCAGGGACTCGGCGCGCGGCTGTTCGTGCGCAACCGCGCGGGCGCCAGCCTCACCCCGGCCGGACAGCGTTTCCTGCGGCACGCCAAGACCCTGCTCCTCACCTTCGAACAGGCGTGTCACGATGTCGGCCTGCCAAGCCGCTTCCGCGCCAGTCTGACGATCGGCGCGCGCATCGCGCTCTGGGACACGTTTCTCCCGCGCTGGGCCGGGCGCATGCGCGCGGCGGCGCCGGACATCTCGCTCAATACCGAGATCGGCTTCGAAGAAGATCTGATGCGCCGTATCATCGCCGGCACCATGGATCTCGCTCTGATGTACAGCCCCCAGCAGGGCGCGGGCATCCAGGTCGAACACCTGTTCGACGAGACCCTGATCCTGGTCGGCGGCGATCCGGACCGGCTCAGGCCGGACGACGGCTATGTCTATGTCGATTGGGGGCCGACCTTCTACGCCCAGCATCGCAAGGTCTATCCGGACTTGGAGGGGCCGGCGCAGACCGCTAACATCGGCTGGCTTGGTCTGCAGTTGATCCTTGTCAACGGCGGTACCTGCTTCGTGCCCGAGCGCGTGGCCGCCGGCTATTTGCGCGGCGGCTGTCTGTATCAGATCAAGGGGGCGCCGACCCTGACGCTGCCGGCCTATGTCGTCTATCCGGGCGATAGCGACGCAAGCGAACTTACCACCGCGCTGGTCACGCTGCGTGCGCTGGTGGCGGAGGGATCGGCAACGGGTGCCAGCGCTTCGGAAGACGGTTGACCCTCAACCACCAGGCTCTTCCCAAACTTCTTGCAGATATCAACCGTTTCAAAAAGCCGGTCGTACAGGAATGGCACTAAGATAGGGCCAACCGACTGAAAAATTGGGACTCAGGCGGTCCGTTGTGGTGCCGTCGCCGAGCTGGCCCAACCGGTTCCACCCCCAGGCCCAGAGGCTGCCGTCGGTCTTGATCGCCAGGCTGTGCCGATCGCCGGTTGCCACGGCCGTGACCCCGGTCAGGACTTGGACCGGCGTTGAGCGCTGGGTGGTGGTGCCGTCGCCGAGCTGGCCCTGGCCGTTGTATCCCCAGGCCCAGAGGCTGCCGTCGGGCTTGATGGCCAGGCTCCAATACGCGCCTGCTGCCAGCCGCTGCATCGCTGGATTGCCGGCCGCGGCAACGCTCGCCGCCCAGGGCGAGCGCAGCAACGCATCCAGCCCGGCCGCATCCACCCGTAGCGTCAAGCTGGCCGAACCAGCGGCGCGCTCGACCCCATCATAGGATCCGGCCGGCAAGGCGAACAGCAGGTCCTGCGCCGTCTGCTCCAGATCGTCCGTCACCGCGTCCGCCGCCGGCGCGCGCAGTTCCACCCGCACGGTGACCCAGCCCGCGGCGGCCACCTGCGCGCGCAGCGCGTCGGCATTGGTCGGCACCGCATCGCCGGGCGCCGTCAGCCCGGCCCTGCGCGGGTGCCGCGGTGCCGGCGGCCGTGATCGGCATTGCGGCCGGCCGG
>CAYYAY010000123.1:0-12514 GCA_964470155.1 uncultured Lamprocystis sp. | reverse complement strand
GGACCCTACCGGTCACGGTGTTACCGTCGGGTCCGCTGTGCGGACCGTCCGCGGCCGGCCGGGGCGATGATCAAGGCCGCTGCGACGATCCGGCGCACATCGGTTACGTCTTGGTTGGCTTGGTCGCGGTTGATTTCCGCGGTGGCGTCATAATCACCGGGCTGTCGAAATTCACCATGCCGTTTAACCCTTTACTCAAATCAGGTCGGCAAAGCGCTTTTCCATACCGCGGAACCGACGGATGCCGAGCCACAGAAAGAAGACGATCACACACCAACTGAGCAAAAAACCGGGTATATAGAGCGTGGACTCGCCGCCGAGGATCGCCCAGCGGAAGCCGTCGATGACTCCGACCACGGGATTTACGGAGTATAGCAGCCGCCACTGTTCCGGTACGACCGACGTACTGAAGCCTACCGGCGACACGTAGAGGCCGAACTGGACAATAAACGGGATAATATATCGGAAATCCCGATACTTGACATTGAGCGCGGTGATCCAGAGCCCGGGCCCAAGGCTGGCAAGGAAGGCCATCAGGACGAACAACGGCAGCGTGAGGACCTGCCAGCCGGGCAGGAACTGATACCACAGCATGAGCCCGGCCAGGATGGCGAAGCTGATGAGGAAGTCGACGAACGACACCACGATCGCCGCCGTGGGCACGATGAGTCGTGGGAAATACACCTTACTGATAAGATTCACGTTGTCAATCAGGCTGTTGGATGATTCCGCCAGCGCCGTGGAAAAGAACTGCCAGGGCAGCAGACCGGCAAACACCATCAAGGCGTAAGGCGCCGCGCCTTCGGTGGGTAATCCGGCGAGTCGGCCGAATACCATGGTGAATACCACCATGGTGAGAAAAGGCCGGACCAGCGCCCAGGCCAGGCCGATGATGGTCTGCTTGTAGCGCACGGAGATGTCGCGCCAGGCCAGCACATAGAACAGTTCGCGGTAGCGCCACAGGTCCCGCCAGTAATGCCGCTCGGCCAGGCCCGGTGCAATGATGAGGGTATCGGATTGAGTCATGCTGAGCGAGTGCGGCCGGTTCAAGGCGTGCGACTTCGCGCGGGTTCATGCTGGCCGGTCGGCCGATACATAAGCTGGGTGATCTGCTCCGAGACCAACCCGATCAGGAACACGATGACCGCCGTGGTGAGCATAAAAATAGTCATGATCGAGAGCCGTAGCGCCAGACTGTAGGTGTAAACCCAATAACCGGTCCCGAGCAGAAAAAACAGCACCGCAACCGGCACAAAAATCTTGAGCGGCGAGTAGAGACTGCCGATCTTGAAGATGATCAGAAGGAAGCGTAGACCATCGTGCAGAGGGCGGATGTGACTCTTGCCGATGCGCTGGCCGGCGGTGATAGGGACATAGCCGACATGATACCCGGCACGAAAAAAGGCCATGGTAATGGTGGTCGGGTAGGAGAACTCGTTCGGGAGCAGGTAAATGAATTCCCGGAACAGGTCGGCGCGGACGACCCGGAACCCGGAGGTGAGATCCGGAATCGGCTGACCGGTCATGTAGCTGGCCAGCCGGTTGTAGATACGGTTGGCGAGCCCGCGTGCCGGACTGGCCTGGGAGGCCGAACGGCGGGCCCCCACGACCATGTCGAAGCCGTCCTCCAGCGGTTTCAGCAGACGGGGGATATCGGCGGGGTCGTGTTGGCCGTCGGCATCCAGGAAGATCAGGATGTCACCCGCGGCCGTGCGGGCGCCGGATTTGATCGCGGCGCCGTTGCCCTTGCGGTAGGGATGGCGGATGCAGCATACGCCGTTGGCGGCACAGACGGCCGCCGATCCATCGTCGGAGGCGTCATCCACGACCAGAATCTCCGCCGCGGGCAGCACCTGCCGGATGCGCGGCAACAGGGCTTCAAGCGACGCCGCCTCGTTGCGACAGGGGAGGATGACGCTGATCTTAGGGGACACGCGGGCTCCTGAACGGTGGCGATGAACGCGGGTCGTCGGTGATGCGATGTCGGCGCTGCCGGATCGAGTGCACGCCACGCGGCAACGGGCTGGATCAGGGTGGACCGGATGCAGCACATCCTGACGGTTGGTCCGATACCGCGCTGTGATGATGTGCACCAGCGCGTGAAGGAGCACTTGATCGTTGCTGCGGCGTCCGCGGCTCGGTCAATCTTCGTTGTGCTCCATTCTAGCCTGTATGCACCGATCTGGCACCGGTGTTCCGACCGAGGGTGGTGTGCCGGCCCGTCGGAACCTGGGCGAGATTGACCTAAAATTGGGCGGCATCGCGCGACCGCTGGGCCGGTTCCCTGACACGGAGCGGCGCGCCTTATCCAGCCTACAACAGAGCCGGTTTCGGGTGGATGAGCGCAGCGCATCCACCATCAGCCTCGCGGCCGACACGGTGTTGGCGGCGGCCACTCGAATTCGGAACTGCTGCACCGTCGGCGCACACATTGTTCGAACTGACGGGCCGTGAGAGACTGGCGCACATCCGCTGCTTTTTCCGGCTTGTGCACCCATCGCCATGCCCCGACCCTCGCGTCGCCGTGCCCGGTCCCGCGCCCGTTCCTCCGCGCGGGCGCCGCAGGACGGCTCCTACAAACACCTGTTCTCCCACCCTGAGATGGTCGAGGGGCTGCTGCACGACTTCGTGCAGGAGGACTGGCTGGCGCTCATCGATTTTTCCACCCTGGAAAAACGGGGCGGCAGCTATGTCACCGACGACCTGCGTGACCGCGAGGATGACATTCTGGTTCGCGCGGGTATTGCTGCGGCGGCTGATGCCGGGCGAGCATCTGCCGGAACTGCACGATTTAACGGAGGTCGAGACCATGCTGGCCGAACGGGTTGACGCGTGGACGCAGAAGTGGAAGCGGGAGGGGTTGCTGGAAGGCAAGCGCGAAGGCAAGCGGGAAGGCAAGACCGAAGCGCTGCAAAGCCTGTTAACCGCGCGCTTTGGGCGCCTCCCCTCATGGGCGGCAGCGCGCCTTGCCGGGGCAACCGTTGACCAATTGGATGTCTGGCTGAATGGTGTTCTCCAGGCCGAAACGCTTGAAGCTCTGCTCGGCGACCCGCCGGTGGAGACCGGGACGCCCGCGCGCTAAGCAGCATCCGCTTGCTTCATTGCTGGAGTGACCGGGCCGGGAGTCGCGGCTGGTCCGCCGGGGCCGGGTTTACGATCAAAGCCGCCACGAGGCGTCGAGCAGGCGCGAGCCAAGGCGACGGTGAGCGAGCCCCGGCTCTCCCCGCGGCGCCGCGGGCACCGACCGCGCGACCGGGCTCAGTCCTCCAGCTCGGCCACCGCCAGGCGCCGCAGCGTGGCGCGCTGTTTGCTGTAATGCTCATCCATGCGGTCGATGATGTCGGCCAGAAAGCGCACGGTCTCGACGATCTTGGGTCCCTTGTTGAGCATGGCGCACTCGGCCATGACGCTCATGCCGGCGTCCGACACCTCGGCCCGCGAGGGAGCGCCGGTCTTGGCCATGCCTTCCAGAATCTGGGTCGCCCAGATCACCGGCACATGAGCCGCTTCGCACAGCCACAGGATTTCCTGCTGGACCTCCGATAACCGCTCGAACCCCACCTCCACCGCCAGATCGCCGCGCGCGATCATCACCCCGACCGGAGGACGGTGCAGACTCGCCAGCAACAGGCGCGGCAGGTTCTCAAACGCCCGCCGGTTCTCGATCTTCAGCACCACCCCCAGCCGCTGCGCGCCCAAACGGTCGAGCTCGGCATGCAATTGGGCGATATCCTGCGGCTCGCGCACGAACGACAGTTGGACCATGTCCGCCAGCCGCACGATCGCGGGCAGGTCGGCCAAATCCTTGGCGGTGAGCGCGCTCATGGCGAGCGGCGTGTCGGGGAAGTTGATGCCCTTCTCGGCGCGCAGCTTGGCCCCTTTGGGTCCGGTCTGGGTGATGGTGACGGTGATCCGCTCGCCATCGTTGGCGGCGACCACCCCGCCGATTTTGCCATCGTCGAACCAGACGGCGTGGCCGGGACGGGCGCACTCAAAGGCGGCCGCAAGGGTGCAATGGACCTGGGCAGGGGTCACAATGGTGCCGTCCGCGGCGCGCTCGGCACCCTGACCGGGCGCATCAACGCGGGTCAGGACGAGCGAATCGCCGACCGCCAGTGCAATCGGCGGGATAACTTCGGGCACATTGATAAAGGCGCCGGTGCCGACGGAGTCGCCGCCGCGGCGGGCGGTGACGCTGGTGGCCTCCTCCACATAGGCGGTCTGCGCGATCTCGGCCACCCAGGAGGCACCCTGCGCCGCGCGCACCTGCAGGCAATGCGCCTGACCGCGGGCGTCGGTGAAGTCGAGCTGGTCGCCCACTGCGATGTGACCGAGCAGCCCGCCGCTGACCTCGAGGCGCAGGCGCAGGTCCGAGGGCGTCGGCTCGGCCGCCTCGGCGGGGGTCAGCCACACCCGTCCCGGCCGCGCCAGCCGACCGAAGCAATCGCGCTGCGGGGCGAGGCGCTGCACCCGCCCGCTCGCCCGCAAGGTTCCGGTGCGCAGCTTGGGACCGGCCAGGTCCATGGCGACCCGGCAACTCCACCCCAACGTCTGTTCGGCGCGGCGCAGATTGTCGACCATCGCCGCCCACTCCGCCGGGCCATCGTGGGCGCAGTTGATACGCATCACGTCCATTCCGGCCTCGACCAGGTTCTGGACGAGTTGGGCATCGGTCGCCGCCTCACTCGGCATGGTGACCATGATGCGCACGAGGCGGCCCTGGGGATCAGGTCCCAGCAGGGCCTGGGTGTGCTCGCGCAGCCGCTGGGGGCCGGACTTGAAGTCCACCGGGGGCGTGGGCGGGCTCGGGTGCCCGACGCCGGGCGCGGGGTCTTGAATCTGCTCCAGGACCTCAATGACGGCGTTGAGGCTCGCCAGGGCATGCGGCTCCAGTACCCCGAGCGACGACAACCCGAGCGCGCTGAGATCCTGTTGCAGGGTGCGGATGTCGTGATGTCGCACGCTGAGATAGTGCAGCAGATTGCGCGCGCTGTCGCGCCGCTGCGGCGCGATGGCGGCGAGTTCGCCGGCAAAACGTTGTTCCAGCGCCAGGGCACCGTCCCGCAGGGCGACGAGCTGGGCGGTGAGTGCGGACAGTTGGGCGGGTGTGGCAGGCATAGTCGCTGGCGGTCTCAGTATCTCGGTGGTGGACGGGGCGGTGCGCGGTCAGGATAAGATACGAGTTGTTCATTACCGTTCGACGACGGACCAAGGCCCCCTGCGTAGGCGGGTGATGCGCTCGCATCGTGGCGGAACGCGCGCCTGGCGGCAACTGCCGCGCACCGGGGCGACTGGGGCATGAACAGCGTAACGTGTCAGTGATTTCCGTATGTAAATAGATGCCATGACCGCACGCGAACAGCAACGCGATCAATAGTGGCAACAACGACGAACAAGCTACCCGGCGCCGACTCCATCACGGTCCTTGACGAGTTCCGGCACACTCATGACCTGGTCGACTTTGAGGAGGCGCTCGTGGAGGTGACCGAGCCTGTCTTTCGGCATGAAGAACAGGTGTCGGTCGGCCTACCGCGGTTGCCGCCGCGCCCCGTGCGATAGCCTGATATAGCCTTCGGACGTGATAACCAGACGTAGGGGCGGGTTTCAAACCCACCCCTACACGAAGGGGTGGATAAGGCGCGCCGCGCGGTGTCAGGGACCTGGCACGGCGGTCGCCCGCGCCGCATCCACCGGGGTCGTGCGGTGCCGCCCACGTTCGGAATTGCTGCCCGAGTTTTTGCCCCTGGACCCGCCGCGGCGGGCAGAGTTGGCATCGCCAAAGGCCCGCTCGGCAAATCGCTCGGCTCGGATCAACATGGCGTTAGCAGTCGCCTGGGTCGGCAGGGCGAAGACGATGGAGTCGGCGACCCCGGCTCCGAGCAAACGCCAGGCGTAGGCTAGGGCAGCCTCGGTCTTGCCGCTGCCGGTGGGGGCCTCACAGATGGTCAGACCAGCGGTGAGCGGCAGCGAATCGACTAGGACCTGAACACCGCGGGGCTGCTCGCCGACTTGAAGCAGGCTCGGCAGACCATCGTAGGGGTGGCGCGGAGCCAGCAGCCCCAGGCGCTGCAGGATGGCATCGTCGGCAATCCGGCGGCAGCGCTTGGTGAAATAGATTTCCTCCGGATCGTCCGGCGCCCTGTAATCGAAGTAGTCGGTATTGGACCCGATCCAGTCGCACAGACTACAGAAGCCAGCCAGCAGATTGCGGGCAGGAACCTCACATCCGGGAGGCGGGTCCGTCAGTGCGAGACTGGCGGGGGCAAGAAAGAGTTCGGCGGCCCGCCTGACCCAGGACTGCCGGGCATCCGCGTCTTGGTCTGGGATTGGTGACCGCGCGTAGCCTCGCAAGGGCTGGTCACTGTCCATGTCCCCCGGAATGTCGCCATGATGCCCAGCGACCGCGGCGACCCAGGGACACCATTGATCCCAGGCATCGAGCGCATCATCTGCGGCGATGTTCGTCCAAGCTGCGAATTCCTTTTTTGCGAGACGGAAGCCTTCGTGGCCGTGAGTGTAGTGGCGGCCAATGCCGAACTGGAGGGCGTCCGCATCCAAGTCCGGCCAAGCCAGCGCGCCTGCTTCGCGCGAGAAAAGTTGAAAGACGGCGTTAACCTTGCCAATGTCGTGGAGTGCCACGAAGAACAGCACCCAGGCACGCAGTTGGTCAAGCGCATCCGCGTTGACTCCGAAAGCGCTCGCGAAAGCCCGCCGGATCGTCGGGGATTGCTCCCATAACATCGCGGCAACTGCCGCGACGTCGAGAGAATGATAGGCGAAGGGGTGCCAGGTCGGGCCCCCGTTCGACTTGCGTATCCGCCTTGCCCCAGTAACGCCAGTGTGACGCCCTTTCTTCCATCGACCCACCCTCCCTTCCGTATCCACGAAAGCATAACCCGCGGAGGGTTCAGACGATCACCCCCCTGATGACCTGAAGGATGAACGGTGCGTTTTCTCCGACTGCTGGTCTTCACCGTAAACCGGTAGCCATCCCCCTCGATCCAGGACTTGCGGATCTCCGCCCGGGCCTTCTCAAGCACGGCCTCGTTGGTGGTGTTCTCCCACTGCACGAGGTCCTAGGGTGAACAGCCGCTTGCGGCGCGCGGCCCAACTGGCCTTCAGGTTGATCGGTGGGATTTCGCCGGGCTGCGCCAACTCCCACTTCCAAGAGGGATCGTTGACCATCTGCGCAAAGATCACCGCGCGCGCCGTGGCCAGGGGCCGCCGCGCCCACCATAGATGCAGGGTGCTCGAATGGCCGTGCCGGATCGACTTCTCGCACGCCGCGGCCACGTTGATGGCATCGAGCGGCAACGCGACTTCGATCAGCTTCTACGGGGCGTTCACGGATTCCATATTCGTTCCTGGTTCTTTGCTGCCGCGAAGGGCGATGGCGATCATTCGTCTCCGGACAGTGGTGTGCGCTTGGGGACCCGATCGAGGATGGCTCGAAAGGCATCAGAATCCGCGCGTTGCGCTCGTGCGCGAAGGTAGGTCTCGGCGGTGAGCGCGGAAATCTTCTCGGCCACGGCCGTAGCGATGAAATGATCCACAGGAACGCCTTCCTGATCGGCGATCTCCTGAAGGTGGCGCTGCAGAGAGTTGGGAAGGGTCAGATTGAGGGTCGTCACGATAGCTCCTCCAGCAAGATCTTGGTATCGAGAACGATCCGCGGCGGGTTCTCAGGCATTGACCTGTTCCGGGTTTCTGCTGGTGGGCCTTATCATGGCTGATCCGCCGCGCGAGCCAGTAGCTCGCCCAGGTTGAAGTTGATGGACGCAACGCCCCAGCGGGGCTCGCTCTGGATTGCAAGCGCTTGGATACGTGAAACTCCAGTCCGAATTTCTCGAACAGTTCGTCGCGCCACTGTTCGACAAGGCTGCCGGGGGCCACGATGAGGATGCGGTGAGAATCCGCGCGCATGATGAGCTCGCGGAGTTAGAGCCCGGCCATGATGGTCTTGCCCGCGCCCGGATCGTCCGCCAGCACATAGCGCATCGGCTGGCGCGGCAGCAGGGATTCATAAACGGCGGTGATCTGATGGGGCAGCGGCTCGACGTTGGAACTGTGCACAGCCATCATGGGGTCAAAGAGAAAGGCGAGGTCGATGCGCTTGGCCTCGCAGGCAAGCTGGAAGGCCGCCCCGTCGCCATCAAAGGCGAACGGACGCTCGGCGGTGGCGATCTCAACCAAAGACTCGTCGTCCCGCGAGAGCAGGCGCTCTTTGATTGCTCCTTCGGGGGTCCGGTAGATGAGCTGGAGCGCCCCTACCCCATGCGGCACGGTCGCCACGACAGCAACAATCTGGCTGGCCTCGATGCCGGACAGACTCTGCCCTGTCGTGATGTCTTCGAGCTTCATGGGGCCTTCCCCCTGGTTTCTTGCTGTGCGTTTCCATATGGGTGTGACAGATGTACGACTTCCTGACTATACGACAGCGCGGGCCGGCTTTTCTATATCCCTATCGAACAAGGTGCCACTACATTGCCAGTTCAGACAGATTGGATGAGGACACCTTCCGGTCGGTCCGGTCGGGCCAGGCACTCCTCCAGAACGGTCCTGGTGATCAGCGTACGCGCGAACACCGCGGGCAGCACCGACAGGCTCACGACCCGGCTCAGCCCGATCAGGGGTCCCGCGTCGGCGACGACGACATCAACCAAAGGCGTCAAGCTCCTGCTCCAGCTCTCCGGGACGCGGACGTGCAATGGGGATCCGCAACCGGCTCAGGTGATCCATGAATTCGGCAACTCCCATCCCCGCCAGCCGCGCCGCCTTGCCCAGCGAGATGGTCTCCTCGTCGAACAGCCGGGTGGCGAGCGTCATCGCCACGCCCTCCCGCAGCAGCGCCTCGTCGAACGGCACGGCCACAAAAATCGGCTGCCCATGCTTGGTCACGACGGACAGGCGCCCCGACTCGGCCTCGCGAACGATCCCGCCGGTGTTGTCTTGGAGGTCGCGGATGGTAAAGGTCTGCACGGCGGTCTCCCGATTTGTGCCAACGTTGATAGGCACAATTTAGCCTAAGCGGCGGACCAGTAACAGACCGCAGCCGAACGCCTTGGCCGGGCCGACGCCATTCTCCAGCAGGGCTGGCTCCTGTAAGCGCAGGACGCCTTCAAAGCTGATGGTGACGAGCTTGCCGGCGCGGTTGCCGCGGCGAAAGAACAGCGGTTGGTGCGGCATGAGCGCGACGCTTTCTGTCGCGGCGGCACCCGCCGACTTGCGGGCGAGCCAGGCGCGTTGATTTTCCCCTTGAAACAGGGGGACGCGGCCGGTGTCGCGCTTTTTTGCCGGGCTTCTGGGTCTCGTGCGACCCTTCATAATGATCCCGTGGTCTGACTTTGAATCGTCGCCGTTGGCGGAATGAAAGCAGCCGGCGCGACGCCGGATACGTCCGACTCGCCGTCGCGCAGCCGAATATCGCGTCGCGGAAGCGCGATCGGGATGCCGGCGACCCGCAGGCGCGCGTCGATGGCGTTGATGAGCTCGCCGCGGATCTAGAGCCGGTTGGCGACAGTCGGCAGGAAGAACCGCAGCATCAGGTCAAGCCCGCGCTCGCCGAAATCGGTCGCCGTGACCACGGGGGCCGGGTCGGTCATCACCCGCGGGTCCGCGGCCGCCACCTCGCGAAGAATGTGCAGGGCCGTCTCGGTATCGCTGCCGTAGTCGATGCTGACCAGGATTTCCCCGCGGTTGATCTAATCGGACAGGGTCCAGTTGATCACCTCGCCGGTGATCAACTGCTTGTTGGGTACCAGCAGTTCCCGCTGGTCGCGGGTGCGGATGGTGGTCGCGCGGATCTCGATCCGCGAGACTACCCCGGTCTGTTCGCCGATGGTCACGGTATCGCCCACCCGGACCGGCCGCTCGAACAGGATGATGAGTCCGCTGATGAAGTTGGCCACGATCTCTTGCAGGCCGAAGCCGATACCAACGCCGAGCGCCGCGACCAGCCATTGCACCTGGTGCCAGGCGAACCCGAGCCGCCCCGCGACCGACAGCACCGCGAGTGCCGTGATGGTGTAGCGCGTGAGTGTGGTGATGGCATAGCGTCCGCCGGCCCCGATGCCGGTATTCTTGAGCAACAGGATCTCCAGCAGGGCCGGCAGATGGCGTATCGAGATGACGGCCACGGCAACGATCACCAGGATGCTGGCCAAGTCCGCCAGTGTGATCGGCAGGGTGTGGGTTGCGCCGTCCGTCGCGGTGCCGGCGCTCCACAAGGTGAAGCGTTCCAGCACGTTGAGCGCCGGCAGCACGTCGGACCACAGCGCCCAGAGGCCCACGCCGCCGCCCACCACGAGCAGCGCGTTGACCAGTCGGCGGGTCTGTCCGTCCAAGGCCACCAGGTCCAGCGCCGCGTCGTCCGCGTCCGCCGGAATCCCCGCGCCGGGCGCCGTCGGCGCGGATCCTTCGCCCGCCGCGGCGGCCTCCTGCTGCTGCGCCTCCCGCCGGGCCCGGCGCTCCAGCCCCGGGCGCAGTGCGAGCTGTCGGCGGGTCACCAGCAACCAGCGTACGATTGCCTGCTGCAACACCACCAACCCAAGCAGCAACCAAGACTGTCCTAGCCACAGATGAAACAGGGTTCCAGCCGTGTACTGGAAGCCGGCCAGGGTCAGCACGGCCAGTGCCAGCGGTACCGCGACCGCCAGCGGGTACCAGACATGGCGCATCCGGTTGGCCACCCCGCCGGGCGTCGCCGTCAGGGCCTCCCGCACGACACCGCGGCGCGGGTGTAAGGCCCCGGCCAGCAGGAGTGCGAAGCCTAAGGTGGCGCCGGTCAGGGCCAAACGCCCGAGTGTCGACGCCTGGACCTCGCCCAAGGGGCTGACCGCCGCGGCGACGAACCCGAGCGGAATCAAGGTCCAGATGGCCGCATCCAGATAGCGGGCCAGTCCCCGCAGGGTGTCCCGGCGCCACCGGAAGTGCGTCTCGGCCACCCCGCCCGTCATGCACATCAGCCGAAAGGCACGCAGGTAATAGAGACCGGGGGCGATGCGCAGCAGTGCCTCGCCCACCACGTAGGGGAAGGGCTCAGGACCCGGCGTGCCGGTCAGGATCGATCCCAGGAGTGCCAACAGCAGGGACACCGGCGCCGCCAGCAGCAGGGTCCACAGGATGGCCCAGAGGGTATAGCCGAAGCGGTCGGTCCTGGCCCGGCGCAACGGCTCGGCCGTCGCGCGGATGCGTCGGCGCAGCGTCCGGTCGAATGCAAGCAACAGGGCGACAGCGATCAGACCGCCCCACCAGGTCCAGGCGTCGGCCAGGCCGTCGCCCAGGGTCTGTAACACCAGTAGCCAGTTGGATGGGCGCAGCAGCTCGCCGAGCACCACCGGGAGCGCCGCGAAGCTCTGCTGGGTGACCGGCACGTGGCTGCGTATCCAGAGCAAATGCTCGGCGAGGAAGGCGCGATAGTCACGGGCCAGGGTATGCATGGCCTCCGCGGCGAGGTCCAGCTCCGCCAACGCCCGCAACTGGCGCTCCTCGGCCGCGATGGCAAGCTCTAGCAAGTCGATCCGGCTCGCCGCCGTTTGCATCGGTCGACGTCGCCGATGGCCTCGGCCAGCGCGGCATTGGCCCGCGCCAGCTCCCGCACTCGCGGATGGGCATCGTCGGCGGCGTCCCTGGCCGCCTCGGTCTCGGCCAAGACCCGCTCGGCCTTATCGCGGCGGCGGTCTTCGAGGTGCGCCTGCAATTGCGTCCGGCGGGCCAGCGCCCGATCGAGATGCGTCGGCGCGTCATGGATGGGCGCGGGAAACCCGGTCCGGGTTCAGACCCGATCCGGCGGTCGACCGCTCGCTTGTCGAGGCTGTGGGTCGATCGACCCGGATTCAGCCTGACCCGGCCTGACCGCGGGGTTGGTTTTGCCCTTCACTGCGAGGAACCAGACCAACGCCGCGATCATCAGGGCGAGCGCAGCAGCGAACGAGAGGATGTCGCCGCTGCTGCTCCAAGCAACTGCCTCGCGCAGAAACATCACCGCCAGGACCACGATCACGAGGCTGACCAAATTCGCCTTGAGGTCCTCGAGATCCCGGACCTTCAGCCAGGACGGCAACGGCAGCGTATCGTCCACGAACAGAACATAGAGGCTCAGGCCGATGAGATACATCGTGATCGCGATCAGAAAGACATCGACCACCTCGATCAGACCGACCGCAAGGGCCTTGGCGGCCTTCAATGAAAAGGACGGCGCCTGGACGATCTCTATCATCGCCATGACGAAGGCGACCGCTTCGAATGCCGTCAAGAGGACGGATGCGAGCAGGATTGCGATGATCGGAAGCATCACAATGTAGCGACCCAGGGATAATACACGCAACGACATAAAAGGTACCTCGGAGATCCGACTCGGGGACATCGACGTATGGACCTGTCCTGTCCGGCAATGGTGTCGCTATTGTAAGTGAGCTTCCCGGTTGCACGCCGCGCGCGCTAAGGGTGCTGGAACGACGATCAATGCCATTAAGTTAAGCGCCGACGGCGCGGCTTCTCGTTCCCACGCTCCGCG
>CAYYAY010000122.1:0-12937 GCA_964470155.1 uncultured Lamprocystis sp. | reverse complement strand
TGGCAACCTCGGTCTTGCCGAAGCCGACATCGCCGCAGACGACGCGGTCCATCGGTTTGGGGTCGGCCATGTCCGCCAACACGCCCTCGATGGCGCGCAACTGGTCCGGCGTCTCCTCGAAGGCGAAGGCATCGGCGAAAGCGGCATATTCCTGCCCGGGCGCGGGGAAAGCGACGCCCTCGCGGGCGGCGCGCCGGGCATAGATGTCCAGCAGTTCGGCGGCCACGTCGTGGGCTTTTTCGGCGGCCTTGCGTTTGACCTTGTCCCACTGATCGCCGCCCAGGCGGTGCAGCGGGGCGGTCTCGGGTGAGGCGCCGGTGTAGCGCGAGATCAGATGCAGTGAGCTGACCGGGACATAAAGCTTGTCGCCCTTGGCATATTCCAGGGTCAGGAACTCGGTGGTCATGCCGCCGATGGTCAGCGTCTGGAGGCCCAGATAGCGCCCGACGCCGTGGTCTTCGTGGACCACCGGGGCGCCCGCGGTCAGTTCGGTCAGGTTGCGGACGATCGACTCGCCGTCGCGCTCGCGCGCCTTGCGGCGGCGCTCCTGGCGGACGCGCTCGCCGTAGAGCTGGGTCTCGGTGACGATGGCGAGATTGGGGTGCGGCAGCCACAGGCCCTGCTCCAGGGGGGCGACGGTGATGTTGACCGCGTCCCGGCCGCTCAGGAAGGACGCCCAGCCGTCGCACTGGCGGGGGCGGATGCCGAAGCCGTGCAGGTGGTCGTTGAGCATTTCGCGCCGGCCCAGACCCTCGGCGACGAACAGCACGCGCCGGCCGGGCTCGGCCAGGAACCCCTGGATGGCCTGGGCCGGGTGTTCGGCGCGCGCCTGGATGCCGAGCGGGGGCAGTGCGCGGGTGGCGAAGTTGTGCGCTTGCGCATAGCCCTTGCGCCGCTCCTCCAGTTCGCCGCGCTGATAGAGGACGCCGGACAGGCCGTTGAGCCGGTGAGCCAGCTCGTCGGCGGCCAGCCAGAGTCGGGCCGGCGGCAGCAAGGGCCGCTCCACGTCATGGCGGCGCTGCTCGTAGCGGGCCTCCACGCCGTCCAGGAACCCGGTGGCCGCTTCCCGGCAGTGAGCGGATTCCAGGGTCAGGACGCCGTCCGGCAGATAGTCGAACAGGGTCGCGGTCTGCTCGAAGAAGAGCGGCAGATAATATTCCAGCCCGCCGGGGGTGCGGCCTTCGGAGACTTCCCGATAGATCAGGCTCGCCTTGGGATCGCCCTCGAACAGTGCCCGATAGCGCTGGCGAAAGCCCGAGATCGCCTCCTCGCTCAGCGGGAACTCGCGCGCCGGCAACATCCGCACCTGGGTCAGGCGCTCGCGGGTGCGCTGGGTCTCCGGGTCGAAGGTGCGGATGGTGTCGACCTCATCGTCCATCAGATCGATGCGCAGCGGCTCCTGGCTGCCCATGGGGAAGCAGTCCAGGATCGAGCCGCGCACCGCGAACTCGCCGTGTCCCATCACCTGCGAGACGCAGGAATACCCGGCGCGCTCGAGCCGGCGGCGGGTCGCGTCCAGGTCCAGACGCTGGCCGATCTTGAGCACCAGCGACTGGCCGTCGACATAGTCCTGCGGCGGCAGCCGCTGCAACAGGGTGGCGATGGGCACCACCAGCACGCCGCGTCTGAGGTCCGGCAGACGGTGCAGGGTCAGCAGCCGCTCCGAGATCAGTTCCGGCAGCGGCGAGAACACGTCATAGGGCAGGGTCTCCCAGTCCGGGAAGCCGAGCAGCGGGAGCGGGTCCGTGTCCGGCGCGCCGGCCAGGAAGAAGGTCAGCTCATCGCGCAGCCGTGCCGCGGCCTGGACGTCGTCGACCAGCGCCAGCACCAGACCCGGATGCAGGCGCGCCGCCGCGGCGATGGCGAGTGCCGGCGCCACCCCCTGAAGTTTGCCCCACAGCAGGCGCTCGCCGGGGCGGGTCGGCAGCGGCGGGTTCAGGGGCGAGTGCAGGACTGGCTGGGTATCGGCGGGAGGCTTCATCGGAGGTGCGGGTTGCGGCTGAGGGTCGTCGGGTCGGGATCTTCGCACGGCGCCCCGGAAAAATCGCCCTCGGGGCGATGATTCAGGGGCGGCCGATTGCGGTGACCATGAACCGGTGGTTCAGCACTGACAGCGTCCGAGGTTCGTCAGCAAAAGTCGCGGCAGCAGGGTGGCCTGGAAGCGGCGGGCAAGCGGTTCATGGTCACGCTTTCGTAAAGAAATGTAATGCCTTTGGTTGGATTCCGGAGCTGCGTCACAGCGCACAATCGGCCCTGTGCCCATTCTTGTAGGGCACGCACAGAGCGCCTCGACGGTGCCGCAACGCTAGGTTTCCGGGAGTACCAGAATGTCGCCTAAACTCATCCTCTGGCTCGTTTTCTCGGTGGTTTCCACCGCTTGGTTCGCGCTTGATCCCGACGCCGGCGGCCCCTTTGTCAGTGCGCCGAACCTGGTGGCGACGGTCGCGGATGCCACTCCCGCGCAGATTCCACGGATCGCCGGGAACTGAGGCGCTTGGTTGGTGCGGGCAGTTCGCCGCGTCGTGGCGTGAGCACCGCGCTGTCCGGGCTGATTGCCGGTTCCAGGTAAACCATGCGGGCGAACGCAATAAAAAAGCCAGGCGTTGCCTGGCTTTTTTGCGCACGCCATCCCTGCGTGCCGTTGCTCGTCCCTGCCGGGTCCGTTACTTGGCCTCGGTCTGAGCCGGCGCAGCGGGGGCAACAGGCGCGACCGGCGCGGGGTAGGGCATGCCGTAAGGGGCGGCGTAGGGAACGCCATAGCCACCATAAGGAACGCCATAGCCGCCGTAGGGGTAGCCATAGCCGTAGGGCGCGCCGTAGCCGTACCCATAGCCGTCGCCGTAGCCATAGCCGCGGCCATAACCACGACCACGACCATAGCCGCGACCGGTGCCGCCGCCGCTCATGCTCATGTTGAAATCGCCGTAGCCATCACCGAACATGTCGCTGAAAGCGTCGCCCATGCCGTCGCCCCAGCCGTTGTTGCCCCAGCCATTATTGCCGTAGTTGTTGCCCCAGGGGCCCCACCAGGCGGAGGCGGAGGCGGAAACACCCAAGAGGGCGGCGATCGCGGCAGCAGTAGCAAGCTTCTTCATCTTGATCTCTCCAGTTCGATTGTGTTTTTGGCAGCAAGTGGGCCACGTACATCACCACCCACGGACGAAATCATATTAGTAGTTGCTTAAATAGTCAAGTACATTTTTTCCCGGCGCAACGACCGCGAGCCGCCGGCACGAGAGACGAGTCGACTGCCGGAAATCGCTTTAGTCCGCGCTGCCGCCGAGCCGCTTGGCCAGCGCGGTCAAGTCGTCCCATGCCTTGCTCTTGTACTCCGGCGACCGCAGCAGGTAAGCCGGATGATAGGTCACGCGCAGGGGCACGGCGTCGGGACCATAGTCGAACCAGCGTCCACGCAGCCGTCCGACCGGGGTGTCCGTACCCAGCAGGGTTTGCGCGGAGATGCGGCCCACGGACAGCATCGCGCGGGGCCGGATCAGCTCAACCTGCCGTGCCAGGTAGCCCCGGCATCGTTCGACCTCGTCGGGGCGTGGATCCCGGTTACCCGGCGGACGGCATTTTAAAATGTTGGCGATATAGATCTGGTCGCGCGCGAAACCAATGGCGGCCAACATCCGATTCAACAACTGTCCGGCGCGGCCGACGAAGGGCTCGCCGGCCCGGTCCTCATCCGCGCCCGGGGCCTCACCGATCACCAGGAGACGCGCCTGGCGATCACCGACCCCGAAAACGGTCTGGATGCGAGTCTCACACAGGGCGCAGGCGCGACAGCCGGCGACCGTCGCGGCCAGGGTGTCCCAGCCCATGCCGGTCGGATCGGGCGGCAGGGTGGCCGCGGCCGGCGGCGGACCAGGCCGCGGCTGGCCGCTGGTCGGCGACCGGGTATCCGTTGCTACCGGCATGGTGTTCGATGCTGGGGCGGGCTCCCAGTCCGGCTCCAAAACAGGCTCCCATCCGGAGTCGCTCTGCAATTCGGGCGGTGGTGCGGGCCGCACGACCGGCGCCGACGCCGGTGGCTCGGCCGGTGCCGGCGTGACGCGTTCATTGCCCCCGGCCGCCGCTTCCCGGCGTGGCACCCACAGGTCGATCCCCATGGCGCGCAGGTAGGCGCGGCGACGTGATTCGTCCATCATCGCGTCCGCCCCGCCCCGTTCATGGCCCCGTTCATGGCCTCATTCACGTCAGGGCTCAGACGTCCCCGGTCTGCGGATGGGCGCGCGTCGGCGCCAGCAGAATTTTGTTGCAGGCATTGAGATACGCCTTGGCGGAGGCGACGACGATGTCGGTGTCTGCCCCCTGCCCGTTGACGATGCGTCCGCCCTTTTCCAACCGCACCGTCACCTCGCCCTGGGCATCGGTGCCGCTGGTGATGGCGTTAACCGAATAGAGCTTGAGTACGGTGCCGCTGTTGACGATGGATTCGATGGCTTTGAAGGTGGCGTCCACCGGACCGCCGCCGATGGCGGTCCCGGGCTCTTCCTCGCCGTCGAGCATCAGGATCAGCTCCGCCTTGGGGATCTCCCCGGTCTCGGAGCAGACGCGCAGTGAGACCAGCTTGACCCGCTCGTTGGTCGCCTCCAGACTAGCGTCGCTGACCAGGGCCTGGAGGTCCTCATCGAAGATCTCGTGTTTCTTGTCGGCCAGGTCCTTGAAGCGCGAGAAGGCGGCGTTGAGTTCCTCTTCGGACTTCAGGACCACTCCCAGTTCCTGGAGCCGGCTGCGTAGCGCATTGCGCCCGGAGTGTTTACCCAGGATCATGCGATTGGCGTTCCAGCCCACATCCTCGGCGCGCATGATTTCGTAGGTCTCGCGGTTTTTCAGCACCCCGTCCTGGTGGATGCCGGCCTCATGGGCGAAGGCGTTGGCCCCGACCACGGCCTTGTTGGGCTGAACCGGAAAGCCGGTGATGCCCGACACCAGCCGCGAGCAGGGCACAATCTGGGTGGTATCGAGCCGCACGTCACAGTCGAACAGATCCTGGCGCGTGCGTACCGCCATGACGATCTCTTCCAGCGCGGCGTTGCCGGCGCGCTCGCCCAGCCCGTTGATGGTGCACTCCACCTGGCGGGCGCCGTTGCGCACGGCGGCCAGCGAGTTGGCGGTGGCGAGGCCCAGGTCGTTGTGGCAATGCACCGAGAAGACCGCCTTGTCGGCGTTGACCACCCGCTCGCGCAGCGTGCGGATCAGGCTGCCGAACTGGTGGGGGATGTTGTAACCGACGGTATCCGGGATATTGACGGTGCGCGCCCCGGCGTCGATCACCGCCTCCAGCACCCGACACAGAAAATCGATCTCGGAGCGGCCGGCGTCCTCCGGGGAGAACTCCACGTCGTCGGTGTAGCGCAGCGCGCGGCGCACCGCGTGGACCGCCTGCTCCAGCACCTGATCCGGGCTCATGTTGAGCTTCTTCTGCATGTGGATCGGGGAGGTGGCGATGAAGGTGTGGATGCGCCCGGCATTGGCCCCGGCCAGGGCCTCGCCGGCGCGGTCGATGTCCTTGTCGAGTGCGCGCGCCAGACCGCACACCCGACAGTCCTTGATGACCGCGGCGACCGCTTTGACGCCCTCGAAATCACCCGGACTCGCGATCGGGAAGCCGGCCTCGATCACGTCCACCTTGAGCTTTTCCAGTGCCTTGGCGATCCGCACCTTTTCGTCGCGGGTCATGGAGGCGCCGGGGCTCTGCTCGCCGTCGCGCAGCGTGGTGTCGAAGATGAAGAGATGGTCTTTGCTGCTCATGGCGTTGGGCTCTGGGTGATCGGCGGGTGGGCGCGCGGCACGTTTAGGCCGCCAATCTTCGCAGCAAGGGCGGCGGCTGTCACGGGGGCCGGGCGCCTACTTCAGTTTGAGCAAGGGCAGATTCGGCGATTCCGGCCTGGGGGTGAGGGTCTTGCGTCCACAATCGACGACCAGATCCAGTTGTTCGAGTACAAGTTGACCGATCAGCGGTTCGCACAGGGGCGGGCCGACGACGCAATCCGTGACCATCGTGCGGCCCAGAATCTGAATTTCGAGACCACGGGCAGTGGGCAGTTCTTCCTTACGCTCGTCCGCGTAAGTGACGATGACCCGATCCCCCCGCAGCAGCCCGAGCTTTCCTACCTCGTCCTCCGGCAGCAAGACCATCACCGCCCCGGTATCCACCAGACAGTCACGGATGCTGGCGGGAATTGCCGCCATGTCACTCTGGCCCCGCTCGGCCAGCCCGACATCCAGAAAATTGCGCAACCGCGCGCTTGCCCGTACTTCGCCCATCAGAGTCATCCTGTTGATGATATTTGGGAAAGCTGCATCTGCCCACCGGCCGGGACGGTGGCGATGAGGTTGAGGAAATCCGGCAGTGTCATCGGGCGATGGAACAAGTACCCCTGGAACTCGTCGCACCGATGCCCGAGCAGGAAGGCGTGGGCCTCCGGGGTCTCCACGCCCTCCGCCACCACTTTGAGGCCCAAGTGCCGTGCGAGGTCCAGGATGGCGGTAACGATGACGGCAGCGGACGCGTCGGCGAGCAGATCGCGCACGAACGACCGGTCGATCTTGAGCGAGTCCACCGGCAGCCGCTTGAGATAGGCAAGCGAGGAGTAGCCGGTGCCGAAGTCGTCGATCGCGAAGCGCACGCCGACGGCACGCAATCGCTCCATTTTGGCGGTGGTGTCCTCGATGTCCTCGACCAGGGTGCGCTCGGTGATCTCCAGCTCGATCGCCGATGGTTCAATCTCGTGATGGTGAATGAGAAATTCCAGATCCTCGGCAAAGCTCGGACGCCTGAAATAGCGCGGACTGACGTTCACCCCCAGGTGCTGGATACGGGCCCCGCCGGGGGCGGCGCGGATCGCCCCCATGGCCGCGCAGGCCTGTTCCAGTACCCAATCCCCGAACGCGTAGACCAAGCCGCTCTCCTCCGCGACCGGGACGAATTCCTCGGGCGACACGTCGGTGAGTCCCGATCCCGGCCAGCGCGCCAAGGCTTCGGCGCCGATCACCCGCCCGGTTCCATCGATTTGGGGCTGGAAATGCAGCTCCAGGGCATTGTTGGTCAGTGCGAGGCGCAGCGCACGCTCCAGTTCCATGCGTGCGACCGCGGCCGCCTGCATCTCCGGTAGAAAGAAGCGGACGGCGTTGCGGCCGGCTTCCTTGGCCCGATACATCGCCGTGTCCGCGGCCCGCAGCAGGGCGTCTGGGTCGTCGCCGTCACTCGGATAGAGGGCGATGCCGATGCTGGCGCCGACATGCAGATCGTGGCCGTCGATCCGGTAGGGTTCGGCCAGCGCCAGACGGACCTGCTCGGCTGCCTGACGGGCCAGGTAAGCGGCTTCCACCGGATCCTTGGATAGTTCGGTGAAGAGCAGCACGAACTCGTCGCCGCCGAGTCGGCTGGCCGTGTCGCCGTCCTTGATCTCAGCGCGCAGGCGCGTCGCCGCGGCTTGCAGCAGCCCGTCCCCGATCTGATGCCCCAGCGAGTCGTTGACGGTCTTGAAGCGGTCCAGGTCGAGGAACACGAGTGCCCCCAAGTGGCCGTGGCGGCGCGCCAGGGCTAAGTCCTGATGCAGGTATTCCAGCAGCATCCGCCGATTCGGCAGGTTCGTCAGCGGATCGTGATAGGCTTGGCGCACGATGTCGGCCTCGGCCTGTTCGCGGGCGTGACGCATTTGCAGGCTGTCGATCAGGGTGCGGTGGTGGCGGATCGCCGAGAAGGCCAGCAACAGCGCATAGAGCAAGCAGGCGAGAGCGACCCCGGATCCCAGTTCGGACTCGGACAGCCACAGGCGTCCGATCAGTGGGCTCAGCACCAGCGCGGTGAACAGCAGCGAGGGCACGAGGAACACCGAGACCGCATTGACCCCGCCCGCGGTGATGCCCGCGATGACGAAGGCGAGCACCACCTGGCCTTCCGGATCACCCGCGGGGAACAGGAGCAGGCTCGTCGAACCCCAGACCAACCCGTTGAAGACCACACCGCCCAGTGCCCAGGCCAGGCGCAGCCGCTCCCGTGCCTGATCGCCCGCGCCGCGGCGGAAGTAGAAATAGCCCAGGAGTCTGCCGGCGCTGAGCGTGAGGGCCGTCGCGAGCCACACGCATTGCACGCCATCGGGGGCACCGCGGGAAATCAGCCAGACGGTCAGGAAGGCCCCGGCGCTGACGCCGAACAGGGACAGGGGCAAGGCGTCATAGAGCAGATCGATCCGCTGGCGCAGGATGACCGCCGGGGCTGCGTCGGGTCGGGGTGATTGGTCGGACTGATCCGTGGACATCGGTGCGCGATCCGTCTGTGGATTGAGGGCGTTGCGGTCTTCGTCGGACGCCGTCGGCCGGGTTCGCGGCCAACCGCGCCGCAGCCTGTGCGCGGCTTGGGTCAATCAATATGTTAGCCGATCCGCGCCGGGGTGTGATGGCGGTTTGTCATGGATCACGCGGGTACCGCCGGCGGTCGGGCCCGGCCGCCGGGGTGCCGCGGATGGCTGGCGGCGGTTTTTAGGATACCCTGCCGAACTTTCGTGCCGTCGCGTCGGCGGCCCCAGGCCCACCCCCGGAATCTCCATGAGTCTCTTGAGTATCGAATCGGTCGCCCTCTCCTATGGTCTCCCGCCCTTGTTGGAGGACTGTTCATTTGCCATCGACAAGGGTGAGCGGGTCTGTCTCATCGGACGCAATGGGGCCGGCAAGTCGACCCTGCTACGGATCATCGCCGGTGAAATCCAGCCGGACTCCGGCGCGGTGCGGTGCGTGCAGGGCTTGCGGGTGGCGCGGTTGGCGCAGGAGATCCCCCGTCATGAGGACGCCAGCGTTTTCGATCTGGTGGCCGAGGGGCTTGGCGACCTTGGCGCATTGATGCGGGAGTATTTTCACCTGTCGCATCACCTGACGGCAGGGGCCGATGCCGATGACCTGACGCGCCTGGCGCGGATTCAACAACAATTGGATGACCGCGGCGGCTGGGAAATCGAGCAGCGCACCGAGCGGGTCATCTCGCGTTTAGGGCTGAACGCCGAGGCCGCCTTCAACGATCTCTCAGGCGGACTTCAGCGGCGGGTGCTGCTGGCCCAGGCGCTGGTGCTGGAGCCGGATCTCCTGATGCTCGATGAGCCGACCAACCACCTGGATATTGACTCGATCGATTGGCTGGAGGGTTTTCTCAAGGACTTTCAGGGGGCGCTTCTGTTCATCACTCATGACCGGCGCTTTTTGCAGCGGGTCGCCACCCGCATCCTGGAATTGGACCGCGGGTGCCTTACCGACTGGCCCGGTGACTATGCCAACTATCTGCGCCGACAAGAGGAGCGTCGGCATGCGGAAGCCCTGGCCAATGCGCATTTCGACCGCCGACTGGCGGACGAGGAGGTCTGGATCCGTCAGGGCGTCAAGGCGCGGCGCACGCGCAACGAGGGTCGGGTGCGCGCCCTGGAGTCGATGCGCCGCGAGCGCATGGAGCGGCGCGAGCAGCAAGGCACGGCCCGCCTGCGTCTCACCGAGGGTGAGCGCTCCGGCCGACTGGTGGCCGAGGCCGACGGCGTCACCTTCGGCTGGGGCGGTGCGCCGGTGGTCCGGGATCTCAATACATTGATTCTGCGCGGTGACAAGATCGGCCTCATCGGACCGAACGGCATCGGCAAGAGTACCCTGATCAAGCTGCTGCTCGGCGACCTCGAACCGCAGTCCGGAACCATTCGCCGCGGCACCAATTTGCAGGTCGCCTATTTCGACCAGTTGCGCGCCCAGCTCAATCCGGAGTGGACCGTCCAGGATAACGTGGCCGAGGGCAGTGATCAGGTCATGGTGGAGGGGCAGAGCCGTCACGTCCTGTCGTACCTGCGCGACTTCCTGTTCAGTCCGGAGCGCGCCCGCCAGCCGGTCAAGGCACTCTCGGGCGGCGAGCGCAACCGTCTGCTGCTCGCCAAGCTCTTCACCCGCCCCGCCAATCTGCTGGTGCTCGACGAGCCCACCAACGACCTGGACACCGAGACGCTGGAACTGCTGGAGGCGCTGTTGGTCGAGTTCTCCGGCACCATCCTCTTGGTCAGCCATGACCGCGCCCTGCTGGACAATGTGGTCACCAGTTCACTGGTCTTCGAAGGCGACGGCCTGGTGCGCGATTACGTGGGTGGCTATGAGGACTGGCTGCGCCAGCGTGACCCGCCGCCGTCCACCGCGGCGGTCAAGACCGCCGCTTTGACGCAAGCCGCCCAGGCCGCCACCCCGCCACCCAAGGCTCCGGCAGCCAAACTCAGCTATAAGGAAGCGAAGGAATTGGCCGAACTGCCGGCGCGCATCGAGTCGCTGGAAGCCGAGCAGGGGACCCTCCAGACCCGCCTGGCCGATCCCGCGCTTTATCAGGGCGGTGACGCCGCGGCCGTGGTCACCGTGCGGGCGCGCCTTGCCGAACTGGAGGCCCAATTGGCGGCGGCTTATGCCCGGTGGGAACTCCTGGAAGCCCGGCGTTCAGGAGCATAAGCATCAATGAACACACCGCTCACTGTCTCGCTCGTCCTCGGCAGCGGCGGCGCCCGCGGGCTCGCCCATATCGGGGTCATCCGCTGGCTGGAGTCGAACGGCTTTGCGATCCGTTCGGTAGCCGGGACCTCCATGGGCGCGCTGGTAGGAGGCATCTATGCCGCCGGTGAGTTGGACGCCTTTGAACGCTGGGCGCGGGCGCTGCGTCAGACCGACGTGCTGCGGCTCCTGGACATCGCCTGGCATCCGTCCGGGCTCTTCAAGGGCGAGCGCGTCATCGAGACCCTCAAAGGACTGATCGGCGACCGCAACATTGAGGATCTGCCGATCACCTTCACCGCGGTGGCGACCGATGTGGAGGCGGAGAAGGAAGTCTGGCTCAATCGCGGGCCTTTGTTCGACGCCATCCGCGCGTCGATCGCGGTGCCCACCGTTTTTACGCCGTTCGAGATCAACGGCCGTTGGTTGTTGGACGGCGGCCTGGTCAATCCGATGCCCATTGCACCCACCTTGAGCGACGGTACGGACTTCACCATTGCCGTCGATCTAGCCGGCCCGCGCGAGTCGGTTCCGGCGACCCGCGCCGCGCTGGCCCCGGTCACCGCGCCGCCTGAACCGACGGATGTCCTCGCCGGCTATCAACGCCGCATCATTGCCTTCATCGACGAGGTTCAGACCAAGCTCGGGGTTCAGCCCCAACCATCCGGCCATCAGCTAACTGGTCAATGGGGTCTGGGGGACGTGATTCAGGGATCGTTCGAAACCATGCAGGGCATCGTCTCCCGCTTCAAGCTCGCCGCCTATACGCCCGACGCCATCGTCACCATCCCGCGCGACGCCGCGCGCGCCTTCGAGTTCCACCGTGCCGAGGAACTCATTGATCGGGGTTGGCGGGAGGCTGAGCAGGCTTTGACCCATCTGATCGCAGTACCGCCGGGCACCGAATAGGCGCCGAGGTGCTCATGCTTCGGCGCTGGGGTTGGGGCGGACAAGCGGTGGCGGCGACGCGCCGGTTGGGGCAACATGGGTCAGTATCAGCCGTGGATGGAGGTGACCGGTGGAGGCGCTGAAACTCAAGACCCTCGATGACCTGCTTCTGTCTCCCGACGAACGGGTCGAGCTGATCGGCGGCGAGATCGTACGTCGGCCGATGGCGCGGTTCGCCCATGCCGCCGCCCAGGGTAACCTGCGCGGTGAGTTGCACCCGCTCGTCCGCGGTGCCGGCCCCGGCGGCGGCTGGTGGTTCGCGACCGAGGTCAGCGTCGCCTATGAGGTTCACGACTGTCCGTCCCATGACTTGGCCGGCTGGCGTCGGGAGCGGTTGCCGCGGTTGCCGGATGGAGTCATCGAACTGCCGCCGGACTGGGTCTGCGAGATCGTCTCCCCCGGTCACGAGACGAAGGACACGCGGTACCTGCCGCTGCTGCTCAAGCGCCACCGGGTGCCATTTTACTGGCTGATCTGGCCGGAGGAGCGGACGCTGGTGGCCCATGCGCTGGACGACGGGGACTGGCGCGTCATCAAGACTCTGAAGGACCAGGAACGCGCCCGCATCCCGCCGTTCGAGGCCATCGAACTCGACCTGGCCGACCTGCTGGCGGACGGATAGCCGCGTTCCCTGGACTCCAGCGCCTGCCATTAGGGTGGTCAGCGCGCGCCTGCCTGAGGTGCTGATCTCCTCCAGCATTGTGGGCAGGTCTTGTCAGCCCTTGTCGCTTTGTCTCTTTGCACGACTCGCAACGCGAATCCCTTCCAGTTTCCGGATCTCTCGTTTCAGGGCCTGCTCAATGACGAAGCAGAAGCGACCAAGTCGGATGTCCTGTCCCGCGTCCAAGCATTGCAGACAAATTGCAGGGACGGAAAGGTCCGTTTCAGGTCAGCGGCGACCCGGCGCTGCCATTTCGGATGCAAGTGTAAGTCCAATTCGTCGATCAGCACGATGCCCGGCGTTTCGTCGATGCTCAGGTCATACCCTGTCCGACGAGACATCCCGGTCTTGTCGGCCAAGGGCTCGGCATCACGGATAAGCCCCTGATCGCGCGGTATGCCGCACAACCTACAGATGTCATAATGAGCGATCAGCGGCAATAGGACATCGCGCTGCCTAGCCTTCTTGGTCAGCCCTTGGGCGAGGGCCTTCAGCGCGTTGGCTTCACGGTAGGTCGTTCTACCGGGCCATCCGTTTAGCGCCCGCTTCCAACTCAATTCTTGACCGAGCACGGAGCCCCTGGCGCCGACCATACAGGGAAAGTTCTCTTCCCACTGGTAACCTGCACCATTATACTCTATTCATTTAAAATCTGCGATTTTTCTATAATTTGAAACTTCAACGAAAAGAGGCTGCGAAGCGACTTCTTTTCAGTCAATTGACTGGCGTTGATACAGTCCATAATCGCCGTTTTAAATTTTGGAAATGAGTCGTAATACCGGGAATACAAGACCTGTTGCTTGACATGCCGCCACAGCCGTT
>CAYYAY010000121.1:0-12965 GCA_964470155.1 uncultured Lamprocystis sp. | reverse complement strand
CACCGGGACCACTCGCCTCACGATCGGTGCCGCCCGGTTCGGCGGCACCGGCGCGGAGCCGGTCACCGCGGCGTCGCCCGCAACCGAACCCCACTGGCAGCGGCGGCCCACCGGGTTGCCGGACACGCCCCCGGCCGCCCTCGCCGGCGCGGCCCTGCACGGGCTCGTGATCGACCTGACCCAGATACCGAATGACCGCAATCTGGACATCCAACTGCAGGCACAGACCGACGACTTGCAGTTCCGCGGACAGGATTACCGCACGGCCCAGATCGGAATCAGCGCCCGGTCACTCAACGGTGAATCGCTCATCGACCTCATCGAGGCGATTCAGACCCTGTCATCCACGGCCCGGACCCCGGCACTGCGTGGTCTCGTCGGACTCACCCTGGTCACCCGTCTGCTGCCCCGGTTTCTGGCAGCCGGCCCGCGCTTCGACCTCGACCCGGTGCGGCTCGACACCCCCGAGGGCCCGGTCGACCTGCATCTGCGGGTCGCGGCACCCGCGGCGGGCGACGGCAGCGTCAACCGCGGGTCGAACGCCGTGACCTGGCTGACCGCCATCACCGCCGAAGGCGCCATCACGCTGCCCGAGTCGGTCGCCCGCGACTGGCTGGGGCCCGGACCACGGCTGGACCGCTGGCTGAATGAAGGCTGGGTCTCAACCCGCGACGGACAGGTCAGTTCCACGGTGCACCTGGCCGACGGGGTGCTCACCGTCAATGGTCGGATGCTGCCGATGCTGGGACCGACCGGCGGGTTCCGCTAAACCGCGCCCAGCACGGTATGCGATGTTTTTGGATGGGATCGGCCCCGACCGACTCGACGATTGCCGGAGCTGGCGCGGTTTCCAGTTAGGTTGGAAGAAGATGTTTTATCTCAACCCGTTCGACGTGCTTGGGATCAAGCGATAGCATGTTGCAGCGCGCAGACTTTCATTTCGACCTGCCGCCTGAACTGATCGCCCAGCGCCCGTCGGCGGAACGCGGCGCGTCCCGGCTCCTGGTGCTGGACGAGGCCGCTACACTCCCGCGTGATCTCCAGTTCGCCGACCTGCCGAGCCTGCTGCGCCCTGGCGACCTCTTGGTGTTCAACAACACCCGGGTGATGCGCGCGCGGCTGTTCGGCCGCAAGGATACCGGCGGCGCGGTCGAGGTGTTGGTGGAGCGGCTGCTGGCGCCGGATCTGGCCCTGGCCCATGCCCGCGCCGCCAAGTCACCCAAGCCCGGCCGGCTGCTCCTGCTGGCGGGCGGCGGACGTCTGGAGGTGGCGGCGCGCGACGGGGCGCTGTTCCGGCTGCGTGCCCTGGACGCGCCCTTCAAAGACCTGATGGAAACCCAGGGTCATATCCCCCTGCCCCCGTACATCGCCCGCCCGGACGACACGGCGGACGCGGAGCGCTACCAGACCGTTTTCGCGACACGCGAAGGGGCCGTGGCCGCCCCCACCGCGGGTCTGCATTTCGATCAGGCGATGCTGGAGCGTCTGGCGGCGCTGGGCGTGGCACGCGCCGAGGTCACCCTGCATGTCGGGGCCGGCACCTTCCAGCCGGTCCGGGTCGATGACCTGGATCAGCACCCGATGCACGCGGAGTGGCTGGAGGTCAACGAGACCGTCTGCGAACAGGTCGCGGCCACCCGGGCGGCGGGCGGGCGCATTATCGCGGTGGGCACCACCAGCGTGCGCAGTCTGGAGAGCGCTGCTGCTGCCGGCGGCGATGGGTATGCACTGCGCCCCTTCCGCGGCGACAGCCGGCTGTTCATCCGCCCCGGCTACCGCTTCCGCGTGGTGGATGCCATGATCACCAATTTTCACCTGCCCGAATCCACCCTGTTGATGCTGGTCTGCGCCTTCCGCGGCCATGAACCCATGCTCGCCGCTTACCGCCATGCGGTGACCGCGGGCTACCGCTTTTTCAGCTATGGCGATGCGATGTTCCTGACGCGACAAGACTAAGAAATCGGGTTCTCGGTCACACGCTGTCTCGCTTCTCGTTCCCACGCTCCAGCGTGTGAATGCCGTCCGGCCGCTCCAGCGGCCAGTGGCGCCAGGCAACGCTGGAGCGTCGCCACTTGCTCCCACGCTGGAGCGTGGCAGCCAGATCAAACATTCGGGACGGGGCAAATGCCCCGTCCCGCTACGGTTGATGGGGCATACCCCGTCCGGCTTGGGCGCGGCATGCAGTCCGACGGACCATCGCACAATCCGGCCATCAGCAACGACGGCCATTATGTGACCTTCGACTCACTCGCGACGCTCGACCCGGTCGATTGTGCTCGGTGGCATGATGCACAGGGACGGGGGGCTTTCGGTGTGGAGCCTTTCGCGCTAAGCTCGCCTGCCGCCCGCCATCCGACCGTTCTGCACCGATGCCGTCATCCGCCGCACCGCTCACACGCCATACCTATCTGGTTGGGACGGCCTGGGGGCTCTTCGCTATTTCGATCTGGGTCGGGTGGCTGCTGGTGACCCGTTACGGGGTTACGACCACCCTCTCGCCCTACGACCTCACGGCGCTGCGATTCGGCTGCGCGGGGGCGTTGCTGCTGCCGGTCGTGGTCCGCCGGGGACTGGGGATCGGGCGGGTTGGGCTGCCGCTCCTGACCATCATCTGCTTGGGTGCGGGCGTACCCTATGTTCTCATCGCCTCGGCTGGACTCCAATTCGCGCCGGTCGCGCAAGCGGGTGCACTGATCCCCGGGACCATGCCGCTGTGGGCGGCGCTGCTGGCAGTCGTCTTTCTGCACGAGCGCATCGGCGGGATGCGCCGGCTGGGGCTGGTGCTGATCCCGGCCGGCATCCTGATCCTACTCGGCACGGGGGTGGCGAACCTCGGTACCGGACAGTGGCGCGGGCAGGTTCTGTTCCTGGCCGCCGCGGCGACCTGGGCAAGCTTTACGGTCGCCATGCGCCGCGCGGCTGGCAAGGGATTCACGGCGCTGCACGCGACGGCAGTGGTCTCAGTGGTCTCGGCCGCCTGGTATCTACCGGTCTATGTGTTCCTGCTCCCGCACCGGATCGGCACCGCGCCCTGGGATGCGGTAGTGTTCCAGGCCTTCTATCACGGTGTTCTGGTCGCGGTGGTCTCGCTGTTCGCCTATGCACGCGCGGTCGCCATCCTCGGGGCCTCACTGGGTGCAAGCTTCGCCTCGCTGGTCCCGGTCGTGGCCACGCTGGCGGCGATCCCGTTGCTCGGCGAAGTGCCGCGACCGGCGGATTATGTCGGCATTACGGCGGTGACGCTGGGGGTCTTTCTCTCCAGCGGCGCCTACTCGGTCTTCAGGCGGCGACCAACCGTCATGGCACACGATGGGTTATCCGCTGTCGGCCAAGGCTGCTGCAGCGGCCGCGGCGGCCAAGTGACGGACGCGGCACCTTGATCAAGCAAGCGCGCTGCAAGCGGGATAGCTCAGCGCAACCTGCGCCAGCGGCTTGGCCGCACCGGCCGGGCTGTAAACGGCGTAGCGGGCGAGTTCCGCGGCGGGGAGCCGGCCGATGATCCGTTCGATCTCGGTGAGGCGGACGCCTTGCCGGACCAGGTAGCAGATGTAGGTGTGGCGCAAGGCCGCCGCGTCCACCTCGGCGGGATGCGCCAGCCCGGCGTCGTGGGCCAGGAGTCCGATACGGGCCAGGAGTCCGGCCGCCCCGCCCCCCGCGGGGTCGTCGATCCAGAGCGGCACCGGCCGGTGCGCGGCAAAGAGTGCCGCCAAGGCCGGGCTCAGGCGGATGACCCGCCCGTCGCCCGGCGCCTGCACGGTGCCGGCTGCCGGGTCGATGGCGCGTGCCTCGAGCATCATGCATTCCGCGGGCGTGATCCCGGACAGGACCAGGCCCATCAACTGGCGCGTCGCCGCGTCCGCCAGTTCCAGCAGGGCGCGAACCTCGCCCGCCAGGAGTTCGCGTCGACCGCTGCCCAGGCTGAGGCGCGCGTCATCCGCCGGGATTGCCTCCTGACCTTGGTCCTGGTCCGGAGCCAATAAGGCACCCGCCGCGGCGACCGGGAGCCGGGAGTCGCCGGCGAACACCCGGACCCCGGTGACCGGCAATTGCTCATCCGCGGTGCGCTCACGCCGGGTCAGAAACTCCAGGAGCAGCACGGCCAGCACAGCGGTCAGACCCGCGACCGCCAGGTTGTAACTGAAATCGCGCCAATAGTCGGGCTGGAAGGGACGGCTGGGGACAAAGGCCGGTTCCAGCACCTTGACCTGGGCATATTGGGCCGGCGCCTTGGTCTTGACCTCCACCAGGCGTTGTTCCAGGCCGCGATGCAGTTCGTCCACTTGCTCGAGGTCTTTCTTGAGGGTTTCGTAGCGGGCGAAACGGGCGGTGAACTGTGACGCCGCGGCCCGCTGGACCGCCAGTTCCTGCTCCAGCACACGGCTCTGGCGCCGCGCCCGCTCCACCTCACGGGTCAGGGTGGAGCGCAGGAAGTCACGCCCCTTGACGCGCTGCTCCTTGATCCGCGCCTCCAACTGGCTCAATTGGAGCGGCAACTCCTTCATGGTCGGCTCGCTCTCCAAAAAGAGCTTGGTGTAACGCTGCGCCAGGCCCGCGAGTTGAGCGCGCAGTTTCGCGGCCTCGGTCTCCAGTTGCTCCAGCGTCGCCTGCTCGGCGGGCGGGACGACCGGCTCGCCACGGTCGATGGCTTCTTCCAGGGCCGCGCGTTGGGACTCGGCCTTGAGCTGCTCGGCCCGGGCCGTTTCCAGATCCTTGGTGAGGGCCTTGAGACGCGCCAGCGCCTGATTGCCGTCCCGCTCCATGGTGTCGATGCCGTGCTCCAGGCGATACCGGTCCAGGGTCGCGGCCTGCGCGCGCTTTTGGGCATCGAGTCGCGCATATTCTTCCTGCAGGCGGGCCAGGGTTCCGTCCACGTCCCGCTCGACCTGCGCCTGGCGCCGCTCCAGATAGGCCTGGGTCCAGGCGTTCACCAACACCGCGAGTTGCCGCGGATCGCTGCCGGTCGCGCTCAGCGCCACCAGATTGGTGCCGGGCGTGGGCTGCACGGCGAGGCGTGCACGCAGCGCCTCGGGGTCCAGCGCGCCGGTTTCGGGGGCGATGCGCGCGGCCCGCTCCAGGGTCTCCTGCAAGAGGTCCTGGGCCAGCAGGATGCGGCCCTGCACCGCCAGATTCTGCGGGTCGGCACCGACGGCGCCGGCACTGTAGCCGATCCCCTCCGGCACCTCGATCAGCACGGTTGCCGTCGCCCGGTACAGGGCCGGTCGGGTGAAGTTCCAGGCCGATCCGCCCGCCAGAACCAGGAGCAACACCAGCGCGAACAGTCGCAAGCGCGCGGCCTGACGCAGCGGTTGACGCACGGTCGCGGGTCCCGGCGACCGCGACAGGATTTCCACCTGAGGCGGCAGTGCGCCGCCGCGAACTTCAGCGTGGAGCGATGTCTCGCGGCGGCGCGGCTGCACGGGCGGTCCTCCAGGGTCGCGTGACGCGGTCGGCGATCAGCCCGATCTGACGATCAGGTCCCTTGGTGATAGGTCGGGCTCAGTTCATGGACCGCGGCGACCATCGCCCCGGCGTGCTCGGGATTGACGTCCGGGGTGATGCCATGTCCCAAATTAAACACATGCCCGGTGCCGTGACCATAGCTCGCCAGCACCGCCGCCACCTCCTCACGAATGCGTGCGGGCGAGGCATAGAGCACGCAGGGATCGAGATTCCCCTGCAGCGCGACCCGGCCGCCAACCGCGCGGCGGGCCTCGGCCAGGTCGGTGGTCCAATCCACGCCCAAGGCATCGCAGCCGGTCCGGGACATGCGGTCCAGCCACTGGCCGCCGTTCTTGGTGAAGAGGACTACCGGCACGCGCCGACCCTCGGCCTCGCGGGTCAGACCGGCCACCACCCGCTGCATATAGGCCAGCGAGAACTCCTGATACGTGGCCGGGGTCAGGGCGCCGCCCCAGGTGTCGAAAATCATCACCGCCTGGGCGCCGCGGGCGATCTGGGCGTTGAGATACACGGCGACCGCGTCGGCGACCTTGGCCAGCAGGCTGTGCAGCAACTCCGGCCGGTCATACATCATGCCTTTGGTGTGCGCATAGTTCTTGGTCCCACCGCCCTCGACCATGTAGGTGGCCAGGGTCCAGGGACTGCCGGAGAAGCCGATCAGCGGCACCCGGCCGTGCAGTTCCCGGCGGATCAGGCTCACCGCGTCCATCACATAGCGCAGCCCATCCTCCGGGTCCGGCACCCCGATCCGCTCCACGTCCGCGGCCGAGCGCACCGGGCGCTCGAACCGCGGCCCTTCACCCTCACCGAAAGACAGTCCGAGACCCATCGCATCGGGGATGGTGAGAATGTCGGAGAACAGGATGGCGGCGTCGAGCGGGAAGCGATCGAGAGGCTGGAGCGTGACCTCGCAGGCCAGTTCCGGATTCATGCACAGTTGCATGAAGCTGCCGGCCTTGGCGCGGGTCGCGCGGTACTCGGGCAGGTAGCGCCCGGCCTGGCGCATCATCCACACGGGGGTGTAGTCCACGGGCTCGCGCAGCAGGGCGCGCAGAAAGGTATCGTTCTTGAGCTGAGTCACGGTGCTGGGGCTTCCAGGTCGGGGGTTGAGCGACGATCGCAATGGCATGGGTGCGCAGGATACACCAGGCCGGCCCTCCGACCCCAGACAAGGCGCGTCACACGTTGTTCAACTCCGGGCGCCCGTGGTTAAATTCCCGTTTAACCGTTACCAACGCGTTATCAGAGAGACCAAGATGAAGAGGCACATTGCGCAACACACGATCGCCGCCTTCCTGTTCGCCGCCGGGGGCGCGGCGCCGGCCCTGGGCTCGCCCTCCCCGGCAAGCATCAGCGTTGCGGATGTGGTTCAGGCCGAAACGCGCTGGGGCGAGGCCATCATCGCCATCGGCAAAGCCTATACCGATCATCAGGATTACCAAGCAGTGGCCGCGCGGGCGGTCGACACCCTCTACGGCTATGATGAGGGCCCGGTGCTGTTCAAGCCGACCAAGGCGGCGGAAAAAGAGTTCCGGCTGACCGAAGAGGACGCCCTTTCCTATTTCGTCTGCGGCTGTGTTCCCGAGGATCACGGCTTCGCCCTGCAGCCGTGGTCGAAGATTCGCTTCGAGAACTCCGGCATCATCTTCGACGGCGACTCCGCGACGGCCATGGGCGACTATTTCTTCACGGACGCCAACACCGGTGAGGAGGTCAAGGTCGACTTCACCTTCGAGTACTTCAAGGGTCCGGATGGCAATCTGTTGATCAGCGTCCATCACTCGTCCTTCCCTTACCACCCGGAGCATTGACCGGGCGAGCGCCGATCGGTGCCGCGATGCGGGGCTGCAGCGCCCCGGCAGTTTGCGAGGTCCAATCGCGGCCGGAGGCCGCTCCCACAAGGTCCCGGCGACGCCCGGCCGCCGGCCGGAACCATGATCGCGCCCGCGGCATGCAACGCTGGTGACGTGCGATGCCCAGCCTTGCCGTAGAATGCGGCCATGGACGTTTCAACGATTCTCGACCCACTCAACGATGCCCAGCGCGCGGCGGTCTCCGCCGCGGCGGGCACCCGCCTGGTGCTGGCCGGCGCCGGCAGCGGCAAGACCCGGGTGCTGGTGCACCGCATTGCCTGGCTGATCAAGGTGGAGCAAGTGCCGCCCTGGTCGCTGCTGGCGGTCACCTTCACCAACAAGGCGGCACGTGAGATGCGCACCCGCATCGAAGAAATGCTGGACCACCCGGTAGGCGGTATGTGGGTAGGGACCTTCCACGGGCTCGCCCACCGCTTCCTGCGGGCCCACTGGCAGGACGCGGGTTTGCCCCAGCATTTCCAGATCCTCGACGGGGACGACCAGTTCCGGCTGATCCGACGCATCCTGAAGGCGCTGGAACTCGATGAGTCCAACTGGCCGCCGCGTCAGGTCCAGAGTTTCATCAACAAGCAGAAGGACGAGGGCCTGCGCCCGGATCACCTCGACACGACCGGCGATTTTTACCTGCAAAAGATGACAACGCTGTACCGCGAGTACGAACAGGCACGCACCCGCGGCGGACTGCTGGACTTCGCCGATCTGCTGCTGTGCGCCCATGAGCTGCTGCGCGAGCGTAACGATATCCTGCACCACTATCAGACGCGCTTCAGCCACATCCTGGTGGACGAGTTCCAGGACACCAACGCCATTCAGTACGCCTGGCTGCGGCTGCTCTCCGGCAGCAACGATAACCTGTTCGCCGTGGGGGATGACGATCAGTCCATCTATGGCTGGCGCGGCGCGCGAGTGGAAAATATCCAGTTGTTCCAGCGCGACTATCCGCAGGCCCAACTGGTGCGCCTGGAGCAGAACTACCGTTCCACCGGGACTATTCTCAAGGCGGCCAACGCACTCATCGCCCACAACCCGACGCGACTGGGCAAGAACCTGTGGACCGAGGATGGCGAGGGCGAGCCGATTCGTCACTATGCCGCCTTCAACGAGGTGGACGAGGCGCGTTTCGTGGTGGAGCGCATCCGCGGCTTCACCACCGAACAGGGCTATCGCCGGTCCGAGTGCGCCATCCTCTACCGCACCACGGCGCAGTCGCGGCTGTTCGAGGAGGCGCTGATCAACCGCCGGATCCCCTACCGGGTTTACGGCGGCCTGCGGTTCTTCGAACGCGCCGAGATCCGCGACACCCTGGCCTATCTGCGCCTCCTGAACAACCCGGACGACGACGGCGCCTTCGAGCGGGTCATCAACACCCCCACCCGCGGCATCGGCGAACGCACCCTGGAACTGCTGCGCGAGCAGGCACGCGGCGCCCGGGTCTCACTCTGGCAGGCCGCGCTCGACACCATCGCCGCCGTCGCCCTGGGTCCGCGTGCGACCACGGCCCTGGCGCGCTTCGTCGACCTGATCCGCCAACAGACCGCGGCGACCGCGGAGCTGGATCTGGCGCAAACCACCACCAGCGTCATCAAGGCCGCCGAGCTCGCGGACTTTTATCTGAAAGCCAAGGATGGCAAGGGTCAGGACCGGGTGGAAAACCTGGACCAGTTGGTGGAAACCGCCGGGCGCTTCCGGCTGGAACTGGACGGCCCGCAGACCGACCCGCTTGGCGCCTTCCTTGCCCATGCCGCGCTGGAGGCCGGCGAGGCCCAGGCCGACCCGTTCGAGGATGGGGTTCAGCTGATGACGCTGCACAGTGCCAAGGGTCTGGAGTTCCCGATCGTCTTCCTGGTGGGTTTGGAGGAAGGGCTCTTTCCGCATAGCATGTCGGCCGAGGATCCGGCGCGGCTGGAAGAGGAACGGCGGCTGTGCTATGTCGGCATGACGCGCGCCATGCACCAACTCTTCGTCACCCATGCCGAAACACGCCGACTCTATGGACGCGAGGACTACCCCATGGCATCGCGCTTCCTGCGCGAGGTGCCGCCGGAGTTGATGGAAGCGGTTCGCGGCGGCGGCGTCTCCCGTGCAGCCACGGCCGCCGCCAACCCCCTCGGGTCTGCTCCGGCGGCACCGGCGGTGGCGACCGCCGGCTTTCGTTTGGGTCAGCGGGTGCTGCACCCCAAGTTCGGCGAGGGCGTGGTGCTGAGCGCCGAAGGCCAGGGTGCGCAGGCGCGCATTCAGGTCAACTTCAAGGAGGTCGGGGCCAAATGGCTGGTGTTGGCCTATGCACGACTGGAGGCCGTCGGGTGAAGCGGCAGACGGTCCGCACAGCGGACGGTCCGCACAGCGGACCCTACGGTAACACCTTGATCTGTAGGTCCGCTGTGCGGACCGACGACCGTGCAGATCGCGAGATGGCCGGATTAAGGCCGGGCAGCCCATGCCAAAATTGCATCGCTTCTCCGATGACCACAACGACAAGCACCATGGAAAAGCAACACAAAACCTTATCGATGACGCTGTTGATGACCCCGGATATGGCCAACTTCTCCGGTCATGTCCACGGCGGTGCGACCCTGCGGCTGCTGGATCAGGTCGCCTATGCCTGTGCCGCGCGCTACTCCAATAACTATGTGGTAACGGTGTCCGTGGATCAGGTCTTTTTTCGCCAGGCGGTCCATGTCGGCGACCTGGTGACCTTCCTGGCCTCGATCAACTACACGGGAAATACCTCGATGGAGGTCGGCATCCGGGTCATGGCCGAGGACATCATCCGCAAGACCAGCCGCCATGCAATGACCTGCTACTTCACCATGGTCGCGGTCGATGATCAGGGCAAACCCGTGCCTGTCCCGCCGCTCGCCATCGAGACACCGAACGAACGGCGGCGTTTCGAGAGTGCGGTCTCGCGGCGCGAGTTCCGGCGTGAGATCGAGCGGCGACACAATGAAATCCGGCAGCTGCACCGCAGCGCGGCCGGTGAGCCGACACCGGACGCCGCGCGCTAATGGTCATGCGTTATACCCGTCGTTGTTGGTTTTTCGTTTCTCGTTTTTCGTAACCCGATGTTCGATAATCTTTAACGAAAAACGAAAAACCGAAAACTCAAAACCGTTCTGGTAACCCAGGAGATCCGCATGACACCGGAACAACGCACCGATCGCTTTTTATCCACGCTGTTTCGTTGGGTCGAAAAGGGGGTCCTGCTCTTGGTCGGCGGCTTGTCTTTTCTCGCGATCGGGCAACTCGTCATGGCTATCGCGCAACACGGCCAGATCAAGCTTGAAGACGTGCTGCTGATCTTCATTTTTATTGAGATCATGGCCATGGCGAACGTCTATTTCATACGCCATGCGGTACCCTTCACCTACCCGATGTTCATCGCGGTGACGGCGCTGTCCCGACTCATCGTCCTGCAAGGCAAGAACATCGAGCCGGAAACCCTGTTGTTCGAAGGCGGCGCCATCCTGTTGGTAAGCATTGCCATCCTCATCGTGCGCTATAGCCAGCGTTACAGCCTCGATTCACTCGAAGACTGCAAACACTCCGACACCAAGGAAGACGGTCTGGGCTGATTGATCACTTGCGCACCTGATATCCAGACCGTAGGGGCGGGTTTGAAACCCGCCCCTAGTCCGGTTGCGAACCTGTGCGGGCGATCACGGCTACAACGAACTCGTCTTCAGGAAAGCTGACGGCTGACCGCCCTTCTTGGGTTGACAGGCAGCGGCTGCCCGACTATCGTAACTGCGAATCGTTCCCATTACATAGTCAGGCCGAGCCGCAACCCCTCACCCGGAGACCACCATGCAGTCACAACCGCAGCGTCAACACCGTCGGCCTACCGAGCAAGGGTCTCAAGCATCGGAACTCCCTCGCCTGCACAGCAGCGAGATCCTGCGCGGCACCCATTTGATTCTGATCGAACACGGCGGGGATCGATACTACTTGCGCCAGACCCGCAACAACAAGTTGATCCTCACGAAATAAGGCGCCGCGGGCGATGCTCGGACGGCAATCGACTAGCGCTGCCCCTGGCCGCCGAGCGCCTGCCGCTGCGCCTGCAACTGATCCAACCGGCGCCGCTGGGCAAGGATGGTGTCGTTGTAATTGTTGTAGGTGGAATCGATCTGCTGATTCATCGCGGCCTCCCAGGCGGACGGATTGGGATCCGCGGTCCCTTCGGCGAGTTGCTGACGCAGCGCCGCGATCTGTGCATCGCGCTCGGCCTGCTGATTGGTGATCTGCTGCTCCAGATTCAGGATCTCGGTGTCCAGTACCGCGGCTTGCGCAACTGCCCCGGCTTGAGCCTCCGCGGCCTGGTCCGCAAAGGCCGCATCCTCGCTTTGCGCGGCATCGGGCCGCGAATAGTCGATCTTCACGGTTTGCTCGGTGCCGACACAGGGCTCATCAGAGAAGGTCACCTTGCCGCCCTGATGGCATTCATAGACCTGGACCGCCGCCTCTTCGGCGGCCGGCCGGCCCGCCGGCAAGGCCGCCAGGACACCGGGGCATACCAGCAGCAACCAACGGATGTTACTCGATAAACGCATGATTCAGCTCCTCGCTCGATGGCTTTCGAATGCGGCAATCACCTGAAATCTCAATCCGACCGCTGGGCGTCGGTGTCGCGGCTAGCCGTTCCTGCCGCCCCCCGCGGAGAGCGCCTCGAGGTGCGTCAGCTCCTCGGGGTTGAACCCGGCGAGCGCCCGATCCGCCAGATTGAACGGGCCACGGACCGGACCCGTCAGATGGGTCGCGATGAGGTCGAAAAAGACCGGCAGCGGCGCGCGTCCGCGCTGTTCGCACAGGTAGCGGAACCACCGGGTGCCCGCCGCGACATGACCGACCTCATCGCGCAGAATGATCGCGAGCTGGTCCGCGGTCTGCTGATCACCCACCGCACGCAGCCGCGCGATCATGCCCGGGGTGACATCCAGGCCGCGCGCCTCCAGCACCCGCGGGACCAGCGCCATCCGGGCCAGCGGGTCATGGGCGGTGCGCCGCGCCATCTCCCACAGACCATCATGCGCCGGAAAGTCCCCATAATCATGGCCCAGATCGCGCAGACGCCCGCGCATCAGGCCGAAATGCTGCGCTTCCTGCGCCGCGACCCGCACCCAATCGTCATAGTATGCCGGGGGCAGGTGCCGAAAGCGCTGCACCGCATCCCAAGCCAGGTTGATGGCATTGAACTCGATGTGAGCGACGGCATGGATCAGCGCGGCACGCCCCCGCGGGCTGCTGAGCTTACGCCCGGACAACTGCTGCGGGGCAACCAACTCCGGCCGCGCGGGCCGCCCCGGAACCTCACCCACCGGACCGGCGGTGTCGGCGTCGAGACCGAGTTGACCCGCGGCCCAGGCCAGTGCGACCCGCGCGGTCAGGTCCTGTTTACGTGCGGGATCGGACTCTGCCAGACAGCGCGCCGCCGCATCGAACAGGGTCAGGTTATTCATGATTCATCAGCGTCGGCCCGGCGTGCTTTGATTAAGAAACGCCTTTGGCGTCTCGGTCGTTGTCCTTGTCGTCATCGAATCCGATTACGACAACGACAACGACAACGACAACGACACGATTGTATACCCGTCGTTGTTGGTTTTTCGTTTCTCGTTTTTCGTAACCCAATGTTTG
>CAYYAY010000120.1:0-13176 GCA_964470155.1 uncultured Lamprocystis sp. | reverse complement strand
AACCCTGACCCCGAACCCCGACCCCAAATGACCATTTCAGGCCGACGCGGCGATCATCCGCGACGAACTGGCCGAATACGTCGTCACCGACTCGATCCGTGCGCATTTTCTCAAGATCTTCGACCACTACCTCACCACCTGGCAGAAGCCCAACGAAGGGATCGCCATCTGGACCTCGGGTTTCTTCGGCTCGGGCAAGTCCGGCTTCGCCAAGTACCGGTCCACCTGGAGCCATCCGACATCTCGGAGGTCACCAGCAAGCGCGTACTCTCAAAGAACGCGGCGGCTGAAAAAAACCTCCACCAAGATCGCCCACCCGTTCGCCCAACCGGTCGCCAAGGTGATCTGCCTGCTGCAATACGTGCGCAGCGTACACCGCACGGCCGAGAACATCGCCGCCGCGCTGCACCCGGCCATCGATGCCGATTCGCGCCTGGCCGAGGTCCGCCAGGCCCTCGATGCCTTGGAGAAGGGCCTCATGGTCCGCCGCGGCGACGACGGCTACCGAATTCCCTCGCCGGCCGAGGACGATTGGGAACGCCAACGCGCCAGTCTGACCCCCAAGCCCGGCGACACCGCCCGCCTGCACGCCGAGGCCGTCACCGCCCTGTGGCAGCCGCAACCGTCCCACACCCTGTTGGACGTCAAGCCGTTCAAGGCGGGTCTGTACCTGGGTGAGCGCCTGGCGGTGGAGGGGGACATCCCGTTCCACCTCGCCCTGGCCGAGACCGGGGCTGAATTCGACCAACAGGTGGAGGCATTCCGCCGTCGTAGTCAGACCGAGACCAAGGCCGTCTTCTGGATCGCCGCCATCCATGAGGCCATCGACCGCGAGACCGTCGAACTCCACCGCTCCAAAGAGATCCTGTCCCGTAAGGAGCGGGGCGCCCAGACCAAGGACGAGACCGCCCTGGTCGCGGAGGAAAAGCTTCGCCAGCGCCGTCATCAGGACGAACTGCGCCGCCTCATCAAACAATCCCTGCTCAGCGGTGCCATCTTTTTTCGCGGCAACGACCGCAGCCCCGACGAAGGAGCCAGCGACGTGTCACGGACCGCGGCCAAGGTCCTCTCGCAGGCCCTGCCGGAGGTCTTCGACCGCTTCGCGGAGGCCGCCGCCCGGGTCACCAAGGCCGACCTGGATACACTGCTCCCTTCGGGACATGGCACGAGAGCCAGCGCTACTGGGACTCGACCGGGATCGGTTCTGCGGATGCCAGCGCCCACCGTGCCGGGGCCAGCCAAGCACTGGGCGTGCTGAGCCAAGCACGCCAAGACGGATATGTACAATGAACACGCTGACCTTCGACGCCGTTCCCAGGGTCCTGACCGAGATCGCACAAGAGTTGGCGGACACGCTCGCGCCCGCCGGGGAGATCCTGGCCATCCGCGACCTTTGGGGGCGGGTCCGTTTCATCGTGAGGGAACGCCCCGCGCCGGCGGCCCCCCTGGTGAGCGCACTCGATCATCTGGCGGCGGTCGCCGCCAAGCGCCTCGGACCGCGCGCCTATGCCGCGGAAGACGCGGTCCTCTACGCCGACGAGTCGTTCGCCGACATCGAGCCGCTCTGGGTCGAGCCCGGCATTGCGATCGGCTCGCCGGGTATCGTGTTCCGGCTCATCGACCGCCAGATCACCGGCCAATCGTGGGCCACCGTAAGTGAGCAAGACGCCGCCAGGGCGTCGCACCGAATTGCCATGTACTCCCTCAAGGGCGGCGTGGGACGCAGCACCACCACCGCGATGGCCGCCTGGCATCTGGCTCGTTTGGGCCGATCGGTACTGGTGCTCGATCTGGACCTGGAATCCCCCGGGCTCTCCGCCAGCCTGTTGCCGACCGTGAGCCAGCCGGAATTCGGCATCGTCGATTGGTTCGTGGAAGACGCGGTCGGACAGAGTGATGCGGTTATTCCCCACATGAGCGCCCGGGCACCCATGGCCCAAGACCTCCCTGGGGACGTTTGGGTGGTGCCCAGCCACGGCGCAGACCCCGGGGACTTCATGGCCAAGCTCGGTCGCTGTTACCTCGACCTTTCGGGTAGCGCCGGGGTGGAGGCTTGGGATCGCCGTCTACTGCGGTTGCTCTCGGTCCTGGAGGCAGACAAGGCGCCGGACGTCGTTCTACTCGACGCCCGCTCCGGCTTCCATGATCTCGCCTCCGCGGTGGTGACGGAGCTGGCAGACACCGTCCTGCTGTTTGCCATTCATTCGGAGCAGACCTGGAGCGGCTACCGGCTGCTCTTCGAGCACTGGCAACGCTATGGCGTGGCAGGCATCAAGCGCGGCGTGCAAAGCGCCTCCGAGGTGCGGGTCCGCGAGCTGCAAGAGGACTACCCCTGGGTCAACACTCTGATGGAACCACTCAACGGCAAGGTCGTACCCTGCACGTTCGCAGCCCCTGGCAAGAGACCGAAGCGCTCCGCAAGCTGGAGCATCGCGTGGCCGAGCATAACGAGCGGCTCCCCCCGGCCCATCTCGGTCAGGGAGCGGACGGGGTGCAGCAAGACCTTGAAAAATTGGGAATCTTCCTGCGTCTGCGCGATGGCCTGGTCAACATCCCGGACGTCTTTCGCGTTGGCTACGGCCTTGGGCGGCGCGGCGGTGTCCGACCGATTCGAGCGGGAGATTCTGGATGACGTCGGTAGGTTCGGAGTTCGGAGTTCGGAGTTCGGTTGGTTCGGGCTTGGTCTTGAACCAGTTCACTGCTGACTATCTGATTGGAGTGGCACATGCTCAGCACAAAGATATGAGCGCGCGCATAAATTTTTCACGCGCGCGCATATATTCACGCGTTCCCTCGTAAAACCAATATCTTAGTAACCGTTCCGCGCACTATCCGGGCACTGGCACCGGCACCCCGAACCCCGAACCTCGAACCCCGAACCCCGAACCCCAAACATGGACAAAGACACCCGTAACCGCATCGAGCGCGCCACCCAGTCCGCCCGGGGCCTGCTTGAGCAAGACTTCGCCGACCAGTTGGCGGGTGTCTTCGACATCCGGCTCGACGGCACCCTGGCCGCCGAGCCGGGAAGTCACCTGGATGCGGCGCAGCGAGTGCTCTGGGGCAAGCTGATGGCCGCCGTGGAGCACGCGCGGGGTTCAGGGTTCGGGGTGCAGGGTTCGGCAGAGGCGGAAGGCGGTTCCCGGACTCGTGCTCGCGCACAACCTCCACGGCGTCGACATCGACCCGCGCTGCGCGCAGATCGCTCAGCTTGCGCTGTGGATGCGCGCGCAGAAGGCGTACCGCGACTTCGGCATCGGGCGGGTCGAACGTCCGCAGATCCGCCGCTCGAACATCGTCGTGGCCGAGCCGCTCGTGGCCGATGAGGAGATCGCCAAGGAGTTCGTGGCGAAGCTCGGTGATCCTGAACTCGGGCGGGTGTTCATGCGCCTCGTGGAGTCGTTGAGCCTCGCGGGCGATATGGGGCTGCTGCTCTGCATCGAACAACTCGTTGCGCGGCAACCGGAGTACGGTCAGACCGGCGATCTCTTTGCGCCGCCCGAGGACTGGATTCTTCCTGTCCAGCTTTCAAAAATGGCGCGGAGAGGTGCTGTTGAAACAGGCGCCCCCGGTGGTGTTTGCCGATCTCGGTTACGGGGTCCTCGACAGCGCGATGGTGGAGACGGCCGCCTATTGTCTGGAGAAGGTCGCGCCGGTTCAACGCCAGCCGCATCCCGACATCGTCGAGCGTATGCAGGTCCATGGCGATATCCTAGGCTCGGCCCTGGAACAGGATTGGGATTTGCCGCAATGATCGTCTTCGATACCCACCGTCGTCCGCACCTCGCCTCCCCGGCTCAGGCTCCCGACACCGGGCAGGAATGCCGGGTAGGTTGCCGTGAAAGTCACCGGGGCTCGGTAGCCCCTAGGGTGGGTCAAGCGCAGCGGACCCACCCGTGCCAAAGGGTGGAACCGCTGCGCTTGTTCCACCCTACGCGCTGCCCGCTGAGGAACGAGGCCCAACAGGCGGGTCACTCAGGATGAATGCCGAACAGATGAATACCCAGGCCATTCTGGTCGAGTTTGCGGACGCATTGCGCCGCCGGCTCGGTGATCGGTTCGCCGGACTTTGGCTCTATGGGTCACAGGCGCGGGGCGATGCGCGGCCGGAGTCGGACATCGACCTGATCTTATTGCTGCGCGGCATGGAACGGCCCGGTGAGGAGATCGACCGCATCCTCGACCTGCTGGCCGAGGTGAACCTCAAATACCAGGTGCTGATTTCCGTGCTGCCGCTGGAGGAAGGCGCGTTCGAGCGATCACGGGGTGCGTTTTGGCGCAACGTGCGCCGCGAGGGGCGGGCGGTATGAGCGAGGAAGCGGACCTGTTGCGCAAGGCGCAGCGTTATCTCGAATCCGCCAGACTCCTGCGTGAGGCCGGCGACCGCGACTCGGCGGTCTCGCGGGCCTATTACGCGGCCTTTTATTTGGCTGAGGTCCTGCTCGACGCGCTGGGACTCTCCTTCTCCAGTCACCGCGCGGTGATCTCGGCCTTCGGACAGGAGTTTGCGAAGACCGGTCGCCTGGATGCGCGCTTTCATCGGCTGTTGATCTCCGCCTTCGAGAAGCGCCAACGGGCGGACTATCTCGCCGATGCCGGGCTGGATGACAGGGAAGTCGCGCAACTCATCGCCGATGTCGAGTCATTCGCCAGCGCCGCCCACGCCTGGCTACAGGGCCCGGATTCCACCAGAGCACGAGATCGATGACCACCTTCATCCGCCTGCTCGACGTTCCCATCGATGAAAAGCCTGCCGCCTTGAAGGCCGCCGTGGCCGGGGACGGCGCGATCTTCGAGTGCTCTCCCGAAGCCTTTGCGGCGGTACCGGGGAGTCCGTTTGCGTATTGGGTCAGCGATCGGATTCGGAACTCCTTCACCAAGCATCCCCCGCTCCAGACAGATGGTCGTAGGGCGGTCTTCGGTGGCTCCACGAAGGACGACCAACACTATTTGAGTCTGTGGTTCGAGGCCGACAAAACCGACGTCGGCCGGACTCGGGAGCTCTCCCAAGAGCATCGTTGGAGCCTATTTGCCAAGGGTGGCTCATTCTCGCCGTATTACGCTGACGTTCATTTGGTGGTGAACTGGTTCCGAGATGGCGCAGAGGTGAAGGCTGACATTGCCGAGTATCGAGGGAGTCGCGGCTGGGGGCATCACTGGACCGCTGCGCTCAACGGACACGACGACTACTTTCGCTCGGGCCTCACCTGGCCCCGGCGGACGGACGGCCTTTCGTTCCGCGCCCTGCCCGCTGGCTGTATCTTCGCCGACAAAGGCCCGGCGGCCTTCGTGGCGGGAGACGACCCCCAGGACCTCCTCGCCCTGTCGGCCCTGCTCAACTCACGCGCATTCGGCTACCTCGTCGGGGTTCAACTGGCGCGCACCGAATTGGCTCAGTCCTACGAAGTCGGGCTGATCCAGCGCACCCCCGTCCCGAACCTCAGCCCGGACGATCGCTCGACCCTGGCGGCCCTGGCCCGCCGCGCTTGGTCGCTCAGGCGCGCACTGGACACGGTCACCGTGACCTCCCACGCCTTCGTGCTGCCTCCGGGGCTCAATGAGCGAGTGACCGGCTTGGACCCGGCGGCTATCGCGCAAGCGTTGGCCGGGCTGCAACGGGAGATCGACGACCGGGCCTTCGTCTGCTATTGCCTAGGCCCCGAGGACCGCGCCGCGATCCTGACCGCCGCCATGCCGACCGAGCACCCGGATCGCGACCGCGAGGCCGCGGGTGCTGCGGCCGAGGACGCCGATGACGACGGGGAGGTCGGCGACCCGGCCGACCTGGCGTCCGGGGGACTTGGCGCGGAGCACTCCTGGCTCATCGGCGTCGCCTTCGCCCGCTTCGACCCGCGTCTCGCCACCGGCGAGCGCCCGATCCCGCCCGAACCCGAGCCATTCGACCCGCTGCCCGCGCGCTCACCCGGCATGGTCCCCGAGGGCGAAGAGCCCGCCGACCGCCCCGACATCCTGGTCGACGACGCCGGCCACCCCGACGACCTCACGGCACGCGCCCAGGCCGTCGCGGAGCGCGTGAAGGTCGACGTGCCCGAAAACCTTCGCGCCTGGCTCGCCAGGGAGTTCTTCCCACTTCACATCCGGATGTACTCGAAGAGCCGTCGCAAGGCACCGATCTACTGGCAGCTCGCGACGCCCTCGGCGGGCTACTCGGTCTGGCTCTACATCCACGCCTTCAGCAAGGACACGCTCTTCCGCGTCCAGAACGACTACGTAGCGCCCAAGCTCGCCCACGAGGAGCGGCGCCTGGAGGCGCTGACCCTGGATCTGCGCGACGGCGCGACGCCCGCCCAACGCAAGGACCTCGCCGAGCAACAGACCCTGGTCGAAGAGTTGCGCGCCTTTCTCGCCGAGGTCAAGCGGGTGGCGCCGCTCTGGAACCCCAACCTCGACGATGGCGTCATCATCAACTTCGCCCCGCTCTGGCGGCTCGTCCCGCAGCGTAAGTCCTGGCAGAGGGAGCTGAAGTCCACCTGGGATGCCCTCTGCGGGGGCCAGTACGACTGGGCGCACCTGGCGTTGCACCTCTGGCCCGAGCGGGTGGCCCAAGTGTGCCACGGACCGCAGCCTCGCCATCGCCCACGGGCTGGAAGCGGTGTGTTGGGAGGAGGGCGAGGATGGCAAGTGGCGGGGGAGGGTCCAGGGTTCGGGGTTCGGGGTTCAGGGCGTCGTCGCGGAGCTTGTGCGCGAACGCACGTCGGCCGCCGTCAAAGGTGCCCTGAACAACCTGCTGGAGGCACCGGCACCCGTTTCCAGCCGCGCCCCCGGTCGTCCGAGGCGGGCGCCGACGCGCGAGCGCAAAGGCGCAGGACTCAGAGTGCAACAGCCTGAACCCTGAACCCCGAACCCTGAACCCCGAACCCTGAACCCCGAACCCTGAACCCCGAACCCCGAACCCCGAACCCCGAACCCTAAACCTCAAGACGCGGAGACTCCAGATGTTGGCAGCTGTCGAAGGCGTTTACGAAAACGGCCGGATTCACTTGTTGGAGCCGCTGCCCGGCGTGGCGCGGGCGCGGGTGGTCGTCACCCTGTTGCCCGAGCCGGTGGCGCCCATCACGCCGCCCACGGCAGGCACCACCGAACCAGCCGGCGACATTGCCCCGGATGGGTCAGAGGCGACGGTCAGCGCCTTGGGGCGCGATCTGCTAGCCATCCGCCAACGTGCCCTGGAACGTGGCTTGGCGCTCGCCTCCGTGGATGCCATCCTGGAGGAGGTCCGGCAGGGGCGCGCCGAGGCCGGCGATGACCACGACCTACGTTGACGCCAACGCCCTGATCGTCGCGTATCGTGGGAACCAACCGGCGGCTCAGGTGGCCCTCGCCCTCTTGGGCGATCCGGCCCGACACTTCGTCGCCAGTCCCTACCTGCGGCTGGAGATCCTGCGCAAACCGCTGTTCTACCGGCGTGAAGACGAGATCGCCTTCATGGAACGGTATTTCGCGACGGTCAGCGTGTGGGTCCCCACCAGTGATCAACTGGTCGAGCAGGCGCTCCGCCTCGCGGCCCATTGGGACCTGGGAGCCATGGACGCCTTGCATGCCGCTGCGGCATTACAGGCCGGGGCCGAGGTTTTCGTAACCATGGAGCGCCCCACCAAACCCTTGTTCTAGGTCCCGGGACTCAATGCGGTCTCGCTTCACCCGCAGGAGTCCGGTCAATGACGCTGGTTCTGCGCCTGCTGGAAGACGACGACAAGGCACTGGCTCGGCGCGTCAGGATTACGGTTGAGCGTCTGACGGACGATTTGCTGACGGATGACTATCAGCCGCGCACCGAGATCGGACGACTGGCGCTCGCGGCGCGCAAGGCGTACCTCGCGAACGGGGGCGAATTGCTCAGTGCCGAGAAAATCAGCGCAGAGGTCCATCGCCGTGGCGGTGGTCTGGCTGATGAGTAACTAAAACCTGGTCGAACTGGGTCCGCGCGGGACCGGCAAGAGTTACGCGGTCCAAGAACTCTCACCCTATGCGGCCCTGCTCACTGGTCCGACGACGGTGGCGAATCTGTTCGGCCATATGAACGGCAAACAGAAGGGCATGGTCATGATCTGGGACGTGGTCGGCTTCGACGAAGTGGCCGACCTGCAGAAGATGCCCAAGGAGGTCATTACGACGCTCAAGACCTTCTGTGAGTCGGGCCAGTTCCAGCGCGGTCAGGAGGCCATGGCCGGGTATGCGAGCATCGCCATGTTCGGCAACACCCAGCAGCCGATCGATGTCATGGTTCAGACGGGCCACCTGTTCGCGCCCATGCCGGATGTGATCCGCGATGACATGGCCTTCATCGACCGGCTGCACTTCTACCTGCCGGGCTGGGAAGTGCCGAAGATGCGCAACGAGCACTTCACCGACCACTATGGGTTCGTCATCGACTACCTGGCCGAGGCCCTGCGGGAGTTGCGCAAGCACAACTTCACCGAGATCATCGACCATTATTTCTCACTGGGCGCCCACCTGAACGCGCGTGACCGCAAGGCCGTCCGCCGCACAGTCTCGGGACTCGTGAAGATCCTGCACCCGCATGGGCAGGTCTCCCGAGATGAGCTCGCCGAGTTGTTGGAACTGGCCTTGGAAGGGCGCCGCCGCGTCAAGGAGCAGCTCAAGAAGATGGGCTCCTTCGAGTATTACCAGGCGTCCTTCAGCTATCTGGTCAACGAGAACGCAGAGGAGAAGTTCGTCGGCGTGGCCGAGCAAGGCGGCCGGGATCTGATCTCCGCGGACCCGCTGCCCCCGGGGACGATTTATGCCGCATCCGTGAGCGGCGATGGCACCGTGGGGCTCTACCGCGTCGAGGTGACACTGTCCTCTGGCACCGGCAAGCTCAAGCCCGCCGGAGGCCTGAGTGGGGCGATGAAAGAGTCGGTCAACCGGGCCTTCAGTTACCTCTGCGCGAACAAGACCAACTTCGGAGTGCCGCGGGAACTCGACACCTCGGACTTTCATGTCGAGGTCATCGACCTGCTCGGCAACAAGGTCGAGGCCGAAATCGGTGTCGCCTTCTTTGTCGCGGCCTACTCGGCGCTCCGCAAATCGCCGCCCCAGCCGGCGCTGCTGGTCCTCGGCGACCTGAGCATCCAGGGCAACATCAAGCCCGTGCGCTCCCTCACCGAGCCCCTCCAGGTCGCCATGGACAACGGCGGCAAGCGGGCGCTGATCCCGATCGAGAACAAGCGGCAGTTCCTGGAGGTCAACGCGGACGTGCTGGAGCACGTCGATCCCGTGTTTTTTGGCGATATGCGTCAGGCGGCGTTTAAGGCACTTGGGTTCACATGATCAAGTCCCTGTTCCTGACCTGGAAAGCGACAGGAGATGCACTGATATTATTCAGTTGTTTGGATGCGACCTTCGGCCCCTATGGCTTCAGATAACCGGTGTTTGATGTCCTGGTGCTACGGGCGCTAAACGACCCAGACCAGCCACTGAGCCGGGCCACCCGACTGACCGTCGTGTCCCATGAGCGGCCGGTGATCTCGGTCGAACCTAGTGCACACCACGCCGCGAAAGCGGACTGTCCTATCTGGAAGCCGGCTCCATGCCTACCACTGCGCCGAGGTGGTAACGAACCTATCCACAGCCGAACGGGAACATGCGGCGCTGATGTATCCAGTAACGCAGGTTTTCGACTGGGACCGCTGGCAGGACGGCTTCGACCAATACTGGAAGGGCGACGCCAATGAGGCTGAACGCGAGACCTTTCGCAAATTCAAGCGCGAGGTGCTGGAGAACTTCAAGTATTACCGAGTGCCGGTGATTTCACTCGACCGCTCCACCTCCAAGGAGGCGGTCTGCGTGGTGTTCGAGAGGGTCAACACCGGCGGTAAGCCGCTGGACGCCTTCGAGTTGGTGACAGCAATGTATGCCGCAGACGGCCACGAGCTACGCAAGGACTGGTATGGCGACGACACTCACAAGGGACGCCATCGGCGCTTTGTGGACACGCTGCGCCCGGCTGACTCGGAAGCGGGAATCATCGCCAATGTCAGTAATACCGATTTTTTACAAGCGGTTTCGCTGTTCTACACGCGGGATCGCCGCCGCGAGGCGGAACGCGTCGGCAAGCAGGGCAAGGAACTGCCCGCCGTCACTGGAAACCGGCAGGCTCTGTTGAACTTGCCGCTGGCCGCTTACAAGCAATACGAAAAGCAAGTCGAGCATGGCTTTATGCAGGCCGCGAAGTTTCTGCATATGCTGCACATCTCCTCGTCCGCCATGTCTCCAGATTTCAATGTCGGCGACCTCGCCATCCTCCAGCACTCGGTGTTCCATCCCGAGTATGACGGTGCGCTGGCGGAGATCATCGATCCTGAGAGGTGCCGTGGATCGGTGACGCCCGCGGGGCGGCGTCGGCCCGTCCAGCCGCTTTACCGGGTACGGGTGATCGCACCGGTTGACGGCGAGGTGCTCTTCTCGGTTGCCCGTTACCAGCTTCGCCCCCTGGATGGCGTCGCCTTTGGACGGGCGCTTCCCCGCGTAGAACCCGAGCGACATTTCAGTCTTGGGGCATTGAGGCCGTTTCCGGACAGGGACGGCCAGGGTTCGCGGGCACAACGCATGGGAATCTGCCAGGCATGAGTCTCCCATCAAGAATCGCTGAGTTCGGCTGGTTAGGTGCCGGCTGGGCGGTGTGTAAGGGTGGAACCGACGATCCCGATTTCTATCCGCCGATCGACGACAGTGAGGCCCTGCGTCACTGGCTCGCCGGCTTCGGCGCCGCCTGGGTCGAGTGCCCGGAGGGCGAGGCCGTGGAGTCGATGCTAAACGGCGACGGCCTGGGTGGTGAGTCGGTCGAGGAGGCACTGGTGCGCACGCTGGAGACTCGGCAAGACCTGCTGTATGCCCTCTGGGGGCTTGGGCTGGGAAAAATTCCCCGCGTCTTGCACTGAAGGGGCCTGCGCTCCAGGCGCTGAATGCGGCTGGCCGCCCCGCTTCCCGCATTCCCCCAAGAAAACCGGTCCAGTCGCCGAACAGGTCTTCCACGAGGTGGGCACGATAGTAGCGGCCTTTGGCGGTGTGCAGCCAGCGCATGGAGACTCACTCGGAGCGAGCAATGGTGGCGCACAATCGACCATCTCCTGGCCGCGCGCCCTGGTTCTTCATCCAGAGCGAATCGATGGCCATCATGAGCCGGTCGAGCTCCTGGATCAGCAGGGTGTACTGCGCCATCTGGGGCGAGGAGATTTGAATCCGCAGCGTGATCGGGCGCGTGTACTTCACCGTGCGGGTGATCCCGCTTTGGTCGCGAAGGACCAGCAGGCGCTTGTTCTCATCCTCCATCGCCGTCGCGAAGGCCACGGTGCCAACCGTGCCAAAGGCGGCGGCCGAGTCATTACCGTTTGACCAGTCCGCGACTGAGACGATCCCCCTGACCGACCAAGCCAAGACCGCGGCCATCGATGAGGCCGTCCAGGCGCAGATCAAGAAACTCGTGGCACGTGCCACCACCACGAAGGCGTGGGGGCAGGCCGAGGAGTATGCGCGGTCCCGCTTCACCGGGGACCATCTGGCCCTCGCCCGCGAAGCGCTGACCACCGCGGCCGCAGCCTATGTGTTCCGCAACGAGGTCCTGCGGGACGTGCTCGCTTTCCTGCGTGATCCCAGTGGGGACGGGCTGTTCCTGACCGGGCCCACCGGGTCCGGCAAGACCAGCCTGGTGACGCAGGTCGCCAGCCGGATCTCTTGGCCGGGTGCAGTCGGTGACCTGCCACGGTCGCATGGAACTGCACGCGCTGCTCGGCCAGTTCATCTTGGTCCAAGGCGAGACCAAGTTCATTTACGGACCGCTCGCCGTGGCCGCCCGGGATGGGCGCCTGCTGATCCTGAACGAGAGTGACCTGATGGACCCGTCGGAACTGGCGGGGTTGAACGACATCATCGAGGGCCAGCCCCTGGTGATCGCCGAGAACGGCGGGGAGGTGATCCGACCGCACCCGAAGTTCCGGGTGTTCGCCACCGGCAACTCGGTGGGCGCGGGCGACGGCTCGGGCCTCTATCAGGGGGTCTTGCGCCAGAACCTGGCCTTCATGGACCGCTTCCGGGTGGTCCAGGTCGGTTACCCCGAACCCGCGGTGGAGAAGGAGATCATCAAGACGCAAGTCCCGCGGCTGCCGGACCTGATCGCGGAGAAGATGATCACGGTGGCCGGCGAGATCCGCCGGCTGTTCGTCGGCGCCAAGGAGGGCGGGGCGGAGCTGACGGTCACGATGAGTACGCGAACCCTGGTCCGCTGGGCGGGTCTCTCGCTCACGTTCAAGGGTGGATCGGCCAAGGAGTGGGGCTATGCCGAGATGGGCACCGGTTCCGGGCTCTTTGAGGTCCGCTGGGGAAAAGCCGGCCAGCTGGTGCAACACCAGGTCGGTCTGACCCGCGCGATCATTCATCAGCGTCGGGACGAGAAGATGAACAAGGGCTACCAGCCGGTGGGGCGGCGCCTGATCGACACGCAAGGGGCGGTCAGCCCGCTGCCGCGCATTCAGCCGCCGGCATCCGAGCCCCCGCCAGCGCCTCTGCCGAAGAAACCGCGGAAGTCCGCCATCGACATCGCTGCCCTCCTGGGTGGGGATGAAGACGGCTTCTACTTCTAAACCCATCGTCCCATCCAACCGCCAACCGCGGCGCCTGTGGTCGCCGCCAGGCGGTCGCTTGCGCCCGGTTTGGCCAGGAGACCAACCGTGCAAGACATCCACCGTATCCATCGCATCACGGACCAGATCACGCTGGTGGTGCTGGGCGTCAACATCTGGTCGGGCCGGAAAAAGCTCCGGCCGGAAGTCGAGAAGGCCGACGACCTGCCGCGGGCACTGCCTGCGGTTGAGGAGAAGGAAGACGAAGAGCGACTGGCCGTCGATGACGGCGGGGGCTTCTTCTTCTGACCATGGGGCGGATTGCGCGCCTTGGCGCCCGATCCGCTGTCTACCACCCGAGCGGGGCGCCGACCCCCGCCAGGGGTGTGCGCCCCTTTATCTCTTGGAGCGCACTATGAACAAAGGCAATCTGATGGTCTCGGCGGGGTGAAAGGGGAGTCCGCGAATCGACCGAACAGCAACAATCTCAAACAGTCTTTCTAAATAGCTCTGTAAGCGCTAGTCTGTGTCCTGTCCAGCTTGACGTACCAACAAAGTCGACCGCGGAAAGCGGAGAAATAGTCACGAACAACGC
>CAYYAY010000119.1:0-13262 GCA_964470155.1 uncultured Lamprocystis sp. | reverse complement strand
ACCGCAGTCCGGAGTCATCTGCTCGCGGGTGCTGCCGGGGCTGCAATTCCGCCCGACCGACCTGGCGCGCCGACCGGAGCTGGAGACGTTACGCGACGATCCGGTCTATGCCGGCTTCGTCCTGCCCGGCTGGCGCGCGGATCGGGCACGGGCGGAGGCCGAGGCGCAGGCCAAACGCGAGGCGGTGAACCGGGCCAACGCCGAGGCGCGGCGGGCTGCTGCCGAGGCCAAGCGGGCCGAGGCCGAAGCCCAGGCCAAGCGCGAGGCCGTGGACCGGGCCGATGCCGAGGCGCAGCGGGCGGTCGAGCAAAGCCGGCGGGCCGATGCCGAGGCCCAGGCGCGGCAGCGCCTGGAGCACGAGCTGTCGGCCCTGCGGGCGCGTCTCGCCCAAGGCCCGTCTGACGGCCGCGGCTGAGCCGGTCCGCACGGCGGACCCGACGCGCTCGCCGATGGCGTGTTCCTGATAGTCCAACGCCTGAATCGATTGGTCGAAGGCGCCGGTCCAGGCGTCGACGAAAGCGCCGATGGCTCCCTGACCCGTTCTCGTTTCTCGTTCCCACGCTCCAGCGTGGGAATGCCGTCCGGCCGCTCCAGCGGCCAGTAGCACCGCGCAACGGTTTCCGCACCCGTGGCTTGCTCCCGTCACCGCGGGGTGCCGATCGGCCCCGGCTCCGAGCGCGGCGAACCGCGCAGATCCAGTTCATCCGCCAGGAAGGCGGGGTCGCGGATCTCAGCGAGCGGCGGCAGGTCGTTGAGTGAGCGCAGGCTGAAATAATCGAGGAACTTGCGCGTGGTGGCAAAGAGCGCCGGCCGGCCGGGACAGTCACGGTGCCCGACGATCCGAATCCACTCACGTTCGGTGAGTGTCTTGATGATCGCCGTGGTGACGGCCACACCGCGGATGTCCTCGATTTCGCCGCGGGTGATGGGCTGCCGGTAGGCGATCAGGGCCAGGGTTTCCAGCAAGGCGCGCGAGTAGCGGGCCGGCCGCTCGTCCCACAACCGGCCCACCCAGGGGGCAACCAGCGCCCGCACCTGCACCCGCCAGCCGCCGGCAACCGCCGCGATCTCGATCCCCCGCCCGACATAGTCGGCGGCCAGGGTCTCGATGGCCGCCAGCAGCGCACCGCGCTCCGGACGTTCCTCCTCCGCGAAGAGTTCCTGGAGTTGTTCGATCGTCAAAGGCCCGCCCGCGGCGAACAAGGCCCCCTCGACAATCGTTTTCAGACTCGGCGTACTCATCGGCTGATCGCGCGATGCGCCGCAACAGCGTCGTTAAATCCGTCGTTGTTGGTTTCGCGTTTATCGTTTTTCGTAACCTGATGATTGATAGAAATTAACCAAAAGCGAAAAACCGAAAACGCAAAACCGCTCCGTATACTTGCGTTCATCCGCGGACTATTCTTCTTCTTGATCCAACAGCCCGCCACCCGCCCGCGCCTCGCGCAGCCGCACGTGAATCGGCGCAAAGGGCTCCAACTGAACCAGTTCCAGGGTCGCCGAGCGGATCAGCTCCAGGATGGCGAGAAAGCTGACGACTACCCCGGCGCGCCCCTCAGTGAGATCGAAGAGCGCGGTAAAGTTGACGAACTGCCCGCCGTGCAGCCGATCGAGCACCATCGACATGCGCTCGCGCAGCGACAGCGACTCCTTCTCCACCCGATGACTGGTAAAAAGGTCGGCGCGCGTCAGGACACCGCGCAGCGCCATCAACAACTCCCGTAAGTCGACCGGTGGTGGGATGCGCGTGAGGTGCCCAGCCGGCAGCTGCGCGTGCACGGCAAAAAGATCGCGCTCCAGGCGCGGGAGGGCGTCCAGGTCCAGGGCCGCCTGCTTGAAACGCTCGTACTCCATCAGCCGACGGATCAACTCGGCACGCGGGTCGTCCTCCTCCGCGGCGAGCGACTCGGGCCGCGGCAGCAGCATCCGCGACTTGATCTCGGCGAGCATCGCGGCCATCACCAGATACTCCGCCGCCAACTCCAACTTGAGGCCCTGCATCAGATCGATGTATTCAATGTACTGATCGGTAATGACGGCGATCGGGATATCCAGAATATCCAGGTTCTGCCGCTTGATGAGATACAGCAGCAGATCGAGTGGACCCTCGAAGGTTTCGAGGAAGACTTCCAGCGCATCCGGCGGGATATAGAGATCGAGCGGCAGGGTCAGATAGGGCGCCCCCTGCACCAGGGCGAAGGGCAGCTCCTGCCGCGCGCTGCCCATTGGCCTCACAGCATGACCAGCGACATGGCGTGCCGGACCTCCTCCATGGTTTCGCGGGCGACCGCCCGCGCCCGCTCGCAACCATCGTTGAGCACATTACGTACCAATTCCGGCTGGGCCGTGTATTCGCGCACCCGTTCACGCATCGGGGCCAACTCCACCAGGACGGCGTCGATGATCGGGCGCTTACAGTCGAGACAGCCGATCCCGGCAGTGCTGCAGCCTTGCTGCACCCACGCGCGGATCTCCTCGTTGGAATACACGAGATGGAACTGCCACACCGGACATTTCTCCGGGTCGCCGGGGTCGGTGCGGCGCACCCGCGCCGGGTCGGTCGGCATGGTACGCAGCGCCTTTTCCACGTCGGCCGGCTCATCGCGCAGCGCGATGGTATTACCATAGGACTTGGACATCTTCTGACCATCCAATCCCGGCATCTTGGAGGCCTTGGTGAGCAGCGGCGTGGGCTCGGGGAGAATGACCCGCCCGCCGCCTTCCAGGAAACCGAACAGCCGCTCGCGATCCGCCACGGTCAGGTTGGCCTGACCCTCGAGCAGCGCCCGCGCCACCGCCAGAGCCTCACCGTCACCCTGCTCCTGATAGGCCCGCTTGAGCTGGTCGAACAGCTTGGCGTTCTTCTTGCCCATCTTGCGCTTGGCCTCTTCGGCCTTCTCCTCGAAGCCCAACTCACGACCATAGATGTGATTGAAACGCCGGGCGATTTCTCGGGTCAGCTCGACATGAGCCACCTGATCCTCGCCCACCGGCACTTGTCCCGCCTTGTAGATCAGGATGTCCGCCGACTGCAGCAGGGGGTAACCAAGGAAGCCGTAGGTGGCCAGGTCCTTCTCCTTGAGCCGCTCCTGCTGATCCTTGTAGCTCGGCACCCGCTCCAGCCAGCCGAGCGGCGTGATCATGGACAACAACAGGTGCAACTCGGCGTGCTCCGGCACCCGTGACTGGACGAACAGGGTCGCTGAACCGGGGTTGATCCCCGCCGCCAGCCAGTCGATCACCATTTCCCTGATACTCTCCGGAATTTGCGTCGGGTCGTCGTAATGAGTGGTCAGGGCATGCCAGTCGGCGACAAAGAAAAAGCACTCGTACTCATGCTGGAGCGCCAGCCAGTTCTTCAGCACCCCGTGGTAGTGGCCCAGGTGCAGACGGCCGGTCGGGCGCATACCGGAAAGCACGCGGGCGTGCGTAGCAGAGACGGAAGTCACGTCAGGAGCCTCGGTTCAAACAAAAAACAGTTCTTTCACGATACCGGCGCCCGGCAGCCATTCCAGGGTGCCGAGCACCAGCGGCAGGAGCAGACCGCCCAGCAGGCCGGTCGCCAGCAGGGCGATCAGAATCAGCAGCCCGAAGGGTTCGAGCCGGGAGTAATAACGGGCCGCCGGGGGCGGCAAGAGCGCGTTGAGCACCCGCCCGCCATCCAGCGGCAGCAGCGGCAACAGATTGAGCACCATCAGAAAGACGTTGATCAGCACCCCCGCGGCGCCCATATAGATCAGCGGCAGCGCCACCCACTGGTTGGTACCCCAGAGCAACAGACCGCCCTGAATCGCCAGTCCCCATGCCAAAGCCATCGCGAGATTGGAGGCCGGTCCGGCCACCGCCACCAGTGCCATATCCCGCCGCGGATGATGCAGGTTGCGCTGATTCACCGGCACCGGCTTAGCCCAGCCGAACAGGATCCCGGCGAAGAGGAAGGAGAGCGCCGGCACCAGGACGGTGCCGATCGGATCGATGTGCTTGAGCGGGTTGAAAGTGACGCGACCGAGCATCAGCGCGGTATGGTCACCCAATCGGTTGGCCACCCAACCGTGCGCGGCCTCGTGGACGGTAATCGCGAGCACCACCGGCAGGGCGAGCACCGCGAGCAACTGGATATGGTTCAGTGTTTCCATCGCGGCATTATACGGGGGCGCCGCGAATTCCTCGACGCCGATTCCGCGCGGCTCACTCCTGAAACACCGCGGGATCGCCCTTGCCGACCCGGATCAACTGCGGCGGCTCGCTGATCATGTCCACCACGGTCGTGGGATCGAGCCCGCAGAAACCACCGTCGATGATCAGATCCACCTGTTTATCCAGTAGTTCGCGCATCTCCTCGGGGTCGGTGAGCGGATGCTCCGCCGCGGGCAGGATCAGGGTCGTACTCAAGATCGGCTGATCCAGCTCCGCCAGCAGCGCCCGGCAGATCTCATTGTCCGGGACCCGGATGCCGATCGCCTTGCGCTTGGGGTGGAGCATCCGACGCGGCACCTGTTTGGTCGCCTCGTGGATGAAGGTGTAGGGCCCGGGCGTGAGTGATTTCAACTGCCGAAAGGCCCGGTTGTCGATCTTGGCATAGGTCGTAATCTCGGATAAGTCCCTACAGACCAATGTAAAATGGTGTTTTTCATCGACCTGGCGGATACGGCGGATACGCTCCATCGCATCCTTTTCACCGAGCTGGCAGCCCAGCGCGTAGGAGGAGTCGGTCGGATAGATGATGACCCCGCCGGCAAGCAGGATCTCGACGCAGCGGCGCACCAGACGCGCCTGGGGATTGACGGGATGAATCTGAAAAAATTGGGCCATAACCTGCTACTGCCGAAATCCTGGGGAATCATCCCGTGGCGACCGCGACCCGCCCGCCCGCGGCAACGATCGCCTGCACGACCGGCCAGTCCTGCCAGATCGGCGTACAACCCGCGGGCAACTCCGGGAGGCGGCCGAGATCGATCCAGGGCTGACTCGACAGCGCCAATTGGGGACCGTGGAAGTCCGAACCCGCGGAGGCCAGCAGCCGCTGCTCCCCGGCATGGCGGGCAAAGTGCAGCGCATCGTCGCGACTGTGGCTGCCGCACACGACTTCCAGACCGACGCCGCCGAGTTCCTTGAACTCGCCAAGGAGTTTCAGCAGCTTGGTCCGGGTCAGCTTGTAGCGCGCCGGATGGGCGATCACCGCCTGGCCGCCCGCGGCACGGATCCAGGTCACGGCCTGCTCCAGAGTCGCCCAGGCACCGGGGACATGCCCCGGTTTCCCATTGACCAAAAAGTGCTTGAACACCGCCCGCTCATCCGGGGCATGCCCCTGCGTCACCAAAAAGCGAGCAAAGTGGGTACGGCCGATCAAGCGGCCGCTGGACAGCCCCTTGGCCCCTTCATAGGCGCCCGCGATCCCCTTGTCGGCCAGCCGCCGGCCGATCTCCACGGCCCGCCAGTCGCGATACTCGAGGATTCCCGCCAGCGCCTTGCGCAACGCGGCATCGGCCGGATCGATGCCAAGCCCGACGACGTGGATGGTCCGTTCGCTCCAGGTGACCGAGACTTCGACTCCGGGAACAAAGGCAATACCCTGAGCGCGGGCGGCAGCGGCGGCCGGCTCGAGCCCCTCGACGGTATCGTGGTCGGTCAGGGCCAGCACCGCGACCGCGGCCGCCGCGGCGCGCGCCACCAGCGCGTCCGGGGTCAGGGTACCGTCCGAGGCCGTGGAGTGGGTGTGCAGGTCGATCTTCGTGTTCATGGCGGCTATTGTACAGGGATGGCCGCAACCACAACCCTCCTAATCGACTCGGACTTCACGCGCGACGCGCGCCGACGGCGGTCAGCCGTCCACCAGTGAACCTGATGCGCGGGGCAGACACCGACCCGGCTGGTTGCTATCATCAGGAGTATGTTACCCCCGGTCGACATCCATCACATCAGCCACGAACTCGCCCGCCTGGGCGAGCATCTCCAGCGCGCCTATGATGAGCGGCCAGGCGCGCTCGACTTCGGCCCGCGCTTCTTGCTGGACGGTCTCGGCGACCTGCTGGATACCCTAAGCGATACGGCAGCCAACACCCCCGCCGAATCCGCCCGCGCCCTGCGCGCCGCCACCGGCAGTACGCCCGATGCCCTGCTGGCCCACGGGCTCGACCTGCTCGCCCAACTCGCCGACCAGGCTGAACATCTGAACCTGCCGCGCACGACCGGCGGGCTGGAGCGTCTGAGCCTGGCCTTGACCTGCTGGATGCTGCGCCTGGGGGCTGAGTTGGATCACCCGGAATTCGTGGTCAACGCCACCGCCGGGCTGGCCAACACCCTGCACGCGACCGAAGACCTGGCGGGTCTGTACGCGCTGATGACCGAACTGGTCGAGGGCATGAGCCCGGCGCGCATTCAGGAACCGGGTAACCTGCCCAGCCGTCCATGGCGGATCCTGCTGCTCAATCGGGCCATCGTCGCCACCCGCAGCCAACGACCGGCCCTCATGGTCGCGGCCTTCGACGCCCTGGTCGAGCACCTGCCGGAAGACGCCCCCGACTTTTTCCGCGAGGGCATGGGCCAAATGGAGACCCTGCGGTATCCGGCGTCGGTCCGCGAACTGATGCAGCGCTACTACGACCGCTGGTGCACCGGCCAACGGCTGCACTGACGCCCTCCCCCGCCCTGGGCGGGGGGCTGAAAGACTGAAGGCCGCCACGCAAACAGTGGCTCAACCCGATGATTCGTCGATTGGAGTGCTCGACTGATGGCAACCGCAATCCCGGAACATCCGACGTCGGCCGATCCCCTGGCAACCCTCTACCCCGCCTTCCTGGAGGCCCTGCTGGCCGGGGATCGTCGACACTGTGAGGCCTTGACCGATCAGGCGCTCGGCGCGCGGGTCGCAATTCTCGACCTCTACCAACACCTTTTTCGGCGGGCACTCTACCGGGTGGGCGAGGAGTGGGAACACCAGCGGATCCCGGTCGGCGTCGAGCACCTGGCCACGGCCATTGTCGAGGGCCTGCTCAACCGCCTGTATCCTCAAATCATCGCCCCGCGCCGCTCCGGGCGGCGGATCGTCATCGGTTCGGTGGAGGGTGAACTGCATCAGGTCGGCGCCAAGATGGCCTGTGATGTGTTCGAGATGCACGGCTGGGAAGCGCTCTACCTGGGCGCGGACACGCCGACCGACGAACTCTTGCGAACCCTGAAGGCACTGACGCCGGACGCGGTCGGTCTGTCACTCAGCGTCACTGACCACCTGGGCACCCTGCTCGCCGCCGTCGCGGCCATCCGGACCGGTTTTCCCGAGTTGCCGCTGCTGATCGGCGGCCAAGGGTTACGGCACGCCGAGACGGCCTTGCCGCTCGATCCGCAGATCCACTATCTCGCCGATCTCAACGCGCTCGATCGCTTCATTACCGATTTGCAGTGCGATTGGTCGCCGATCGGGGCCTGAGGCGATTCCCGTCACATCGACATGGACTCACCCGCCGCGCGGCCTGACCCTGCTGCAGCCCTCGGACCCTGGGGCACTGAACTGTGCCGGGCGCGTGACGACAGCGCGGCGCTGGCGATCGGTCTGTTCACGTCGGCCGGCGAGCCCATCTATCTCAATCGCGGCATGACCCTGGTGCTCGGCGGCGACACCCCCGACCGGGCGCGTCACGACTATCTGATCAACCCCGGTTTCGCCGCGCTGTGCGCACCGACCACGACGGACGGTTTGGTCTACGCGGGTTGGCTGACCCTGGGTGACGGCTATCGGCTCAGCCGTTCGCTGCGCGCTCGGGCCTACCGGCGGGACGGCCAACTCCTGATCGTCGGTGAATACGACGTGGCCGAACTCGCCCGACTGGAGCGCGACCTGTCCAGTACGAATCAGCATATCAATAACCTGCAACGCGACCTCATCAATAAGAATGTTCGTCTGACCCGGCAACTGGCCGAGGTGGAAGACCAGCTCAAGACCTTGCGCGACAGTGAGCAGCGCTTTCGGCGCATCGTCGAGCACATCGCCGACCCGGTCATGGTCACCGGTCTCAATGCCGAAATCCGCGCGGTCAACCCCGCATTCACGCGCATCACCGGCTTTGAGAGCAGTGAGATCCTGGGTCGCACCCCGCGCGTGCTGTCCTCGGACCGCCATCCGCCGGAGTTCTATACCGAAATGCGGCGGCAACTCGAGGACACCGGCCGCTGGCACGGCAACATCTGGAATCGGCGCAAGAACGGCGAGGTGTACGTGCAGCGGCTGGCCATCTCGCACCTGCGCGACAGCGCCGACGAGGGGCTCTATGTCGCCGTCTACAACGATATCGACCAGGAGATCCGCGCGCTGGAGCGGGCGCAGTTCCAAGCGCAGCATGACGCGCTCACCGGGTTGCCCAATCGCGTCCTGCTCGCCGACCGGCTCTCCGAGGCCTTGCTGTTCGCCCGTCATCGCAACGCGTTGGTGGGGGTGCTGTTCATCGATCTCGACCGCTTCAAACCGATCAACGACACCCATGGACATGCGATGGGCGACAGCGTCCTGCAGTGCGTCGCCCAGCGCCTGCGGCACAGCGTGCGCGAGACCGACACCGTGGCACGCTTGGGCGGCGACGAGTTCATCGTGGTGCTGCGCGAGATTCAGGCGCCGGAGGGCGCCGCCCTGGTCGCCCGCAAGATCGCGCACAATCTCGACGCCCCCATCCGCATCGGCGAGACCTGCCTGCAGGTGGGTGCCAGCATCGGGATCGCGATCGGTCCGGAGGGCGACGAGAGCGCCGCCGATCTGCTGCAACGCGCCGACACCGCGATGTACGCCATCAAACGCGGCCACGGCGACCCGGCCGGTCGCGACGGCGACGCCGATGAATGTGCCGGTGGGCTTTGATCCGGCCCGACGCCCCTTATCTCCAAGCCACCGTGTGGCCAACCGGCCGCGTCCTTTTCCGGAGCCGCCCGTGCCGCCAGAGACCCTGACCCGCATCGAGATCAGCAAGGAGTACCTGAATTTCAGCGCCGGGCATTTCACCCTCTTCTCGGCCACCGAGCGGGAAAATCTGCATGGTCATAACTTCCAGGTCCGCTGCGCGGTCACGGCCGTCGTCGGCGCGGACGGTCTGGCCTTCGACTATGTGCTGCTCAAGCGCGTGCTGCGCGAACTCTGCGACGCGCTGGACGAGCGCGTGTTGCTGCCGGAACAATCGCCTTACCTGACCCTGGAACACCGCGACGGCATGGTGATCGCGCTATTCGCGCAGGAACCGATCCCCTTCCTGGCACGCGACTGTTTGCCGTTGCCGATCCGCAATGTCACCATTGAAGAGTTGGCCGGCCTGCTGCTCAGCCGTCTGCGCGCCCGGCCCGAACTGGCACCCTGGGCCATCCGCGCCCTGGAGATCGGCGTCTCCTCCGGCTCCGGTCAATGGGCCTTTTCACACTGGGAGTCTGTATGAACCGCTTGATCGTCACCGGCGCATCCTCCGGGATCGGGCTCGCCATCGCCCGGCGTTTCCGGCGCGACGACTGGAGCGTGATCAACATCGCACGCCGCCCCTGCCCGGAACCGGGCGTCATCAACATCCCCTGCGACCTGGCGCAGCCGGGTGCCGCCGACGGACTGGTCGAGGCCCTGTCGCCCTGGCTGCGGGACGAACCGCGCCTGTGTCTCGTCCACAACGCCTCGATCATGCAGTCAAACCGGGTCGACACCCTGAGCAGTGCGGATTTGCGGGCCACGTTGGAACTCAATCTGGTCGCCCCGAATGCCATCAATCGGATCCTGATTCCGCACCTGCCGCCGGGCTCCAGCATCCTCTACATCGGCAGCACCTTGGCCGAAAAAGCGGTTCCGGGCGTGGCTGGTTATGTCATCGCCAAACACGGCCTGGTCGGCATGATGCGCGCAACCTGCCAGGATTTGGCCGGCCGCGGCATCCATACTTGCATGATCTGCCCAGGGTTCACCGATACCGAGCAGTTGCGAAGCCTCATCGGCGACAATGCCGGAACCCTGGCCGCCATCACCGCCCTGTCGGCCTTCGACCGGCTGATCGCGCCTGAAGAGATCGCCGATGCGGTCGCCTTCGCGGCCGCCGCGCCGATGCTCAACGGCGCCCTGATCCACGCTAATCTGGGGCAGCGGGAACGATGACCGCGGCGGCAACCAGCGCGACCGCTCCGGCCGCGGCCCGCGTCATCTGTGTGAGCGGCGGCAGTTCCGGAATCGGTGCGGCCCTGGTCGCCGCCTTCCTGGACGCCGGGGACCGGGTCTACAGCTGCGGACGCCGCCCCGCCGACCGCACGGCGGCGCGGCATCCGCAAGCCGTGGCCCGCGGCGACTTGCGGGTCCTGGTCGGCGACGTCACCGATACCGCGTTCCGCCGGGCGCTCGCGCAGCGCATCGACGCCGACTGCGGACGGCTCGATTGCCTGATCAACAATGCCGGCGTGATCCGCGGCGGCGGCACCCTGGAGGAGAGTGTCGAGGACTGGCGCGCGACCCTGGAGACCAATCTGATCGCACCCTTTGCGCTGACCCAGGTCTGTGCCCCCCTGCTGCGGCGCAGCCCGGCGCCGGTCGTCATCAACCTCTCATCGGCCTGTGCCCAGCACCCCTTCGCCACCTGCACCTCCACCTGTTACTCGGTCAGCAAGGCCGGACTCGACATGCTCACCCGCCGCCTCGCCCTGGGCCTGGGGCCGGAAGGGATTCGCGTCAACGGCGTCGCCCCGGGTGTCGTGCCCTCGCCGATGTGGGGAGATGAGGCCGGTTTGATCGAGGACATCGTCGAACGGCGACACGTGCTCAAGCAGCAGGTCGTCGAACCGCAGGACGTGGCCCGCGCCGTGCTCTTCCTCGCCTCCGACCAGGCGCGCTTGATCACCGGGACCATTCTCAATGTGGATGCGGGTTATACCCTCGGTTGAGTACCAGACGAGCGGGAAGGGGCAGAGGCCGTGCTTTCAACGTCCCGGTCGCTGTCGTTGTCGTTGTCGTAATCGTAATCGAACTCATGAAACTCGCGAAAACGCTCTCGCTCCGCGCCGCTTCGCAGCCTTGCTCATCGCTCCGGCCCTGAGAAAACCGGAGGTCAAGGCTTTACCGTGCAAGTCGCGCAGCGGCCCCGTGGGAGCGGCGTCCCGCCGCGATGGGGGTCGGGCGCGAAACCGCAGCGGTCGAGGTCACCGCAGCACCGCATCGCGGCGGGACGCCGCTCCCACGGGGGAAGGACAACGATCGTATTCGTCTTTTCGTATATTACAAACTCTTGACTTATCAGGACAGAACCTTTGCCCCACCTTCTCCTCGCCGTCAGCGCCCACGGCTACGGCCACCTCGCCCAATCCGCGCCGGTCATTGAGGCCCTGACGCGGCGCATACCCGGTCTCCAGGTCACGCTCCAGGGCGAGATCGACCCCGCGTTCGCCCGTCACCGACTGCCCGCGGGATTCACCCATCTCCAGGAAGCGACCGACCCGGTCCTCCTCATGGACGGGCCGTTGATTACCCGGTGGGCGGAAAGTCTGGTGGACTACAGCCGTTTCGAGGCTGAGTACGACCGGCATCTCGATCACCAGATGCACCGCCTGCGCGGTCTGGCGCCGGACCTGGTGCTCTCCGACATTCCCTGGCTGCCGTTGGACGCCGCGCGGCGGTTGGGCATCCCGGCCATCGGGCTCTGTTCGCTCTCCTGGTACGACATCCTGCGCGAATGCCCGGTCCGCGCGCAGGTTCCGACGGCACTATTGGAGCGGATGCGGCGCATCTACAGCGCGGCGGATCTGTTCATCCGCCCCGCCCCCGCCATGCCCATGGACTGGCTGCCCAACGCCCGCGACGTGGGGCCTATCGCCCACCGCCGCCCGGACCAGAGTGCCAAACTGCGCGAGCACCTGGGTGTCCCCGCCGACCGGCCGCTGGCCCTGATGCAGTTCGGCGGCTTTGCCGGATTCGACCCCCTGACGGAATGGCCGGAGCAGGATCAGGTCCATTGGGTGGTGCGCGATCTCGGGAGACGCGCCCGCGGCGATGCCTCCGGCCTGTCCGACCATGGACTCGACCTGCTCGACCTGCTCGGATCATTCGACCTGATACTGACCAAGCCTGGCTACGGGTCCTATACCGAAGCGGCCTGCAATGGCGTACCGGTTCTCCATGTCCCGCGCCCCGACTGGCCGGAAACACCCGCGCTCAATCGCTGGATTCGCCGTCAGGTGCCCACCCGTGAACTGAGCCTCGCGGACCTCAAAGCCGGGCGGCTCGCCGGCCCTATCGCCGAGTTACTCGCCGCCGGGCGGCCCACACCGGTCGAGCCGAGCGGCATTGCCGCGAGCGTGGAACTGCTGGAGCCGCTGTTGCGGGACTAGCTCCTTCGCCATGTGGCTGGCTTTCCCATAAGGATCTTGCGGTCAGGCTGAGGCGCAGGACGCCAGCTCTCTACTTAGAATTTGCGAAATACGGGCAGTTGCAGGCCCCAGCGGATGGCCGTAATCGCCGCGACCACGATGACCCCGAGGAGGTCGAGATCACGATCACGCGCCTTTAGGAGGCACAGACAGCAGGCGGTACTCAGCCTGGCGTCGTTCAGCCCTGGAGCCTCGATCATCGTGCAGCTCGTGGAAGCGGCTGAAAGCCGCTTCTACGGCCGGGACGATGCCGAGGTTCAAGGCTCAAACCCCAGGGCACGCAACCGCTCGGCCAGTTGCTCCGCACGCGCGTGTTCCTGCTCGGCACGTGCCGCCTCACCGCGCAAGCGCGCGGCCAGTTCGACCGAGGTCAAGAACGGCTGCCCCTGCGGATCGAAGATCTCCAGCGTCTCGCCGGTCAAGGCAAAGCGGATACCCAGCCGCGGGCTGATCCAACCGTTCAGATGCGACATCCGCCGCAGCCGCCCCTCCTGGCGCAGCCAAATCTCCAGCGTGTTGGCGGACGGATCGTAGACGTAGTATTCCTCGACCCCGTAGGTGTCGTAATAGGCCAGCTTATCGGCCATCTCCTTGAGACTGTTCGCCGGCGAGAGGATCTCGAACACCACCTGGGGGGCGATACCACCCTCTTCCCACTGCTTGTAACAGCCGCGGCGGCCCTTGGGCCGGCCGATGGCGACCATCACGTCCGGGGCCACCGGGCCGGCGATTCGCCGGTCGGGGACCGGATACCACAAGAGAGCCCCGGCGACGAAGACCTGCGGGTCCTGCGCAAAGCGAATCTCAAGGTTCTCCTTGATCTTGACCAGCCACTCATACTGCTCGGTATTCTCCGCCATGGGCTCGCCGTCGCTCTCCGGATAGGGGTCATCGGGGTC
>CAYYAY010000118.1:0-13467 GCA_964470155.1 uncultured Lamprocystis sp. | reverse complement strand
GGATGGCCTGACTACGCACCCGGCGAGCCCAAGTGGCCGGAATCTTGATCGAGGCACTAGGGTCGACGCCGCTGATGCTAGGCCGCAGCGCCATCCGCCGCGTCTGCCGCCGCGGCAGACGGCGCGCCATGCACCAGTTCCCGGAACCGCTGGAACACGACATAGAGCATGGGGATCAGGAAGACACCGAGCATGGACGCCGCCAACATCCCGCCGAAGACGGCGGTACCGACCGCCCGTTGACTCGCCTCGCCGGCCCCGCTGGCGATCACCAGCGGGATCAGGCCGAGAATGAAGGCGAAGCTGGTCATGAGCACGGCACGGATTCGCATATGGGCGGCGGTGGCGGCCGCCTCCAGGATCGACTTGCCCTGACGGCGCTGCACCATGGCGAACTCCACGATCAGGATGGCGTTCTTGCTCGCCAGTCCGATTAACACCACCAGGCCGACCTGCGCATAGAGATCGTTGGGCAACCCCGTGACCCAGAGCGCAATCATGGCACCAAGCACACCAATCGTGACCGAGAGCAGCACGGCCGCGGGCATGGACCAGGACTCGTAGAGCCCGACCAGGAACAGATAGGCGAATAGCACCGCCAGCCCGAGGACGACCGTGGTCTTGCCGCCGGCCTCGCGTTCCTGCAGGGCGGTGCCGGTCCATTCGAAGCCGAACCCGGCCGGCAAGACCCGCGCCGAGACCGCCTCCATGGCGCTGAGCGCCTCACCGGAGCTGCGTCCGGGAGCCGGACCGCCGCTGATGGTGACGCTGCGATAGTTGTTGTAGCGCTGGATCAACTGGGGACCCAGGATCAGCTTGGGCGCCATGAGGGCGCGGATCGGCACCATGTCGCCCTTGCTGTTGCGCACATGAATGCGATAGACATCTTCGAACCGTTGGCGGTCTCCCATCTCACCCTGGATATTGACCTGCCAGACCCGACCGAATTTATTGAAGTCATTGACATAATAGCCGCCCAGCGTGGCCTGGAGCGCGGTGAAGATGTCGCTGATCTGCACGCCCAGGGTCTGGGCCTTTTCGCGGTCGATGTCGAGGAAGACCTGGGGGTTGTTGGTCGCCCAGGTGGAAAACACCGCTTCCAACGCCGGATCCTCATTGCCGGCCACCACCAGGGCGCGCATGACCCCGGCCAACTTCTCCGGGGTGCGGCCCTGCAGGTCCTCGAGTTGGTATTCGAAACCGCTGCCCGTGCCCAGGCCGATGATGGGGGGCAGGTTGAAGGGGATGATCATGGCGCTGGCGATCCCGGCGGTCTGGGCGCGCATCCGGTTGATGACCGCGTCGACTTTAAGCTCCGGGGTGGTGCGCTCCGCGAAGGGTTTGAGTCGGCCGATGACGGCTGCACTGTTGGATTGCACCACCCCGTCCATCAGGCTGAAGCCGGGAATGGTGAGAACGGAGGCCATCGCCGGGTCGGCGGAAAAAATGGTCTCCACCTGCTTCACCACCTCGAGGGTTCGATTGAGCGAGGCCCCCTGCGGCAGTTGGATTTCAGCCATGAAGGCGCCCTGGTCCTCCGACGGCAGGAACCCGCTCGGCGTGGCCTTGAATAGCGCACCGGTAGCCAGCCCGATGCCGATGATCAGCACCACCACAACCATCGCGACCCGCACCAGCCGGGCGACGATGCCGGCATAGCCGTCACGCACCCAGTCGATCCCGTTCATCACCCGGCCCATGAGGCCGCGCCGTTCATGGCTGGGTTTCAGGAGCACCGCACACAGCGCCGGCGACAGGGTGAGTGCATTGACCGCCGAGATCAACATGGAAAAGGCCACCACGACCGCGAACTGCTGGAACAACTGGCCGGTAATACCGGGGATGAACGCGACCGGCAGAAACACCGAGAGCAGGACCAGGGTGATGGCCAGGATGGGCCCGGTGATCTGCGCCATCGCTTTCTTGGCCGCCTCGCGCGGCGGCAGCTGCTCCTCTTCCATGATCCGCTCGACGTTCTCCACCACCACGATGGCGTCGTCCACCACGATCCCGATAGCGAGCACCACGGCGAGCAGCGAGACCGTATTGGCCGAGAAGCCGATCAGCAGCAGGAAGGCGAAGGTACCCACCAGGGCGACCGGCACGGCGACCAGTGGAATGATGGTGGCGCGCCAACTGCCGAGAAACAGAAAGACCACGATGATGACCAGCACGAAAGCCTCGATCAGGGTGTGAATCACCTTCTCCAGGCTCGCCGTGACGAACTCCGTGGTGTCATAAACGACGGTGTAGGTCAGACCGTCCGGGAAGCGTGTCGCCAGCCGCTCCATGGCCGCCGAGACGCCATCCGCCACCTTGACCGCGTTGGCCCCGGGCGCCAGGTAAATGGCGATACCGGCCGTGTCGCGGCCGTTCAGCCGGCTGATCGAATCGGACTGGCGCGATGCCAACTCGACCCGTCCCACATCCTTGACCCGCACGGTGGAGCCGTCCGGATTAGCACGCACCACGATGCGCTCGAAGTCGGCCACATCCGACAGGCGCCCCTTGGTTTGGAGCGTGATCTGAAACTGCGCGTCCGAACTCATCGGTTGGGCGCCGATGCGCCCCACCGCGGCCTGGATGTTCTGGCTTTGGATGGCGGTCATGACGTCGGAGGCAGTCAGCCCGAGCGCGGTCAGGCGATCGGAGGACAGCCAGATGCGCATGCTGTAATCGAGCGGACCGAACTGTGACACACTCCCCACGCCCGGCACCCGCGCCAGCGTGTCGATGACGTTGATGCTCGCGTAGTTGCTCAGGAAGAGGCCGTCATAGACCCCGGTCGGTGAACTCAGGGCGATCACCTGGAGCATGGCGGAAGACTGCTTCTGCACCGTCAGCCCCTGGCGTTTGATCTCTTCGGGGAGCTGGGGCGTGGCCAGGCTGACCCGGTTCTGCACGTTGACCGTGTTGAGATCCGGATCGGTTCCCAAGGCGAAGGTGATGTTGAGCGAATAACTCCCGTCATTACCGCTGGTCGACTTCATGTAGAGCATGTTGTCGACGCCGTTGACCTTGGCCTCCACCGGCTGGGCGACGGTCGACTCCACGACGCTGGCACTGGCGCCTGGATAGGAACCGCTCACCGCGACCTGGGGCGGCACGATGTCCGGGAGCTGGGCCACCGGGATGGCGCCGATGGCGATGACCCCGGCGAGGAAGATGACGATCGAGATAACGATCGACAGCCGCGGTCGGTCGATGAAAACATCGGAAATCATGGCGCTGCCGCTCCCCTGGCCGGAGTCTTCTCGGCCGCGGCGGTTGCCGCGGTCGCCGGCACGGCGCTCACCACCATGCCGGGCCGCACCTTCTGAATGCCCTCGGTGATCACCAGGTCACCCTCGGTGAGTCCGCTGCGCACCGTCACGTTCACGCCTACCGTGGGACCGGTCTGGATGCGCCTGACCTCAACCTTATTCTCGGCGCTGACGATCAAGACTGAAGTCCCCTGCTGGTCGATCTGCAGCGCCGCCTGAGGCACCAGGATTTCCATGGTCGGGGTCGCGTCCTGCACCAGGACGCCGACATACTGACCATCCACCAGATAGCCGTCCGGATTCGGGAAGCGTGCCCGCAGGGTCACGGTGTCGGTGCCCCGGTCGGTCGTCACGTCGATGAAATCCAGCTTGCCGCGGTGGTCATACAAGGAATCGTCCGACAGGCGCGCCAGCACCACCACGTTGCCCGGGTCACCGCCCTGTTCCTCGATGTCCTGACGCGCCTCCAGCAGATCGCGCTGGGTGACCGGGAACTGCACGTCGATGGGGTCACGGCTCACGATGATGGCCAGGGCACCGCTGGTCGGGCCAACCAAATTGCCCACGGTGTACTTGGACAGGCCGATGCGCCCGGCGATCGGCGCGATGATCCGGGTGTAGCTGAGGTCGAGCTTGGCCGCATCCAGGGCGGCCTTCGCCTGGGCGATGCCGGCCTGGGCGATGGACTCCGCCGCCTGGAGTTTATCCACCTCCGACTGGGCGATATTCTTCTGCTTGAGCAGCTCGCGTCCGCGGGCCAACTGGGCACGGGCGTTTTCCGTGTCGGCCGTCGCCTTGGCGAGGTCCGCCTCACGCTGCACCACCACCGCCTGGTACTGCTCCGGCTCGATCAGAAACAAGACCTCCCCGACCTTGACCTCCTGCCCCTCGGTGAACTTGCGTTCCTTCAAAAAGCCCTGCACCCGCGCCTGCAGTTCCACCCGATCCATCGCCACCACCCGGCCAACGAACTGTGTCTGCTCCTCCACCGATTCACGCTTGGCCGGAACCACGACCACGGCCGGCGGCGGCCCCGCGACCGCCGGCGCTGCCGCATCCTCAGTGCCGCAGCCGGCAAGGACGCCGAGGATACCGAGGATCAGGACGCGCGCGGCGTCCCGAACAGTCGCGGCGAGGGCGGGATGGTCGGGGCGGGCCAGGTTCGGTAACGGCGTCGGGCGAAGCGGCATGATCGGCGTCCTTGGTGACGGGTTTCGCGCAATTCTATCGGGGGTCGGCGACCGGTGCGACCGTTCTTGTGATGGACGACGCAGGTTGTCCGCGCGCGGCGAACTACAGTCAGAGACAGGCCACACGGCGCAGGACCCCCCGTCGGCACCGCAGGGCCCATCGGCGCCCCGGGCACGCCCCAACCCTTGACCCCGGGGCGCTGTCTATTCGGTCGCACCGCGTGTTTGGTTCTCGCTGCACGCTCGCTGATACTGAAGTTCGGACACCCAATGCAGCCCAGCTACGGCGAAAAGGTCTTACTGGTCGACGACAGTCAGGCCATCAACGCGCTCTTGCGAGCCCGCTGCGAGGCGGTCGCGGGCGTCACCACCGAGAGCGCCGGGTCACTGGCCGAGGTGATGGCCAGTATCGAGTCCGACCCCGATCGTTTCTTCCTGGCCGTCGTCGACCTCAATCTGCCGGATGCCCCGGACGGTGAGGTCGTGGACTACATCCTTGCTCACGACATCCCGGTGGTGGTGCTCACCGGCCACTACGACGACACCATGCGCGAGCGCATCCTGGCCAAGAATGTCGTTGATTATCTTCTCAAAACCAGTGTGCACGAGATCGAACACGCGGCCGCCCTGGTGCGGCGTATCCGCCGCAACCGCGACATCAAGACCCTGGTGGTTGACGACTCGCGGGCCTTCCGCCAGTACATCGGCGGACTCCTCGAACTGCAACACCTGCAGGTACTTTATGCGGAGAACGGCCGTGAGGCGCTGCGGGTGATGGATCAGGAGCCGACCATCGAACTGGTGGTCACCGACTACCACATGCCGGAGATGGACGGTCTGGCACTGATCGGCGCCCTGCGCCAGCGGCGCGGACGCGACGAACTCGCCATCATCGGGGTCTCGGATACCGCGACGCCGACGCTGCCGGCGCGCCTGCTCAAGAACGGCGCCAACGACTTCATCACCAAGCCGTTCCTGGTGGAAGAGTTCTACTGCCGCGTCACCCTGAATCTGGAACTCATCGAGCAGATGCGCGCCATCCGGGAAGCCGCGGTGCGTGACTATCTCACTGGGCTCTACAACCGCCGCCACCTGTTTGAGGCCGGTGAGTTGCTCTACGCCAACGCCACGCGGCAACGCCAACCCCTGGCGGCGGTCATGCTCGACATTGATCACTTCAAGAAGGTCAACGACACCTACGGACACTTGGCCGGAGACCGGGTGCTCAAGCAGGTCGCCCGAGTGCTCGGCAAGGGGTTGCGCCGCGCCGACCTGATCGGGCGCTACGGTGGAGAGGAATTCTGCATCCTGTTACCGGGAATCGAGCCATCCGCGCTCGGGGACAAGCTCGAAGGCTTGCGTGCGACCGTCGCGGCGACCCGCATCGGCCACGAGGGGCAGGACCTGTCCGTCACGATCAGTCTCGGCGCCACCCTGGAACCGTCCGACAGCCTGCAAACCATGATCGATCGGGCGGATGCCTGCCTGTACCAGGCCAAGAAGGAGGGCCGCAATCGCGTCATCATTGATACGACCAGCCCGTACCGCTAACACCATGCCCGCACCGCGCCGCGTCGGTGGATACAGGTGACGCCCTACGGCTTGTTACGCGCGCTTAACAGCATAGTGTGATACCCGTCACATCTCTCAACGGCTATCGCCCGGGTCATGCGATTCGTCTTGACCTCCGGGATTGCGGCACTTAGCCTTCAGATCGACAGGGACGAGGTCGGCGCCAACCAGACCGCAACACGCCTCGGCAGCTGCGGTCAGCGGTATCGCGTCGTGACTCGCCCGGGCGCGGCAGCGAGCGGTTGATCCGCGGACCGCCGTTGCCCCGCGGCGCGCGCTTGCGTCCCCTGGGGTCACCCAGCCTGGCGACCGCGCCTGCGGCTTTCTGTCGGTCAACTGTCCCGCAACCAAGTCGCCCAGGCGCGGCACGCGCGCAACCCCTGTCCGAGAGACCGGACGGCTTTGGTTGTTAACCGAGCGTTACTAGGGAGTGCGGGCGATCGAGGGCGGATCTTGCTAGACTAACGCCAAGACAGGGATTAGTCCCAGACCGATCGTTTGTTTCGCATCATGGAGGCGTCCACAGGCCCGCAAACATCGGGATGCAGGCGGCGCACCACGGGGCCGGGGCTCAGGGCCGAGCTCGGGGCTCAGGATCGATACCTGGCCCGTCCAGAGCGGTCACGCACGACCGTTGGATAATTGATGCCGGCGTAAGACCGGTCGGCCTCCCCACCAGGGGGAGTGCTCATAAGCACGCGGCGAGAAGTACAGCATGAACAGTTACAGTAGCGGTCCAGGCGATGTCGTCCTGGTGGTCGATGACGAGGAGGGCATACGCCGGATGCTGCAGTTGGTGCTCCAGCGCGGCGGCTATCAGGTCATCGCCGCCGGCAGTGCTGAGGAAGCGATCGGTCTGGCCCGCACCTGTGGACCGCGGCTCGCGATCCTCGACTATTGTCTGCCGGATATGACCGGCATCGACTTATTGCGTCGGCTCAAGACCGCGGATGCAAGACTCCCGGTGATTCTTTTAACCGGCTTCGCCGATCTTGCCAACGCGGTGGTGGCAATCAAAGAAGGCGCCTTCGATTATCTCGCCAAACCCTTCGATAACCAAGGACTGTTGTCCAAGGTGCGGGAAGCGCTGACCTGCTGTCCGCGACCCTCACCCCGACTGGGCGCACCGGGCAGCTTGCGCGCACGGATGGGGCCGAGTCCGGCGATCACCCGCACCATCGAAGACGTCGAGCGGGTGGCGCCCACCGATTTCTCGGTGAGCATTTTCGGCGAGACCGGCGCCGGCAAGGAGGTCGTGGCGCGGGCGGTCCACGATCTGAGCCCACGCGGCAAATTTCCCTTCATTGCAGTGGATTGCGGCAGCATTCCCGACACCCTGATCGAAAACGAACTGTTCGGTCACGAGCGCGGTGCCTTCACCGGCGCGGAGCGGCAGCAACCCGGCAAGTTCGAGGCGGCCCAGGGCGGAACCCTCTTCCTGGACGAGATCGGCAATCTCTCCTGGTCCGCCCAGGCGCGTCTGTTACGGGTGTTGCAGGAGCGGGTCATCTACCGCGTGGGTGGGACCAAACCGATCCCGGTCGACGTGCGCCTGGTGTCAGCCAGCAACCGGGACTTGGCGGATGCGGTCACCAAGGGAACTTTCCGCGAGGACCTGCTCTATCGACTATGCGACTATCGCATCGCGCTCCCGCCGTTGCGCGCCCGCACCGACGATATCATGCACATCGCGCACGCTTTCCTGGCCGAGGCCAACCGGGAACTGGATAAACAGGTCAGCAAGTTCAGCGACGAAGCCGCGGCGGCCCTGCTCGCCTTCCGCTGGCCGGGGAACGTGCGCCAGTTGCGCAGCGTCGTCCGGCGGGCGGTGCTGATTGCCAACCATACGATCGACATTGAGCACCTGGCATTGCCGGAGACTGACTCCGACCGGCCCGAGTCCGCCGTGGCCAACCTGTTCCATGCCGGCATGTCCCTCAAGGACATCGTGCATAAACGCATGGCGGACGTGGAGCGTCAGGTGTTGTTCGAGGCGCTGCAGCGTCTCCACGGCAACAAGGCGGCGGTCGCCCGTCTGCTCCAGGTTGACTACAAGACGGTTCATACCAAGCTCAAGACCTACGGGTTGAGCGCCTAAGGGAGCGCCATGGGCGCCATTTATTGCTTCTGTTTCGCTCCCGCCGCACTGCCGACTGATCTGGATTTCGCGGCCTGCGGTTGGGAGGACCCGATCGTCGTTCGCCCTATCGCCGGTCTGAACGCTGTCCTGTGCGAGGTCCCACGGGATCGCTACACCGGCGACGCCGCCGAACGGCGGCTGGCCGACCTACAATGGCTGATGCCGCGCCTGGAGGCCCACGACCGCGTGATCACCCAGGTCATGGCGCGCGCCACTGTCTTTCCCCTGCGGTTCGCCACCCTCTTCTCATCCGACCAGGCCCTCGCCATTGAGGTCGCGCACCGGCGGCGAACCTTGCTCGATTTTTTCGCCCGCATGGCCGGACGCGAAGAGTGGGCCATCAAGGTCCTGCTGGACCAGGACCGGGCACTGGCCGGACGGATGCGCGCGCTGTTTCCCGAGGCTGCGGATGCACCGTCCAGCGGGCGAGATTACCTCTTGCGTCAGCGCCGGAAGGTCCAAGCCGAACAGGCAATCGGGCCCTGGCTCAAGCAACTCATTGCCGACCTCGACCCACGCCTGCTCCAGCACTGCGCGTCGGTCCTCAAACGTCCGGCGCGCGACCCGGCAGTGGCCACTCGGGCCTGTCTGGTGGACGCGGTGAACGCCCCGGCACTCCATGCCGAAATTGCGCGGATCAGCATCGATTACGCGGAGCACGGTCTTGAACTGCATTGCTCCGGCCCCTGGCCCCTCTATAGTTTCTGCGTTGCACCATGATGACCACCACCCGTCCGATGCTTCACTGCATCCTGCGTGACCCGCCGCGCGCGTCGGCGCTGTCCGCGGGACTGCCCGCGGGGATGCGGATGCTCGCGCTGGATCACCTGGGCGCGCTGGTTGCCGACGTGGAACCCGACGCGATCCGCCGCGCCGACAGTGACCGGCTGACCGCCTATGCCGACCTGATCGCGCGCATTCACCAGACCGAGACTCTGATCCCCATGCGCTTCGGCTGCGTCCTGGCGACCGATCAGGCGATTCTGACACTCCTGGACAAACACCGCGAGCGGCTGCTTACACTGCTCGCTCATCTCGCCGATTGCGTTGAGTTCGGCGTCCGGCTGATGCTCCCTGACCCGCCGGCCCCCACCCCGGCGGCGACCGGTTCCCGTCCCGCGCCCCCCCACCCCGGCGCTCAGGCCGGGCCGGATCAGGACCCGCGCCCCGGCCACGGTCACTTGGCCGCCATCCGCCAGCGCCTGAACGGCGAAGCACAAGCCATAGCCCAGGCACAAGCAGCCAAGGGCACGCTCGAACGGGCGGTGTCCGGGCTCTACCGTGAACTGCGCGAAGAGTTCGGACAAATTGGCGGGCACTCCTTGTTATCGCTCTATTTCCTCGTGCCGCGCGAGGTCGGCGCCCGCTTTGTCGCGGGCCTACAGGAGGATCAGTCGGCGGTCCCCGGCACCGGTCTGATCACCGGCCCCTGGCCGCCCTACAACTTCGTGGGAGCGATCGACGATGATCTCCGATCCTTCACTTGATCCGGGCCGCGCCTACACGGACGGTGCCCGCGAGCCCTACGAGAATTTGTTTCGCACACTGTTCGATGCGATTCCATCATCGATCCTGTTGGTGGACAACCGACTGCGCATCGTCATGGCAAATCGCAATTTCCTGCAAAAGGGCAATCGCACGCCCAAGGACACCATCGGCCACCGCTTCGAGGATGTCTTCCCACCGACGATCGTCGAGCGCACTCGCATCCTCGACTGCGTGCGGCGGGTGTTTGAACGCAACGAGCAGAGCCGCTCCCAGCGGATGACTTTCCGCGCCCCCGGCGTACCGATGCGGACCTATCATTTCCGCGCTTTGCCCTTCAATTGGAATGATCAGGTCCAGTACGCCCTGTTTCTCATGGAGGACATCACCGAGCAGGTGCGGCTCAGCCAGGACATCCAGCGGGTGGAGCGCCATCTTGCCAGCGTGGTGGAAAGCGCCAGCGATATCCTCGTCTCAACCGACAACCGCGGCCACATCCTCAGTTGGAACAAGGCCGCCGAACGGCTCACGGGCTACCTGGCCGCCGAGGTGATCGGTCGCGGCCTGTCGGAGTTCTTCGCCCCGACGGACCGCCGGGAGATCGAACAGGCGCTCGCGGAAAGTCCCACACTGACGGCCAGCCGGATGGCCGAGTGGGCACTGATCACCCTGTCCGAGGAGCGCATCGCGGTGTCCTGGACGCTCGCGCCGATGCGCAACGCCGACGGTGAGACCACCGGCATGGTGGCCGCCGGACGGGATCTCAGCGAGCGCCATCGTTTGGAAACCCAGTTACTCCAATCCCAGAAACTCGCCGCCCTGGGGGTCATGGCCGGCGGCATCGCCCACGAGATCCGCAACCCGCTGGCGGTGTGCTCATCCGCGGCCCAGTTCCTGCGTGATGACGACCTGGACCCGGAACTGCGCCGCGAATGTGTCGAGAAGACCATCGCCGGCATCCATAAGGCGTCCGAGATCATCGAGAACCTGCTGCGCTTCGCCCGCTCGTCGGCCGCTGAGAAAATGACCCGGATCGACCCGATGGCCTTGCTCACCCAGGCGCTGTCGGTCGTCAGTCACCAGGCGCATCTCAACCAGCTCGACATCGAGACCGAATTCTGCCCTCAATCCCTGGCGGTACGCGGCGTACCCAGCCTGCTCGAACAGGCCTTCATCAACATCCTGCTCAATGCCATCGCCGCCATGCCCAACGGCGGTCTGCTGAGCTTGTCGCTGGACGGTGAGGGTGAGGAAGTCCTGGTGCGCATCGTCGACACCGGCGTCGGCATCGATCCCGCGGATATCGGCAAAATTTTCGACCCGTTCTACACCCGCTCACCCGTCGGCAAAGGCACCGGGCTCGGCCTCTCCATCTGCTACTCGATCATCCAACAACACCACGGACGTATCGAGGTGGAAAGCGAACCCGGGATCGGCACCTGCTTCTGCGTTCATTTGCCATTGGCTTGAGGACACCGATGATCGCGAGGATGGCCACGTCTTTAATGAGTGCTGACCGTTGCGTTTTCGTATGACCACATCTTCGGCAGTCGCAGCAGGTCCGCCCCCGGTTTTCGCGCCGGAGACCCCCACCTTTCTCACGGTCGACGACGAGCCGGATATCAACTGGATACTGGGGCGGCTGATTGCGCAGCGCGGATTTCGCTCGCATCACGCCGGCTGTGGTCAGGAAGCGATTGAACTGAGTCGCCATAATCGCTACTGCGCCGTGTTCGTCGACGCAAAACTGCCGGATATCGAAGGTCCGGTGCTCATCGAGCACCTGCGACGCGTCCAGCACGATCCGTTCGTTATCCTGATCTCCGGTTATTTCTTTTCCGATGATCCGGTCGTCGAACAAGCCCTCAAGAGCGGGCTGATTCAGGGCTTCGTCGCCAAGCCTTTCCTCCATCAGGAAATCCTCGCGCTGATCGATCGGGTGGTCGCGGCCTAGCCGGGTGACTATGGAACCGTCACCCCGTTTATGGAAGACACTCCATAACCCGGCATTGCGAATCCCGCACCCGTCATCGCCCTTCCCTGTCAAGATCCCGCTAAGTCATTGCTTGAGCGATGTGTCACATTCCAAGACAGATCGCATCGAGCCTTGGCACGGCGAATGCTTAAAGACAGACAAGCGAACCGACCGGCAGGATGCCACACCGACACTCCCTGAACCCGCAAGCAGTCCGCGGCGGTCCATGGGGTACGATCGGCTGGGGCTGGTGCGAACGGACCCGCGCTGTTGACTCAAAGGCCGGCAGCATCGCTTAAGGCGCACATCCCGTGCAATTATTTCGACGTTCAGAGGTCTACGAACATGGCAAAAGTCGCCAACTCTACTGATTCCTCCAGCCTGGCCGAAGTGGTTGACCGCATCCTTGACAAGGGCATCGTGATCGATGCGTGGTTGAAGGTCTCCCTGGTCGGTATCGAGCTGCTCGCCGTTGAAGCCCGTGTGGTCATCGCGTCGGTCGAGACCTACCTGAAGTATGCCGAGGCTATCGGCCTCACCGCTCCGGCAGCCGCTCCGGCCTGATCGAGCGTCTCGTGCCTTGGGGGTGTCGCTCCGATGCATGAGGCATCGACCCCGAGCGACACTTCCCACCGGGTCAGGTGGCAAGCCGCGCCGAACCTGGTGATTGGGCTGCGCGGGGACCCGCCTGCTCCAGGTCCAATTCCGCAATGTGATAGTTAGGAGCAAACAATGGGCCGTTTTACCGAAGACATGGGGCGGTTGCGCGACGAGATCCAAGCCGATCGCATCGCCCGCCAAACCCTGATTGCCGACACCCGCCAGGAAGTCACCGACGCCGCGCACGCCTTCATCAGCGATTTGAAGAGCAACGTGGAGTCGCTTCAGGCCAATTTCCGTGATCAACACGCCGACATGGCCGAGGCCGCGCGGGCCGACCGCAACGCCTTTCTCGCTCGCTTGGGGGGCGCCGTTGCCGATATTCGCGTCGCGGCCGCCAGCCGCCAGGCCAGCGTCCGGGAAGCGCTTGCCCAGTCTGCCGCCGAGTCCCGTGCGGCACGGGATCAAGCCGCCGCCGCATTACGCGATGAGGTCGCCCAGATGCAGGACGGTTTCCGGCACGCCCGCGGCGTGATGGCGATGGACGTCCGAGCCGCCGGCCAGTCATTCGTCTCCGAGATCGTGCACGCCGTCGCCGACATCCAGCAGCAAACGCAGCAATTGGTCGGCGACTTCGCCAACGAGCGCAATGCGGCTCGTCAAGCCTGGCGTGGCGAACCGACGAAACCGGCGGCCCCGCCGCCACCCGCTGTCAGCCCCAAGGCCGCGGCTAAACCCGCACCCAAGGCCCAGCACAAAGCTGCCGCGCATAAGGAACCAGCGCCCAAGCCCGCGGAGAAACCCGCGCCGACGCCGCTCATGACTGAGGCCGCACCGTCGCGGACGCAGCGAGAGGATGTCAGCGAGGACTAGTCGGAGTAGACTGGGTACCTGGTTCTATCGCGGTTGCCTTTCGCGTCAAGACACTGGTCGCGCCAGGACCGGCGCGCCCAGGTACCGGACGCTGAGGTCTGCATTGCAGTTTCCAGGTCAAAGGATTGACCGGAGCCTCGACGCAGCGAGGAATAACCATACGGAAACCAATCATTCGCCGGGATGTGCGATACGTTCGCCATACCCCAAACCTACAAGCCAGGATCACCAGAATGAGCGTCGAACCCTTGGAAGCTGCCGGCCAAGTCCCCGCGATGAACAGTGATAATGTGCAGCCCGAGGCGAGCGACACCTTCGTGGCCACACCCCAGGTCGAAGCCCTGGCCGAACGGGCTTCAGCCTATCTCG
>CAYYAY010000117.1:0-13739 GCA_964470155.1 uncultured Lamprocystis sp. | reverse complement strand
TTCTCCGCCAGGTAGCGCTGATCCTCGCTGGTCAGGGTGCCGACGATGCCGAAATCGATGGCGATGTAGCGCCCGCTCGGCTCGACGAAGATGTTGCCGGGATGCATGTCGGCGTGGAAGAAATTGTCGCGGAACACCTGGGTGAAGAAGATCTCCACCCCGCGCTCGCCTAGGAGCTTCATGCTCACACCTTGTTGCTTGAGCCGCGCAACATCGCTCACCGGAGTGCCGTAGATGCGCTCCATGACCAGGACGCCGGAGCGGGTCCAGTCCCAGTAGACCTCCGGGATGTAGAGCATCTCGCTGTGCAGCCAGTTGCGCCGCAGTTGGGAGGCGTTGGCCGCCTCGCGCTGCATATCCAGCTCGTCGAAGATGGTCTTTTCGTATTCACGCACCACGTCGACCGGGCGCAGCCGGCGCGCGTCCGGCCAATAGCGCTCGGCCATTCGGGCGATGGTGTAGAGCAGATCGATGTCCTGCCGGATGGTCTTTTCGATGCCCGGACGCAGCACCTTGACGACGACCTGGGTGCCGTCCTTGAGTCGGCCGGTGTGGACCTGGGCGATGGAGGCGGAGGCCAGCGGCACCACGTCGAAGGCGTCCAGCACCTCGCCCACCGGGCGGCCCCAGGCTTTCTCGATCAAGGCCTGGGCCTGAACTCCGGGGAAGGGCGGCACCCGGTCCTGCAGCTTGGCCAGCTCGACCGCCAGATCGTCAGGCAGCAGGTCACGGCGGGTGGAGAGGATCTGACCGAACTTGACGAAGATCGGCCCGAGGTCTTCCAGGGCGAGGCGGACCCGCACCGGGTAGGTCGGCAACTCGCCGCGCAGCCAGTACCAGGGGCTGAGATAGAGCACCCAGCGCAGTGGTCGGAACAGGTGGGTGGCGAGGATGACCTCGTCCAGGCCGTGGCGCAACAGGACCCAGTTGATACGAAACAGGCGCAGGGCCTGGCGGGGGCCGATCATCGCTGGCCGCCGTGCTCCGCCTCGGTCGTGGGCACCCGCTCGGCGAGTCGCCTGATACGCTCGGCCAGACGGTCGACGTCATCACGCAGATCATCGATCTGATCAAGGAATTCATCCAGTTCGTAGCGGCTGGGCAGCAGCCGCGACTCTTCCTCCAGGTATTCCTTGAGGTTGGCCCGCACGGCGTGCGACGTGCGGTCTCCCCACTCCTGGGCCGAGCGCAGGGCACGTCCGATCTGATTGGCGACGGGATCACCCAGCACTTGGGCGAGTTGCTCTTCCCAGTCCACGTCCAGTCTTGCGAGCGCATCGCTCAACGCCTGTGCGACCGCGGTGTCGCCTTCGATATGCACCGCCCCGGAGCGGATCTGCTCGTCCTTGCGCGCCGCCGTCATCATGCGCACCAGGGCGAGCGGGGCGCCGCGGATCAGGCAATCCGGTTTGGCATCATAGTTGCCGAAGACCTGGATGCGATCGGGTCCCGGAATCAGGGTGAGATGCGTGCCGATGCCCTCGATCTGGATGGAGCAGATGCGGCCGTAAATGGGTTCGAAAGCGCGGGTGCCCTCGGGGTCGAGCGCGATGTACCGGTTTAATGCCGCTTCGGCGGCGGCCAACAGGGCCGCGGGCAGTTCGAAGGCTGCCGTTTCATGAGGATGACTGGTATAGGTGTCGTCGATGGTCACAGTTTGTACCCTCGGTGAATGGCCACAACCCCGCCGGTCAGGTTGAAGAAATCACAGCGCTCGAACCCGGCGTCTTCCATCATGGCGCGCAGCGTCTCTTGGTCCGGGTGCATACGGATTGATTCCGCCAGATAGCGGTAGCTCTCCGCGTCGTTGGTTACCAGCCGGCCCAGGGTAGGCAAGACATTGAATGAATAAAGATCATAGACGCGCCCGAAGGCTTTGCTGGTGGGGTGCGAAAACTCCAGGATCAGCGCCCGTCCGCCGGGGCGCAGGACGCGATACATTTCACCGATCGCCCATTCCTTGTGGGTAACGTTGCGCAGTCCGAAGCCGATGGTCACGCAGTCGAAGTGAGCGGACGCGAAGGGCAGGCGCTCGGCGTTGGCCAGGGCATAGTGCAGATTGCCGATACGGCCCTGATCGGTCAGGCGCTCGCGTCCGCGGGTCAGCATGGCCTCATTGATGTCGGACATCACGACCTCGCCCGCGGCACCGACGATGCCGGCGAAACGTGCGGCCAAATCCCCGGTGCCGGACGCCAGATCCAGAACCCGCTGACCGCGGCGCACCCCGGCCAGGGCGATGGCGTGGCGCTTCCACAGCCGATGAATCCCCAACGACATCAGATCGTTCATGATGTCATAGCGCGATGCCACCGAGTCGAAGACCTCGCGTACGCGCACTGCCTTCTCATCGACGGGCACCTGCCGGTAGCCGAAATGGGTCGTCTCTTTGTCGGTCATAGCCTGATTCTCTGCTCGCAATAGGCATAATTCTACACGATGGCGGGCCGATCCCGGCGCTGCTCGTCAGCGCTGGTTGCGGCTCGGTTCCAGTGGGAGCGGCGTCCCGCCGCGATGCGGTGCCGGAATGTGCGGGGGGAGTCGCGGCCGCAGGCCGCTACGGTGCGGGGCGGTTGTAGTGGGCGCGTTTGCGCTAGACTTCGCGGGAGCGGCGTCCCGCCGCGATGCGGTGCCTGGGTGCGCGGAGGGATCGCGGCCGGAGGCCGCTCCCACGGGTCGGGCGACGCTCTTCTCAGGATGGTTTTTTGCGCACCTGTCCGGCCTTGAGCAGTTCGTCCAGATACTCCTGCCACAGCCGTTCCTGGTTGAGACCGAGGTTGTAGAGATAGTCCCAGGAGTAGATGCCGGTGTTGTGCTCATCGTCGAAGTGCAGGCAAATGGCGTAGTTGCCGACCGGTTCGATTTTGTCGATGCCGACGTCTTCCTTGCCGAGTTGCAGTACCCGCTGGCCGGGGCCGTGGCCTTGGACCTCGGCGGATGGGGAGAAGACGCGCAGATATTCGCACGGGAGGTTGAAGTGCGAGCCGTCGTCATAACGCACTTCCAGCACCCGGGACTGTTGGTGCAGGTTCAGTTCAGTGGGTGTCGGCATGGTGTTCTCCGGTAACAACTGTTGGGTTCCGCGGCCGCTTGCGTCAGGTCGGAACCGCGGTGACAACTAGGGGGATTTCTGTAGCCTTCGCACCTGATATCAAATCGGATACCAAGCGTAGGGGGTACCCGTCCCGCCGTCCGGTGATCAGGTTCGACGGTGCTATCACAGGATGTAGCGGGACAGGTCCTCGTCCGCGGCCAGTTGGGACAGGTTCTGGTCCACATAGGCGGCGTTGACGGTGACGGTAACCCGATCCAGGTCCGAGGCGTTGTAGGAGACATCCTCCAGCAGGCGCTCGAGGACCGTGTGCAGGCGCCGCGCGCCGATGTTCTCGGTGCGTTCGTTGACCTGCCAGGCGATCTCGGCGAGCCGGCGGATACCGTCCTCGGTGAACTCCAGGTTCACCCCCTCGGTGGCGAGCAGCGCCCGGTACTGATCGGTCAGCGAGGCATCCGGCTCGGTCAGGATGCGCACGAAATCTTCCGTGGTCAGCGCTTTCAGTTCCACCCGGATCGGCAGGCGGCCCTGTAATTCGGGAATCAAATCTGAAGGTCTGGCCAGGTGGAAAGCGCCGGACGCGATGAACAGGATATGGTCGGTGCGTACCGATCCGTGTTTGGTGGAGACCGTGCTGCCCTCGACCAGGGGCAGCAGGTCGCGCTGCACGCCCTCGCGGGAGACATCGGCCCCGGACATGCCCTCGGCGCGGCGGGTGACTTTGTCGATCTCATCCAGAAAGACGATGCCGTTCTGTTCCACGTTCTCGATGGCGCGCAGCTTCAGTTCTTCTTCGTTGACCCGCTTGGAGGCTTCTTCATCGGTGAGCAGCTTGCGGGCATCTTTGATGCGCAGTTTGCGGCGCTTGGTGCGGCCCTGACCCAGGTTCTGAAAGAGCCCCTGGAGTTGACTGGTCATCTCTTCCATACCGGGCGGGGCCATGATCTCGACGCCCAAGGGGGCGGCCGAGACCTGGAGTTCCACCTCGCGCTCATCGAGTTCACCCGCGCGCAGCTTGGTCCGGAATTTCTCGCGGGTCGCTGAACTGGTGCTGCTGCGGGTCTCTTCCTCGAAGTTGGCCGGCGGCGGCAGCAGGGCGTCCAGGATGCGCTCCTCGGCGGCGGCCGCGGCCAGGTCGCCGAGCTTTTCCATTTCCTGTTCGCGCGAGAGCTTCACGCCGATGTCGGCGAGATCGCGGATGATCGACTCCACATCGCGCCCGACGTAGCCGACCTCGGTGAACTTGGTGGCCTCGATCTTGATGAAGGGGGCATTGGCCAGACGCGCCAGTCGGCGGGCGATCTCGGTCTTGCCGACCCCGGTGGGGCCGATCATCAGGATATTCTTGGGGGTGATCTCCGAGCGCAGCGGCTCGGCGATCTGCATCCGCCGCCAGCGGTTGCGCAGCGCGATGGCGACCGCGCGCTTGGCCTCGTCCTGGCCGACGATGTGCTGGTTCAGTTCAGCGACGATCTCTTGGGGGGTGATTTCCGGCATGGTGTACGCGTCTGCAGGTTGGCCGCCCGGATGGACGGCACGGCGTAAGCGGTGGAAGGTGCGGGTCGGGCCGGGATTCCGCAAGGGCAACCCGGTTATCCCGGCGGCTGCTCAGGACGGGGCGTCCAGTTCCTCGATCACCAGGTTATGGTTGGTGTAGACGCAGATATCCGCGGCGATGTGCAGCGCGCGCTCCACGATCTCGCGCGCCGAGAGTTCGGAGTTTTCCAGCAGTGCCCGCGCGGCGGCTTGGGCAAAGGCGCCGCCGGAGCCGATCGCCATCAGGTCATGCTCCGGCTCGATGACATCCCCGGTGCCCGAGATGATCAGCGAGGACTGGCTGTCGGCGATACACAGCAAGGCTTCCAGGCGGCGCAGCATCCGGTCCGTGCGCCAGTCTTTGGCGAGTTCCACCGCCGAGCGCACCAGGTGACCCTGGTGCTTCTCCAGTTTGCCCTCGAAGCGCTCGAACAGGGTAAAGGCGTCCGCGGTCGCCCCGGCGAACCCGGCAATCACCCGGTCTTTATAGAGGCGACGCACTTTGCGGGCATTGCCCTTCATCACCGTCTGGCCGAGCGACACCTGGCCGTCGCCGCCGATGACGACCCGGCCGGCGCGGCGCACCGAGAGAATGGTGGTACCGTGGAAGGTCTCCATGGGATTCAGGCTCCGATCGTTGGGATGGCGCATTCTACGCCAGGGACGGGCCGGGTGGCGGGGTGTCGTGTTGAGCGGCGGTCGCCCCCAGTTCCGCAGCTTTCGACCTCATCAACGGAGCCTGTCATGGACCCCATTCGCCCCTTCGAGGGAAAGATCCCGGCGATCGACCCCACCGCCTGGGTGGATGACACCGCCGTGGTCATCGGCGACGTCACGCTGGGCGCCGGTGCGTCCATTTGGCCCCTGTGCGTCGTGCGCGGTGATATCCACCGGATCAGCATCGGCGCCGCCACCAATATTCAGGACGGCAGCATCCTGCATGTCTCCCACGACAGCCGGTTCATGCCCGGCGGCGCCCCGCTGATCATCCATGAACAGGTTACGGTGGGACATCAGGTGGTGCTGCACGGTTGCGAGATCGGTGATCACTGTCTGATCGGCATCGGCGCACGGGTGCTGGACCGGGCGGTGATCGAACCCCGAACACTGCTCGGTGCCGGGTCGCTGGTCACGCCGGGCCAGGTCCTGACCGGGGGTTATCTGTGGGTCGGTGCCCCGGCAAAAAGGGTGCGCGTCCTGACCGATCGCGAGCTGGAGTACTTGGACTACTCCGCCGCCAATTACGTGCGGCTGGCGCAGCGGCATCGGGCGGAGCAGGCAATCGTCAGGGAAACAGCGATATCACCGCCGTGATCTGGTCCAGGGCCGCACCGGACTCTGTGCCGATCGCGCCCACCGGCGGCGTGCCCGGCCCGACGGGTTCGGCCAGGACCCAGTCGCGTCCGCGGTGACGGAGCAGTCGATCGCCGGGGGCCGGGTCGAGCCCCAAGGCGAGGAAGGCGTGTCTCGGCACCAGCACCAGTGCACTGGGGATCTGGGGATAGAGCAGGTGGGTCAGGGCGGCGAAGGCCACCGACTTGGTATCACAGTCGCCCCGATTGTCGGCCAGCATCACGACCGGCGGCAGGAAACCCGCGTCGTTCGCGCGATCCAGCAGCCGGTCATAGGGAATGGTCTGGATGAAGGCGAGTGCGGTATTCAGCGCGGCGCGGGTGGATAGGCCCTGCACCTGGGCGCCCATGGCCTGCGCCAGGGGGGCGAGCGCGGGCAGCGCGCGCTCGCCGATGCGCGCATAGTCCGGGAAGAGTGTGCCGGATTCATCGAGTCGATACAGTCGCTCGCGGAAATAGGCCAGCTTGAAGGTCTCCATGCGCTGCTGGACCGCGGCGAACTCACTGCGCAGGTCCTGGCCGAGCCGTTCCGAGCGGCGCTCGATCTGGGTCTGGACCTGATCCGCGTCGTCGGCCACTGCCTGGTTGGCCGCGCTCTGGGCGGCCGCGAGTCGCTGCTGGATCGCCGCCAGGTCTTTTTTTGACCGGGCACTGAGGTCCAGCGCGCCGTCTTCGCCGCGGCTGATGCGCGCCTGGGGGTAGTCGGCCTGGATCGTCGCGATGGCCTGGTCCATGTGCGTTCTGAACAGATCTTGCTGGCGTTCGGCGAAGTCGGCCGGCGGTTTGGTCCGCCACTGGATGGACCCGTTTGGCTTCAGTTCGAGTTCAACCCCCGGATGCGCCCGCTCCAGGTCGGCGACCGCACGGGTCGCCTGGCGGTCGCGCTCGGCGTCGGCGGCTTCCTCCAGATCGGCCCGGCGATAGGCGCGAAAGCCGCGACGGGCGGCGGCGATGGCGTCGGCGTCCAACCGAAAGCGCAGGGTGTGGGTGCCGGACTGGTCGATCCAGCCGTAGTCGAACCGCCATTGCGGGCCTTCCTGATGCGCACTGAAGTGCGTCTGGCCGGCTGTTGCGAACCAGCCCGTGCCGGCGAGCAGCAGGAGGCAGGCGAGTGCCGCGGAACAGGGTAGGATGCGTCTGCGCATAATCGGGAGCGTCCTGACTGTGGAGTCGTGATCCTCAATGCCTTGAATCTGGACCATCCGCCCCCCTTTCGTTACCCTAAGACTTATGTCCAAGAAACTCTACATTCAAACCTTCGGCTGCCAGATGAACGCGTACGACTCCGCGCGCATGGCGGACGTGCTGCGTGAGTCGCATGGGATGGAACTCACCCCGCGGCCCGAGGATGCGGACGTGTTGCTGCTCAACACCTGTTCCATCCGCGAGAAGGCCCAGGAAAAGGTCTTCTCCCAACTCGGCCGGTGGCGGCCGTGGAAGCTCCAGCGTCCGGATCTGGTGATCGGCGTCGGCGGCTGCGTGGCGAGCCAGGAGGGCGAGGCGATTCGCGAGCGGGCGCCCTATGTCGATCTGGTGTTCGGCCCCCAGACCCTGCACCGCCTACCGCAGATGTTGCGTGACCTCAAGGCCGGCCGTCAGCCGCAGGTGGATGTCTCCTTCCCCGAGATCGAGAAGTTCGACTGTCTGCCGGCCCCGCGGGCGGACGGTCCAAGCGCCTTCGTCTCGGTGATGGAAGGCTGTTCCAAATACTGCACCTACTGCGTGGTGCCCTATACCCGCGGCGAGGAGGTCAGCCGACCATTCGACGACGTGATCGCTGAGGTCGCCGGCCTGGCCGAGCAGGGCGTGCGCGAGGTCAATCTGCTTGGCCAGAACGTCAATGCCTATCGCGGGCGCATGGACGACGGGGCGGTCGCGGATTTGGCGCTCTTGATCCGCTATGTGGCGGCGGTCGACGGGATCGACCGGATCCGGTTCACCACCAGCCATCCGGTGGAGTTCTCGGACAGCCTGATCGCGGTCTACGCCGAGGTCCCGGAGCTGGTAAGTTTCCTGCATCTGCCGGTTCAGTCGGGCTCCGACCGCATCCTGGCGGCGATGAAGCGCGGTCACACCGTGCTGGAGTACCGCTCCAAGATCAAGGCGCTGCAACGTGTGCGCCCGGATATCCTGATTTCTTCAGACTTCATCATCGGCTTCCCCGGTGAGACCGAGGCCGACTTCGCCGCCACCCTGGATCTGATCGATGCCGTCGGCTTCGACCAGAGCTACAGCTTCGTCTACAGTCGTCGACCCGGCACCCCGGCGGCCGACTACCCGGACGACTGCCCGCTGGAGGTCAAGAAAGAACGCCTGGCGCGCCTGCAGCAGCGCATCGAGACCAATGCCCAGCGCTACAGCAGGCAACTGGTCGGCACCGTGCAACGGGTGTTGGTCGAGCGGCCGTCGCGCAAGGACGGGACTGAATTGGCGGGCCGTACCGAGAATAATCGGGTGGTCAACTTCGCCGGGGACCCCTCATTGATCGGTCAGTTCGTCGATCTGACCATTACCGCGGCGCTGCCGAACTCACTGCGCGGGGTGGTCAAAGCGCCGGGTTGCGTTGCGTCTCCGGGCACTATTTTTTAGGATGAACTCCATGTTGCCTGTTCTTGCCGGATTCTGAACCGCTTGTCTACCCAACCCCAATCACTCGACCTGGAACTGAGTCCCGCGGACAACGCGCGGCTCGCCAATCTCTGCGGTCCGTTCGAGCAGCACCTGCGGCAGATCGAGCGCCGGCTCGGCATCGAGATCAGCAACCGCGGGGTGTCCTTTCGGCTCATCGGCGACGGGGCGGCGGTGCGGCTGGGGGATCAGTTGTTGCGTGATCTCTATGCCGATACGGCGGCCGAGGTCCTGAGCCCCGAATCCATTCATCTGTCACTGCGCGAACTCGGTGCGGACGACCTGATCGTCGCCGCGACCGATCGTTTGCCCGAACTGCTCATCAAGACCAAGCGCGGTCTGGTCAAGGCGCGCGGGCCGAATCAGCAGGAATACCTGCACGCCATCCAGCGCCACGATATCAACTTCGGAGTCGGACCCGCGGGCACCGGCAAGACCTACCTGGCGGTCGCCTGCGCGGTGGAGGCCCTGGAGACCGATCGCGTCAGGCGCCTGCTGCTGGTGCGTCCGGCGGTGGAGGCGGGGGAGCGGCTGGGGTTTCTGCCCGGTGACCTGGCGCAGAAGATCGACCCCTATCTGCGTCCGCTCTATGACGCGCTGTTCGAGATGCTGGGTTTCGAGAAGGTCAACAAGCTGCTGGAGCGCAACGTGATCGAGGTCGCGCCGCTGGCCTACATGCGCGGGCGTACCTTAAACGATGCTTTCATCATCCTGGACGAGGCGCAGAACACCACGCCCGAACAGATGAAGATGTTCCTGACCCGCATTGGTTTCGGCTCGACCGCCGTCATCACGGGTGACGTGACTCAGGTCGACCTGCCGCGCGGCCAGCCGTCCGGGTTGCGTCAGGCGGTGGAGGTGCTGAAGGACGTGGACGGCATCAGCTTCACCTTTTTCAACGCCCGCGATGTGGTGCGTCACGCACTGGTGCAGCGCATCGTTCATGCGTACGAGGCCTTCGAGCGGCCGGAACCTCTGAGTCGCCCGCGCACCGCCGGCTCGCAATCACCGGTGGTGCGGACTGCGGCCGGTGCGCAAGCCCCGGCGGATCCGCAGCAGCGGGTCCCCGACGCGACTCAGGCGCCAGCGTGATGACAACGAACCCTCAGGCGCTGACCCTGGACCTCGATCTGGATCTGCAGGTGGCCGTGGAGGCCGCCGGCCTGCCGGGCGAGCCGGACTTTGCCCGGTGGACGGCGGCGGCCCTGGCGGGTCGCCGGGAGCGGGCGGCACTCACGATCCGCATCGTCGCTGCGCCGGAGGGGCAGGCGCTCAACCTGCGCTTTCGGGGCCGCGACCAGCCGACTAATGTCCTGTCTTTCCCCTTCGATGTGCCGCCTGGTCTGTGCGGGGTCGACGACCTGGGCGCGCTGCTGGGTGATCTGGTGATCTGCGCCGACGTGGTGCAGCGCGAGGCCTTGGAGCAGGGGAAGGAAACCTCAGCGCACTGGGCCCATCTCGTTGTCCACGGTGTGCTGCATTTACTTGGTTACGATCATGTCACGGAGTCCGCTGCGGTCGTGATGGAGGGACTGGAAACCGCCATCTTGGTCAAGTTAGGATTTCCGCCACCCTACGAGGAGACCCCCGACAGCCCATGACGAGCGATCGATCTACCGAGGACCCGCACCCCCGCAACTGGTTCGACCGACTGAGCGCCTTATTCGGGAGTGAGCCGCAAAACCGCGAGCAGTTGATCGAACTGCTCAAAGACGCCAAGCAGCGCGCCCTGCTCGACACGGAAGCCCTGAGTATGATCGAGGGCGTTCTCCAAGTCTCGGAGCTGCGGGTGCGGGACATCATGATCCCACGCGCGGAGATGGTGTTCGTCCGCCGCGACGATAGTCTGGATCGCATTCTGGACATTGCGGTCAAGTCCGCGCATTCCCGCTTCCCGGTCACCGGGGATGACAAGGGCGAGGTGGTGGGTGTCATGCTCGCCAAGGATCTGCTGACCTTCTGCGTCGAAAGCGGCCGTCGCCCATTCAACATCCGTGACCTGCTGCGCCCCACCGTCTTCGTCCCCGAGAGCAAGCGGCTCAACGTGCTGCTCAAGGAATTCCGGGCCAGCCGCAACCATATGGCCATCGTGGTCGATGAATACGGCAGCGCGGCCGGACTGGTCACCATCGAAGACGTGCTGGAGCAGATCGTCGGCGAGATCGAGGACGAACACGACTACGACGAGGGCGCCGAGATCTTCCGGCGCGGTCAGAACGAATACAGCGCCAAGGCGCGCACCCCCATCGACGACTTCAACGGCTACTTCGGCAGCACCTTGTCGGACAACGAGTTCGACACCATCGGCGGTCTGGTGCTCAACGCGTTGGGGCATTTGCCCAAGCGGGGTGAGTCGGTCGAAGTCGGTCCGTTCCGCTTCACTGTCATGCGCGCCGACAGTCGCCGGGTGCATTTGCTCAGCGTCGAGCGGTTGGATTTCCAGCCGGAGGAGGGTGCCGAGAACGGGCATTGAGTGACTGGTGTCGCGGTGAGCAGGGCGCTACTATACCCGTCGTTGTTGGTGTTTCGTTTCTCGTTTTTCGTAACCCAATGTTTGATAGTCCTTAACCAAAAACGAAAAACCGAAAACTCAAAACCGTTCCGTATAATCGGGCGCTCGGTCGTTGTCGTTGTCGTAATCGAGGCACGACGCACGCGTTTCGCAGGGTTGCAGACGGTCATGAATCGATCCGGAATCCGATTACGACAACGACAACGAGAATGAACGATTCCTAAGCGGTAGGGCCGCTGCGCCCGTCAGCGACGGACACCGCGGCCAGCCTCAGGCGTCAGAACTCGCCGAAGCTGTCGAAGTCGCCGCCGTCATCCGCCATGAACTCTTCCTGCTCGGCTGCCGGCTCCTCTGCCGGAGGCTCTTCAGCCGGTTTTTCAGCCGCTTCGGCCGGTCCGCCGAACATGCTGCCGACCGCGTTGGCGAGCAGCATGCCGCCGGCCACACCGACCGCGGTCGTCATCGCCGACGCCAGGAAGCCGCCGCCGGCCGCCGGCTGGGCCGGACCGCTGCCCCAGCCGCGGCCGGGCGCGGCCTGATTGCCGAACTGGTTGCCGTACTGGGCGCCCGGAGGCATGACCGGGGTGCGGTCCGGCCGGATGGTGGTGGTGGACTGTCCCGACCCGCCGCCAAAGAGTCCGCCCAGGAAGCCGCCGCCACCGCTGGCGGGACGCTCGGCCAGTTCCTGCTCCAGTTTCTGCACCCGCTCGCTGAGTGCCGCGACGGCCTGCTCCTGGACCAGAATGACCTGCGACATGTAGTAGGGGGCGGCCGGCTGGTTGCTCAGCGCGTCGCTGATCAGTTTCTCGGCACCCGGATCACGCGGGCCGGATTGCTGCTCCGCCTGCTTGAGCTTGTTAAACAGACCGCTGATCAGATCTTGTTCGTTCTGTTGCATGAGTTCACCTGTGGTTGGTTGGAGAGTCCGCGGTTGGATGCCATGTGGGTGCGGAAGTTCCCGCAGACCAGGGTGGTTGTGTGGGCGGGTCCGGTTCGACATCGAGCCTCGATCGTCGCTCCGACCGAAGAAGCCGCTTCCGGCGCCGGGATGGCGCTGCTCCGGCCACGCAAGCACACGAACCACATGGACATCGCGGCCTCCCGTCGGCCGCTGACCCGTGCAAATCGCTTGGCAGGTCCTACATAAAGCATAGAATAACCGATTGACCCGATAAATTTGCCGCCAGACCCTTGGCGGCGGCGGTAGGGTAAGCGCCTCCCGTTACACCAGAGTGACCACCAGTCCGTTAGGAGCCATCGAGATGTTAGAAGCCTATCGCCAGCACGCGGCCGAACGCGCCGCGCTCGGCATTCCGCCGCTGCCCCTGTCCGCGCAGCAGACCGCCGACCTGATCGAACTGATCAAGCAGCCCCCGGCCGGTGAGGACGCCTTCCTGCTGGATTTGCTGACGCACCGGGTACCCCCGGGGGTGGACGACGCGGCCCAGGTCAAGGCCAGCTTTCTGGCCGCGGTGGCGCACGGTGACCTCACCGTCGGACTGATCGGCAAGGCCAAGGCCACCGAGTTGCTTGGCACCATGGTGGGCGGCTACAACGTGCACCCGCTGATCGAACTGCTGGACGACCCCGCGGTGGCCGCCGTCGCCGCCGACGGTCTGAAAAAAACCCTGCTGATGTTCGACTTCTTCAACGACGTCGCCGAAAAGGCCAAGGCCGGCAACGCCCAGGCCCAGGACGTCATGCAGAGTTGGGCCGACGCCGAGTGGTTCACCAGCCGCCCCGAGGTACCCAAATCCATCACCGTCACCATTTTCAAGGTGCCCGGCGAGACCAACACCGACGACCTGTCGCCCGCGCCCGACGCCTGGAGCCGTCCGGACATTCCGCTGCATTATCTCGCGATGCTGAAGAACACCCGTCCGGACGCGGCATTCAAGCCCGAGGAGGACGGCAAGCGCGGACCCATTCAGTTCATTGAGGATCTTAAAAAGAAGGGCCATCTGGTCGCCTACGTCGGCGACGTGGTGGGCACCGGCTCCAGCCGCAAGAGCGCAACCAATAGCGTGGTCTGGGCCACCGGCCAGGACATCCCGTTCGTGCCGAACAAGCGCTTCGGCGGCGTGACCCTGGGCGGCAAGATCGCGCCCATCTTCTTCAACACCCAGGAGGATTCGGGCTCGCTGCCGATCGAACTCGATGTTTCCAAGCTGGAAATGGGCGATGTTGTCGACATCCTGCCTTATGACGGCAAGATCGTTGCGCACGGCGGTCAGGCGGTGCTCTCCGAGTTCGCGCTCAAGAGCGAGGTGATCTTCGACGAGGTGCGGGCCGGCGGCCGCATCAACCTGATCATCGGCCGCAGCCTGACCGCCAGGGCGCGCGACTTCCTGGGTCTGCCCGCATCCACCAGCTTCCGCCTGCCCGCGGTCCCGGCTGACACCGGCAAGGGCTTCACCCTGGCACAGAAGATGGTCGGCCGGGCCTGCGGTTTGCCCGAGGGCACCGGCATGCGCCCCGGCACCTACTGTGAGCCGCGGATGACCACCGTCGGCAGCCAGGACACCACCGGCCCGATGACGCGCGACGAGTTGAAGGACCTGGCCTGCCTGGGCTTCAGCGCCGATCTGGTGATGCAGACCTTCTGCCACACCGCCGCCTATCCCAAGCCGGTGGACCTGAAAACCCACGCCGAGCTGCC
>CAYYAY010000116.1:0-14061 GCA_964470155.1 uncultured Lamprocystis sp. | reverse complement strand
TCCGCTGTAAGCGGATGATCTTAAGAGAGAAATAATCTGAGGTGTTAAACTTGGGTTAGCGTCATTCCAGTTGGGCAGCCCCTCCACCACGCAGCACTGCACCCCGTACTGCGCCATCAGCACGTCGCACCGGGCGAAGGGATCGGCGTCGAAGATCGCCTCGGCATGAATCAGCGCTTGGCGGCCGTCGGGCAGCCGCGCCTTGATCAGCACGCAGTTGAACCCGCCCATCTGATCGATGCCCATGAAGGTTTCGCGCCCGCTGGTCTGCCATACCACGCCGGCCAGGGCGCCGGCCGCGACGCACGCGTTGAGATGTTCGCGCGTCACCGGGATCTGTGACGGGTCGGCATAGGGCCGCCCGAGCTTGCGGTTGTAGAAACTCGCCCGCTGCTCGCCGGTCTGCATCGCCTGCCACTCGGCCAGCAATTGGCCCGCGGTCACCGTCGGGCTCAACACCTGCGACAGGCTGTAGCTCTGGATCGTCCGCTCGGGGAACTGCGCCCGCCACTCGCCCTGCTGCGGCTCAGCGATCCAGGCCCGGCACGTCGGGCAGCGGTAGCGGTAGGTGTCGGTGGCGGCGTCCAGGGCGATCACCTCGCCCAGTCGCTCGGGCAGGTACTCCGACAGCACGGCGCTCTCACCGCAGCCGGCGCAGCGCGTCCAGAACTGATGCTGGGTACCCTGGAGATACCAGAAGTGAATATCGGCATCCGGCCATCGCGGGGTCGACAGCAGCAGGGTAAAACTCTTGATCATAAATGTACCCATGTAAATATTGCTCAGGCGATTGTAAATCTGCGTATATGTTTTATGCTTGTATGCATGTACATTGACATCGTGCCAAACCGCAACTCCCCCCGGCGATCTTGCTGCGCGAGTCGGTGCGCGAGGGCAAGCGGGTCATCAAGCGCACCCTGGCGAACCTCTCATCGCTGACCCTCGCGCAAGCGCAAGCCATTCGGGCCGTCCTCAAGGGCGAACCCCTCGCAACAGTCGATGAGGTATTCGAGATCATTCGCTCGCGCGCCCATGGCGCGGTCCAAGCGATCGACGTGGCCATGGGGCGATTGCGCATGAGTGCCTTGTTGGGACGCGAGGCGTGTCGCGAGCGCGACCTGGTTTTGGCGATGATCGCCGCCCGGGTCCTTGATCCACAGAGTAAGCTGGCCACCACGCGGACGTGGGACCACAGTACGCTGGGGGAGCTGTACGGGGTCAGTGATGCCGATGAAGACGCGCTGTATGCGGCGCTGGATTGGCTGCGCGCGCGCCAGCCGGCCATTGAGCAGCAACTGGCCAAGCGGCATTTGCACGACGGTGGCCGAGTCCTCTACGATCTGTCCTCAAGCTATTTCGAGGGTGAGTGCTGTCCAGTGGCCATGCGCGGCTATTCCCGTGACGGGAAGAAGGGCATGCTGCAGGTCAATTTTGGCTTACTGACCGACCGGCGCGGGTGCCCAGTGGCGATTGAGGCGTTTGCCGGCAATACCACCGACCCCCAGACTCTCATGGCGCAGGTGGACAAACTCCAGCAGGAGTTCAACCTGCAATCGCTCATCTTAGTCGGTGATCGCGGCATGATCACGCAAACGCAAATCACGCACTTGCGCGCGCGCGACGGGATCGCCTGGATCACCGCGCTCAAGAGCGGGGCGATCCGCCAACTGGTGGATTCTGGAACATTACAAATGGGCTTGTTCGATGAGCGCAATCTCTTCGAAATACAGCATGAGGCGTTTCCCGACGAACGCCTGATCGCCTGTCGCAATCCGCAACTCGCGACCCTGCGCAACGCCAAGCGCCAAGCACTCCTGGCGGCGACGGTGACCGAACTGGAGACCGTGCAGAAGATGGTGGCCAATGGCCATCTGAACGCTCCGGACAAAATCGGGGTACGGGTCGGGCGCGTCATCAACAAGTATAAGATGTCCAAGCATGTGGTACTTGACATCCGTACTGGCCATTTCACATTTGCGATCGATGCGGCCGCGGTGGCGGCGGAGGCGGCACTCGACGGCATCTATGTCATTCGCACGTCCCTGCCAAAATTACAGGTCAGCGCCGACGACAGCGTGCGCTATTACAAGGGTCTGAGTCGCGTCGAAGCCGCCTTGCGCGCACTCAAGAGCGACGATCTGCAGATCCGACCGATCTATCACCATACCGAAGAGCGGGTCCGCGCGCATCTCTTTCTGTGCATGCTGGCGTATTACGTGAAATGGCATATGAGCGAAGCCTGGCGCAGTCTGCTCTTCGCCGATGAGGACCAGGCGCGCTTAGCGGTACGCGATCCGGTCGCGCCCGCCACTCGCTCCGCGCCGGCCTTAGACAAGATCGCGAGCAAACGGCTGACCGATGGCTCACCGGCGCACAGCTTTAGCACCCTATTGCAGGAGTTGGGAACCATCGTTCGCAATACCTGCCGACGTAAGAACGCCGGCATCGGTGAGAACACATTTACCATCGATACGACCCTCAACGCCAAGCAACGCGAGGCGCTGGCGCTGATCAAGGCGATCGAGATGTAGCCAGGCATTTGCACCGCGTTTTTTCGCAAATGATATAAATATCAGGCGACTAACGCGTTTTCCAGAGGGGAACTTCGGCCTAACACCTTCAACTGCCGCTGCCAGTAAGTCCCACCGTCTTGCTGTTATAGGGCAACAGCCGGTCCTCGCCAGGGTCCCGGCCCGGCAGCGCCAGGAGCGCATCCACCACAGCCAGGACCCGCTCCGTGACCAGCATCTCGCGATCATTACCGGCCGACCCATCAGGATGCTTCAGATCCCGGACCAGCCAGGTCCGGTGTTCCCGGTCAAGGTCGGACAGGCGCATCCGGCACAGTTCATCGAGGCGTCGGCACGAGTAGATCGCCGCCCACAGGATCAGGTCCATCGGCGGCCCGTGGTTGCGCCGGGCGCGCAGCCGCAACGCCCGGAACCGCGCCGTGATCCTCGTCAGTTCGTCATCCGTCGGCCTGCGCTTGCGCCGCTGGGGCCGGGTGATCATCCGCTCAGCGCGGCAAATCTCCGTGGCGTCGTCCAGCACGTGCGGGTCCACCGGCACCCCGAGCGCGGTACGGGCATAGCGAAACACCACGCGCAGCCAGATCAGGTCATTCGCCACCGTTGCGCCCCCGGTCCCGCCCGCGCGCCGCCCCTGGATATGCTCCACCACCTGTTGCGCGGTCAGGGTCAGGGCGGCACACCGCGCGAGGTCGAAGCCCAGCAACATCCGCAGATGAGCGCCTTTGCTTCGCCCCAGCGGCGCGACGGTCTCGCGCGCCTTCAAGTAATGCTCGATCAGGGTAGCGACGGTCACGCCCTGGTGTTCGGCGCGGGTCTTTGCCGCGGCGGGGTCGCGCCTGATTTGTTCCTCGCGCTCAGCGGCCCAGGCTTTGGCCGTGGCCTTCTTGGTGAAGGTCTTGGTCTCGGAGTAGACCACCTTCCCGCCGTGCTTCAGCCTGATCTGTGCCGTGTAGGCGGTGGTGCCGTCGGCGCGTTGGCGCGCTACGATGGTAGCCATGGGTGTGCTGGCTCGTGTCGGTGCTACAAGGCGCGGCTTGTAGCACTCCCGTCGCACCGAACGCAAACGAATAATGCTGAATAGTGCTACATGATGACGAATAACGCGGAAGGAAATCCAGCAACGACGGGCGATCCGAGCAAATTCAAGGTGTCGCGGTTGTCGGTTGCCCCGATGCTGGATTGGACCGATCGGCACTGCCGGTATTTCCTGCGGCTGATCACCCGACACACCCTGCTCTATACTGAAATGGTCACCACCGGTGCCTTGATCTACGGCGATCAGGACCGGCACCTGCGGTTCGACCCGGCGGAGCACCCGCTGGCGCTCCAACTCGGCGGCGCGGACCCGCGGGCCATGGCCCACTGCGCCCGGCTGGGAGCGGATTGGGGATATGACGAGGTGAATATCAACGTGGGCTGCCCCTCCGATCGGGTGCAGAACGGGCGGTTCGGGGCCTGCCTGATGGCGGAACCCCAGGTGGTGGCGGACTGTGTGGCGGCCATGAAGGACGCGGTCGCGCTGCCGGTGACGGTCAAGTGCCGAATCGGGATCGATGATCGGGACAGCTACGAGGAACTGGCCGGGTTCGTCGCCGCCGTGGCCGCGGCCGGTTGCGACGCGCTCATCGTGCACGCCCGCAAGGCCTGGCTCCAGGGTCTGAGTCCGCGGGAGAACCGCGAGGTCCCCCCGCTGCGCTACGCTGTGGTTGCCCGACTCAAGGCGGATTTTCCGGCGCTGACCATCGTGATCAATGGCGGCATTCTGACACTTGACGCGGCGGCCGATTTCTTGACCCATCTGGATGGCGTGATGATCGGCCGGGCGGCTTATGAAAACCCCTGGATGCTGGCCCAGGCGGACCGCCTGATCTATGGCGCCGCCGACCCGGTTCCGACCCGCCACGAGGTACTCGAGCGCTTTCTTCCCTATGTCGCGCGGCAACTGCAAACCGGTGTCCCGCTCGGCGCCATGAGCCGGCACCTTCTGGGACTCTTCCAGGGCCAACCCGGCGCCCGTGCCTGGCGTCGACACATCAGCGAGCACGCCCATCGACCCGGCGCCGGGCCGGAGGTGCTGACCGCCGCCCGGCCGCCCGATCCTGCACACGCCGCTACGAGCGACGATCAGCAGTCCGCATATGACCGCACCTAGGGCGATTGCCGGAAAGCGATCTACAGGTTTTCACAGGTTGAACCCAACGGTCGGGCCGACATGCTGCTGCACTGGCTGCCGCTGACCCTGCTTTGCGCGCTTGCCCTGGCAAGCGCGGATGCGGCCACCAAGGCGTGGCTCCAGGAGTTCTCGGCCCAGGAACTGGCGGTGGTCCGGCTGGGCCTGACCGGGCTGCTGCTGTCTCCACTGCTGTGGGACCTGCCGCCGCTCACGGGGCTGCCGGCCGCTTTTTGGTGGTGGCTGGCCGCGCTGGTGCCGCTGGAACTGCTGGCCATGCTGCTTTATATGAAGTCCATCCGCGACCATCCGTTGTCGCTCACCCTGCCTTACCTGGCCTTCACCCCGGTGTTCGTCATCGGCAGCGCCTGCATCCTGCTCGGCGAGGCGGTCACCCTGCAAGGGGCCGGCGGCGTCTTCCTGGTGGTGGCCGGAGCCTGGCTGCTCAATGGCGAGCGGGCGCAAGCCCAGGACTGGCGCAGTTGGGGCGAGCCCTTCCGGGCCGTGGTCGAGCAACCGGGGTCAAGGATGATGCTGGCGACCGCGGCCATCTTCGCGTTGACCTCCACCATGGGCAAGGGCGCCATGCAGTACATGGCGCCGGAGCAGTTCGGGCCGTTCTATTTCGGGGTGCTGGGGCTCACGGTCACGCTGGTCTTTGCCGTGCCGCGGCCGGCCATGTTTCGCAAGTTCACCCGTCGGCCCTGGTCCGTCCTGACCGTCGCCGCGCTCATGGGAATCATGGCCTACACCCACTTCCTGGCCATCGCGCAGGTCGAGGTGGCCTATATGATCGCGGTGAAACGCGTCAGTCTGCTGTTCGGCATCCTCTATGGTGCCCTGCTCTTTCGGGAGACCGGTCTCATCCGGCGGCTGCCGGCGGGCGCGCTGATGGTGGCAGGGGTGGCGTTGATCCTGCTCTAAGTAGCAGGCACCCGCCGCGGGACGCGCCCGGTCACGGGCAGAGACGGGCTCGCGGCGCGGGACCCGCCTGCAGCGAGATCAGAGCTTCACAACCACCTCGACCGGACGCATGAAAGGCAAGGCGGTACTGGCGACTTGCACCCGGTAGACCAAGACGGCCTTCCCGTCAAAGACGTGATAACCGACATTCTCCGACTCGGTCTGGATCTTGGCCGTTCGCGCTGAGGCCGATGCGCTGCCCGCCTGCCGGCGGTAATCAGCTAAGGCAGTCTCACGTGCCTCCGCGATACTCATGACCGAGCTGCGCCCTACCGCGGGTTGTGCCCGACCCAGCGCGACCAAGGTGTCGCGTACGCGCTTGACCTGACCACTTTGAGCATTGAAGGTAATCTCCAAGTGACCGGCCTCCGGATCGATGAAGGGCGTGCCCTCGACCGTCTGGTCGAGTATCACGGTCTTCTCTGTCACCCGTGCCTGATACTGGCTTTTCGCCTTGGAGCCGGTATTCTCCAGCGTCTCGCGGACGATACCGACCGCCAGAGACGGCGCCGCCATGCCACCCAGTTGCGTGGCGAGATCTTGGGCGCGCTGAATCAGCACATCGTCGGACAGGGACGCGGCGGTGCCGACCGTCTCCGGTTCGACACCGCTCAGCGATACCTCATAGTTGCCGTTCTTCTCGACCGCCAGCGTTACGGCGTCAGTGCGAACCAGTTTGAGACCGGATGCCGTGGTCTTTACCAGGTGCTGGTTTGCCAACCCGATACCCAACACCCCAGCGATGCGCTTCACGGCGGCATCGGAGTTGCCGCGGGCCGCCGCCGGGATCGGGTCAACCGGCGTCAGCACGGCAAGCGCCTCGCGGGCAGTCTGACGCGCGCTGCGTGCATTGTACCAGGTCCAGGCCCCCCACGATTTGCTTGCAGCGCCAGAGGTGAAGAATCGCTCGGTGTCGCGACGTGCGATTGCTTCACTCTGGGTGGCACCGAATGCCAACACGGCTGGCGACTGACTGGTACTGATACGCCAACTGGCATCAAGGAAGGCGTATTTGAGTACCTTATCCTTTTCCCACTCCTGGCCGAAATACTTGCCGTAATTTGGGCTGTCGATGCTGGTTGTGTTGTATCCGAAGACGAAGCGAATCCCCCGCGCCGGCGGCGCCCAGGTGGAATAAGGGCTGTTGCCGCCGCTGACCTTCACGCCCGGCGCCCTACCGCTCAGGGGATTTCTGTCGATCGCCTAAGGTCCGCGCCGGGTATTGGCCGGAGCCAAGATCAAGGGACCTGATCTTTGACCTTGGTATGAAAACCGTTGCTCTCCGGAATCACGGATTGTCGCTGAGATGCTGATGCAGGATGCGCAGCAGCTCACGAATGGCCAGCGGATGGCCGACGCCACTATGTCCGGTAGGGACCACGACTTCGGATTCGGCGCTCGGGAGATGGGCGCTACGATAGGTGACCACCCCATCCGAGCTGGCCGCCAGGTTGCCGCGCCCGCGGTCGCCGAGGATCGTGTGGGCCGGGACCTGCGGCGTGGTCGCATCCAAGACGCGCAGAAAGGAAGACTCGGGCGACAACCCATGGATGCTGTTGGGCAGACGCCCGCCATAGGAGCCGACGAGGCTGTCGGCCAGGGCGCCGAACTCGCGCAACAGCGTGTCGGGCAGCCGGATCAAGCGCGTCCCCCAGGCACCCAGACCACTGGTCGCGAGCCGGCTGCCCCGGTGTGGAGTGAACATGAAGACCACCCGGCCGACATCCTTGCGCGGCGCGAAGACCAGGGCGCGGCGCGTCGCGCTGTAATCGGGCAGGGTCCCGATGTCCGGAACCATGGTCGCGGCGTCCTCCAGGGTCACCCGTGACACCTGGGCGCGGGACAGGATGCCCCCCATGCTGTGGCCGATCAGGACCATGGGCTGCTTGGGCCGATACCGGGTCACGGCATCATCCAGCGCCTGGCGCAACTGCAGCGCGGAGATCGGCACCGGTTTCCCCGTTGGATAGTAGTAGAACCAGAACTGATAGTTGGCGCGGACCTGATCATCGGCCAGCAAACCCTTGACCAGCGGCGCCCAGACCTGCGGCGTCGACATCAGCCCGTGGACAAACACCAGGGGACGTTTCACCGGATCGAAGGGTTCCAGGAAGACGATGCGCGGCTGTCCGATGAAGCGTCCCGGCCGCACCAGGTTAACGAGTCCCGAGAGCAGCGTCGGCCCGGTCGCGCGGGTGGCATCCAGTGGCGCCTCCAGGTCCATCGCGACAGCCGTCGGACCCTGGGCCGTGCGCACCGACCGGATCTGGTCCGGCTGCACCAGTGCCGCGGTGCAGCAGGCCCCCGCCGGGTCCGCGGGCAGTGCGATCAGCGTCCGCGGGAGTTGGTAGCCCGCCCGCGGGGCGTTGGGGTCGGTGGACGCGAGGCGGGCGATGGTCGGCAAGCCCAGGCCGGGCCGATGCAAGCCGGGAACTGTGACCCGCGGACGCGTCACCGGCCGCAGATCGGTGAAGGTATCCGGCGCCTGAACGCCCGGCGGCACCTGCTGCGCCGGCACCGTCGGACCCAAGATGTCGGACGGCCGGGCCGCATCCTCCAGCAGACCCGGCAAACCGCTGGCGACCAACTCCCGATAGTCCGCCCCGGCAGCGGCGCGTGCCCGCTCGCTACTGCCCGGCGCGGCCAGGACCTGCACCGCGGCGTCCAGACGCGGACCAATTGATGGCGTCTGAGACGGTACCAGCGCCTGGCAGCCACCGAGCAGCAGACTGATGCAGAGTCCCGAGAGTCGACCCGCCGGACGTTGAAGCAGGATGGCTAGGCACATGGTGTTACGGCTCATTGATCCAGCCGCGGGCCGGCCCCATGGCTGCGGCCAATGCTGGAACGGTAGGAACAGGCATCCGAATTAGGCTACGATTCCGCTCGCAATTCAACTCACAGGGGTGTTCTTTTGGAAATGTCAGTGATGTCCATCCACGGCCACACGGTACATGCTGCCTTGCGGGTCGGACGGCTCTTGTCCTGCGCGCTGACCCTGACAGCAATCCTGGCGGCCTGCCAACCGAGCGACGAGATTCAACCCGTGCCCGAACCGGTCCGCCCGGTGCGGGTGCTGACCGTCGAAAAGCTGCCCGGCGGCGAGACCGTGACCCTGACCGGGAACATCCAGGCCCAGGACGACGTGGCCCTGGCCTTCCGGGTGGGCGGCCAGTTGATCGAGCGCACCGTCAACGTCGGCGATCGGGTGCGGGCGGGTCAGGTGATCGCCCGCCTCGACGCGGTGAACGAGCGCCACGCCGTGGACGCGGCCCGGGCCAATCTGGCCGGCGCCATGGCACGTCTGGTCGAGGCCCGCAACACCGTCGCGCGTTACCAGCCCATGCTGGCGCGCGGCTTCGTCGCCCGCGCCCAGTTCGATCGCGCCGTGGAAGCGCGCGACGCCGCCCAGGCCCAGGTGGACGCGGCCCAAGCCCAGGTCAACACCGCGGAAAACCAGCTTGGTTTCACGACGCTGGTCGCCGATGGACCCGGCACGGTCACTGCCCGCGGGGCCGAACCCGGTGAGGTGGTCGCGGCCGGCGCTATGATCGTGCGGCTCGCCCGCCAGAGTGGACGTGATGCGGTCTTCGACGTGCCGGCACGGGTGATCGAAGCCGCGTCGGCCGAGGACACGGTGAGCGTTGCCCTGAGCAGCGACCCCCGGGTCACCACCACCGGCCGGGTCCGCGAGGTCTCACCCCAGGCCGACCCGGTGACGCGGACCTTCAAGGTCCGGGTGGGTCTCGCCACCCCGCCGGACGCGATGCGGCTCGGTTCCACCGTCACCGGCACTATCCAACTTGGCGGGACCGCGGGCATCAAGATCCCGACCTCGGCGCTGACCGCGACCGGCGGCGCACCGGCGGTCTGGACTCTGGACCCCGAGTCGCACACCGTGGCTCTGCGCAACGTGGATGTGGTGCGCTATGAACTCGACCGGGTGCTGGTCTCCCAGGGGCTGGAGCCCGGTGAGCTGGTGGTGACCGCGGGGGTCCAGACGCTGCGCCCCGGCCAGCAGGTGCGGCTGCTCGGGGAGCGCGCCGCGATCAGCCCGGCGGTCGGCCCGGCTCCCAGCCCGATCACCGTCGAGCCGGCCAAACCCGAGGCGAAACCATGACCGGCTTCAACCTCTCCGACTGGGCCATCCGCAACCGCTCGGTCACCATTTTCATCATGCTCGCCGCGCTGATCGCCGGGATCAGTTCCTTCAATAAGCTTGGCCGCGCGGAAGACCCGCCATTCACCTTCCGCACCATGGTGGTCGGGGCGGTCTGGCCCGGTGCCACGCTGGACGAGACCATCCGCCAGGTCACCGAGCGTCTTGAACGCACCCTGCAGGAGGTCCCGAACCTGGACAACCTGCGCAGCTTCACCCGCGCCGGCACCACGACCATCTTTGTCGATCTGATCGGCAGCACCCAGGGCCGGGCGGTCGCGGATGCCTGGTACGAGGTGCGCAAGAAGGTGGGCGACATGCGCCACACCCTGCCGCATGGCATCGTCGGACCTTTCTTCAACGACGAGTTCGGCGACACCTTCGGGATCATCTACGCCTTCACCGCCGACGGCTTTACCCACCGGGAGTTGCGCGATGCCGTCGAGGGTGTCCGCTCCGCACTGCTGCAAGTCCCCGACGTGTCGCGGATCGATATCCTCGGCGCCCAGGACGAGATCATCTTCATCGATTTCTCGGCCGAGCGGCTCGCCGGGCTGGGGTTCGACCCGAGCACGCTGCTCGCGGCCTTGCGTGCGCAGAACAGCGTCAGCCCCGCGGGCGTGCTGAGCACCAGCGACGAATCCATTGCCCTGCGGGTCACCGGCGCCTTCGGTTCCGAGCAGGACATCGCCGAGGTCACCTTCGCCATCGGTGACCGCATGTTGCGGCTGCGCGACATCGCCGAGGTGCGCCGCGGTTTCAGCGACCCGCCCCAGCCGATGTTCCGCATCAACGGGGAGCCCGCCATCGGCCTGGCCATCGCCATGCGCGACGGCGGCGACACCCTGGCGCTCGGGCGCAACGTCGCCCACGCCATCGACAAGATCAAGGCCGACCTGCCGCACGGCATCGAGCCGCGGCTGGTGGCCGATCAGCCCTTGACCGTGGATCTGGCGATCAATGAATTCACCGAATCGCTGTGGCAGGCGATCGCCATCGTGCTGGTGGTGAGCTTCGTCGCGCTCGGGGTGCGCGCCGGGACCGTGGTCGCCGTGGCCATCCCGCTCACGCTCGCGGTGGTCTTTCCGCTGATGGACATCGTCGCTATCGACCTGCAACGCGTGTCGCTGGGGGCCCTGATCATCGCGCTGGCGCTGATGGTCGATGACGCCATGACCACCATCGACGCCATGAGCCGCCGGCTGGCCGCGGGCGACGACAAGGTGGCCGCCGCCACCTATGCCTATCAGCACCTGTCCTTTGCGATGCTGATCGGCACCCTGGTCACCATCGCCGGCTTCGTGCCGATCGGTTTCGCCCAGAGTTCCGCCGGCGAATACACCTTCTCGATCTTCGCGGTGGTCGGCATCGCGCTCATCGCCTCCTGGTTCGTTGCCATGGTCTTCGCCCCCTTGATCGGCATGGTACTGCTGCGCCCGCCCAAGGCCGGTCAAGCGGAGAAGCCAAACCGCACGGTGGCGATCTACCGCGGCTTTTTGACACTCGCGATGCGCGCCCGCTGGTTCACCATCGCCTTGACGCTCGCGATCTTCGTCGCGGCGATCGTTGGTCTGGGCCAGGTCCCGCGCCAATTCTTCCCGTCCTCGGATCGCCCCGAATTGCTGGTCGATCTGCGGCTGCCGCAGAACGCCTCGATCCATGCAACCGAGCGGCTGGTCGATGACTTCGAGCACATCCTGCGCGACGACCCCGAGTTCGCGCCCGAGATCGAACGCTGGAGTACCTACATCGGCCAGGGCGCCATCCGCTTTTATCTGCCGCTCGACGTGCAGTTGGCCAACCCCTTTTTCGCCCAGGCGGTGCTCGTCACCAAGGACATCGAGGCCCGCGAGCGGCTGCAACCGCGACTGGAACACCTGTTGGCAGAACAGTTCCCGCAGGTGGTGGGGCGCGTCTCGCCGCTGGAATTGGGGCCGCCGGTCGGCTGGCCGGTGCAGTACCGCGTCCTGGGTCCGGACCCCACCAAACTGCGCGATATCGCCATGCAGCTCGCGGATCGCGTGGCTGCCCATCCGGGAACGCGCCGGGTCAACTTCGACTGGATGGAGCCGGAACGGGAACTGCGCATCCGCATCGACCAGGATCAGGCCCGCCAGCTCGGTCTGAGCAGTCAGGCAGTGTCGACCGCGCTCAACACCACGATCTCCGGGACCACTATCACCCAGGTCCGCGACGACATCTATCTGGTCAATGTGGTGGCGCGCGAACTGGGGGGGCAAAGCCTGTCGGTGGAGACCTTGCGCACCCTGCCGGTGTCGCTGCCCAACGGCCGCACCATCCCGCTCAGCCAGTTCGCCACCTTCGAGTATGGTCAGGACTATCCGCTGGTCTGGCGGCGCGACCGGGTGCCGACCCTGACCGTGCAGGCCGACGTGGCGCCGGGCGCGATGCCTGAGACCGTGGTCGCCGACCTGAAGACCCCCATCGCCGAACTGAACGCCACCCTGCCCGCGGGTTACCGCATCGAACTTGGCGGTTCGGTGGAGGAAAGTACCGATTCGCGCGCCTCGGTGTTCGCGGTGGTGCCGCTGATGATCCTCTTGATGCTCACGCTGCTGATCTTCCAGCTCAAGAGCTTCGCGCGGCTGTTCATCGTGCTCAGCCTGGTCCCGCTGGGCCTGATCGGCGTGGTCGCCGCCCTGCTGCTGTCGGGCAAACCGCTGGGCTTCGTCGCCATCCTCGGCATCCTGGCGCTGATCGGCATGATCGCCAAGAACGCGGTCATCCTGATCGACCAGATCGAGGCCGAACGTGGGGCGGGAAAGACCGTCTGGGACGCCGTGGTGGAGGCCAGCGTCTCGCGCTTCCGCCCCATCATGCTGACCGCGCTCTCGACCGTGCTCGGCATGATCCCGATCGCGCCGACGGTGTTCTGGGGCTCGATGGCCTACGCCATCATGGGGGGGCTGCTGGTCGCGTCGCTCTTGACGCTGGTGTTCTTGCCGACGCTCTATGTCACCTGGTATGGCGGTCAACCCACGCGTCCGGCACCGGACGGCACGGAAGGGACAGCCAGGACGGTGTGACGCCAAGCGCAGCCCGGATTCAAGACATCAAGCGTCACGGCCGATCAAACATCTTGCCGCCCCGACCAGGAACTTAAACCATGTCCGTTCAACCGAAACTCCGACTGCATTTTGCGGACTGGCTCGCCGCCGAGCGGGCGGCGGACCAAGGCCGCACTGAATATGTGGACGGCGAGGTCTTCGCCATGGCGGGCGGCACCGAGGCCCATAACCTAATTACCGGCAATGTATTCGGGGAATTGCACAATCGCTTCAAGGGCCGTCCCTGCTATGTCTACACCAGCGACATGAAGGTCCGGATCGAGTCCGCCAACCTCGGCACCTACCCGGACGTTATGGCGATTTGCGGAGAGCGGCTGTTCTGGGACGACAATCGGGATGTCATCATCAACCCCGGCCTGATCGTCGAGGTCCTCTCCGACAGCACCGAGGCCTATGACCGGGGGAACAAGTTCGGTTACTACCGATCACTCCCGAGCCTGCGGGCCTATCTGCTACTGTCCCAGCACCGAATCAGTGCCGAACTCTTCCTGCGCCAACCCGGCGGCGACTGGCTGCTCTCGACCTACACTGATCCACGCGGATCCATCCCGTTGCTGGCCTTTGACACCGCATTGCCGATGGCCGAGATCTATGACAAGGTCGAGTTCGCCGCACTCGCTGCGGCAACGCAAGACTAAACCGCGCCCGGCGCGGTATGCGATGCTTTTGGATGGGATCGGCCTCGGTAGACTCGACAATTGCTGGAGTTGGCGCGGTTTACTGTCTGAAAAGAGCGTAAATATCAGACCGCGTTTCCACCGAGGTCGGCAACACCCCCAAGGCAGAACACACCATGAAAACTACGCATTCCGCGCTGGACGCGGTTTAGCCGCTCGATGCTGGTAAATACGGGGTCAGGTTGGAGCGGCCGCCTCGGCCCACTCCGCCTCATAAGCCGATCTCCGGCTTGTCGGCGAGCAAGCGCTTCAAGCGCTCGTTCTCGGCCAAGGCGTCGTCCTTGGCGGCCCGCTCCTGCTCCGCGTCCGCCTGCCCGGTGGCATCGCGGGCCTTGACGTCGACCACGGTGAGCTTGTCGTCGAGGAATTCCTTTTCATTGTAGGGATTGCAGGATCTCCACCGCGGTGATGGGCCGGGGCAGCTCCGCGCCGAGGATGGCGTTGAGGAAATGGATCAGCAGGTCACGATTGG
>CAYYAY010000115.1:0-14224 GCA_964470155.1 uncultured Lamprocystis sp. | reverse complement strand
AGCCACTGCAGGTAGGCATGGTAGTCTTGTTCGTCGAAGAAGCACGGCTCACGATGATGTCCCCGCTGCACAATGTGCAACGGGACAGCATCGAGATGGACACGGCGGCGGCGCGGCATGCGACAAGTTTAGCAGAAATTGAGCCTGGCCCCTTTTTGCCGCCTTTTTGCCGAATTTCTGCATTGAAAACAGGAAACTTCAGTAATGCAAGCACGCGAGCATTGGTAGAGAAAACAGTTTCAAATTTCGGTTTGGTTTGCCCGGTTTTATGTTCTCCAGAAGAACTGATTGGTGAAGAAAATGCGTGAAGATCCTATTGTTGAAGAAATGCGAGCGCACGGTAGGGCTTTTGCTTTAGAACACGGCAATGACTTAGGTCGCATTTGTCGCGCGCTGAGGGAAGAGTCCGTTAAATCAGGTCGCCAAGTCGTCAATCGCGAGCCAAAACGTTTAGTAAAAAAAGCTGCAAGCTAACGAACGCCCTAAAGTGCGCACGAACCACCCGCAATGGCTTGGGTGGGGAGGTCCGCCGGAGTCCTCAGGCCGTGGCATGGCACTGCGCCCCTCAGCAACGCGTCTCCCGGGCTCTGCACCGCCGAGCCGCCGTGCTGCAACCTATGGGCGTAAATCTGCGTCGTGCTGACATCAGGCGGCGACCCGATTCCGCCCCGCGTGCTTGGCTTGAAAAACCAGATCGTCGACCCGCTTGAGCCACTGGTCCAGGGTCTCCGTGGGACTGTAGGCGGTGACCCCGAAGCTGGCGGTCACCGCACCGTCACCCTGGACGGCCTGCAGCCCTCTCCGCAGGGTTTCCGCGAGGGTCGTCGCCTGGGGAAGCTGGGTTTCGGGAAGCAGGATCATGAACTCCTCTCCGCCCCAGCGGGCGAGTGTGTCGCTGCGGCGCAAGCGCCGCTGCACCTGCTCCACGACCGCGACCAGCACCGCATCGCCCCGGTCATGCCCATGGGTGTCGTTGATCGCTTTGAAGTGATCGACGTCGAACATGATCAATGCGAGCGGTCGACTGTAGCGTTGGGCACGCCGTGTCTCGCTCTCCAGCATCTGCATCAGGTAGCGGCGGTTCATGGCGCCGGTGAGCGGGTCGGTGACGGCGAGATTGCGCAATTCCTGTTCCATGCGCTTGCGCTCGGCGACGTCGAGGGCCAGGCACAGGACGTGCCCCTGGTTGCCGGGCAGCAGGGCATCGACGAGCAGGACCTGAGTGCGGGTACCGTCGCGGCGCAGATATTCTTTTTCGTAGGGCGTGCAGGTGCCTCGCGCATGCAACTCGGCAAGCGCCTGCTCATCGGCCGGCAGCCATTCCGGCGGGGTCACGTCGCGCCAACTGGCGTTGCCTTGTGCCAGATCCACATGCGTATAGCCCACCAGATCGAGATAGTAGTCATTGGCCTCCAGGATCTCGCCCGCTGCCGCACAGAGAGCGACACCGATCACATTGGCGTTTACCAGTCCCTGGTAGCGCGCCTGGGCAGCCCGTGCCGCCGCCACCGCCAGTCGCCGTTCGGTGATGTCCGTGGCTGCTCCAACCAGGCGCTGCAAGCGACCCGCCGCGTCGAAGAAACCGCGCCCCGATTCCTCCAGCATGACCAGGGCGCCGTCGCCGCGGGTATAGTGGTATTCGATACGGTAGCGATCCATGCCCGGTGTCAGCGACGCCAGCGTCGCGGTGAAACGCTCCCGATCAGCCGGAACGATCCGGTCGAAATGGTCCCGGCCGGGCTCCTGATCCGCCTGGGCGGGTGACAAACCGAGGATGTCGCCGGAATTGGCACTGCGCCGCACCCGGTCGCCGGCAATCGCCCACTCGAAGGCGAACGACCGGCTGACCTCCATCGCCAACTGCAGCCGCTCTTCGCTGGCCCGCAGCGCCCGCTCCGCCAGGGTCCGTTCGGCACGCTCGGCCTCGAGCCGATCACGGGTGACCGTGGTGTCCTGGAGCTGATCCAGCATCCGGTCGAAGGCCTGCGCCAATTCGCCGAGTTCGTCCCGGTGCCGGCTCCTGATGCGGGTCTCGATGTCGCCGTCCGCGATCCGCATCGCGGCGGCGCGGATTTGCGCTACGGGGCCCAGGATCGTCCGTTGGAACGTCAGATAGAATCCCAGACCCAGCCCGATCATGGCGACCAACAGGACGCCAAGCGCGAGCTTTTCACGCGCGGTGACCGCGATCAGTCGCTCCACCGCATGATGTAACACCTTATTCATGCTGCGGGCCAGCGCATCGCTGTCCGCCAGGATCCGGTCCGCGATCGCGACGCCCCCGTCCGTAACGTCTGACGCGTGCGCGGGAAAGTGTCGGTGCAGATGGTTCACCGATTGACGTAAATCGCTCCAGTCCCGGGCCACCTGCGCGTTGTTCTCAGCCAGGAGCGCGATGGTCCCAGCCTCCCGTTCGAGTAACAGGTCGATGGCCGTGAACGCGGTCGCCACCGGGGTGCGCCGCTCGCCCGCCGGGTGCAGCAGGTGGTCGAAAACGGCGGTCCGCAGTTGGGTGATCTGCGCTCTCAGCGCGCCCGTCAGCGCCAGGTCCCGCTCGACGCGTGTCCTTGCTTCGTAAGTCACCATAAAGACCCCGAGCAGCATCAGGAAGACCAGCGCCGACACGAGTGCGACGAGACGGGCACGAGTATGCAGGGTCATGACGCGGCTTCGATCCTCGATGGGCGAGCGACTCCGGGGCGCTGCGTCAGGAAAGGGTGCAGCTGCGCGTATTGTAGCGAATTGTCGACAGTGGCTCTCGCCGCCGCGCTCTGGGCAGGCTTGCGGCGGCGCTCGACCGATTCACGCGTGCCTGAATCGGCTCAGCTGATGCCCACCTGCGGCTCCGCAGCGGGTGTCACCTCCATTGTAGGTTGAATTTTCCGGTTTCCGCGGACCTGTGAGGCATTTTCGGCAACGGCATGCCGATCACCCAGGCGCTGACCCTGGATCGTCCGGCGGCCGCGCGGTCTCGCCGTATCAATCAGGGTATCGGGAAGCGAGGGCGAGATTGAGCTTCAGGACATTCACCCGCGGCTCGCCGAACAGGCCCCATTGCCGGCCTTCGGTGCATTCCGCGACCAGGGCGCCGAGGGTCGCGGGACTGACTTGGCGGGCTCGCGCCACCCGTGTTACTTGATAATGTGCGGCGGCGGGGCTGATGTGCGGGTCAAGACCGCTCCCGGAGGCGGTGACCAGGTCGATCGGGATCGGTAGGGGGTTGCCCGGATCGGCTGCCTTCAGGGCCGCGATTCGTGCCTTCACGGCATCCGTCAGGGCCGGATTGAGCGGCCCCTGATTGGAGCCGCCGGACGCCGCGGCGTTATAGGGTTGCGGCGTGGTGGCGGACGGACGGCCCCAGAAATAGTCCGGGGCGGTGAAGCTTTGGCCGATGAGGGTAGAGCCTACCGGCGTGCCGTCGACGCGCAGCAGGCTGCCCTCCGCGGCCTTCGGAAAGACCAGCTTGGCGATGCCGGTGACCGCCAGGGGATAGCCGATGCCGGTGACCAGCGTCAATAGCAGAAAGAGTGAAAGGGCGGGACGTACCAGCGCTGTCATGCGGATGCTCCTGCGCTTAGGCGAGGCCAAAGGCGCCAAGGGTGAGGTCGATCAATTTGATGCCGATAAACGGCACGACGACTCCGCCGAGCCCATAGAGCGCCAGGTTGCGCCGCAGCAGGGCGGCGGCGCCGACGGCGCGGTAGGTGACGCCCGTGAGCGCCAGCGGGATGAGAAACATGATGATCAAGGCGTTGAAGATGACCGCCGAGAGGATGGCCGAGGCCGGGCTGGTCAGCCCCATGACGTTGAGTGCGGCCAGCTGCGGATAGGTGGTGACGAAGGCCGCCGGGACGATGGCGAAGTATTTGGCGATATCGTTGGCAATCGAGAAGGTGGTCAGCGACCCGCGCGTCATCAGCATCTGCTTGCCGGTCTCGACCACCTCGATCAACTTGGTCGGATTGGAGTCGAGATCGACCATATTGCCGGCCTCCTTGGCGGCCTGGGTGCCGGTGTTCATGGCCACCGCCACGTCCGCCTGGGCCAGGGCCGGGGCATCATTGGTGCCGTCACCCGTCATGGCCACGAGCCGGCCTGCCGCCTGGTGCTGACGGATCAGCGCGAGCTTGGCCTCCGGCGTGGCCTCGGCGAGAAAGTCGTCGACACCGGCCTCGGCGGCGATGGCGGCGGCGGTCAGGCGGTTGTCGCCGGTGATCATGATGGTGCGGATGCCCATGCGGCGCAGTTCGGCGAAGCGCTCCTTGATGCCGCCCTTGACGATGTCCTTGAGCTCGACGACCCCCAGCACCCGGTCGCCCTCGGCCACCACCAGCGGCGTACTGCCGCGGCGCGCGACCTCCTCGACCGTACTGAGCAGCGCGGGCGGAAACCGGCCGCCGAGTCCTTCGATATGGGTGCGGATGGCATCCGCGGCGCCCTTGCGGATCTGCGTGCCGTGCACATCGACCCCGCTCATCCGGGTCTGGGCCGAGAAGTGCACAAACTGTGCGTCCAGGGCGTGGATGTCGCGCTCACGCAGACCGAAGTGTTGCTTGGCCAGCACCATGATGCTGCGGCCCTCCGGGGTCTCGTCGGCGAGCGAGGCGAGCTGGGCGGCGCTTGCCAGGTCGGCCTCCAGGACGCCGGCAACCGGCAGGAAGGCCGAAGCCTGGCGGTTGCCGAGCGTGATGGTTCCGGTCTTATCCAGCAGCAGCACGTCCACGTCGCCGGCGGCCTCGACCGCGCGGCCCGAGGTGGCGATGACATTGGCCTGCATCATGCGGCTCATGCCCGCGACGCCGATGGCGGAGAGCAGGCCGGCGATGGTGGTCGGGATCAGGCAGACCAGAAGCGCAATCAGCACCGTGAGGCTGACCGGCGTGCCGGCGCCCGCCACCGCGACGCTGAACAGCGAAAAGGGCAACAGGGTGACGGTGACCACGAGGAAGACGATGGTCAGCGCGACCAGCAGGATGGTCAGCGCGATCTCGTTCGGGGTCTTGCGGCGTTTCGCACCCTCCACCATGGCGATCATCCGGTCGACGAAGGTCTCGCCCGGGTTGACCGTCACGCGCACGACGAGCCAGTCCGACAGCACCCGGGTCCCGCCGGTCACCGCCGAGAAATCGCCGCCGGCCTCGCGGATGACCGGCGCCGATTCACCGGTGATGGCGGACTCATCCACCGAGGCCACGCCTTCGATGACCTCGCCATCGGCCGGGATGGTGTCGCCGGCCTCCGCCAGAAACAGGTCACCCTTACGCAGGTCGGCGGCGGCGACCAGATCCCGGTTCGCATTGATCGTTGGTGCCTTGAGCCGCTTGGCCGCGGTCTCCCGCTTGAGCCCGCGCAGCGCGGCCGCCTGCGCCTTGCTGCGGCCCTCGGCGAGCGCCTCCGCGAAGTTGGCGAACAGCACCGTGAACCACAGCCAGCACGCGACGGCGAGGATGAATCCCGGCGCGGTCTCGCCCTGGCCGAGCAGGGCCTGGACCCACAGCACCGTCGTCAGGATGCTGCCGACATAGACCACGAACATCACCGGGTTGCGCCACTGCACCGCCGGGTTGAGTTTCCGGAACGCGTCGCCGATGGCCGGCGCCACGAGCGCCGGGTCGAACATGGCAAGTTGCTGGTGTGACATGGTGTTCTCCCGATTGCGCGAATGGCGGCTCAGTTGACGGACCAGAGCATCAGTTGCTCGACCACCGGCCCGAGCGCGAGCGCGGGGACGTAGTTCAGGGCGCCGACCAGCACCACGGTGCCGATCAGCAGCACGACGAACAAGACATCGTGGGTCGGCATGGTGCCGGCGCTCGCCGCGATGCGCGGCTTGGCGGCCAGGCTGCCGGCCAGGGCCAGTACCGCGACGATGACACCGAAGCGACCGAACCACATGGCGGCCCCCAGCGTGCCGTTGTAGAACGGCGTGTTCGCCGACAGGCCGGCAAAGGCGCTGCCGTTGTTGTTGGCCGCCGAGGTGAAGGCGTAGAGGATCTCGGTGAAGCCGTGCGGCCCCGGGTTGGCGATCCCGGCGACGCCGGCGGTCGTCGTCACCGCGCTGGCGGTGCCGGCCAGCACCAGGATGGGTGTGACCAGGATCGCGATGGCGACCATCTTCATGTCGAAGGCTTCGATTTTCTTACCCAGGTATTCCGGCGTGCGGCCAATCATCAGCCCGGCGATGAAGACCGCCATCACCGCGAACACCAGCAGCCCGTAAAGCCCGGTGCCGACGCCGCCGAACACCACCTCGCCGAGCATCATGTTCCATAGCGCCACGAAGCCGCCCAGCGGCATGAATGAGTCGTGCATGGAATTCACGGCACCGCAGGAAGCCAGGGTGGTGATGGCGGCGAACAGACCCGATTCGGCGCTGCCGAAGCGCGTCTCCTTGCCCTCCAGGTTGCCGGGGGACAGGTCGACACCGAGATCGGCCAGCAGCGGGTTACCCTGCTGCTCGAAGTGCATCGCCGCGACGGCCATGCCGATGAACATCAGGGTCATCGCGCTCAGCAGCGCCCAGCCCTGGCGGGAATCGCCGACCATGCGGCCGAAGGTCGTGCACAGCGCTGCCGGGATCATGAAGATCAACAGCATCTGCATGAAATTGGTCAGCGGGGTCGGGTTCTCGTAGGGGTGCGCCGAGTTGGCGTTGAAGAAGCCGCCGCCGTTGGTACCGAGTAGCTTGATCGCCTCCTGCGAGGCGACCGGGCCCATGGCCAGGGTCTGGGTCCGGCTCGTGGCGGGTTCCATGACAGCGACGCCTTGGTTGTCCTTCAGCGGTTGACCCGCGGGGTCGAGCTTGGGTGTTTCGTACCGCGTGACGTCCAGGGTCGTCACGTCCTGGTAGGGGCTGAAGTTCTGGATCACGCCCTGGCTGACTAGGACCACCGCGAAGACCAGCGCGATCGGCAGCAGCACATAGAGCGTCACCCGAGTGAGGTCGACCCAGGCGTTGCCGATGGTCTTGGCAGAGTGTCCGGCAAAACCGCGGATCAAGGCGATGACCACCACGATGCCGGTGGCGGCGGACAGGAAGTTCTGTACCGCGAGCCCCAGCATTTGCGTGAGGTAACTCATCGTCGTCTCGCCGGTATAGGCTTGCCAGTTGGTGTTGGTGACAAAGCTGATGGCGGTGTTGAAGGACGAATCCGGGCTGACGTTGGGCAACCCCTGGGGATTGAGCGGCAGCCGGAGTTGCAGCCGTTGCAGGGCATAGACGGCCAGGGCACCGATCAGGTTGAACAGCAGCAGCGCCAGGGCATAGTGCAGCCAGCTCATCTCCTCGTCCCGGCGTATCCCGCACAGGCGGTAGAGCGGGGACTCGAGACCGCGGCGTAAACCCAGGCCCAGGAGCGGGCGGCCTTCCATCACGTTCGCGATGTAGCCGCCGAGCGGCCAGGCCGCGAGCAGCAGGACCACGAGATAGAGCCCGAGGATGAGCCAGGCATGGTGGGTCATAGAAAGCCCTCCGGGTTGAGCAGGGCCGCGATCAGGTAGACCAGGAGCGCGACCGCGACCACGGCGCTGACGATCAGTAACCCGCTCAAATGGCACCTCCCAGCCTGGCACAGCCGAAGGCGAGTCCGACCGCCAGCGCGAACAACAGCAGGATACCTGCGAGATAGAAGAGATCCATGATGGGCCTCGATGACGGACCTTGGTGTCTATCATGCTAAGAAATGCGATCTCAAGATGCTCGAAAGATTGCGGGCAGGCCGCATCAAAATCCTGTAAAGATCGTGCACTCGTGGTTGACGAGGATCACCGACCGGCTACAGTCTGACCTCTGACGGCGATTCGCCGGCGGCTCCTGAACCTGGCAACGGCTGGAGGTCTAGCGCGGATGATCAACGACGGCCGCCCCGATCCCGATGCCCTGCTCGAGCGGGTCCAGCAAGCGGAGGCCCAGCAGCAACGCGGTCGGCTCAAAGTCTTTTTCGGCGGCTGCGCCGGAGTCGGCAAGACCTATGCCATGCTCAACGCCGCCCGCGAGCAGAACGCCAAGGGGGTCGACCTGGTGGTCGGTCTGGTCGAGACCCACGGGCGTGCCGAGACCGAGCAATTGCTGCTGGGTCTGGAAGTTCTGCCGCGGCAGCAGGTTTCCTATCGCGGCCGGGTGCTGCCGGAATTCGATCTGGACGGGGCGCTGGCGCGGCGGCCCGCGTTGCTCCTGGTGGACGAACTCGCCCACTCCAATCTGCCCGGCTCCCGCCACCCCAAACGCTGGCAGGATGTCGAGGAACTGCTGGCGGCCGGGATCGACTGCTACACCACGCTCAATGTTCAGCACCTGGAGAGCCTGAACGACATCGTGGGGCAAATCACCGGGGTGCGGGTGCGCGAGACCGTGCCGGACCGGGTCTTCGATCTGGCCGACGAGGTCACGCTGGTGGATTTGCCCCCGGAGGAACTGCTCCAGCGCCTCAAGGAGGGGAAGGTCTATCTCCCCGGGCAGGCGCAGCAGGCGGCACAGAGCTTCTTTCGCAAGGGCAACCTGCTGGCGCTGCGTGAACTGGCCCTGCGCCGCACCGCGGATCGGGTGGATGTGCAGATGCGCGACTATCGCGCCGATCAGGCCATCAGCCAGGTGTGGCAGGCCAAGGAGCGGCTGATGGTGTGCATCGGCCCGGGTCCGGGCGCGGAGCGGCTGGTGCGCAGCGCGGCGCGGCTCGCCGCCAGCCTGCGCGCGGACTGGCTGGCGGTCTACGTGGAGACTCCGCGGCTGCAGCGGCTGTCGGCGGCGCGCCGCGCCGGGATTCTGAAGCTGCTGAAGCTGGCGCAGGATTTGGGGGCCGAGGGCGTCTCGCTCTCCGGCACCGAGTTGGTCCCGACCCTGCTGGCCTATGCCCGCGGGCGCAATGTCTCCAAACTGGTGGTCGGGCGCTCCGGCAAACCGTTGCTGCGGCGGCTGCTCCAGCCCAGCCCGGCGGACCGGCTCGCGAGCCAGGTGGACATGGACGTGTATCTGGTCGGACACGAGCACCGGTCGGATGAGCCGGCGCTGCCGCCGGCGATGTTTGGCCTGGGGTCGGGTGAGCGGCGCAGCCCGCCGGTGCGTTACCTGTGGGCGACCCTGGCCTGTGTGGTGGTCACCGGGGCCGCGGCCCTGTTGGGCCAGGTCTTCGACCCGGCCAACCTGATCATGTGCTACCTGCTGATGGTCGTCCTGGTGGCGCTGCGTCTCGGCCGCGGCCCCGGGGTGCTGGCCTCGCTGCTCAGCGTGCTTGCCTTCGACTTCTTTTTCGTCTCGCCCAGACTGACCCTGACGGTGGCCGACACCCAATATCTGTTCACCTTTGCCTTGATGCTGAGCGTCGCCCTGACGATCAGCGGTCTCACCGCCAGTCTGCGCGACCAGGCGCGGATCGCCGGTTACCGGGAGCGGCGCGCCCAGGCGCTGTTCGAGGCCGGGCGGGTGCTGGCGTCGGCCTTGACCGCGGGGCAGATCGTTCAGGATGGCTGCGCGCGCCTGGCCGGGATGTTCAAGTCGCGGGTGACGATCCTGTTGCCGGACAGCACGGAGCGCGTCCACCCGCCGCGGATGGACGGGAGCGGCGCGGGCCTGCTCACCGAGGTGGACGTGGGGTTGGCGCAGTGGGTCTATGATCACCAGGCGCCGGCCGGACTGGGCACCGATACCTTACCGGCGAATCCCATTCTGTACCTGCCCCTGCGGGCACCGATGCGCACCCGCGGAGTGCTGGCGCTGGTGCCGACCGATCCGCACACGGTTTTCCAACCCGAGCAGCGGCGGCTGCTGGAGACCTTTGCGGCGCAGATCGCCATGGCCCTGGAGCGGGTTCATTATGTCGAGGTTGCTCAGGACGCGGTGGTGAGTATGGAAGCGCAGCGGCTGCGTAACTCCCTGCTGGCCGCGATCTCGCACGATCTGCGCACGCCGCTGACCGGTCTGGTGGGGCTGGCGGGCAATCTGGCGGCCGCGGCGGAGCCCGGCGAGCCGCAGACCCGCGAGTTGGCCCAGGCCATCCAGGGCGAAGCGCTGCGTCTCTCCGCCCTGGTGGTGAATCTGCTGGACATGGCCCGGCTGCAATCCGGGGCCGTGACGCTGAAGCGGGAATGGCTGCCGCTGGAAGAACTGGTGGGCAGCGCCTTACGCGCCGCCGCCGGTGTCTTGTCCGGACACCGGGTGGAAACCCGTCTGCCGCCGGATTTGCCGCTGGTGTCCTGCGACGCGGTGTTGATCGAACGGGTGCTGTCGAATCTGCTCGACAATGCGGCCAAGTACAGCCCGCCGGGCGGCTTGGTGATGCTCTCCGCCGCGGTCGCGGGTCCTTACCTGGAAGTGCGGGTCGCGGATGATGGTCCGGGCCTGCCGGCGGGGATGCAGGAGCGCATCTTCGACAGCTTCACGCGCGGCGAGGCGGAGAGCGCCCGGCCGGGGGTCGGGCTCGGGCTTGCCATCTGCCGCGCCATCATTCAGGTTCACGGCGGCACCATCCGTGCGGCCGATCGGCCGGAAGGCGGGGCGCTCTTCATCTTCACCCTGCCGCTGGGCCAACCGCCGGCGATCGACGGGGCGGATCGGGAAGTGGAGCCCACCCAGTGAAGCGGAGCTGCAGAACGCCATGAACGCGGGACCGGCGCTCACTGCCATCATCATCGAAGACGATCCGCAAATCCGGCGCTTTCTGCGGATCGGACTCGAACGTGAGGGCATGGTGGTGTTCGAGGCCGATTCCGGCCGTCAAGGTCTGGTGGAGGCGGGCACCCGTCAACCGGATTTGCTGCTCTTGGATCTGGGTCTGCCGGATTTGGACGGGACCGCGGTGATTCGGGACATTCGCGCCTGGAGCGGGATGCCGATCCTGGTGCTGTCGGCGCGCACTCAGGAAGCGGAGAAAGTGGCGGCGCTGGACGCCGGGGCCGATGATTACCTGACCAAGCCGTTCGGTATGCCCGAGTTGCTGGCGCGCATCCGTGCCCATCTGCGCCGCCGCGACCTGTCCCAGGACGGGGCACAGCCGCGCTTGTGTTTCGGCGAGGTGGTGATCGATTTCGCGCACCGCCGGGTCTCACGGGCCGGTGTGTCGGTCCACCTCACGCCCATTGAATACCGACTGCTCACGGTGTTGGCGCGGCATCCGGATAAAGTGCTGACGCAGCGGACCTTGTTGCAGGAGGTCTGGGGTCCGAACCATGTCGAGCGCACCCACTATCTGCGGATCTACATGACCAATCTGCGCCGCAAGCTGGAGCGCGATCCGGCACAGCCGGAACACCTGATCACCGAGACCGGGGTCGGCTACCGGTTGGTGGTCGACTGAGTGGGGTCGTTCCCTCGGTCGAACACGCGGTAAGTCAACTCAACTCTTCGGTTCGTCCGGAGGCGATGTAGATCACCCGCTCGGCCACATTGGTAGCGCGGTCGGCGACGCGCTCGTAGTTGTGCACGATCCACAGCAGGTAAGTCCCCATCGGTGCGAACTCGGGATCCGCGCGCATCATCTGCACGACCTGGTCGTCCACCGCATCCTCCTGGTCGTCCATCAACTGCTCCTGGGCGACCGCCGCGCGGGCACGTTGCGCATTGCCGCCGGAGTCGAAGGCGGCCAGCGCCTCGCTCAGCATGGCGATGGCGTTGCCCGCGAGCCCGGCCACGGCCGCCACCGGCGCGGGCGGGAAGACCCCGTCAGCGGCGCGCCGCACGATGCGCGCCACGTCGGCGGCATAGTCGCCGATACGCTCCAGCTCCGAGACCAGCGACAGGCAGGCGCCGATGCAGCGGAGATCCTCGCCGGCCGGTTTGAACGCGGCCAGGGCGACCAGGCACTCCTGCTCCATCAGCCGGCGGCGCTGATTGATCCGTTCGTCCTGCGCGATGATCTGTTCCGCGAGATCGAGATCCTGGCGGGACAGACAGTCGACCGAGCGGTGCAGAGCTTCGATCACCAGGGTTCCCATGTCGTGCACGCCCTGCTGGAGCTGAACCCGCTTCTTCTGAACGAGACTGACCTGTTCCGGCATTGGTACCGCCTCCGCGTGGTGTTTCTGTGGGCTGCCATCTGCCGGCCATTTTAGCTCAATACGTTACGACGAACCCATCTACAAAACTCCGGGGCGGGGCAGGCCGCGCCGACCAAAACGGCTCCACACGGGAAGGGCCGGCAATCGGCGTTTCTTTAGGAGATGAAATACTCGCGGTGCCGACTCAAGGCCGATCCCCCGAAGTGGCGCTGCCACCAGCGGTCGGTCTCGTCCAAGAACCGGGGTTTGGCGCGATCCTCGGCGTTAGCGCGGCCCGCCCATTCGCGAAAGGCGAAGTGCTCCCACAGCCGCATGAATTCGGTGAGATACACGTCTGCGACCCGCCGGTTGTCGCGAATGACCAGCATATTCTCGTCGTTGGCGTCGCTTGATGCCTTACTGAAGTTCGCCGATCCCGCGACGACGATGGGGTCGTCCCCCAAGGGGTCGATCAACATGTACTTAGTGTGAATATATTGCACGTTGCGGCTCAGGCCGGTGAGGGACTCGTGGAGCCATCCGTCGAGCACGTCGCCGGGGATGCGCGCACCCACCGCGAAGCGGTTCTCGACCATCCGGCGCAGCCGGATCATCTCGCTCATCGCGGCGTCCGCGTCGCCCTGCCGGTCGGCCGGGCCCAGGAGTTTCTCGAAGAGCGCATAGCGCAGCGGCGCCTTGCCGGTTGCATAGACCGCTTTGAAGCGATCGTGCATACCGAAGGCGAAGGTCATGAAGAGCGCACCGCTGGCCCGGTCGGCCAGCGCGGCATAATAATCGAGCGCGTCGGCCTGGCGGCGGGGGCTGAAGACGGTCGCGGTGCCTGGGCTCGGCGGGAGCGCGGGCAGGGGAGTGGCCGAAAGTGCCGCCTTGAGATCCTTGGGGGCGGGATTGGCGGCGAGCGCAGTCCAGTAATCGAGATAGGCTCGGGCCACCGCCCGGTCCTCGACGATATGCACCGCGTTGGAATGGCCGTAGATCCCGCTGAGGGAAAAGTTGGTCGAGCCGGTGAGCACGGCGCACGGCTCGCCCTCGTGCAATAGGACGATCGCCTTATTGTGGGAGATGGCGCTGGTGCGTCGGTCGAGGATCCGGGCGTCGGGGATCCCCGCCGCGGCCAGGGCCGCCCGGTTCTGCGGCCCGGGGGACGTCTTATCCGCGTCGTGGAGGATCAGCACATCGACCCCGCGTCCCACCGCCGCCACCAGGGCGGCGAGCACGCGCTCCTCGTGCAGCTCGTAGGCCGCGACCCGCAGGCCCCAGCTTGAGTCCGCCGCCCGGGCGACGAAGTCGCTGATCGACTCGGCGCAGCCTCGGGAGAGCCAGGTCCAGGCCGGGTCGGCGGCTCCGCCGAACGCCCCCGGCTTGCGGTTGCCGAAGCGGCGCGCATAGGCCTGTGAGGCCCCGGTTCCGCGGTTGAAATAAATGTCGTGGTCGCTCCCCTCGGGGGACTCGGCGGTCACCTTGACCTTGACCTGCGCGACCGGGACCGGTGCCCCAGGCGTGCCCTTGAAGGCCACCACCCGATAGGTATAGGTGTGTCCGGGCTTGGCCGAATAGTCTCCCCAGCTAAAGTCCTGGATGGGGTGATCCCGGGTCGGCACCTGGGACCCGGATGCCAGGCCCGGGTTGGCAGAGGGGAAGACCTTGGTGCCGGAGAGCCAGTAGGCTTCCTCCTCTGTGTGGTCGGTGCGATGGATGCCGAAGCCGAGCAGGCCAGGGCATCGCGCCTCCGGATAGTCCATGGCCAACAGAACCGCGTGGGTCCCGGCAATGGCCCGTACTGCGAGCCCCTGCGAGGTGAGTTTCCGGCGCATCGGCAGTCCCCTCCGTCGGATGGATTAGGCGATTTCTGTCAACTCCTGCCTTAGAAAACCAGTGTCCAGCCCACCTGTTGGGCCTGCTCCTTCGTGTAGGAGACCCCGTCGACCTTGCGCCCGCGCTCGTCCAGCAGGGTAATGATCCCGCCCTTGTTGGACAGGACCATGGGGGCCTGGACATGGATGCGCCGGGTCTCCCCGGCCGGTAGCGGCCCGGCGAGCGGCATCCGCGCCTTCTGTTTGTCGGCCAGGTGCCAGCCCGCGAGATCGATGGTCTGGGGGCTGCTGTTCAACAGGGTGACAAATTCGTCTTCGGGGGTCTTCACGGCATTCACCAGGGCACCGACGATCCGCACCAGCCCGTCCGGCAGGTCGTCGGTGGGCGGCACCCCCGGGGTGGGCACGTTGGGGACGGGGTC
>CAYYAY010000114.1:0-14277 GCA_964470155.1 uncultured Lamprocystis sp. | reverse complement strand
TGTAAACCGCGCCAGGTCCTGTGATCGTCGAGTCTGCCGGGGCCGATCTCATCCAAAAACATCGCATACTGCGCTGGGCGCGGTGTAGAACAAAGACCCCGACAACTCGTTGATCGCCGTGAGCATATCCGGATCATCGGTCAGCGCCTGGGCGACGGCACTGGTGCAGGCGACCACCGGGGCGATGCCGGCCGCCATCAGCTTGGCGGCATGGACCAGCAGGCGGGTGGAGGCGCCCTCGTCGAGCCCCTGCCCTTTCAGGTTGCGGGTCATGTGGGCGAATTTCACCAGTTGGCGGGCGGCGCCGGCATCGATGCCGGACTCTTTCTCGACAATGCGCTGCTCCAGGGCCGCGCCCGGGTAGTCGAACTCGAGGGCGACGAAGCGCTGGCGGGTGGACTGTTTCAGGTCTTTGAGGACCGACTGATAGCCGGGATTATAGGAGATGGCGAGACAGAATTCGGTCGGGGCCTCCAGGAGTTCGCCGACCTTTTCCATGGGCAGACAGCGCCGATCGTCGGCCAGCGGATGGATGACCACGGTGGTGTCTTTGCGCGCTTCGACGATCTCGTCGAGATAGCAAATTCCGCCGGCCCGCACGGCGCGCGCGAGCGGCCCGTCGACCCAGAGGGTCTCACCGCCCTTGACCAGGAAGCGGCCGACCAGGTCGGAGGAGGTCAGGTCGTCGTGGCAGGACACGGTGATCAGCGGCCGTTTGAGCCGCCAGGCCATGTGTTCCATGAAGCGGGTCTTGCCGCAACCGGTCGGACCCTTGAGCAGGATGGGCAGACCGTTACGGTAGGCCGCCTCGAAGACCGCGATCTCGTCGCCCACCGGTTCGTAGTAGGGCTCGTCCAGGATGAAATAGTCTTCGGGCTTGATGACCCTGAGCTGATGCTGCACCGGCGGTCTCCGCGGAGATGGACTCGTCAGGATCAATTGGGGGTTGCGGCCTGCGGTCGCAACCCGAGGCGGCGGCGCAGGATGCCGGTCGGAGAGGTGCCGGCCAAATGTTAGCCGGCATCGCTAAGGCATTGATTTATTGAGGTTCAGGCCGGTTGAGCACAAGCTATCCACAGAAGGGGCCACAGCGGATGTGGAGAACCCTGCCGCTCTTAGGGGCTGGGTCCGCGCAGCTCGGTCCGCGCAGCGGACCCTACGGCTTGATGACGGCTTCCTCTTCCTTGAAGGCCTCGACCGGGATGATCAGGGTCACTTCATCGCTTACGGCGGGGGCGTACTTGCCGAGATTGAAATCAGAGCGCTGAATCTTGGCGACGGCATTGGCGCCGCACGCCGCCTTCTTCATGATCGGGTGGGGCTTGCACAGGATGGATTCGACCGTGAGCGCCACCGGCTTGGTGATGCCCTTGATGGTCAGGTTACCGTCAACGCCGACCAGGGTGTCGCCCTTGAACCGCAGTGTGTCGGACGTGTAGGTGATGGTCGGGTACTTGGCGGTGTCGAAAAAGTCCTCACCCTGCAGGTGCTCATTGAACTTGGCGGACCCGGTGTTCACCGAGGTCGTGTCGATGGTCACATTGACCGAGCCGGTCTTGGCAACGCGGTCGATGACGATGGTGCCGGTGGTCCTGTCGAAGCGCGAGGCCTGGTTTGAATAACCCAAGTGGTTGTATTCGAAACGCGGCAGGGTGTGGCTGCCTTCGATGATATAGGTCTCGGGGGCCGCTGCGGCGGCGCCGGACAGGGTGACGGTGACGGCCAGGGCGATCAGTCTGTTCATAGGAATGTTCTCAATGGGGTTGCAGGACGTTTTCATGCTGCGAAGCGGCGACGACGTGAAACCTGATCTGAATCTCGTTGGCGACCGTGCTCACATCCGACCAAGTGCCCTCGCCGATGCCGAAGTCAAGGCGCTTGAGCACAAAGACCCCGTCGAACACCCCGGCGGCACCCTCCTGTTTGAAGGTGAAGGGAGCGGTCAGATCGCGGGTCCGGCCTTTGATGGTCAACTGACCAACGGCCTCGAAGCGGTCGCCGCCCAGCGCCTTGACGCTGGTGGTCTGGAACCCGGCGGTCGGGAACGCCTTGACGTTGAGCCACTGCTTTCCGACCACTTCTTCGGTGGCCTCCGCGGAACCGGCATCGATACTCGAAAGGTCGATCTCCAGCCGGGCACCGGCGGCGGACGGAGCGGCCGGATCGAAGCGGATCTGGCCGGTGAGTCGACCGAAACCGCCGTCGACGGGCACCCCCATCTGTTTGGAGGTGAAAACGAGTTTGGTGTGCTCGGGCTGCACCTGATTGAACTCGACGGCCTGGGCGGCCCCGGCGAGGAGCAGGACGGCCAACCCGGCACTGCGCGAATGGATCATGGGCGAGTGTCTCCGGAGGACAATTTGACGAAGGGCAAGATCCGGCGCAGCGTGTCATCCCGATCGAGCAGATGATGCTTGAGCGCCGCAGCGGCGTGCATCACGATCAGGACTATGAGCGCCCAGGCGAGACTGCTGTGCAGATCCGCCAGCAACGTGCCCAGCGCCTGATCCTTGCCGACCAGATCGGGCAGCGGCACCAGACCCAGATAGACGACCTGGAACCCTTTGGCCGAACTCATCAGCCAGCCACACAATGGCACCGCCGCCATCAGCAGGTAGAGCAGCCAGTGGGTGGCCTCGGCCAGCTTGAGTTGCCAGGCCGGACCCGGCAATAGTGCCGGCGGCGGCCGCACGAGTCGCCATAGCAACCGCGGCATGAACAGCAACAACACGGTGATGCCGATCCACTTGTGATAGGAATACAGGCGCAGCTTCTCGGGCGACAGCGGCAATTCGTGCATATAGAGCCCGAGCGGAAAAGCGGCCAGAATCAACACCGCGATCAGCCAGTGAGCAAGCTTGGCGGGAGCGGAGTACGGGGTCGCTGGAATCATGACGGGTGGTCCTTGACGGTGCCTGAATTGATCTCATCAGGGCCACACAATGGTGAGTCTCGACCGCGGTTTCAACGTTCCCGATGGTCCCGCCGCAACGGATCGGGAGTCCAAGGCCGCAGCCGTGGCCGGTACCGATCCAAGGCTGAAGCCCTGGACTTCAGTCGGCCGGCGCCACGGCTGACCGGGACCATGATGAAAGCCCGCTTCACCGACCTCACTTGAACTTCGGCAGGCCGGAGGAAAGCCACCAACTGTCGAGTTTCGGGTCGTAGGTCCAAGTCTGACGATCGGTGATCGTCTTCACCACCTGCCGGTCCTCGTAGAAGTACTCGATCGTGGCGACCTGGACGGCCTCCCCCGGGTTCTGCATCAGCGACGGCTGCACGAGGTCATAGCCCGCAACGCGCAGATCCTTGAACACCGGTGGCAGATCCTTGCTGTTGCCCGCGCGCTGCTCCGGATGCACGTACCCGTAGGCGGTTTCAAAATAACCCCAGCGCAGGGCGGACTGATAGGCCGCGGTCGCCGCCTGAAGACCCAGAGCGCGCTTGTCTTGCTCGATGGTGCCGCATCCGGCGAGCAGCAGACCGGCGAGCAGCAGACCGGCGAGGCGATACCCGTCGTCGTTGGTTTTTCGTTTTTCGTTTTTCGTCACCCAATGTTTGATAAATCTTAACTGAAAACGAACAACCGAAAACGCAAAACCGTTCCGTATCAATGCGGTGACTCGACCGCGAAAAGGCGTGTCGTTCATCCTGACTCCGGTATAAAAGGCGAGCGCGCGGCACCACTCGCGAACATTTTACGGGATCTTCCGACGGCCACCAACGGCGCCCCGATCCCCCGCCCTGGGTTATGATGCTCGCCCACGCCTCGTGAGCGACCGCCGCAGGAACTGCCCCATGTTGCCACCCATCGTCTCGCCATCCGATGAACCCCAATGTGAAGTTGTCGTTGGCGAGACCCGCATCACCCTGCTCGGCACCGCGCATGTCTCACGCATCAGCGTCGAGCAAGTCGAGCAGTTGATCGGCAGCGGGCACTACGACGCCGTCGCGGTGGAGTTGTGCCGCAGCCGCTACGCTGCCCTCATGGACCCCAGGTCGCTGGCGCAGATGGATCTGTTCTCGGTCATCCGGCAGCGACGCGTCTACATGGTCGTGGCCAACCTGGCACTGGCGGCCTATCAGCAACGCCTCGCCGATCAGTTCGGCATCGAACCCGGGGCCGAACAGCGGGCCGCGGTGCGCCTCGCCCGCGAGCGCGGTCTGCCCGTGCTCCTCATCGATCGCGAAATCGGCATCACGCTGCGGCGCATCTCGGCGAGCTTGAACTGGTGGAAACGCTACAGCCTGTTCGTCGGCCTCCTGGCCGCGCTGCTGACGACTGACGATGTCACCGAGGATGAGGTGGAGCGGCTCAAGGAAGGCGACGTGCTGGAAACCGCTTTCGCCGAGTTCGCCCACGACCGTCAGGACCTGTACGCCCCGCTGATCGACGAGCGCGACCGCTACATGGCGGCCAAGCTGCGTCTGGAGGCTGAACGCAACGGGGTCAAGCGCGTCCTGGTGGTGGTGGGGGTCGGCCACTTGAAGGGCATCGCCCGCGCGCTCAACGCCGGCTGCGATGACTGCCAGGCGCGACTGACGGCGCTGGAGCAGGTGCCGAAAGCGAGCCGCTGGCCGTCCGTCCTGCCCTGGCTGCTCCTGCTGCTGGTCATCGGCGGACTGGGCTACGGATTCCTGCAAAGCCCCGCGCTGGGCGTCGATCTGGTAGTCTCCTGGATTCTGATCACCGGCGGGCTCTGCGCACTGGGCACCCTGATCGCCGGCGGCCACCCGCTGACCGTGCTTGCGGCCTTTCTGGCCGCACCCTTAACGACACTCCACCCGGCCATCGGCGCCGGGATGGTCACCGGAGTGGTTGAACTGTCCCTGCGCAAACCCAGTGTCGGCGACTTCAGCACCCTGCGCGGTGACGTCGCCACGATTCGCGGCTGGTGGCGCAATCGGGTCGCACGCGTCTTCGTCGTATTCTTGCTGAGCACCCTGGGGGCCGGCATCGGCACCTATGTCGGCGGCTTCCACATCGCGGGGAAGCTGCTGGGCTGACACAAGAACTCACTCCAGGTGCTCACGGATCACCGCCATCGCCGCCTCCAGATGCTGGAAGGCATGATCCCCGCCGTCCCACATCAACAGCCGGCCGCAGTCCAGATAGCAGGTCCGGGCGATGCGGTAATCGATGAGCTCATCGCCGCGGTCCAGGAAGACCGTGGTCGGCACGCCGTCGCAGGGGTTCGTAATGCCGTAGGGACGGGTTGCCTCGATCAGGTCCGCGGTGATCCGATAGGATTCCCCCTGCGCCGTGGTCATGGTCTCGCCGCGCAGGGGCAGCAGCAGGTCCCAAGGCGTCAGCGCGGGGTTGATCAGAAACAGATGCGAAAACGCAAAACGACGCGCCAGCCATTGGCCGTAAAAGCCGCCCATGGAACTGCCGACGACGGCGGGACGCACGTCCCCGAGCTCGGCGAAGAAATCACCCAGCCGCTGCACCGCCGCGGCTGGTCGATGGGCCGGGTAGTCCGGCGCCGATACGGTGTGGGGCGAAAGACCCTCGCGCAGCATCCGCGCCTTGACCGACAGGCCGGAGCTGTTGAGTCCGTGGAGATAGACAAGCATGGTGACGGTGACTCAGTCGAGACGATGTTCCTTGATCAACCCTGCGCGATACGCATGCAGCAGCGCATGCAGTTCGTCGATCTGCTCCTGGATTTCACGGCCGCGGTCGGTATCGCCGATCAACATCCGGCGCGGGTAGGTGTGGATGACCTCGGTCTCGGTGTCGATATCGAGCTCCTCCGACACGGCCTTGTGCGTCGACTCAAAGGGTTGGTGCGCGGCGAGCAGCAGGTAGCGTGAATTGGCGATCAGCGTATAACCGGCAATGCCGGTTTCTTTCTGATAGGCGCGCGAGAAGCCGCCATCGATGACGATCAGTTTACCGTTGGCCTTGATCGGTCGCTCGCCCTTGCCGACCTTCACCGGCACATGACCGTTGATGATGCAGCCGTGGTCCGGGTCGAGGCCGAATTCGGCAAGAATCTTGCGCGCGCTGCCCTCGGTGTCACGCAGCGCATAGTAGGGATTGCGCTTTTCGGCATGGGTCGCCTTGTCGGCGATGAAACAACGCTCGAAGGTCGCCATCTTCTCCTTGCCGAAGAGCGGTGACTGGGGCGCGCACCACAGGAACCACATGACATCCATGCCGTATTGCTTCTGCGCCGGGTTATCGATCGCAAAATAGCCTTGCCGCGCAAGCCGGTCCACCCGATCGAGAAACGCCCGGCCGGTAAAGGACTCGCCATCGACGTTGAAGGCGCGGAATTGGCCGTCCTCGTTCATGGCGACACAGCCGTGATAGAGCAGATTGCCGTCGTGGACCAGGTACAGGCTGCCGTTGGCAAAGAGGAAACGCGTGTGCTGCTGCAACTTGCGGCTGTTGACGAAGGACTGCAGCAACTTGTCCATCACCGTCTGCTCTTCCGGCGTGAGGACATCCGGCTGGGCCGGATCGATCGTGGGGAACAGGTGGTCCAGCAGGGGATAATCCACCCCGTCCAGCCTGATGCTGCCGCGTTCATAGTCGACTTGATCGAGCAGCAGACGATCGTTCATCAAATAGTGCGGACGGCGCTTGATCACCTGACTCTCCAGCTTGAACTGGATGATGGTGATCGCCTTCTGCATCTGCGCCAGCAGGCGGATTTCCTGGCTGGTGAAGCTGTGTTCCTTGGGCAGCTTGGGCGCAAAGAGCTCACAGGGGTCATCCATATAGGTTTGAAGCGCAAACGAGGCCAGCGGCAACATACTGATGCCGTAGCCGTTCTCCAGCGTTTCCATGTTGCCGTAACGCAGGCTGAAACGGATGACGTTGGCAATACAGGCCTCGCTGCCCGCCGCCGCCCCCATCCACAGGATATCGTGATTACCCCATTGAATATCGACCTGATGGTACTGCATCAATAAATCGAGAATCCGGTGGGCGCCCGGGCCGCGATCATAAATGTCGCCGATGATATGGAGTTTCGCCACGGCCAGGCGCTGAATCAGTTCCGCCAGGGTGGTGATGAAGGTCAGGGTGCTGCCGGTCGACACGATGGTATCGATCTGGCTCTGGTAATACGCGGTCTTGGACTCGACGCCCTGCTGATCGTAGAGCAGTTCCTCGATGGTGTCGGCAACCTGACTGTGCAGAAAGCCGCGCACCGTTTCCCGACGGTATTTTGCCGTGAGACTGCGGCAGAACTTGACGAGGCGGATCAGCGTCAGCCGGCTCCATTCGTCCTTGTCGGCGACGCAGCGCAACATCATGGGCGCTTTCAGCTCGGGATAGTAGATCAGCGTGGCCAGATTGCGCCGTTCGGGTTTCGTCATCGCGTCGCCGAACATCGCGTCGATCTTACGCCAGATCGATCCGGCACCATTGCGAATGACATGCTCGAAGGCTTCATGCTCACCATGGACATCGGAGAGGAAATGCTCGGTTCCCTTGGGGAGTTGCAGCAGGGCCGTCAGGTTGATGATGGCCGTCGATGCAGCCTGAATCGACGGATACTTCTGCGCCAACAGGTTCAGGTATTTCTGTGTGACATCGGAAGCTTTCTTGGGCATGGACATGGTTGACTCAGATTCGGTCAGGCAAGGTGCCCGGCACCCTGGGTTCATGGGGACAGTCGCCACCTCGCCTCCGGCCACCGGGTTGAGAGGATCGGCCCTTGTGTGCGGTCAGATTGATCCCATTGATAGCAATGAAAAACGCAATCTTGATCTGGATTCCGGTCCGATTCCAGCCGTGCATCCTGGCCCAGCCCGCGGCGCGCGTCAATGGCGGGGGACCTCCCGTTGAACCTTCAGAGGCAACGCTTCCCCATGAAATCTCTTGGTCTCCGCGTACCCCGGCTGATCCTGCTCGGGATACTGGTCGGTGCCGCCCTGGCCGGCTGCAGCCAACTGCAAATTGCCTATGGCACCTCCGAGTTCCTCATCAAGCGTTACGCCGATGACTACCTGCAGCTGGACCGCGACCAACTGGCGCGCTGGGAGCCAAGCCTGAAGGCCGCGCTCAAGACGCATCGGACGGAGGAACTGCCGGGTCTCGCGGGCCTGTTCGACGCTTTGCACACGGCTAGTGTCAACGGATTCGACCAGACCAATACCCGCTGCCTGACGGCCGCGTTCCGTACCCTATACCTGCGTCACGCCCGACTCGCAACCGCGGCGACGGCACCCTTGCTGGCGGGACTGACACCCGCGCAAGTCCAGGCCTTGGAGCAGCGCTTCGCGGCCGAGTACGCGGACGACCGGGTCGCGCCCGGCACCCGCGATCTCGGGCGGGAACTGCGCAAGCGCACCAAGCGGTATGTCGAGTCGATTGAAGAATGGACCGGCCCGTTGAGCGCCGCCCAGCGCACGCTGGTCGCGGACGTGACCGGCCGGATGCCGGACACGACCCAAGCCCTGTTAGACTACCGCACGCGCAAGCGAGAGCAATTGATCGCGCTGCTGCGCGCCGATGCCAACGCGACCAGCATCGAGCGCTTCCTGAGCGCCTGGCTGGTCGATTATCAGGACCTGCCCCCGGCCTTGGCCGAGGCCGGGGACCTGATCGGTGAGCGCATGGGTGAACTGCTGATCCGGCTCGGGGCGACCCTGGACCAAGCCCAGCGCAAACGACTCAACAGTCGGCTGGCGTCGCTGCGCGATGATCTCATGCAACTGCAGCAGGCACCGCGGCTGGTGCCTGTCGGTTGCCCGGCCGTCGGCGTCGAGCCGATGGCTTAAACCGCGCCCATCGCGGTATGCGATGTTTTTTGGCGGCGATCGGCCCCGGCAGATTAGAAGAGATCGTCCACCACCTTGGGCGCCGCGCGCACGGGTTTGGCGGCCTGGGTCTTGGGCTTGACGGCGGCGGTCTTTTTCTTGGCGCCCGACGCTGTCAGGCCGCCGTCAGCCACCGGCTCCGGTCCCATCAGCATCAGCCGGTATTCCTCCATCACCGCCTCGGTCAGGCCCCCGGTGGACTTGGTTTCGGTACCGCGGTTGCCGTCGACACGCACCCGGACCATGCCGGGCGGCAGATCGAGTTGGGCAACGGCCTTGTCTTGTAACGCATCGTCCATGTAGTCGGTCCACATGCTCAGGGCCGCCCGACCGCCCTCCTCCCCGCGGCCGAGCTTCTCGTTGTTATCGAAGCCCAGCCAGGCAACCGTGACGAAATCGGCCTGATAACCGCAGAACCAGGAGTCGCGCACATCATTGGTGGTGCCGGTCTTGCCGACGATATCCTTACGGTTGAGGCGCAGGGCACGGGTGCCGGTCCCCCGCTCGATGACATCCCGCATCATGGACGTCATCTGATAGGCAATGCGCGGATCTATGACCTGTTCGGCCAGATGTTCACCCGCGACGGCCTCGGTCCGCGCGGGCTTGTCCTTCCCGTAGCGGTACCAGCAATCGGAGCAGGACCGCGGCGGCGATGCCTCGTAGATGACATCCCCGTTGGCGTTTTCGATGCGCGCGATGAAATAGGGCAGGACGTGATAACCGCCGTTGGCGAAGATGGCATACCCCTCCGCCATCTTCATCGGCGAGGTCTCGATGGTACCCAGAGCCATGGTCGGACCCAGGACTTTCGGATCGACCTCGAAGCCGAAACGCCGGATAAAGCGGCTCGCGTCGTCGAGACCGACGCTCTGCAGCAGGTTGATGGAGGCCAGGTTGCGCGACAAGGCCAGCGCCTTGCGCATCCGAATGGGCCCCAGCTGACGACCATCCGAATTCTGCGGGCTCCAATTGCCGACGCCCTTGACCGTCGCGTCATTGATCAGACTCGCCGGGGTCCAGCCCTCGTTGAGGGCCGCGGCATAGATGAAAGGCTTGAAGCTCGACCCTGGCTGCCGACGCATGTCCACCGCGCGGTTGAACTGGCTTTCAGTGTAAGCGTAACCGCTCGCCATGGCCTGCACCGCCCCGTCGCGGGGTGCGAGGGTGACCAGCACGCCGGTAACCGCCGGGATGGAACTCAATTCCCATTGGCCTTGTTGATCAAGACGCAACCGGATCAGGTCACCCTTGGCCACCACATCGGCGACCCGGCGCGGCACCCCACCGCGCCAACCGGCGTTGCGGAACTGCCGTGCCCAACTGACCTGACCGAGTCCCAGGGTCGTCCAGCGGCCCCCACCCATGTAGACTTGGGCGACTCCCGACGCGATGCCGGTCACCAGCCCCGGCTCCAGGCTTGGCACCCGCGCCACCCCCTCCAGGTAGGCGTCCATGTCCGCCTCGGAGGCCCCGGCCAGGTCGACTTTCGCCTCGGCACCGCGATAGCCATGGCGCCGCTCATACTGGCGCAGGGCCTTGCGCAGAGCCTCCTGGGCCGCGGTTTGCAGACGGGAATCGATGGTCGTGGTCACCCGCAGGCCCTGCTTGGCCGCCGCCTCGCCGTAATAGCTCTGGATCTCCCGCCGCACCATTTCCGCAACATAGCCGGCTTCGAGATCCACCTGTTGGCCATGGAGTTTGGCCAGATCGGGCGTCTGCACGGCCGTGTCGAACCGGGTCTGATCGATGAAGCCCAGTTCCAGCATGCGACCGAGGATGTAGTCGCGCCGCTCGAGCGCGCGCTCCGGATTGGAGATCGGGTTGTTGGATGAGGGTGCCTTGGGGATACCGGCGAGCATCGCCATCTCGGCCACACTGAGTTCGGACAGGTCCTTGCCATAGTAGAGCGAAGCGGCGGCCGCGACTCCATAGGCCCGATGGCCGAAGAAGATCTGGTTCAGATAGAGTTCCAGAATCTCTTCTTTGCTGAGTGTTTTCTCCACATGCAGGGCGAGCAGCACTTCCGCGAGCTTGCGTCGGAAGGTCTTCTCCGGGGACAGGAAGAAGTTGCGGGTGACCTGCATGGTGATGGTGCTGCCGCCCTGCGCCTTGATGCCGGTGGACGCGTAGTTGATCAGCGCGCGCCCCATCCCGACCACGTCGATACCGCCGTGCTCAAAGAAGCGGCTGTCCTCGGTCGCCAGGAAGGCGTTGATGAGCAGCGGCGGAAATTTATCGAAGGCCATGGGTTGCCGCCGCTCCACGCCGAACTCGGCCATCAGGGCACCGTCGGCGCTGTAGACCCGCAACGGCTCCTGGAGCTGAACCTCGCTCAACCCCTGCTTCACATCCGGCAGCTCCGGCAGGGTCACATTGACGAAGAGGGCCGCCCCGAACAGACCCAAGGTCAGGAATTGCAGCGGCGTTCCCAAAGGGGCCAGATAATGCAGGAACCACCCGCCGACGGATCGCGGGGCGCGGGGCGAGCGACGCCGCGCCGGTGCGGCGGCCGATGGGGCCGCCCGCGACCGGCGCGCCGGTTCCGCGGCCAGCGCCTCGTCGGCTCCCGGCCCGATTCTGGGAACGCCGGTCGTCGAGGATCTTTGACCAACAGGGATGTTTTCACCCCTGCGCGGTGCGTCGTTATCGCTCACTCTTGGCACGCTCAACTCCGGCCGCCCGGTTCACGCGCGTGGGCGCACCGCCGGGACGAGCCTCACTCGTGTGGTGGTAAAACCGCGATTCTACACGATGATAAGGCAGGGCCCATGATCCGCGCCAGTGGCCCCGCGCCAGATCCCGGCGCCGGCCTGCGGATACGCAATGCGGCGGCACCCCGTCTTCAATAGCCTTGCACCGTCGGTCGGCCGGTCTGCCGACGGCCCCATCATCCAAACCCAGCCCCAACCCTTTCCCGGAGGATATCACGCGTGGATCGCTTTACCCGAAATTATAGCGTCGTCCTTGGCGTCATCGTCATTGCCGTTTTCGTCATGTGGCTGCGCTCGACCTGGCAACCCCGGGTGTGGGAGATCAATCAAGTTCTTGAATCGGACCCGGCCGTGTCCGATTACCCCTACCAGTTCCGCGTCCTCTCCCTGGAAAACGGCGTTGCAACACTATCGACACCCCGGTCGGCAGCCTTTCCGGCCGCCCGCTTCCTGCCGATCGTGTATCCGGAACTGGCGGGCCTGAGTGATGACCATCCGGCCATGGTCAAGGCCCAGCAGTCCCTGGTGGATCACCAGAAACGCGCGATGGAGGTGGTGGAGGCACTGCCTGACGTCCAATCCGTAACCTGGGGACTCGATGTGCAGTGGCTGGCGGACCATGGGGTCCAGGTGCAGAGCACGCGCTGAAGCGATTTCAGTCAAAGCGCCTCAGGGTCGATACCGAGCGCCATCAGGCGCGCGGCCAGTTGGTCCGCGCGCGCCCGCGCCTGGGCGGCCTGGGCGTGCTCCTGATCGGCCCGTATCCGCTCCTGATCGGCCCGTATCCGCTCCTGCTCGGCCCGCATCCGCTCCTGCTCGGCCCGACCTCGCTCCCGCTCGGCCTGTGCGCGCTCCAGCTCGGCGCGGGCCCATTGTTGAGCCGCTCGCGCCTGCTCCTGAGCCACCGATTCAGCCAGGGTCGGGACCAGGGCGCCATCCGGGGTGAAGAACCGCAGCAGGCCCTCATGTACCCCAAGATGCAAGCCGAGCATGGCGCTGGGTAGCCGGCCTGCCGGGTCTGCCGCGATGGGCTGATACCGCGCATCCACGAGGTGGAAGCCGGCCAGATCATGGGTGTCGGGTGAAAACCAGAAATACTCGGGAGTACGGAAAACGTCCTGGTACAGCGACTTCTTGGCCGTCCGGTCCGTGCGGGCGGTCTCATCGGACAGCAGTTCGATGATCAGATCCGGGTACCGCCCCTGCTCCAGCCAAACAGTCCACGAACGTCGCGGCCGACGCTCCACACCGCGCACCAGAAAAAAATCCGGTCCGCGCAGCTCCCGCGGGGCGAACTGGTCACGCCGGAAATAGACACTGAGGTTCGCGCCGATAAAGAAATCGTCCCGGTCGCGCCAGTGCCAATCCAGGGTGCTGACCAGCAAGGCCAGCTGATCATAGTGCAGGGAGCTTTCCATCTCGGGTTCATCGCTGTCGGGCTCGCGGCCTTGCGCGAAGGCCAGGTAGAAATCCTCGGCGGTTTGGGACATGGCATGAGACCTCGCTGGCACTGAGTCCTGAATAAAGTAGCGCGTGCCGGAAAATCGTGCTCCAGATTGGCGGGGTGATCCGGGTTGACGCAAGTATCGCCTTCGTACCTTATATCCAGACAGACCTTTGGTGTAGAGGCGGGTTTGAAACCCGCCCCTACATCCGGTTATTACGCCCGAATGCGATATATCTCGGTTTGAGCCGCCCCGTGCTTGCGCCAACGGCGCCGATCCGGCTAAATACCCGGACGCTGGTGTGTGTGGACCGGCCGCGGGCCGCATACTCCCGGCGCGGAGCATTCCACTGAAAACCGCAACACAGGCAACCGACCATGGAACCAAGCAATCCCTACTCCAGTCCCCGCAGCGATCTGAGCCGACCCGCCGCCGGCCTGGTCGACACCACCAACCCGTTCGACCCCACGGGCCGTTTCACCCGGCTGAGCTGGCTGGCCTGGAACCTGGTGCTCGGGTTTCTGATGATGGGCATCGTCTTCGGACTCATGGCACTCGGCGTGGTCGTCATGCCGGAACCCGCGGCGCAGGAGGCGGCCCCCTTGTTCATGGGCATCGGCCTGCTGATCCCGCAGATTCTGTTCCTCGTCGTCTATCTGTTGCTGGCCATCCGCCGTTTCCACGACATCAATGCCGCCGGCTGGTGGTCGATTCTCCTGATCGTTCCGCTGGCTAATCTGGTGGCGGTGCTCGTGCTCGCCTTCAAGCGTGGTGACGCGATGGCCAACCGCTTCGGACCACCACGCCCTACGCCAAGCTGGGAGCGCGTGGTGGGCATTATTTCGATCGTCTTCATGGTGGTGGGGCTGGTCGGCGGGATCATCGCCGCCATCGCGCTGCCGACTTTGATGGAATATCAAAGCGCGGCCATGGGTCACTGATGGCGCCAGACCGGCCGGTCCGACTCCGGTGGGAGCCTTGGTCATTGTTCCGGCCGGCGACCTGGAGTCCAAGGCTGAAGGCTTGGACTCCGAATGCCCGCGGCTGGCCGGAACATCAGCGGGGGGAACCCGACCAGCCCGCGCGGTGCCGCCGGATTCGTGGTAGGGTTTGTTCCTGCGATCCCAACCTTCGGATGTCCGTCGCCCATGTCATCCATCGCTGCCCCCCAGCCCGCACCCGCGTCGCAGGTCCCGGCCCCGCCACCCCGCCGCCTGCCCGCGGCGGACCCCACACCGCGCTCGGCGGACGGCCTTCTGGTCTCGGAGGCGATCTACTGGACCACGTATTACCTGGAGTCGGACCACCATTACGAGTGGAACAACGGCCGCCTGGAGGAG
>CAYYAY010000113.1:0-14391 GCA_964470155.1 uncultured Lamprocystis sp. | reverse complement strand
TAGTGGTCAAGGTTTGGGCCAAGACCCGCGATGCCGTTGTCGAACTCTTCCGGGCGATCAATCGCATCCTGCAGCGGGAGCCCGATATACTGTTGCTGTCCCAAGAGGATATGGCGAGGGCGCTGCGCAAATCCCTAGAGAAAGAGCAGCGCAACATCAAGAAGGGCGACATCGAGCTGATCGATGCCCTCGGCCACACGATTCTGGTCGAGCAAACCCAGCCGCCGGCGGGCGTTCGTTATTTGGTGGCCTTGCCATGACGGGAAGGATGCGAGCTGACAAGACTTGCCGGTCGAGACCCTGACGAGAGGCTGGCAATCCCGATGAGCGACATCCTCAATTGCGTCGTTAAGCCGCGGGACTGCACCCTCGGTTTCGGCATCCCGACTGATCTGGCCTCCTTCACGGCGGCGCGAGAGACGGAGGACCTGAGGCGTTTCTCGGCCGGCCGTGCCTGGAGTGAATACCAGCACATGTTACCGGCCGGGACCTTCCTCCCGCTGTTCGAACGCCTCGGGGTCCAAGTTGCTGGCACGCTGCGCAAGGGCGAGCTGGGTCGCCTGTTTGAGGGCGATGCCAAGGTTGTGGTGTTCTTCTCCCACTGGGATGACGCGAGCGGCGAGGTTGAATTCCGCGACGGTTTCGCGTCGGCCGATGAGATTGTCGCCGAGATCCCGGCGCGGAGAGACTGCCTCTTCGATCTGTCGATCTGCCATCCCCGGGGTCTCGCCGAGGCAATCGTTCGCGCCCGGCACCCCGAATGCCGGATAAAGTACACTGACTGGGAGCTGCCGGCCGCCTCCTGGCTTGCCTTTCTGTCGCTGCTCTTCCGAACCCTGCCCAACGCGGAACAGTCCGCGCGCGTCTGGTCACGCAAGCACCGAACCCGCCAGGACCGCTGGCCGAAGCCCTCGCGAAGGAAGGTGTCGTGGGGTGGGGGTTGGCCATGTCATCCACGGCCCCGAACCCTAGCGGCTGCGGGGGAGCAGGGCAAGCTAGGCCGCCGCCTTCCGCGCCTTACGCTCCGCCGCCCACCCCACGCAAGCACGCCACACCGTCTTGGGGATTGGCCTGGAGCCCGCCAGGTAGTAGTTCAGCATTCGCCGCGAGATACCGATGGCATCCGCCGCGCGCTCCTGGGTGAGTCCATGCTCGGTCATCCAGTTCGTCAGGCGCTCGTGGCCAATCCCACCGGCCTGCTCGATGGCGAGGTTGCGGAGGTTGTCGGCGGCCATCTCCAGGTCATCTTCGATCCAGACCACGTATCCGCCCCGCGAGTCCAGGCGTGCTGTGGCGAAGAGCGCGGGATCGGCGAGCGCGGCCAGCGCACGATGCGTGCGGATGGTTGGGGCTAGATCGACGGACAACGCGGACCCGTCGGCAAAGGTCAGACGCAGGTCGAACGGCGGCGAGACCTCCAGAGCGGTTAGGGTATGCTGCGGGTCGTGGATCATGGGTTGCAGTCCTCGAAGATCTGACGGGCGCGGTCACGGTTTGCGGCGATCCACGCGAGGGCCTCTGCGATCTCGGTGGTGCGCACCGTGCGGCTGACCGTCTCCAGGGTGTCCAGTTAAACCAAGGCGTCGCGCCGGTCCGTCAGGACCACATGCACGTGCGCGGGCCGGTGATCGGGCACGTTCACGCGGATGGTCATGCTGGGCAGGCGATGGATCGTTGGCATGGGGCGAGTATTGTGCATTCATTGCACAAAGTCGAGGGATCTGCACACCCCCGACATCCACACCGATCCTGGCCCACCATCCTCAGCTCCATCGGCCACCGAATGGAGCCCCAGCTTGTCCATCAGCCGATTCCGGCAGGTATCCACGATCCGCGGGCTGATGGCGAGGACCCGCCTGATCTCCTGGCTGCTCTTGCCCCCGGCGATCAGGCGGACGAGCTCCCGCTCGCACGGCGACAGGGCGGCCGGCGGCTGGCCGTTGCGCTGGAAGGCCCCGAGTTTGGCCCGGATCGCCGGGGTGACGAAGGTCCCGCCGACGGTGCTCCGCACCGCCATCACCAGATCCTCGAAGGAGTTGTCCTTAACGACATAGCCGGAAACGCCCGCCTCGTGGGCGTGGAGCGCGGAGGCGGCGGCGTCGTACATGGTGAAACACAACCCGGGTCTTGAGGGCCGAAGCCTCCACACGGCGGGCGACCTCAATGCCGGTAGCCTTGGGCATGGCCAGGTCCAGGATGGCAATGTTTGGCTGAAGGGACAGGAGGGCATCCTTACCAAGACCGCAACCATCGCGCTACAAGCGCAACAGCCACAACTCCACCGCGGTCGCGATCTGGTGATAGACCGCCTCGCAGGCCTCCCGGCCCTGCCGGTAGGGATCGGGAATCTCGATGCCGCCCCAATGACCCAGGAGATAGACCTTGCCCGCGCTCGACGGGGCCAACTCCAGCAAGTGGCGGCGACGGACGCGCTCCATGACCAACACCAGGTCGGCCCACCGCACCAGTTCCGGATCGATCGGTCGGGAGCGATGCGTGCTCAGGTCCAGACCGTGCCCGGCCGCCACCAGCCGGATCATTTCGTCCGCCGGATCATCTACCGCGGCGATCAGGCCGGCGGAACGCACCTCGACCGCCCGGCCTGATCGCGCCAGGCGATCACGCATCATCACCTCGGCCAGCGGGCTGCGGCAGAGGTTTCCAGCACAGATGATCAGCAAGTGGTCGAACATAAAAGGCGATCAGATCAGTCGCGGTCGGACAACATACGACACAATACCCCAGGTGCGCGCAAGGTGAGGCCAAGTCCGCGGCACTGCAAGGAGAAAGCACAAACCAGGCAGGGGCCCGCGGCCGTGACGGCAATGCATAGGCCGGTCGAGTCACTCGACCACCGGATCGAGTCCAGCGTCCCCCGCGCCGGATCCCCGTCCGAGACGCGCCTGAACCTCCCGGCGCAGCTGGTCCGCGGCCTCCTGCTCCGGGAAGTCGGCATCCTTGCGAAACAACAGCGTGAGTTCGCGTAACGCTTCTTCATCACGGCCCATGTGCACCAGGGCGTAAGCGATGTGGTAGCGGATCCCAGGGTCAGCAGCCGCGCGGGACTGGGCATCGCGCAAATAGCCTAAGCCTTCGGCGACTTGACCGGCGCGTACCAGCACCCAACCCAGAGTGTCCGCGGTCTCAGGCACCGGCAGCAGCGCCTGGGCCTTACGCGCCAGCGCGATCCCCTGCGCGTCGCCTTCCTGCGCATAGATCAATGCCAAATTATTCAACAAAATGGCATTGTCAGGCGTGCGCAAGAGCGCACTTTGATAGATGGCCTTGGCCTCGGCGACCCGTCCCCCGCGGAACAAACCCTCGGCCAAGGCTTGTCTGGCGACCGCATCGTCCGGATGTTTCTCGACCCATCGCCGGAGAAAGTCGGTCGCCGGCCCGACGCCCTGAGCGACCCGCAGGGTCTCGTAGGTCCTGACCGCCAGAACGGGCGACTCGCGCAATTTCAGCGCGCGCCTGAAGTGTTCCAGGGCGCGCGCATCGTCGCCGCGCGCGCGCGCGATCGTCCCCAGCAGATGTTCCCCGTAAGGCTCCTGCGGAAAGTCTTTGCGCAAGGCCGTGGCCAAAGTCTCCGCCTGGGCGAGCTTGCCGACCTCGGCGTACAACTCTCCCAACTTGATCCGGGTCGGAAGGTACCGCGGCTGTCCCTCGACCGCTTTTTCGAGGGACCAGATCGCACCATTGCGGTCACCCGCCTGCCATTGCAGGAGCGCCAGCTCAAGCAAACCGGCCGCATGGTAACCAGCCAGACTGGAACCCCGCTGCAGCACCACCTGTGCGGTTGCGCGGTGGCCGTTGGCGAGATAGGCCCGACTCAACGCGACCAACAGCGCGAGATCTTCCGGGTCCGCCGCGCGCGCTTCGGCCGCTTCGACCACCGTCAGCGCCGCTTCGGTCTGCTGCATCTTCAACAACAAATCGGTCAGGTAGACGGCCGCCGGAACCGCGGTCGGGTCCGCGCTGACCGCCCGCTCCGCCAATTCCCGCGCCTGCTCGCGCAGACCCAGTTGCTCGACCGTTCGTGCCAACAGCAACAGCGCGGAGAGCTGATCCGGGTTGCGGGCCAGCACCCACTGCAACCGGTCGCGCGCCCCATTCGGCCGGTGCTCGCGCAGGTCCAACTCCGCAAGGTTGAGCTGAGCCGGAACAAAACGCCAGTCCAGGACCACGGCGAGATCAAAGGCCCAGCGGGCGGCTGCCCGGTTGCCGGCCGCCAACTGGGCGACACCATAGAGGTTCAAATAGGTGATGTTCTCCGGATAGCCGTCCAGCAGTGCGGTCGCAACCTTGACCGCCTCCTCGAAACGCCGTTCCTTCAGGTTGGTGACAACCAGAGTCGCGCTCGCCTCCGCATACCGAGGATCGGCCGCGACGACCGCACCCAGTTCCTCGATCGCCTGGGCCGTCCGGCCGAGCCCGAACTGATTGACCGCGCGCTGGGTGCGCAACACCAGATTGTCGTCCCCGGCCGCCAGCGCCTGCTGCAGGAACAGCGCGGCCTTGACGTGCTGTCCGTCACGCATAAAGGCTTCGGCCAACAGGGATAACACCTGCTGATCGCCCGGCGCCAGACTCAGTGCCGGTTCAAGCAGCCTGATGGCCCGCTCATTCTGCTGTCGGTCGAGCGCAATCCGGGCCAAGAGGATCCGCGGGCCGACCGTATCGGGGAATTGCTCGATAAAGGGCGCGAGGTAAAGCGTGGCCTGGGTCCACTGCTTCAGGCTGAAGTTCACCATACCGGCCAGCAAGAGGGTCGGCGGATGCGCGTCGATCAGTTCGCGCGGCAACTGGGAAATCAGCACCTCGGTTTGACGCAGTGCGGCCTGAGCCGCATCGAACTCCAGTCGCCGTGCATGAACAACCGCCTTCACATAGAAGGTGCGCGGATCTCGCGGATACAGCGTCAGTGACTCTTCAGCGGCAGCCAGTGCTTCTTCTAATCGATCGAGCTCGAGCAGGGCACTGATCCGGGCGATCTGCGCGGGCAAATAGGCCGGCAAGACCGCGACCGCCCGCTCGAAATCGCGCAGTGCGGCCGGCACATCGCCGCCGCCGCGCAGCAGCATTCCCCGCAGCAACCAGGCCCGCGGATTGTCCGGGGCCAGCGCGACGGCACGACGGGCGTAGTCTGAGGCCGCGTTGAGATCGCCCTGCAACATCAGGACATGGACCTGACCCAGCATGGCGCCGACATTCGTGGGATCGCGTTCCCCGGCTTGCTCGAACGCCCGTTGGGCGTCGTACAACTGACCGAGTTGCAGGTGGGCCTGGCCGCGCAAGGCCAACAACTCGGCGTCCTCGTCGACCAGAGTTCCCAGGGGAAACAGCTCGCCGAGCAGCTTTTCGGCGTTGCCCTGCAACAGATAGGAACGGGCGAGCGGGATCAGCGTCAATGACTGGTGAGCCCCGAGCCCTTCCGCGATCAGGAGTTCTTTCTCGGCCTTGTCGCCTTGACCGAGTTGGATATAGACGCGAGCGAGCAGCAGGTGGCCGGCGAGAAAAAAGGGATCTTGCCGCAGAGCGCTCTTCAGGCTGAGATAGGCGGCAGCGGTCTGCCCCGCATTCACCTCGGTCAGCGCCTGCTCGTACCAGGCGGCCGCATGCCCTCGCGCCTGAGTCGGCGACTCGAGCACCGGGTCGGCACCCCAGACCGCGCAGACCGCCAAGGCGAGGCCTGGCAGCAGGGGTGCGCGACTGGGTGCCGAACGCATGTCATCAACTCTGGGCGCCTAGCCCTTCATCTGCTCCTGCAGCAGGGTGAGGATACGCTGCGCACCGGTGGAACTCTCCCGGTTGCCTTTCGCATCGAGTACGCTGACCCGCGTTTCGGTATCGTTGCCTTCAACCTTGATTTGATACTGCCTCACCCGGTCGATTCCGTCCTTGCGCCAGAACGCCAGCCGGTCGACGAGGCTCCGCTTCCCGGCCCCCGCGCCATCCGCATCTTGATACCGGACAAAATAAATGCCGCGACTCAAGTCGCGATCCTCGACCGCGAAGCCGGCGCGGTCGAGCGCCGCACCGGTGATCCGCCAACCGCGGCGAAATTCCTCTGCAATCAGCAACGCAGGCCCGGCGCCTTCGCTCACCAGGCGCGCCGCAGAGGCTGCCCGCGGTGCGGCCGACGACGCGACGGCGGCGGCGGCCTGCTTTTCCGGGGCACCCAGGAACAGCATCAGCCGGCGCAGCATCTCCGCTTCCCGCTCCGGGTCGCTCTTACCAGGCTGCCAGACCGTCCGCTTACTGTCGCCCAGGGTGCCGGTTTCGAGCTTTTCCTCCATTCCGCGGTGGGTGAGATAGACCTCGGTGACCCCCGCGGTCGGCCCGTTGTCGATGCGCACGCTGTACTGATCCCGGCTCGACGTGGCGTAGAGTCCATCAGCCACCTTACGGATCAATCGGGTCACAAAGCCCTGAGGCACTTCGGCACGATTCTCGATCCAATCCGTTTTCATCACCCCGACCGTGGGGTTCTGATCGACCAGCAGAATGCCCTGCTCGCGCCAGAATGCGATCACCCGCGGCCAAACCTGCGTCGGGGTCGCCTGCACCTCGAGCCAACGGGAATCGCCGCTGCGGCGCAACTGAACGTTCTCGACGGCAGGCAGCACGGCCCCCGCCGCGGTATCGCGCTGCCGTTGCGCCCGCCCCCCCGCGTACTCCGAGTAGGTGGCTCCGCCGTCGATGGGCGGCACGTCCATCGCGTCATCGAACTTCCCGCTTCTCAGATCCGGAGGCAACTCAAGGTTTTCCTCGGCCTGCCGGCTTTTCTTGTAGGCCAGACTCTGGTCGGGCAACATTTCCTGAATGGATGCCGAGCCGCAAGCGGTCAATCCACAGACAACCAGCAATGCCAGCGGCAACAGGACGGCAGTGCCGCCCAGTACAGGGGAAGGTCTCAAGGTCCGGGACCTCTCAAAAGGGACGCGCCGTGGCCCGCATCGGGGCGCTGGACCGACCGTCACAGGCAGCCCGCCTGCTCCAGTGCGGCCCGCACACGCGCATGGAATTGATCGGAGAGCCAAGTCAACGGCAGCCGAATACCGACGCCGCACAGACCCAACTCGCAGGCCGCCCATTTTACCGGAATCGGATTGGACTGCACGAACAGGTCCCGATGCAGCGCGGACAGTCGCCGGTCGCAGGCACGAGCGATCACGCGTTGGTCTGCCAGGGCCGCCTGACACATCTCTTGCATCAGTCGCGGGGCAACATTCGCGGTCACCGAGATATCCCCGTCGCCGCCAAGCAACATGAAGTCGCAGGCCGAGGCGTCGTCGCCGCTGTAGAGTGCGAACGCGTCGCCGCAGCCCTCGCGCAGGGCGGCGACGCGCTTGAGGTCGCCGGTCGCATCCTTGATACCGATGATGTTGTCGACTTTGGCCAATCGCGCCACGGTCTCAGGCAGCAGATCGCATGCCGTGCGCCCCGGCACGTTGTAAAGGATCTGGGGGATATCTACGGCTTCGGCGACCGCCCGGTAGTGCAGATAAAGTCCTTCCTGGGTGGGTTTGTTGTAGTAGGGAGTGACCAGCAAGGCGGCGTCGGCACCCGCCTCTTTGGCGCAGCGAGTCAGCGTGATCGCCTCACGGGTCGAGTTTGCCCCGGTACCGGCGATCACCGGGATGCGCCCATCGGCCAGTTGCAGGGTGCGGGCGATCAGACGACAGTGCTCGTCCTCGTCCAGCGTGGCCGACTCGCCGGTGGTCCCGACCGAGACGATGGCCGTGGTTCCCGCGTCCACATGAAAATCGACCAGACGCTTCAGACTCGCGTCATCGATCCCGCCATCCGCATCCATGGGCGTAATCAGGGCTACGATGCTACCGCGAAACATACTGGGGAGCTCCCGCTCTGTAGAAACCATGCCACATGGTAGCCTGTGCCAAGGGTTCTGAACAGCCGGACAGTGGTGGATGGCGGAAATAGTCGCCCTAGGCGAAGGCGCCTTGACACAAACCCAGCAAAGCCGCCGGAAACAGACCCAGGAACAGGATGGCCAGCCCGTTGACCGACATCACCGCGCGCACACCGCCGGAGTTGAGGATGGGCGCGTCGGTCGTTGGCCGGTCGAAATACATGAGCTTCACCACCCGCAGATAGTAGAAGGCGCCGATGATTGAAAAGAACACGGCAACCAGGGCCAGCCACACCATATCGATCCGCACCACTGCCTCCAATACCAGCAGCTTGGCCATGAAACCGACCGTCGGCGGAACCCCGGCGGCCGAAAACATCATGATCGCCATCATAGCTGCATACCAGCCATCGCGGTCATTGAGCCCGCGCAAATCCTCCAGTTGCTCGACGTCGAACCCTTTCCGGCTCAGGATGATCATGATGCCGAACGCGCCCGCCGTCGTCAGAGCGTAAACGATCGCGTAGAACATGGCCGCGGCATAACCTTGCGACGAGCCGGCCAGGAGTCCCAGAAAAATGAAGCCGACATGCGAGATGGCCGAGTAAGCCATCATCCGCTTGATGTTGGTCTGAGCGATGGCGACCAGATTACCCAGGCCCATGGACAGCACGGCCAGGATCGCCAACATTCCTTGCCAGTCCGCCTGCAGGCCGCCCATGGCGTCGACCAACAGCCGCACGGCGAGGGCGAAAGCCGCCATCTTGGGGGCGGAACTCAAGAACAACGCGACCGGGGTCGGCGCCCCCTCATAGACGTCCGGCACCCACATGTGGAAGGGCACCGCGCCGAACTTGAAACCGATGCCGATCACCAGGAAGGCGATTCCGAAGATCAGAACCTTGTCTTTCGTCCCTTGCTCGGCGATCGCCTGCGCCACCGGGCCAAACTCGATCGAGCCGGTCGCACCGTAGATCATGGAAACGCCGTAGAGCAGCATCCCCGAACCCAAAGCGCCGAGGACAAAATACTTCATCGCCGCCTCGGACCCGGTCGGCGAGTCACGATCAAAGGCCACCAGTGCATAGAAACAGAGCGCCAGGAGCTCCAGACCGAGGTAGAGCGTCAGGAAGCTATTGGCGTCGATCATCACCAGCATACCGAGCACGGCAAAGAGACCCAGTGCATAATACTCGCCAAGCAGGAGGCCGCGATCCTTGAGCCAGGGTTGAGCATAGACAAAGGCGAAGATCGAGATGACCAGCACCGCCCCCTTGAGCAGGTCGCTCATCGCATCACGCACCACATTCCCATCGAAGAACAACTCCTGCGCACCACCGCCGACCGCGCCGGTGAACCCGATCGCGACGAGTAGACCGATGATTGCCAGCGTATGGTTGAAACCTTTGTGCTCATCCTTGAGGTACAGGTCAACCATCAGCACCAGGCTCGCGGTGATCGCGACGACGATCTCCGGCAGGATGGGCAACAGGTTCGCAGCATCGAATGGCATGGGCATATTCCGTGAACAGGCGCCTGGTCAGGTCAAGACCGACCAGGCGCGGCGATGTCGGGTGAGATCAGGTTGTGGACACCTTAGTTAAGGCGCCAGGAACGCCACGGGCGCCGGCCGTGCCAACAAGCAATCAGCGGACTCCGCGGCGGGCAGTTTGCAGACACTGACCTGGGCAACCAGGTGCTCGACGCTCTTGTGCATGACCTCGACGAGCGGCGCGGGCCACAGGCCAAACAAGAGCACCACCGCGGCCAGGGCGCCGAGATTGAATACTTCGCGCTTATCCAGATCGGCAAGCGCGGCGACCTTCTCGGTCTTGACCTCGCCGTAGACCACCCGCTTGACCATCCACAGGGTGAACGCGGCGGCCAGGACCAGCGTCGTGGCGGCCAGGAACGCGAACCAGAAATCGGCACGGAAGGCCGCGAGGATCACCATGAACTCACCGACAAAGCCCGAGGTCCCCGGCAAGCCGGCATTCGACATTGCGAAAAAGACCATGAAACCGCCGAACCACGGCATGGTATTGATGACACCGCCGTAGTCGGCGATCTGGCGGGAATGCATCCGGTCGTAAAGCACGCCGACGCACAGGAACAAGGCGGCCGAAATAAAACCATGAGAGATCATCTGGATCATTCCGCCCTCGATGCCCATCACCGCCCCGGTACTTTCCCCGGAGTGCCGCAGGAGCGCGAACAGGATGAAGAATCCCAGGGTGACGAAACCCATATGGGCGATCGACGAATAGGCGATCAGCTTCTTCATGTCTTGCTGCACCAGGGCGACGAACCCGATGTACACCACCGCAATCAACGACAAGGCGATGATGAGCCAGTCGAGTGATGCGCTGGCATCCGGTGTAATCGGTAAACTGAAGCGCAGGAATCCGTAGCCGCCGATTTTCAACATGATGGCGGCAAGGATCACCGAACCGCCGGTCGGGGCCTCGACATGCGCATCGGGCAGCCAGGTATGCACCGGGAACATCGGCACCTTGACCGCGAAGGCGAGCAGGAAGGCGATAAAGATCAGCACTTGAGCGCTCATTCCCAATTCCAGTTGATGGAAATCGAGAATACTGAAACTATCGGCCTGGAAGTACATGTAGATCAGCGCGACCAACATGAAGACCGAGCCGAAGAACGTATAGAGGAAGAACTTGATGGTGGCGTAGACCCGATTCGGTCCACCCCAGACCCCGATGATGATAAACATCGGAATCAGCATCGCCTCCCAAAAGACGTAAAACAGGATCGCATCCAGGGCGGAGAAGACGCCGACCATCAAGCCTTCCATGATCAGGAAGGCCGCCATGTACTGGGACGGCCGATAGGTAATGACGTCCCAGCCCGCCACCACGACGAAGATGGTGACGAAGGTCGTCAGGACGATCAGGGGCATCGAGAGACCGTCAACACCCAGGAAATACCAGACATTGAAGGTCGGTATCCAGGCGCCGCGTTCGATGAACTGCATGTCGGCAGTGCCGCTGTCAAAACCGACCCACAGCCCCAGACTGACCAGAAAGGTCAGCACGGCAGCACCCAGAGCGAGCCACTTCGACAGGTTGGTATCACGATCGCCGCTCGCCAGCACGACCATGCCGCCGAAGATTGGCAGCCAGATGACCAGCGTCAGTAGGGGGAAAACCGATTCCATCGTCTTTTAGTCTCCTTAAGTCTGATCAGAGGCCGACGAAGATCGTCAACAAGGCGACGAGCCCGACGATCATGGCGATGGCGTAGTGGTAGAGGTATCCGGTCTGCAGGTGGCGCGCGATCCCTGCCAGGCGTCCGACCGAATGCGCTGATCCATTGACCAGGGCGCCGTCGATAAAGACCCGATCGCCGCCATTCCAGAGAGCGTTACCGAGCGATTGACCGCCGCCGCCGAACACCCGCTGGTTGAAATCGTCAAATCCATATTTGTCCAGGAGGATGCGCGTAACGGGACCGCCCGCCGCCTGAATCTGCTCGTCGAGTTTCGGGTTCCTGGCAAACATGAGCCACCAGATGAAAGCGGCACCGAACAGACCGCCCATCGCAAGATAAAAGGGCAGGCCGGTCATGCCGTGCTGGATGAACGCCCGCTGGCCGTGCCAGTGATCGGCCAGATGATGCAGGGTGTCGTGCGCATGGTGCACCACGAGCGGATGCCAGTCGCCTGACGTGAGCCAGTCGTTCACCAACAGCGGCTCGATCGTGAACCATCCGATCATCACCGACGGGATGGCAAGCAGAATCAGCGGCAGCGTCACCACCCAGGGCGTCTCATGGAGATGATGCCGGGTGTGGTCATCCATGCGCTCCTTGCCATGGAACACCAGAAAGTACATCCGGAAACTATAGAGCGCCGTGATCAGGACGCCGCAGGTCAACAGGACACTCGCGTATCCGGAGCCGAAAATCGTGGCCCCGCTCACCGCCTCGATGATCGCATCTTTGGAGAAGAAGCCCGAAAACCCGGGAAAGCCGATCAGGGCCAGCGACCCAATGAGCGCGGTGAGCCAGGTGATGGGCATGTACTTACGCAACCCGCCCATCGCCCGGATGTCCTGATTGTGGTGCATGGCGATGATCACCGAACCGGCGGCAAGAAACAGGAGCGCCTTGAAGAACGCGTGGGTCATCAGATGAAAAATACCGGCGGCGTAGGCCGATGCACCCAAGGCCGTGACCATGTAGCCCAACTGAGAGAGTGTCGAGTAGGCCACGACGCGCTTGATATCACTTTGCACGAGACCGATCAGACCCATGAAGAACGCGGTGGTCGCGCCCACGATCATGACGAACGAGAGTGCGGTCTCCGAGAGTTCGTAAAGCGGCGACATGCGCGCAACCATGAAGACACCGGCGGTGACCATGGTCGCCGCATGGATCAGGGCGGAGATCGGAGTCGGACCCTCCATCGAATCCGGCAGCCAGACGTGCAGTGGCACCTGTGCGGACTTGCCCATGGCGCCGACAAACAAGAGAATACAGATCAACGACATCAGTGACACGCCGCCGAACAGATTCACCTGCAGGTCGGCCTTGGCGGGGGCTGCCGCGAAGACCTCCGCGTAGTCCATGGAGTTGAAGTACATGGCGACCGCGGCGATACCGAGGATGAATCCGAAGTCGCCTACCCGATTGACCAGGAACGCCTTGAGGTTGGCAAAAATCGCCGACTCCCGTACCGACCAGAAGCCGATCAGCAGGTAAGACACCAGCCCCACCGCTTCCCAGCCGAAGAACAACTGCATGAAGTTGTTGGACATGACCAACATCAGCATCGCGAAGGTGAACAGTGCGATGTAGGAGAAAAAGCGCTGATAACTGTTGGTGCCCGCCTTGGAGCCATGCGGCCAGTTGTGCTCGTCATCGGCCATGTAGCCGATGGTATAGATGTGCACCATCAGCGACACGAAGGTCACCGTGGCCATCATCAGGGCAGTGAGTTTGTCGACCAGAAAGCCGACCTCGAAGCGGATGCCGTCCGAGACCATCCAAGTGTAGACCGCATCATTGAAAACGGGCAGGTCATACCAGATGAACCGGGCCAGCACATAAAACGACAAGGCGGTGGAGATGCCCACGCCCAGGATCGTCACGCTATGGGCCCCACGCCGGCCGATCCGCCCGCCGAAGAAGCCGGCGACGAGGGCGCCGATGAGGGGCGCGAGCACGATGGTCAGGTAGACTTTTTCCATCTCTTCGTTGGCTCTTTCGCTAGGGTTTCCGCACTATGCCGACACGGCCTGGTGCGGGTGAAAAGACATGACTGAATCGACCGGAGCGCTCCGGGTCAACCCTTCAGACGGTCGAGGTCCTGGACATTGATGGTCCGTCGGTTGCGGAACAGCACCACCAGAATCGCCAACCCGATCGCCGCCTCGGCGGCGGCCACGGTCAGAATAAAGAAAACGAAGACCTGCCCGGTCATGTCCTGATGAAAATGCGAGAAGGCGATGAAATTGGTGTTCACCGCAAGCAACATCAGCTCGATGCACATGAGCAGGATGATCACGTTCTTGCGGTTCAGAAATATCCCGGCAACCGCGAGACAGAACAGGATACTGTTGAGAATCAGATAGTCGGAGAGTGCGATCATGACGGCTACTCCTGGGTTTCGGCTTCGACCACAGCAGGCATCTTCAGGATGCGGATGCGGTCCGGCCCTTTGCGCACTTCGACCTGGCGGGCCGGGTCGATGAATTTGGTGTCGGTCCGGTGACGCAGGGTAAGCCGAATCGCCGCCACGATCGCCACCAGCAGGATCACCGCCGCCAGCTCGAAGGGATAGACGTAGACGGTGTATAGCATCATCCCCAGATCATGCGTGTTATTGACCTCGACCCCGGCGGGCGGCGGCGCGGGGAAGACCTCCAGACCAAAGTGACCGGGGCCCACGATCAGCACGATCTCCACCAGCATGACCGTGGCCACCAGGGCCCCAACCGGCAGATACTTGATGAAACCCGCCCGCAGTGTCGCGAGATCGATGTCCAGCATCATGACGACGAACAGGAATAACACCATCACCGCACCCACATAGACGAGCACCAGTACAATCCCCAGAAACTCAGCCTCCAGCAGGAGCCACAGCGCCGCGCTGCTGACGAAGGCGACCACCATCCACAACACCGCATGGACCGGATTGCGCCGCGTGATCACCATCGCCGCGGCCGCCACGGTGATGGCCGCGAAGCAGTAGAAAAGGAATTTCTCAAAGCCCATGGATGCATCCGAAAGCTAGTGTTCAGTCACAAGGAAGATCGGGATCGTGCGCTTTACCGGTTCTGGTCGGTCCGCCGCAATCCCGGCTAACGATACGGCGCATCCGCGGCCCGCGCCGCGGCAATCTGCGCCTCGTACCGGTCGCCGACGGCAAGCAGTTGCTCCTTGGTCATAATGTTCTCGCCGCGCTGCTCGAAGTGATACTCGTAAATGCCGGTCTCGACGATCGAGTCGACCGGACAGGACTCCTCGCAGAAGCCGCAGTAGATGCACTTGAA
>CAYYAY010000112.1:0-14536 GCA_964470155.1 uncultured Lamprocystis sp. | reverse complement strand
GAACATCGGGTTACGAAAAACGAGAAACGAAAAACCAACAACGACGGGTATAAATTCTAAACTGCACTTGGCAGCGACGTGCCGCACATGAGCCACGCCACCCCCCTCACCGCCGCCGAACTCGAAGACCGCATGGACCGCTATCTCGACCCGGCGCTGTCCTCCCGGCGCACCGCCGCGCGCCCGGCGGCGGATCTCGCCGGCTGCGGCGCCGCCGAGCAGGGGTTCGTACTGCACTGGGGGGCGGTGATCGCCAGGGATAACGCCGAGCTGGCCTATCAGTTCACCGCCTTCGCCCCGCGGGCCATGCGCCTGATGGACCTGGACGCGGTGCAGTCCTGGCTGTTGTACGCCATGGATCTGTATGACAAGAAAGGCCAACTGCCGGCCATCCGCGCCTTCCGGGAGGTGGCCGCTTTCGCGGCGAACCAGCAGGAGAAACTGGCCGGCCGGGCGCTGGAGGATTGCGCCGGGGTGCTGGAGCGCTTTGTCTGCGGTCTCAATGGCCGGCCGCTCAAGATCGCCGCCGGCGACCGGCATTTCACGGACACCGCGCAGTGCTTGCTGCCGCCGGTCATCGGCCGCTTGCCGGACCCGGAGGCCAACTTCCGGCTCTATAAGGCGATGGTCGTCCATCAATGGGCGCAAAACTGGTACGGCACCTGGCGCGGCGGCCTGCTGCTGGACGCGGCGGCAACGCGCGGCCTGACCGGGGCCGGGCTTGAGCTGTTCCACGCGCTGGAGCAGGTGCGGCTGGACGCCTGCATCGCCCGCGACTTCCCTGGTCTGCAACGCGACATGGCGGCCCTGCGGCACGTGCTGGACCCCGGCGGGGAGCGCAGGGACCCGGACTGGACCGCGGCCGTCGCCGCGCTGGCCGACCCGGCCGCCGGCGTGGCCGACAGCCTGAAGCTCGCGGCCCGGCTGCACGGCCGCCGCCCCGCCACCTGCTGTTACCGCGGCACGCTGGACCCGGACGCCGTGCGCGCCTGTCTGGAATCCCGCGCCGCCCTGGAACGGGACCTGTTCCGCATCGCCCTGGCCCGGCTGCTCGAGGATCAGGACGGCCGGCCCCCCGGCGCTGAGCAGCCCGAGGCCCTGACCCTGCCCGAGACCGCCGCACGCCTTGGCGCGCAGCGCCACGCCGACCCGGACCGCCCCACCGGCCTGCGCTTCGAACTCCTGCTGGACGGCAAGCCGGTCGCCCCGCCGGACGATGTCCGCTCCGTGATGGAGAGCATCCTCCAGGACCATGGCGAGATCCCCCCCGAGTACCTGGTGGCCGCCGGCCCCGGCCTCTACCGGCGCGCCGCGGCGGACCCGGGGCGGGACCCGGACGCGGTTTGGGCCGGTACCTACCATGAGGAGGGTGCCTTTCTCTATGACGAGTGGGATCACGAGCGCCGTCACCACCGCAAGGGCTGGTGCGTGTTGCGGGAGCACGAAGTACCGCCCGCGCCCCTGGATGAGTATCACCGGACCCTGGCCAAGTATCGCGGCCTGATCAAATCCATCCGCCGCACCTTCGAGGTGCTGCGCGGCGCGGAGCGCATCGTCCGCCGTCAGCCGCACGGCGAGGACGTCGACCTCGACGCCCTGGTCGACGCCTATGCCGACTGCCGCGCCGGGCTCGAGCAGACCGACCGGCTCTTCACCCGGCTGCACCGGGACGAGCGCAACATCGCCGTCCTGTTCATGGTGGACATGTCCGGCTCCACCAAGGGCTGGATCAACGCCGCGGAACGCGAATCGCTGATCCTGCTGGCCGAGGCTCTGCACACCCTGGGCGACCGCTTCGCCATCTACGGCTTCTCGGGCTGGACGCGCAAACGCTGCGAATGCTACCCGGTCAAGCGCTTCGCCGAGCCCTACGACGACAGCGCCAAGGCGCGCATCTGCGGCATCGCCCCGCGCGACTACACCCGCATGGGCGCTCCCATCCGCCATCTGACCCGGCTGCTGCGTGAGCAGGACGCCCGCACCAGGCTCCTGATCACCCTGTCGGACGGCAAGCCCGACGACTATGATCACCAGTATCGCGGGGTTTACGGCATCGAGGACACCCGCGCCGCACTCTTCGAGGCCCGCCGCGACGGCATCCACCCCTTCTGCATCACCATCGACGAGCAGGGCGCCGACTATCTGCCGCACCTGTACGGTCCGGCCAACTATGCCGTCATCGCCGACGTGGGCAAACTGCCGCTGAAAGTGTCGGACATTTATCGCAAGTTGACCTCCTGACCACCTGAGCGGTCAGCCCTCCGGCGGCCGACCCGCCAGTTGAGCGCGCAGCTGCGCCAGCGCTTGCTCGGCCTCTCGGCGCGCCTGCGCCTCGGCGTCAGCCCGCCGCGTCTCGCTTGCAGCGTGCAATTCGGTCTCCCGCCACTCGGGGAGCACGAACTCGGCATACACCGGGTCGCGATACATCGCGCTGGGCGCGGGTTGCGTGCATAGTCATGTTCCTGACGCATTTTCCTGACTCAGGGCAGCCCCTCGGCAAAACGCATCCGCGCCACCTTATCGGCAAAAAACCGCGCGCTCCATAACCTGAGTCCGGCCTGTTGCGCCGCGTCCAAGAATGGCTGGACATCGCGCGCCGCCGCGGGCCAATCGATCGATCCAATCCGTTCGAGCAAGGCCGCTTGCAGCCAAGCCGGGTCGAGGTTCAGCGTCACCCCTTGCCAGGGACCCTGTTGGAAAAGAGCGGCCGCGAGGTGCGGCAGATTCGGCGCCACCCCTTGGGTGACATACCAACCGAAATCAAACCAATCGCGCCCTTTGATGTAGGGTCGGCACAGCAGCGCGTGCAGCTTCAGCGCCAGATTGCTCTGGAGATCCTGAGCGCACACCTCGAAATCGAGCGGAAAATCCAGATAGTGATAACTGAACTCCGAGGCGCCCGGCGGACCGGTATCGACCTCCAGTTTCACCTTGAGCTTGCGCCCGGTATCGCCGCGGTAGAAGGACAGATCGAGCTGGCGGCCGATCGAACTGTCCTTGATCATCGCCTGGCGCACGGCGCGGTCCATCTTGCCGCGATCGACCAGTTCGCAACGCACCCCGAACTCGGCAAACACATCGACCAAGGTCGTGAAATAGGGCTGCCATGCGAAACCCGCATCCGCCTCGCGCAGAATAAAGTCGAGATCCTCCGAGAAGCGGCGCAAGCCATGCAGCAGGCGCAGGCTGGTGCCGCCCTGAAATGCCGCTACCGCGAAAAAGCCGGCGCGCCAGAGCCCGTACAAGGCGAGTTCCTGCAGCATCTCTTTGAGTGCCTGCTCTTCCTGCCGCGCATCGGCTGCCGCATAGCTGTCCAGCCGCCGACGCAGTAGATCGATCATAGCGCCGCCAACTCCTGCTGCATCCTGTCGATCAAGGTGCGCATACGCGCGTGTTGATACACAGACCGAAACGGTTCCAAGGCGTCGGGGCGCAGCGCGGCCAGCGCTTCAGGCGCCAGGCGCATGCCTTCCGCCAGACTCGTCAACCCCGGCCACTCCTGCTTATTCAGGCACAACAGATCGAGCAAGCCGCGCAACGGCTGAGCCACCAGCGCCGCTTGCCCATCCAACAGCCGCCGATCGACACCTTCGAGAAAAAAACCGCGCTTGAGCGCCAGCGGCAAGAACCGAAACTGACCGAGCCCCGGCACCGTCAGTTCATCACGCCGTCGCCCCGGTATCGTACACAAGATTGCCGGCACCGCCTCCGGAATCCAGCCGTGGTCACTCAAGGCCGTCTCGAACGAGACGTAAGACCCCGGGTGCAGCCCTTGCGCGATCACAAAGGGCTGCGGCAGCCGTCCGGACACCGCGGCGGCGAGTCGATAGCGACCGCGCCGCAGCCGCAGCAACGCGCCCTGCCGCAGAGCGCGATTGACCAGATTGTAGCGCCGCTGTGCCGAGCCGCCGAGCAGCCGGGCCAGTTGCGACTCGGTCAGCACGCGGTCCTGCCAGCCCGCCCCGGTGATGGCTTCAGCGAGTGTTCCCATCAATGTACGATACTTTCACCAAGTGAAAGTATCCAGCATTTTTTGTACGCAGGTCGAGCCGGTGTGACCGGCAGTGATGTGGTTTGGCCGGGCCGTCCGGTAGGATGGGCAGAGCGAGAGCGATGCCCATCCTCAAGCATCGCGGTAGCCGGATGGGCATCGCGCTTGCTCTGCCCATCCTACGCGCCGCGGTTGCAACCGCCGGGCCGCATTGGTTAGTCTGCCCGCAAACCAACGACGATGGAGCGCGCCCCGGTGACCACGACGCCAGCCGATTCTCCGATCCGGATCCTGCACCTCTCGGATTTCCACTTCAGCACCCGCTCACAGTGGGACGCCGACCCGATCCTGCGCGCGCTGGCCGGCTTCATCGCCGCCGATGCCGCTGCGAACGACCTGTACCCGGACCTGGTGATCCTCACCGGCGACCTCGCCCAATCCGGCAAGCGCAGCGAATACGACCTCGCCCGGCAATGGCTGGAGGACCTCTGGCCGCGCCTGACCCGCGACCCGGCGACGCCCTTGCCGCGGGATCGACTGCTACTGGTGCCGGGGAATCACGACGTCGACTGGAACCGAATCGAGCCGGGTGCCCGCGATGCCCACCAGGCACTGCTTGCCGCCAAGACCCAGGAGGCGGTGACCGAGCGACTCCAGTCCAACACGACGCGGGAGCTGCTCTTCAAACGCCACACCGCCTACCTCAAATGCTACGGTGACTGGCTCGGCCGGCGCCAGACCCTGCCCTGGTGGCAGCGCCGGATCGTCATTCGCGATCAGCGCCTGCATGTCGCCGGGCTCGACTCCGCCTGGCTCGCCGGCGGCGACGACGACAGCCGGCTGCTGCTCGGCACCTATCAGATCAACCAGACCGTCCTGCACCGGGAGGGGGAGGGCGACTGTGACTGGCGCATCGCCCTGCTGCACCACCCCTGGGCGTCGCTGGCCGAGTTCGACCGCAACGACGCCCAACGCACGCTGCACCGTCATCGCGATCTGATTCTGCGCGGTCATCTCCATCAACCCGACCTTTTCCGTATCGTCCCCGCGGACCCGCGGCGCTCCTGCATCGAGGCCGCCGCCGGGTGCTGCTACTCCGGCAAGCCTTATCCGAATGCCTTCCAGTGGATCGAACTCTTTCCTGATCCGCGCCGGGTGCGGTTCCATTTCCGCTGTTGGCATCAGGATGACTGGCAGGTGGATCGGAATCAGGCGGGGTGTCCGGAGGGGATGCACAGCATCGACTTGCCAGCTTGCGACCATGCACCCGCGGTGAAGCCGCAAAGCCAAAAAAAATCCAAGACAACGGGTTCCGACCGCGATGACTCCGGACAAGTGACGGGTGTCCCTCAACCACCAGCCCGCCAAGTTGCTGCCTCGGTCGCTGCGGGCCCTGCCGTGCGCCGCGCTAGTAGCCGCTGCGACGTGCTCTTGCTGTACGTGAACGACAAGGAGAAGCAGGCGATTATCGAGATCTTCAGGGGGCCCCGCGGCGGTCTCCCGAAGCCGATGTCCGTCCAGGGGCTTGCATGCCTGGACCTGCGAACCATCGGCGGCCGGCGAATCCTGGCAATGGCCACCAACATGGGTAGCGCAACCCCTGGCGGGACGGCGACCTTGACCCTTGATGCCATCACCGCGCTCGACCCGGAATGGATCATCGCCGTGGGAATCGCCTTCGGCATGGACCCTGACAAGACCCCGATCGGTACCATTCTGGTCTCCGACCGGGTGTCATGTTATGAGCCCCAGCGCATGGGCAGGACCAAGACCATTTCCCGCGGCGATACGGTGTCGGTCCATCCGCACCTCAAGCAGCATCTTCAAACCGTGTCGGCGGCGCCTTACTGGAGCGGTGCCGAGGTGCGTTTCGGCGAACTCCTCTCCGGTGAGAAACTGATCGACGAGCCGGCATTCAAGGGCAAGTTGCGCAAGCATTACCCCGAGGCCATCGGCGGCGAGATGGAGGCTGCCGGGATCTACAGCGCCGCCATGCTCAAACAACGCGCCTGGATCGTCGTCAAGGCGGTGTGCGATTTCGCCGATGGGAACAAGGGCGATGATAAGGACGCCCGCCAGAAGCTTGCCGCGGCAAACGCGGCGACCTTTGTCCGTCATTGTCTGACCGCTTACGGTGGCGAACGCGGCGAGCGACACCCGAAGTCTCGCCCCATCCCCGGGTCGGGTTCTGTACCCACCCCAGACGCGCCGGCTGAGTTGCGGAGTGGCGGCTCCGCGCTGTCTGCCAAGGAGCCGCCGGCAACCTCGATTCGCGCCGATGCTGTGACCGGCATTGCTGAAGCGCTGGACCTTGTTGTACCGCTTCGCGACGCGCTGGCGCGACCCCTGGCCGGTGTTCCGGCAGCGTCGGCCGCGGTGATCGCCGAGCGGCTCTGTGCGTCTGAGCCAGTGGCGTTCGGGCAGGCATTGAGCCATTTCCGACGCGCTTTGGATAACGCTAAACGTGAGATCCGACAACGGCAGGGCGACCTTCGGGATCTGCGCAGCCGCGCCCATGACATCCTGGGCTGGATGGTCGTCACCACGGTCCTTGATGGTTACGACCAGAAAGAAGCCCCGGCGGTCCGGGCTTGGTTTGATGGTGCGGCCTTCCATGTCCCCATTGGCCGCAACCTCTGTTTGGAAGTGCTGTCGGCACGGTGGTTGAAGCGCGAGGCCAGATTCGGGGTCGCGCGCACGCGCCGCCAAACTGGGGAGGACGACATCACGCCGGTCCGGCTCGGCGAGACCGGTTTCGACGACCCCTTCAGGATCACGCAGGGACATGTCGTCAACGAGGTTTGGCGTCTGATTTTTCAATACTTATACAAGGAAACCGCGCCGGCGACGGTCGACAGCGAGCTGCGGGATACACTGCGCAAACGACTCGACATCCAGTTGAATGAGCGCAAGCGCTGGCTTCGCCTGGTGATCGATCGAGCGGATCTACACAACCCCCTGAACCTCCCGGCTGCCTTGCAGGCGGTCAGCCAGGCCATCCCCCGGCTGCACCTGATCGTGATCGATGCGGCCGACCGTGCCGCGGCCGGTGTCTTCCTCCTGCCCGCGGGTGAGTTGGCAGGCGACATCGAGGAATGTCTGCAAACGATTGATGCCATTCAATTGCCGGAAGTGACGCACGGAACAACCACATGATTGCCGACATCCCCATCGACACCCGTGTCGAGCTTCCCCGCTGCGGCACCTGGCCCGCGTCGGTGCATCTGTTCGACCAGGACAGCGCCGACGCGGTCCTCGCTGCCCTGGCCGCCGAACGGCCGCTGCTGGTGCGCGGTGAGCCGGGTTCCGGCAAGAGCCAACTCGCCCGCGCCGCCGCTCAGGTCCTGGGTCGACTCTTTGTCTCCACCGTGGTCCATTGCCGCAGCGAGGCTCAAGACCTTCAGTGGGAATACGACGCGGTTGCCCGCCTGGGCGAGGCTCAGGTGCTGGCTGCGGTGCGCTCGGACCTGGATCATCGCGAGCGGCTCGACCCCCGTCGCTTTCTGATTCCAGGCCCGCTCTGGTGGGTCTTCAACTGGGCCTCCGCCCAGACCCAGATCGCCGACTTCAGCCTGTGCAAGATCAAATCCCCCGCCGCGCCGGCCGGCTGGACACCCGACCAGGGTGCCGTGCTCCTGATCGACGAGATCGACAAGGCCGAGGCGGACCTGCCCAACAGCCTGCTCGAGACCCTGGGCAACGGCGCCTTCCCCGTACCCTGGCTCGATGAACCGGTGGGGCTGTGTCCCGATGTGCCGCCGCCCCTGGTGGTCATCACCACCAACGAGGAGCGCGAGCTCCCGGCGGCCTTCCTGCGCCGGTGCATGGTGCTGAAGCTTGAACTGCCCACCACCACGGACGCGCTGATCGCCTGTCTCGTCAAGCGCGGCGGAGAGCATTATGGCACGCACTGTACCGAAGCCGTCCGCACCCTGGTGGCCCGGCAGCTCGCCGAGGACCGCGCCCGCGCCCGTGACCTGGGCCGCCCGGCGCCGGGTCAGGCCGAGTACCTGGACCTCCTGCGCGCCTTGGTGAACGCGCGCGGGGCGAGCGAGGCCAAGCAGAAGGCGCTGTTCCAGCGCATTGCCCACTTCGCCTTGGACAAGACCGGAGCCCGCGGTTCGTGACCGGACGGTCGCTTCCGTACCCTCCCGGCGCTGTGCGAGCCCCGCCGCGCCCTTCGGTCGCAAGCCGACCGACGTGTCCGCCGGCGCCATGAACCGCGCCGCGCTGGGTCGCGCCGATCTCATCCGCTGGGCCGTCAGTCTGGACGATGCCCGTCTCGGTCGGCTCGCGCAGGTCCTTGGCTACGCGGACCTGCCGGAGCGCCCGCTCGAAGACGCGGCTGATAGCGCCGGGCGGTCCAGTCTTCCCCTCACCGCCCCCGCCGGCGAGCCGCCCGTGACGACCAGGGTTCGACACCGCCAGTACCGCGTCATCGCGCGCCGCGTGCTCGCCCCGCCGCCCGCGATCATCGAGCCCCAGCCGCCGCCCGAGCTCGCGCCGCCGGTCGCGCGCCTGGGTCCGGCACCGCCCCTGATTCCCTGGCCGCGGCTCTGGCCCTTCCTGCGCGCGGCCCTGGGTGAACTGGCCGAGCGTCACCGCATTGACCTCCGGCAGGTGGCGGCGGCCTGCGCGCGCGTCCAACCCCTGCGCCGACTGCCGCGGCTCAAGGGCGAACGCTGGGCCGTCGCGGGTGAGCTCATTCTCGATCTGCACCCGCGGCTCTACCCCTTCTGGGACGACTTCAATGTCCTCAAGGCAGCCTTGCCGCGCCTGCGCGGCGGCACCGGGTTGCGTATCCTGCGCATGGATCAGGGGCCGGATGGCCTGGTACACGTCTGGGAGGCCGGGACCTGGGGTCCGCCGCGTCCCTATACCCCGCCCGCGGCAGGCCAGCCCGTGCTGATCGCCGGTGACCTGGGTTGTCTTGGTACGCCGGCGCAGCGTCAGGCCTGGGTTCGGCTCGGCCGGCGACTCGCGGGCAGCGGTCGGCCGCCGGTTGTCCTCACTCCCTGTCCGCCCCGCTGGTGGGACCCGATGCTGGCCGGTCTTTACTTTCCGGTTTTTCTCGACCGCGGCGCACAAATCCCGCCCCGGCCGGCCGGTCCCCGTCCCTGGCCGGCCTGGGTGGTGGATGTCGAACAGGCGATCCAAGAAGATCAGGGGGCGCATCGCCTCCTCGCGTTGCTCAGCGCCTGTGTCGCTATTCGCCCGGTGTTGCTGCGTCAGTTGCGTCACCGGCTGCCCGTGGGTCTGGCGGATACCGGCAGCGAGGCGGCGGCCTGGCAGCATCCCGCATTCGTGGCCGGGGACTTCGCATTACTCCCCGATGCCCCGGAGGCGGTCGAGCAGTTGCGCCGCGCTTTCCCCGAGACTGGCGACGAGGCCCAGCGCAGCTTGGCCTGGGAACTCATCCGCGCCCAGCAGCAGGCGGGTGCCAGGCAGTCGGACTGCATGGAGGAGCGGATACTCCATGCCGCCATGCTGGGGCTGACCGACTCCGCGGCCGAGATCTTTCTCGACCAAGTGGCGAAGGCCCTGGACCACGCAGGCAGACCGGACGATGCTGAACGTGCCGAGTATCTTGCTGCCTGGGTCAACCGCCGTGCCGCTCGGATGCACCAGGATGCCTGGCGGTACAGCCCGCGTTCGGAGGCCCTGTGGCTCAAGGTCAATCCGCGGGCCTTGGAGGAGGGGGCAACGCTGCCGCTTGGTTTCGACATCCACCGAGCGCTCGCGGCTGCCGGAACACCGCGGAAGCGGCAAGACTGGCGCCTGATCCAGCGTGGCGAGTGGCTGGAATGGGAACCGGCGGCGGCGCCCGCCGGGGCCATTGCCGGCGGCAGCCCGGTGATCGCCCAATTTCCCACCGGCCGGCCCGTGATCATGGCGCAGGAGCTACGGGCCGGAGCGCCCTGGCAAAGTCTGGGACTGGACCCGGCCGCCGGCGGCGCGGGCGCACTGCCGCTGGGCGAGCACGGCTGGCGGCTGCGCACCGATTTCGAGGAACTGCTCGTCGCCTCCATGGCGCGGCCCGCTTGGGCGCAGACCCTGGGGCGGGATCAGGACGGCCTGTTCGTCGGCGTCGCGGCGGGTGAGGGCGAGCGGCGTGCCTACTGGTGCGCGCCGCTGGAATGGCTGCGCTGGCCCGGCTCGCCCGTGCGCCCGGCGGTGGACTCGCCCTGGGATGGTCACGGTGCCTTTGTCGATGCGGATCAATTCAAGGCGCTGCGGTCGGTGGGACTGGCCCCGGCGGGCGCCGGCTGGATCTTGAGCCGTGATCGGTACGGGCTGCGTGCCGAGGTCACCATCAAGGGTGTCGCCATCGGGTTGCGCTGGATCTGGCCAGGCGTTTTTCAGATGGGCTCGCCGCCGGGCGAGGAGGGTCGCTTTGATGACGAGACGCCACATGAGGTCATCCTCACCCGCGGCTTCTGGCTGGCGGAGACCGCCTGCACCCAGGCGTTGTGGGAAGCGGTGATGGGTGAGAACCCCAGCTACGCGAAGGGGCCGCAGTTGCCGGTCGAGCAGGTCAGTTGGACGGACATTCAGGCATTCATCAAGCGTTTGAATAGCTGGCTGGGCGGGTCGGTCGAGCGGTCCGCGCAGCGGGCCCAAGGGTTTCGCCTCCCGACCGAGGCGGAGTGGGAATATGCCTGTCGGGCGGGGACCAAGACGGCCTATTCGTTCGACGATGCGTTTGATCCCAAGAAGGCGAACAATGGTGGCAAGACGGTGGCTGTCCGTTCACTGCCGCCCAATGACTGGGGGTTTTACGAGATGCATGGCAATGTTTGGGAATGGTGTCAGGACTGGTACGGTGACTATCCCGCCGGGCCGGTAGTCGACCCTGAGGGCGCTGCATCAGGCGGGAGGCGTGTGCTGCGCGGCGGCAGTTGGGTCTTCGGGGCGCGGTCCCTGCGCTCCGCGTACCGCCACCGCGGCGCTCCCGGCTCCCGCCTCGACGGCCCCGGTTTCCGGCTTGCCCTAGGTCCCGAGCCAAGCCAGGCCGGAGCAGGCCAGCCGGCAGGGAGCGGGGCCGGACTGCCCGCGCAGGGAGCGAGCGGGAGCGAGCGGAAGGCGCGGGCGGTCAGGCCCCGCGGGGGCAAGGGAGGCGCGGGAGCATGAAGTACCGTTTCTTCCACATCCCGGTCCTGGATCCGGAGCCCCAGACCGAAGAACTCAATCGCCTGCTTGGTCGGCACCGCATTCTGTCGGTCGACCGTCATCTGGTCGCCGACGGCTGGAACAGCTATTGGGCGCTGTCCGTCTGCTACGCCGACACCGAGACCGCGCCCGGCGCAACGGGGGAGGCGACATCCGGGCGTAAGCCCAAGGTGGACTATCGCGAGGTGCTGAATCAACCGGACTTCGCCGTCTACGCCGCGCTGCGCAGCCTGCGCAAGGAACTCGCGGAGCGCGAGGGCGTACCGGCCTATGCACTCTTCACCAACGAACAGCTCGCCGCCATGGTCCAGACCCGGGTGCGCACCGCCGCGGCCCTGGGTGAGATCGAGGGGGTCGGTAAGGCGCGGGTGGAAAAGTACGGGGCGGCCTTTCTTCAGGTGCTGAACCAGCCGCCGGCCGCCACGGGCGGGGAGGGCGCGGATGCGCCGGACGCGCATTGAGCTGGCCGCGGTCGCGGCCATCCCCAATCTCGCCGAGGCCACCGCCCGCGCCGCCCGCGGCAAGCGGGAGCGCCCGGCGGTACGCGCTTTCCTCGCCGACTTGGAGGGCAACCTGGAGGCGCTGGCCGCGGCCATCCGCGACGGCCGGGTGCCGCGCGGGGATTACCGCGCCTTTCGCATCCGCGACCCCAAGCCCCGGCTCATCCACGCCGCCTGTTTTCCCGACCGGGTGTTGCACCACGCCATCATGTGCCTGGCCGGTCCGGTGCTGGAGCAGACCATGACCGCGACCAGCTTCGCCTGCCGACCAGGCAAGGGGACCCTGGCGGCGGTGCAGGCGGCGCGGGCGGCGATCCAGCGTTATCCGTGGTATGTCAAAGTCGACGTGAAGGGCTATTTCGAGCACATCGATCATGAGGTGCTGCTCGCGCTGCTCGCCCGGCGCTTCAAGGGCGAGGCGTTTCTGGAGCTGCTGGGCCGGATCGTGCACGGCTACGCGGCCGCACCGGGGCGGGGGCTGCCGATCGGCTCGCTGACCTCCCAGTATTTCGCCAACTATTATCTTGACGGTCTCGATCGACTGCTGCTGGAGGGGTTGGGCGTGCGGGCGCACATCCGCTATATGGATGACGTGCTGTGGTTCTGCGACGACCGCGAGCAGGCGCGGGCGACCCTGGCACAGGTCCGCGACTGGCTGGCCGCCGAGCGCCGGTTGCGGCTCAAGGAGCCGCCGCAGATCAATCGTAGCGCCCATGGGGTCGGCTTTTGCGGCTTCCGGGTGCGCGCCGGGGTGTTGCTGCTCGGCCGGCGTCGGCGGCGGCGTTATGCGGCGCGGCGCGCGCATTGGGAGTCGGGTTGGCAGTCGGGGCAGCTCGATGCACTCGGGTTGCAGCGTGGGTATGATGCGGTGCATGCCATCGTCGGCCACGCGCATAGCCGCGGCTGGCGGTGCATCGATCTGGCGCGGTCTCCCGCGCCGGAGGTCTGAGGGTGAGGGTCTCATCAGGCGAGAGGCGTGTGCTGCGCGGCGGCAGTTGGATCAACGAGGCGCAGAACCTGCGCTCCGCGTACCGCAACCACAACGCTCCCGGCAACCGCAACGACAACACCGGTTTCCGGCTTGCCCTAGCTCGACGGGGTGCCGGCAGTCGCCCCATGGACCAGACGCTCATCCGGTCCTGCCGCCCGGCAGGCGAAAAGCACAGGGCCGGCGGCGTGTTGGTAGGGGGAGCGGATGCCCCCCGAAGGCTCGCCGTTCGGCCGCCCTCCGCTTGGTGCGGCGTGTGTTGAAGGGTCCGCCGCCCGGACCACCTCCCGATCAGTTCCCCGCCCCCTGGGCGAGCGACTGGGGCGAGGACCCGTTCGGCCTTTGGCAGGCGTTCACGTACAAGGGCGCGCGGCAGGGGTTTCGATGGATTCCGCCGACGCCTGAGCCGTTTCTCATGGGCTCGCCCGAATCCGAGCATGCGCGGTCAGACGATGAGCGGCAGCACCCGGTGTTGCTCACCCGTGGTTTCTGGCTGGCCGAGACCGCCTGCACCCAGGCGTTGTGGACGGCGGTGATGGGCGGGAATCCAAGCAATTTCAAAGGCGAGCGGCGGCCGGTGGACAACGTTTCCTGGGACGATGTGCAGGGGTTCATCGAGCGGCTGAATGCCGAACTGGCTGCCTTTGCGGGTCGGGCTTCAGTGAGGTCCGAAGGGGTGGCGGTGGAGGGTGATCGGTCCGCGCGGCGGACCCTGCGGCTGCCGACCGAGGCCGAATGGGAATATGCCTGCCGTGCCGGGACTGCCGGCCCCTTCTCCTTCGGCGACGACATCACCCCTGAGCAGGCCAATTACGACGGCAACTTTCCCTATCGCGGTAGCGGCAAGGGGTTGTATCGGCAAGAGACCGTCGATGTAGCCTCACTGCCGCCCAACCCCTGGGGCCTGTACGAGATGCACGGCAATGTCTGGGAGTGGTGCCGCGACTGGTATGGGGATTATCCATCCGGGCTGGTCACTGACCCTGTCGGCCCTGACTCAGGCGTGAGGCGTGTGCTGCGCGGCGGCGGTTGGCTCGACGGGGCGCAGCTCCTGCGCTCCGCGTACCGCCACCGCGGCGCTCCCGGCTCCCGCCTCGACGGCCCCGGTTTCCGGCTTGCCCTAGGTCCCGAGCCAAGCCAGGCCGGAGCAGGCCAGCCGGCAGGGAGCGGGGCCGGACTGCCCGCGCAGGGAGCGAGCGGGAGCGAGCGGAAGGCGCGGGCGGTCAGGCCACGCGGGGGCGAGGAGACGCGGGTTCCAGCAGGCGCTGAGGCGGATGCGCCGGGTGATTGACAACCGATAGCGCATTCGGGCGTGATAACTGGACGTAGGGGCGGGTTTCAAACCCGCCCCTACACCAAAGGTCTGTCTGGATATCAGATACGAAGGCTCTATCGAGGAGGCGCTGTATGCTGTCTGAACGCTTGCAGAAACGGCTGGCGAAAGATCGGCCCATGACCACGATCACACTGCGCATCCCGGTGGATGTGGTGGAGTCGCTGGAGGCGATTGCCCCGCTCAAGGGATTCTCAGGGTATCAAACGCTGTTGAAGTCCTATCTCAGCGAAGGGCTGCGCCGCGACGAGGCGCTGGTCCGCCCTACCGCGTGGCCGGAGCCGTGAGACCTTGATCATAACGTGGCCCCCAGGCCCTGGGCGCGGAGCGCCAAGACATGCGTGACACCGCCGGAGCGGTGTCACGAGGGCGCGGGGTGGACGGACTTAGGACCAGGCGAGGAATCCGCGATGACCACGCTGACCATTGATGTCGCTGACCTGGCGACCGTGCAGGCGAGCATGAAAGCCGCATTCCGCGGGGTGCCGCAGGCTTGTCGCTCGCTCCCACGCTCCAGCGTGGGAGTGTCGTGCGGGCGCTCCGCGTCCGGTCTG
>CAYYAY010000111.1:0-14710 GCA_964470155.1 uncultured Lamprocystis sp. | reverse complement strand
GGTCGATGGCCAACTCGCTGACGCGAACGCCGGTGGGGTTGATGAAGAAGCCGTGCACGCCGATGGTGCCGTGTCGCACCAACTGCCACAGCAGATCGCAGGCGGCGACCGCCACCCAGCGGTTGATGAACAGGTCTTGCGCGGCCAGAGCCTCGGCGGCCGAGCAGCTGGGCGTGTCGTCGGCGTCCAGACGCTCGGCATCCGCCAGTTCCGGGAACAGGTCGCAGACGTTGGGCAGGCGCGCCGGGTCCGCCAGCCAACCCCCCAGGTGGCCCAACACGACCTGGCCGGTCCGCGCCCCATTGCCGAGGTCGAGCCACAGGGTGTCGCGCCAACGGTAGGGATCCAGATGCCAATCATGGGCACCGATCTCATGGCGCACCCGGGCCTTGTCCACGCACGTCACCAGCAGGTCGACCCGGTGGAGGGCGGCGAGCGCCGACACGCTGAGGGCCTCGGCATACCCTCGCCCGTTCAGGCCCCCGAAGGTGCCATAGCGGTGCATCAGGAGTTCCGCCTTGTTCTGGCCCAGGTCCGCCGGCCAGAAGCGTTGCCGCACGGTATTGGTCGTCGAGACCGTATCGGGGTCGAACACGGACATCTGGAACCCCGGATGCCCCAGGGCGCGCAAGGCCCGGTCGATCCGCGCCAGCCCGTCGAGGACTTCGCTGCCGCTGCCCCCGGCGCCCGCCAGGACGACGCGGATGGGGTTCGCTACCCAATGGTTTGGTAAGACGAACATGGCGTGCTCAGGCGAGCAGGTTGTTGGGGTCGGTTGGCACGGCTGCTGGCACCGAGGCCGGCGCCGGGTCCAGTGGGACCGCAGCAACCGGCGCTTGCCTGCCCTGGTCCACCAGCCTCGCCCCGGCCTTCCCTGCTTCCTTCAGAGTTCGCCTGCGGTCAGGACGCCGGTCAGTTGTTCAAATAGGGCCATCGTGGTCTCCGGGGCTATAACGGGCAGGGATTCAGGTAGATCCGGCCAGGGTCTTGAACCGCCCGACCACGGCCTGGGGCACGAAGCTGGACCAGTCGAAGGCGTCCGGAGCCAGGGCCGCGGTGATGATCGCGTCCACTTTCCCTTGCATCAGCCCGGCATACTTGGCCTCGCCATGGGTCGCGTCGTACCAGGCGGCGAAGCCGGCCTCGCGCAGCAGCGCGTCCATACCCGCCTTGCGGTGGGCGCGCAGGAACGACTCATCCACACGGAACCGCTGCATCAGGTCGGTCTGGGTGGTGGTGAGGATCGCCACGGTCGCCCCAGGCAGATCGCCGTCGTTCCGTTCCGCGAGGATGTAGCGCACCAGGGCCGCTTCCAGGGCGACACACTGTTCATCGGGCAGGGCCACCAGGGTGGCCATGTGTGAGTCCACAGGGTCGGTTTAGTCGGATAGACCTCCTGTGGTGTACGCCCCACATAGCGGCGGGAGCGCCCGATGGACCGCGTCACCTGCTGAAAACGCGCTGGAAACGTGGGCTCCAGTTCCGCGAAGTGGCGCAAGAGTTCCACGAACGTATCCTTGGCGTAACGGGTCGGAAAGTCCTGCCCGAACAGCCGGTAGCCAGACACCAGCGGACGGGCCGCAGGGCGTGCCGCGGGCAGCACTGGAGGCGGCGCGTCAAGACCCCGCTGAAGGCCGGCGATGGTCCGCTGCAAGGCGACCAGCTGGTGTTGCAGTTCGGCAAGTTGGACGGTATCAGGCAACATTGGCGTACTCTCCGGGGTATGACGGTTCGCTTACCGCGCGGGCCAGGTTGCGGACGCCAGTATCGTGGTGCTCCCCGCGCAGCAAGCGCTTCTCGGTCCGGCGGGACGGACGATAGACGGTCAACACCTTGTCGCCGGCGATCACCACCCGACAACCCCGCAGCCGTTCCAAGGCGTTGATCTCCTGCTTGCGGAGGCGGATCTCACGGTCCACATCCTGCGCGAGCAGGAAAAGACTATCGTCATCCACAGGCGTCCCCGCGGCGACGATCACCGGGATATCGGACTCGCGCATTCCCCGTTGACGGACGCGGGACTGGGCGTGTTGGGTCAGGGTCAGGTTCATGTGCGCTCCCCGGTATCGGTGTTGTGAGCATCGGCCCCTTGCTTGACAGTGCCGTCGGTGGCCGCTGGCGTTGACTCGTTTCCTGGTAGTTTGAGCTTCAAACGAAAGCCGCGTGGGGGCTTGAATCGCGACGCGAACTCCTCGGTAACGGCTTGGTTCTTCTCTTCCAACCAGCGCCGGTACTCCTCTGCGCCGGTGGCCTCTTTCTTCTCCAGAACCTCCTGCAGATCGATCCGCCCATCCTGAATCCGTTCGAGGATACCCTGATCCGCCTCGTTGTCAGGATCGAGCCCGACGTTGGCGCCGAGAACATGCGCTGGAACGACATAGTCCGGCGGCACCCCACTGTAGAGGGCTGTGAATTCGATCGGGTGCTCGTCGAACAGACCGAGCGCCTTGAGCTCGTCCTGCAGGAAGTTGATGAAGGGCGAGTGCTCATTACCGTCATCGCCCTGGTACGTTACGAACACATTATTCTCATCCAGAGACTTACGCTCATTTTCGATCCAGTCATAATCGTAGCCGTTGCGGATTGCGCCGGGCATATACGGCAGCCGGCGACATGCCTCCGCGGTGGCGGCCTCCAGCGCCGCCACGGTTTGATCGAGGGCAGTCTGGCGAGCGCACAGGCTGCGTTGCGCGAGGATCAGAACGGCGAACGGGGCGAGGTCCATGATCGCCTCCTCGGTCAAGCGGAGATGCCCTTGCACGAGGGTCAGGAAGGTCTTCGCCGCCCCGTCGATGCCGCCCTTCAGCGGGACACGGTTTCGAAAGAAAGCGATGTCCGGCTTGTCAGGGGCTCGCGTCAGCTGCTCCCATTTGACGCCGAGGGCGGCGCATAGCTGTTCGCGGCTATGGGACCTGATGCGGGCGATCTGCTTGCCCCGCTCCCAGCGACTGATCTGGGTCTTGCTGATCTTGGTCGCGTCTGCGAGCTGGTCTTGGGACCAACCCCGCTTGTTGCGGTGGAGCTTCAGGGCATCGGGGTTCAGGGTTTCGGTCATGGCACATCTCCTGTCTGACATCGTTATAGACAGATTAGACGCCAGAAGACCGATTTAAAATGATCGTTTTAACACCATATCGACGACTAAGGCGCTCATTAGCCAAGTAACATGATCCTAAATCGAGCACGCAACGGCGCCTCGCTCAGCCCGAGACGGGTTCCCATCCGGGGCTATCGCGCCGAAACGGCGCGCAGCGCGTCGTAATGACTGCCGAAGCCGACGATCGGAACCCGCATCCGGCCGTGCCAACGTCTGGCTGGGGCTCTCGTCACAGCAAAACGGCCCCCGGGGTGGGTCACAAGGCGTCGTTGTAACCGCGCCGCGACTATGTGTTTGCGAGTGTTAGCGTTTCCGAAGGGGTCGGCGCCCCCGACTGGGCGGCGTCAGTCGCCGGGGCGCCAGCGAGGGTCAGCGTGGCAAACTCTTCGCCTTCGCCACGAGCTTGCGCGTCCGGTCCGTCAAGGACCGAGCGCGTCCGCGACTGCCTGGACCGGTAGAAAGAGGGGTATGGGTACCGGGCGATCTTTCGGGCCCTCGGTCTGGCTGTCGAGCCTCAAGAAGCCGAGTGTCTCGTAGAACCCCAAGGCGTTCGGCTTGGCATCGACGACGATCCCGGTACATCCGAGGCGGTCGCGCAAGTCCAGCAGAGGATAACACCACGAGTGCATCGCCGGGTGCCGAGCCCGTTATCGGCGGCCGGGCCTCGCTCGGCAGCCTGGCGCAGCGCCCGGGGTCGCTCGCTGGGCTGCACGCGGCCCGCCGCGCGCACCTTGGCCAGTTCTTCACCCCGGACCCCCTCGCCGCCTGGATCTGGCGCATGGTCGCCCCCGCCCTGGAGCGCGCCCTGTCCAGGGACGGTCCCGGCGTCCGGGTGCCCCTGATCGACACCAGTTGCGGCACCGGCACCCTGCTTCAGTTCGCCGATCCGGACCGCCACACACTGACCGGAACCGATGTTCACGGTCCCAGCGTGACGGCGCTCGGTGAGGCTGCCAGGGCGGCCGGCTTCCACTGCCACTTCTCGATGGTGGGCATGGAGCAGATCGATCCGACGGGCTTCGGAGTCGCGCTGATCAACCCGCCGTTCTCGCTGCACCTGGAGGCCCCGACGCTGGTGGCTGGTCCGGCGACGTGCCACGGGCACTTCGGCCCGGACACCTCGGCCCTGTCGCACGCCTACGCCCTGCAGCAAGCACTGGCGGCGGCCGACCTGGTGGCCGCCATCCTGCCCCGGTCCTACGCCGACACCGCGCTGGCCGACCCCGGGGCCTGGCCGCGACTGGTGGCCGCGTTCCACGCCCCCGCCTGGTGCTTCCGCGAGCAGGGGGCCGAGGTCCGGGTGTCCATACTGTTCTTTTCCAAGGACCCACGGGCGCCCGGCGCCGTGATCCGCGTCGAGACTCTGGACGACGCCCTGACCCCGGCGCCGGACTTGAGTCTTGCGTGCCGCACCACGCGGGACCTGAACCCCCGGCTGCGCGAGACCGGCATCGTCGACGACGGGCCGACCATCACCCGTCCGGTCACGGGTAACCCCAAAGTCCGACTCGGCCACTCGGGGCGCAAGCTGACCCTGGGCTTTGCCTGCGGGCTGATGGAAGCGAAAGTCCGCAACGCGGTCCTGCGCGAGCGACTCACCGCCCCGGTCATCGACGGCCACCGCTACCCCAAGGGGGTGAAGTACACCGGCCAGGGTGCGCTGGATATTGAGGTCCACCTGACCCAGGAAGACCCGTTGGCGTCGATCGAGGCCCTGTGCGACCTGATTCGCACCGCGGGCGCCGACCTGGAGGTCGATCCGGGGTTGTTGCGGTACGTGCATAGACGCACCCGTCGGCTGCGCATCGAGCGCACCCCCTTCCGGCATACCGTCCTGGTCAAGGCCGATAGGGCGTATGGCCCGGCCGGCACGGTCGTCGGCCAGGCGCGCACCACCCACCTGGTGGACGCCGACACCTGGGGCTCACCGGTCATCAAGGCGGGGGCAGAGGTGACCTTCTCCCCCGACGGCGCCGGGTCCTACCGGTACCGGGTCGGCGGGCGCGACTTCGCCTTGCCGGAAGAGGAACTCAATCACCGCTTCGCCGTCGTCACCGGGCAGGCGCAGGATCGGTGGGAAACGGTGCATCCCGGACGCCTGGCGGCCTTCCCCGAACGGGCGGCTGCGCTCCGCCGCCGTGGGCGGGCCCTGGGCCTGGATGGCTTCCTGTCCTGGGACTACCAGTTCGAGGACCTGCTGGAACTGTCGATGACCCGCGGCGCCATCGCCGCCTGGGCGGTCGGGCTCGGCAAGGCGCGGCTGGCGGCCGGGCTGATCCTGCTGTCCGGCTGCACCGCTGGGTTGATCTGCACCGAGGCGTATCTGATCGACGAGTTGCGCACCGAACTGGCCCGGCTGCCGATCCCGGCCACGGACTGGCAGGTGATCCAACGTCCGCGGGACCTCGACCGGCTGCGGCGGATCAACGTGATCAGCTACCACCGGCTGCGGGCGCCGATCCACGGCGCCCACCAGCGGCGGACCTACGCGAGCCGGCTGCGGCACCGCATCGGCTGCCTGGTCGCCGACGAAGGGGACCTGTTGCGCAACAAGGGGACGGCCCAGAGCGCGGCCTTGCGGATGCTGGCGGCCAAGCGGCGCTATGCGTTGTCCGGGACCCCGCTCGGGAACTACCCGCGCGATGCCTTCTCGGTGCTCGCCTTCACCGGGGGCGATGCGACGGCCGCCCAGGTGTACGGGACACACCGTTGGTATCTGGACCCGGCGCTGCGGCACTCGACCCACGGCTGCGTGCCCGGTGTCGATCGGGTGCGCGAGCAGTTCGTCACCCTGGAGTGGGTGACCAATGAGTTCAAGGACGACCTGACCACCGGCGCCAAGCGGGAGGTGCCGAAGCTGCGCCATCTGTCGGCCTACCGGGCGGCGCTGGCCCACCACGTCAAGCCGCGCGTGGCCCAGGAGCCGGAGGTGGCGCGTCACTTCCAGATCCCGGTACCGGAGCGCCGCGTGACCACCCTGGACTGGGACCCCGCCCACCTGGCCCACTATCTGCGGGTCGCCGAGGACTTTCGTCAGTGGTACCTGAAGGGCCAGGCCAGTTCACGCGAGCGCAACCTGATCGCCCTGCTGGCGCGCATCCAGGCGGTGCAGATCGCAGCGGCGATCCCGCAACGCCGCGCGCCCTGCTCCCCGTTCGTCTACGACGGCGGACTCACCAGCAAACAGCGGTATGGGGTGGACCGGCTGGCGCACCTGGTGGAAGGCGGCCACAAGGTCATTGCCTATGCCGAATGGCCGGAGTTGCTGGAGGTCATCGGACGGACCTTGGACCGCCGCGGGATCGCGCACGTCACCATCCATGGCGGCAAGCCCATCGCGGAGCGGGTGCGGGAACTGAACACGCGCTTTCGCGCTGGCTCCACCCCGGTGCTCTTGGCGAGTCTGGGGGTCGCGCAGAAAGGGCTGAACATCCCGGAGGCCGACCGGGTGCTGTTCCTGACGCGCTCCTGGACCGCCAAGACCGAGGATCAGGCCGAGGGCCGGGTCTTGCGACCCCAGCAGACCCGGCCCGTGACGACGGAGTTCGTCCACCTGCGCGGGTCGATCGACGACTACCAGGGGCAGATGGTCGCGCACAAGCGCGACGCCATCCACGCCGGGCTGGATTGGGGGACCCCGACCTTGGACGACGTGGAGTTCCTGCACCTGGATACCCTGTTGGGGCGGTTCGTCGAGGATTTGGCGGGGCTGATGGGATGCCGGACCCATGAGGTCCGCGACCGACTGGCGGCGTAGGGGGAGATGATGCGTGATATCGAGGTTGTCATTGGTGACGGGTCAGTGACCATTCGCCGCTCCGGGCGTTCGGCACCCATCGTGGCGCAGGTCCTGGGGATCGATCGGGACCCGGACGGTGAAGTCATCCGTCTTTGGCTCGATCGCCTGGTCCATCGGCCGGGGGAGGCATGGACGGGCGCATGGTCGGTCCGCGGAGCGGTGAGCTCGATCATCGAGCGCGTTCGCATCGGCACCGCTGGCGCGTTGGACCGCCCACCGGAATCGCCATGAGCGCCCACGGATCGACCCGCCAACGCGCCTTCGAGGTCGCCTGTGCCCTCGCCGCTATCGGCAAGCGCCCGACGATTGCCGCCGTGCGCGAGGGGCTGGACGGCAAAGGGTCCCAGCAGGCGATCGGCGCCGGGATCGACGACTGGCTCGACGAGGCCGCCCGGCGCTTTCAGATCCCCGGGATTCCCGAGGCGCTGCGCACGCAAGTGGTCGCGGTCTGGGACCAGGCGTGCCGGCTGGCTGGTGAGCAATGGCACGACGCCAAGACGGCGCTTGAGGCCCAGGTCTCGGGACTGGATTCCCAGGTCGCAGCGGTTACTCAGGAACACGACGCGGCTAGGACCGAGATCGAACGCCTGGCCGCCGAGATCGACCGCCAGAGCGCGACGCTGCGGGAAACCCAGGACGCTCTGGACCTGGCCAGCAACACGCTCGCCGCCCGGACCGAAGCCCTCTTGGAAACCACCGAGGCCCTGGCACAGTCCCGCGCGCAGGGCGAGGAACAGTCCCGTCAGCGCGAGCATGCCGAACGGGTTGCCGCGGCGTCCGCTGAAAGCCTCAAAGCGGCTCAGGAGCGCATCGCCCGGCTCCAGGTGGAACAGGAGGTCGCGACGGCGAGGGCCGAGCTGCTGGAGCGCGCGGAGGCGGTCGCCAGGGACGCGGCGGCACAGGCACGAGCGGACCTTGAAGCCGCACAGGCGTTGGCGGAACAGTTGCGCGGCTCACTGTCCGAGCGAGACGGCCAGCTCGCCACCCTCACCGCCACGGTCCAGGCCGAACAGCAGGCGCGCGACGCGGATACCCAGCACTGGCTCAGCCGCCTCGCCGAACATCAGGCGGCCGTGGCTGAGGCCCGGGCCCGGGAAACGGCGCTGATCGAGGAGAAGAAGGCCCTGACTCTGGAGGCGCAACGTTTGCGGCAGGACCTTCGGAAGGTGCAGTCCGGGCTCGACGGTGATGAGCGTGCGCGCGGTACCATGCGTCAAGGCTGACCTCGTCGTTCGGGTCCGTTTACGACCCTAACCGGCCAGTGGCCGCCGGCCAACGAGTGGCTGCTGTTTAAGCTGTAGCAGGCGCCCAGCGACCCTGATTCACTCGGGGTTTCGCTCCGGCGAGCGCCGGTGTTTGATTGGCCTTGTCGTACCAGACGGACACGCGAAAAACTCCAATCGCGACGAACCAGGGGCAATCCGGCCGCACGGCAGGTTAGAATGGGCAGCACCTGAACAGAGGACTACCGCCATGCCGCCAACGCTTGAGCGATCGGACTTCCAGCGCTTGGTCCAGATCTTCGCAGACCACCCTGATTTCCGGATGGAGGACCGTCGCTGGGGGCTGATTGACGAGGCATTCCATGGCGTTGCGCGCGCCGATGCGGCGCGCGGCGGGTTGGACCTACGCGACCCACCGCGCACCGCGGCGGTGGCGTTGGTCACTCGGCTCGCGGACTTTGGCTGCCTGGGTGATCGGCACGGCCTCGCCCTGGTCCTGGAAGTCTTGTGCGCTCGGGCCGGCGACGAACAGCGCCCCGAGTTGGACCGCCTGGTCGCCGTCCTCGACGCACGGTGCGGCCCGGCCTCCCCGGTTGGCGGTTCAGGACAACGCATCGCGGACATCCTTCACCTCTCCGACCTGCACCTGGGCACACCCGCCGACGCCCGGAACCTTCGCAGCCAGCTCGCCGAGGACCTAAAGAGGGAACTGGGCTGCCAGCGACTGGACGGGCTTGTCTGCTCGGGCGACCTGACCCAGCGCTCCACCGCTGCCGAATACGCTGCGGCCTTGGAGTTTCTGACGGAGTTGGCCGAGGAGTTCGGCCTTACCCCGGAGCGAATCGTCGTGGTCCCCGGCAACCACGACCTTTCTTGGCACCTCGCCCGAGCGGCGTACGACGGCGGCGATGCACGCGTTTACGGCCTTGCCGATGCGGCGGAACAGCGCCGCTGGATCCGCGACGGCAGTGATTATCGCGTGCGCGACGAGGTCCGCTACCGCCAACGCTTCGACCCCTTCTCCACCCTGTGCTACGACAAGATCAAGGGTACGCCCTACCCGAGCGACTACCCGGACCAGTTCGCCTTCCATCATTGGGCAGACCTGGGCGTGCTGTTACTCGGGCTCAACTCCGCCTGGGAGATTGATCACCACTATACAGACCGCGCCAGCATCCACACGGAAGCCATCAGCCGGGCGCTCGACACCCTGCGCGCCCGGCCCGACTGGGCCGGGTGTCTCAAGATCGCCGTCTGGCACCACCCGTTGGCGAGCGGCGAGCCCAGCCGCATCACCGATCACGGCTTCTTGGCGCGCCTGGCCCAAGCTGGTTTCCGGCTCGCCCTGCACGGGCATATCCACATGGCCGAGATCGCCCAGTACCACTATGACCGCTCCCCCGGCGGGCGGCGCCTGGACTTCCTCGCCGCCGGCACATTTGGCGCACCCAGCCGCCAGTGGGTGCCGGGCTATCCGCTCCAGTACCAGCTTCTGCGCTTCGGAGCCGGAGAGGTTAGGGTCGAGACCCGCCGTCGGGAAGATCCCAACGGCGCATGGAAGCCGGACGCGCGTTGGCTCCAGGGTTCGGGAAAAGACCCGCTGCCCCGTTATGTCATCGTGCTCTGAGGTTCGCGATGGCATCCGACCCTACCAGGGACCAGCGTGATCGCGCGGTCGCTTTGCTGTGCACGCACCCCGACTTCAGCACCGAGTCTGGCCGCTTGGCCCTTCGCAGCGCCGCATTCGCCGCCCGCCCCGGTGCCGAGTCTCTGCTCGACCTGGACCTTTCGGGCAACCCGCGACAGGTGGCCGAGCGGCTGGTCGACCGTCTGTGTGCCTTCGGCTGCCTGGATGCGCGCCACGCCTTAGGGCTCTTGCTCGATAGGATCGCGGACTGCCTGGGCGACGACCGGCGTCCCGCCGTGGAAGGTCTGATTCGGGACCTGGACCTCCGCTGCACTCGCCCGGGACGTGATGAGGACTGTCCGTATCTCGGCCTGAGCGTGATGGACGTGTCGGATTCCGCCAGTTGGGCGGCATTGCCCAAGCTGGGTGGCGTCACTGCTACCCAAGATGTCACAACCGGATCGGACGCCGTCCCCGTGGGCTCACACCCCACCGGCAATGACGAAGTTCCTTTTCCCGGCCTACGTCCCTTTACATCGAAACAAGCCCGGTTCTACTGTGGGCGTGAGCAAGAAATCGACGATCTAGTTCACAAGCTTGGACCGCTCCGTCAGTCTTTTATCATGCTAATCGGCGCTTCGGGCTCCGGCAAGTCGTCGCTGGTCGCTGCCGGACTCGTGCCGCGCTTGGAATCCGAAGCGGTCGATGGAAGTCGTGAATGGATAAGATTGCGCTTTAGACCCGGGGACTTCGGCGATAACCCATTCATGGCTTTAGCCGCACAAATTCACCCTTATCTTGGAAGCGAAGACGAGTCGCCGCGCCAGATCGCCGCGCGGATAGTGAACGAGCCAGATACGTTCGTGCAGTTATGCGACCAGATTCTCGTCGGTCGCGAGAGCCGATCCGAGCTTTTCCTTTTCATCGATCAGCTTGAGGAGGTGTTCACGCTTGCCAATGCGAGCTATCTCGGTCCCTTCCTCGACTGGCTATGCACTACGGCCCGTATTCCACGCGTTCGCATTGTGGCGGCGCTTCGTGCAGACTTCTACCATCTCTGCATTGCTAGAGCCCCATTGGCAGTCCTGCTGCGCCAGGCTCATTATTCGCTGGCACCCCCCGATCTTGTGGCTTTGGATCGGATGATCGCTCTCCCGGCGCAGCGTGCCGGATTGGAGCTTGAGAAGGGTTTGGCGAAACGTCTGCGCGACGATGCGGGAGCCAAGTCTGGGAGCCTCGCTTTGCTGGCCTTTGCACTAGCCGAGATCTATCGCGTCCGCAGCGGAAACCTGCTTACGCATGCCGCTTACGAGGATCTCGGCGAGATCAAAGGGATAATTGCCGGCCGTGCCGAGAGTGCATTAGAGACGCTTTCGGAAGAAGACCGGCACTCGTTGGACCGACTGTTTAATAGATTAGTCGGCATCGACGAACGGGGGGGCGTGATGCGCCAAGCAGCTCCCAAGCGTCTCTTGGTTGCCACCGTCCCCGCGGCGAAGCAACTGTTCGATGTCCTAATCGACAAGGCGCGCCTATTGGTAGCGAACGAACGCCCCGATGGCGAGCCGATCATCGAAATCGCCCACGAATCGCTATTCGAAACCTGGGACCGACTGGAAAAGTGGGTCGAGGACAGGAAAGATGACCTCATTTTGCTGCGTCAGATGAAGAACGCTGCCGATGAATGGGATAAGCATCGGCGTGCCGACCCATACCTGTGGCCGCACGAACGGCTCGAGCCGCTGCGTTGCGTGATTCGTAAGCTTGGTCCGGAGTTGACGGATTTGAGCCCCATGCACATTGCCTTCATGTGCGCGGAGACAGATCGTTTGCTGGCCGAGATCGAATCGTCGTCCATATCCCACTATCGTCGCGCGTTTATCGGAAATCGACTCGCTCAGATCGGAGATACGCGAAGAGGCGTCGGATTCGAGCCGAGCGGCTGCAACATTCTCTGGTGTCTGGTTCCGCCAGGGAAAGTGCGCTTGCGTCCAACCGGGCGGGAGTTCGTTGTCGATGCCTTCCGCATTGCCAAATATCCGGTCACCTGGGCGCAATATGAGTCTTTCATGACTACCCATCCGGTCGTCGCAAAGATCGAACGCCCGGCGGGGCACGGGCACAACTATCCGGTCGTCGGTATCTCATGGCTCGACGCGGTCCGATTTTGCGGCTGGCTGAGCACGCAATGCGCGTTCGACGTCCGCTTGCCGACCGAATGGGAATGGCAATTGGCAGCGGCAGGCGGGTCGCACGAGTCCGATTACCCTTGGGGCTCGGAGTGCGACCTTGAACGCGCGAACACTTTCGAAAGCAGGCTACGTCAACCGACAGCCGTGGGGATGTACCCTCACGGCGCGTCCCCAGTCGGTGCCATGGACATGGCCGGAAATGTCTGGGAGTGGTGCAGCAATACCTACGATAACCTGGAGTTGGCCGAAGGAAAGCATCTTACACCGACCGATCGCGTCGTCATCCGCGGCGGTTCGTGGCGCAACAACCTGACCGTAGCTCGCACTTGGTACCGCAATCATGCCGACCCGAGCCGTGGGCAGGATTGCGTGGGTTTGCGTTTGGTCGCTTCGCGCGGTTCTTAGCGGCGTGGCATCACCGGATTGTCTGCAACTGCATTTGCTCGGGCGCAGATCTCAAGGGGCATAGGGTCATGAAAACCGGCGTCATCGTGTCGATCAACCATGTAGCCGTCGAGGTCGAGTTCCAGTGCGGGGCGGTACCGCAAGTTTTCGATGTGCTGATAGTCTTGGAGGTCGGGATCAACTTGGAGGTGTACCAGCAACTTGGACGGGGGCTCGTACGCGCGATCGCTAAGGAACAGCTCGACTCTCTGCGCCGGGGTATGCGTGCGGTTCGGCTTGGTGCCCCATTAGCGTTGCCGGTTGGTAGCGCCGTTCTTGGCCGCATTCTCAATGGGTTAGGAGAGCCGATCGACGACCTCGGTCCCGTGGTACCGTTTCAGCCCTGCTCGGTCCGGCGCAGGCCAAAGGCCGACAAGAAGCACGAGGGTCCGGTCGAGGTCCTGGAGACCGGAATCAAGGGTATCGATTTGCTCTGCCCGATTATCAAGGGCGGGGTTGCCGGTTTGTTCGGGAGCCCGATCGCAGGCGGCGAAAGCGGTTTGGCCAGCGCCCTGTTGCTCCATCTGTCGCGCGACGCTTCGACCTATTCCGTCTACTCGGGCGTGGGCGTCCGTACTCGCGAGGTTAGTGATTTGCATCACGCCTTGCGAGACGAGAACGCGTTTGATCGAGTCGCGATGGTGGTGGCCAGTGCGGGCGATCCATGCGCATCCCGGATACATGCCTTTCTGTCCGCGCTGACGATTGCCGAACGGTTCCGAGACGACGGGTCGGATGTGCTGTTATGTCTAAGCGATATCTTTCAATATGTCGGAGCCTTGCACGAGCTTTCGACACACCTTCGTCAGATACCGTTACGCGTGCTACTGCCTCCGAGGTTGCTCGATGAGTTGGAGTCATTGGCCGAACGGAGTGTCTGTACGGAACGGGGATTCATAACGTCCATTTGGGCAATGTCAACTTCCGATAGCGACGCGGCGGATGAGCTTCGGGAAATGGCGTCGGCGTTTCTCGACACGAGTATCGTGTTTTCCGACACCGATGCAATAAACGGCCAGCTGCCTGCGATCGATTGGCTCAAGTCTGGATCAAGATGGATGAGCGAAACAGTTTTGGATCGAGAGCACTACAATGTGGCGCGATGTGTAATGGAGATCTTTCGACGGGCAGAGACAGTGAGAGCGGCTTATATTGATATGGAGAGTTTATCAGGGGAAGACCGGACGACCTTAATGCGCGGGCGGAAGCTCAATTGTTTTCTCACGCAGTGCCTGTTTGGTCAGGAAACTTATCTCACGGTTCTGAACTCGAGTTGCGTCGCCGGGGGGCCGGGCAAGTACGTGCCCTTACGAGAGACAATAAGCGGATGCCGCGCGATAATTAGCGGAGCATGCGACGGGATAGACGAAAATGCTTTCTATTTCATTGGATCGTTAGAAGACCTTCGCCCGAGGTGATGGCCGCAGCCATACGAGCGATCTGGCGAATCGAGACGAATCCGGGCGGCCGGTGAAAGATATGCGCGACCTGCGGTATTGCGCACACCTAAGGGATGACGCCATTGATGGTGGCGAAGAGCATGCGCCGAATGTGTGACCGTCTGCTTAAGCGCAGAGTCCGGGCATTCGCGGGGCAGGTGGAGATATCCGCTCCTGGCCGCTCAGTGCCACTCGCCGCCGATGTTCGTCTCCGCATATGCCCGACGGTCGGCCTCCAACCCTTCGCTGCCCCTCCTTGCTCGCGTGAACACGCTTGGGAGAAGTCTCTCGCTCCGGGGAAGCCGCCGACTGTCGGGGATGGGCCGCGATCGTTCGGTTCGAACCTTGCCGACCTCAAGACTCCGCTCGGGATGCGACGCCGGCCATGGATTCCATTCGGATGTCCTGCTGGGCAACTCGCAGGGTGCGCATCGCCGAATCATCGGCCAGCCGGGTTCGCCTGGATCGAGATCACCGTGGTTGACCGCCAGGTCAAGCCCCCGCATGCTCGGGCCATGCTCGCCGACGCCCCCAAGTCCACCGCCGACCGACCTGCGGATTTGACTTCGCCCCGCGTTCTTCTCTGGGCCTGCCTGATGGTCGCCGCGAGCGCCGGCGCGACGGAATGGATGCCCATGGGCGAAGCGGACCGGCAGGACATCACAACGGACCTGTCTTACGTCGAGCGGTCGGCGGTCCGTCCCTCCGACGGTCGACACGTCACGGCGCACCTCGCCTTCTTCACCTCGCCGACGTTCCGCCTGAAGGTCGTCGATCTCGGGGCCGGTGCCGTGCCCGTCTATCCGACCCTGGCGGATGGCTTTCGGGCAGAAAGTTGCGTCGCGGGGGTCAACGGTGGATTCTTCCAACCGGACCTGCGGCCAGCCGG
>CAYYAY010000110.1:0-14773 GCA_964470155.1 uncultured Lamprocystis sp. | reverse complement strand
GTTCGATGACCGCGCAACCCAGGTACGCCGACCGGGACGACACCCCGACCGACGATCACATCATCCAACTGCACGGGGTCACCTGGGCCGACTACGAGCGCCTGGTCAAGATCCGCGGCGACCACTCCGCGCCCCGCATCGCCTACCTCCACGGGACAGTCGAGATCATGAGCCCCTCGCAAACCCACGAGTCCGTCAAGTCGATGATCGGCTGCCTGGTCGAGACCTGGTGCCTGGAGCGCGGCATCCCCTTCCTGACGGTCGGCTCTTGGACACTTCAGTCCAAGCCCAAGTCGCGCGGGGTCGAACCGGACGAGAGCTATCTCTTCGGCGATCCCAAGACGGCGGAGCGCCCGCAGCTCGCAATCGAGGTCGTGTGGACCGCCGGGCGGATCGACAAACTGGCCATCTACCGCCGGCTCGGGGTGGCCGAGGTCTGGTTCTGGCGCAAGGGCCGTATCACCCCCTACGCCCTGCGCGGCGAGCACTATGTCCCGATCGCCGCGAGCGAGGTTCTGCCGGGCCTGGACCTGGAGATCCTGACGAGCTTCCTCGACAGCCCGACCACCTTCGACGCCATCCGCGGGTTTCAGGCGGCGCTACGCGCCGTGGGCACCACGCCGTAGCGCCCTCGCTGTTTCGTGTAAGGCTCGCCAGTTCACGGTTCTGGCCAAAAGCCGTCATCCATCATTTCCTGGAATGACCAAGGGCAGGAAGCCGAAAACACCGATTCGGCAAGTCCGGTTTCTCGAGCGGCCAACAGCGTCGCATCTTCGTAAGCCGTCGCAATCAGCTCCGGGAGCTTCGCCTTGAGGCTCGGGTTGTCCGCCAGATGCCGCTCAAGTTCGCGGCGCTGGACCTTGATGGTCGCGCGCCAGGAATTGCCACGCAAGGTTGGTTGATGTTGCCATTTCAGCAAGTGCATGAGCAGCACGGCAAGGCGGCTCAACAGTTCTCGCTTCTCACTCCGCCCCATGCTTTCGATCTCCTCCGCGATCTGCTCAATGTCGGCGGCGGTCAGATCACCCGCGCGCAGCAGGGCGGCTTGTTGATTGGCCCAAGCGTAAAAATCGGCTTCATAGAGAGACATGGATTCCTCCTCACCCCTCCTTCGCCCTTTCAAACGCCGCGGCGAACGGATAGGAAATTCAATCACCCGAGACAGGATTGGCCTTTGATCATAGCCGCGCAAAATGTCACCGGGCAAGCCCGTTTGCGGACCTGTTCTGCGTCCGCACCGGCCGCGTACATTCAGCGCCCGCGCAGGCCGTCCTTGAACCTATACCGGCGACGGGGCCTTGATCATCGTTCCGGCCGGCCGCGAACGGTCCGCGCAGCGGACCCTACGGTAACAACGTGACCTGTAGGGTCCGCTGTGCGGACCGATGACGGTGCAGATCGCGCGGCGCCCGACCGGGGAGCGCGGCGCGCCCCCCGGTCATCACCCTATTTGAGCGATCCTTTACCGTAGCGATCCTCAAAGCCGGCACGAACCTTGTCGATGGCGTCCTTGTTCATGCCGCTGAAGTACCAATCATGACCGGGAATGGGCTTGAAGTGCTTTGCCAGTAGGGCCTTGGCGAACTGCTCGTTGCCGTCCTTCTTATGGACGACCTCGTTGAGTTCCGGTATCCACTCGAAGTAGGTGTTCTTGGCCACCTCGTAGATGCCGTGCCACCAAGTGTAGTCCGGACCGCTCATGGAGGCCCCATGGCGGGCGCGGCGGCCCTCGTGGTGCCAGATCTCCCACCAGGTCCATTCGATCTTCTCGTCGAAGGGCGCGGGCGTGATGTAGCCTTTGTCTTTCAACTCGGCCATCACCGCGGCGATGGGCTTGGCGAACTTGTCGTTGTAGAGATCCACGACGCCGTCGAACTGGGCATAGTGGCCCTCGATGACGCTGGTGGAATGGCAGCCGAAGCACACCTTCTCCATGTTGGCGCGGCGGTCCTTCCAGGTCAGCACCTCGATGACCTTGGAGCCCTGAGCGGCATCACCCACCGCGGGAATCGGCTTGCCCTCGGGAACATCGAACTCCTGGCCGTTCTCCAGCCGCACCAGGTTGATCTTGGTGGAGATGGGCGGACGCAGAGTCCAGGAGATGCGCTCGCCCACGTTATGGGTCTTACCGATGCCGGGGCCGGCGCTCATATGGCAGGTAGCGCAGGTGGGGGCGGCGGAATAGTCCACGCCGGCGACCCACTTGTCCGAGTCCAGGTTCATCTCGGCGATCTGGGCACGGTAGATAATGCCGTGCTTGGATTCGTTGTAGACTTCGATCTGTGGATGGTCTGGTCCGACGTGACACTTGCCGCAGGTGTCGGGGGTACGTGCCTGGGCGCGTGAGAACCGGTGACGGCCGTGGCAGGCGGAACAGGAGCCCTTGGAGCCGTCCGGGTTGATGCGGCCGATGCCGGTGTTCGGCCAGCTGCCCGGCAAGGGCCGGCCTTTATTCTTGCCCTCGGTCACGAACTCGAGTGTCCCGCCGTGACACTGACGACAGCCGGCGTTCACCGCCTCGGGTCCGCCGACGACTTCGCCCAGCAAATTGTCCAGCGAGGCCAGGATGTCACCGGCCTTGGCATGGTGTGAACCGTCCATCTGCTGGAATTCGGTGTTGTGGCAGCGGGCGCAGTCCTTCGGGGTCACGACGATGGAGATCAGCGCATCTTCGTGTTTGAAGGCGTCGATCTCACCTTCCTTGGCCTCGTGACAATCCAGGCAGGTGACGCCGGCCTGTCCGTGCTTGCTGCGGTTCCACTCCAGATGCAGTGCGGGACTCTCGGTCATGTGGCAGTCCACGCAGTCCTGCCCGCGCGGATCGCCCCAGTCGACTCCGGGCTGACCCACGGCACGTTCGGCCTGGGCCGTCTGGAGCAAACCCAGCAGACCAAAGACGATGCACAGACAGCGACCCAGACACCAACCGGCGCGGTTGGCCGGTCGACGGTTGCGGTGATGATGCAGCATGATGCACTCCTCATCTCTTGCTTGTTGGCGGTTCGGATAATCCTGACATGAGCAGTCAGCCATCAGCTTGAGTGTAGAACACGGCCTTGGGAGCGCTGGCGCGGCAACGGCTGACGGCTGTGCGCTGACTGCGCTTCCTGGAAGGATTACACCGGCAACCTTGCCGAGAGCGGCCCCCAGGAGCCTTGATCCAGATCAAACGCGGCCTCATGTTGCGGCTCCGTGGACGGAGCGCCGTGAGCGGCTCCAACGCAACGAACACGGATGAATCTGAATTTTTGGTCACTTGACCACAACCGCCGCACTGTTGACTCTACCGACCGCACCGGCACCCTGGGCGCGCGGCCGATCCGGAGCGCGTCGCGGTTCCAATCATCAACCAACCACAGCAGACACGGGAGTCACGCATGATCGAGGTTCGCGAGCTCAGTCGGAGTTACGGCGAGCTGAAGGCAGTGTCGGAGGTTTCCTTCGATATCGGCCACGGTGAGATCGTCGGGCTGCTCGGCCACAACGGGGCCGGCAAGACCACCATCATGAAAATGCTGACCGGCTATCTGGAGCCGAGCAGCGGAACGATCCGCATCGACGGGCTGGATCTGGCCGAGCACCGCCGCTCGGCCCAGCGCCGCGTCGGCTACTTGCCCGAGAACTGTCCGCTCTACCCGGAGCAGACGGTGCTGGATGCGCTGGAGTATCAGTCCGTCCTGCACGGCATTCCGCAGCACGCGCGGCCGGCGGCCATCCGCCAGGCGGTGGAACGCACCGCCTTGACCGCCAAGGCGAGCGCCCCGGTCGCGACCCTGTCGCGCGGCTATCGCCAGCGCCTGGGGGTGGCCCAGGCCATCCTGCACAGTCCGAAGATCCTGATCCTCGACGAGCCGACCAACGGCCTGGACCCGACCCAGATCCAGCACATGCGCGGTTTGATCCAGGAGCTGGCGCAGGACGCCACCATCATCGTCTCCACGCACATCCTGCAAGAGGTCGAGGCGATCTGCGGCCGGGTGTTGATCATGAGCGGCGGGCGCCTGGCGCTCGACAGCAGCAGCGATGCCATCGGCCGTCATCCGCGACTGCGGGTCACCCTGGATCGCCCCGCGGCGGAGGCGGCGCCCGTGCTCACCGCCCTGCCCGGCGTGAGCGGTGTGGAACTGGTGGACGAGGCGGCCGGGCGCCGCTGTTTTGCGCTCAGTGTGGAGGATGCGGCAGCAGCAGCCCCGGCCGTCGCCCGCGCGATGGCCGACCAAGGGTGGAATCTGTTCGGACTGGAACCGGAGCGGCGCGACCTGGAGGCCCTGTTCCGCGCCGTCTCCGGGGCCGCGACCCCCGCCGACGCGCCATCCGCCCAGACCGTCACGGAGACCGCCCATGTCTGATATTTTCCGTATCGCCCGCAAGGAGCTGGCCGCTTTCTTCGGCTCTCCGGTGGCCTATATCTTCATCGGCACCTTTCTCGCCGTGTGCCTGTTCGTGTTCTTCTGGGTGGAGGCGTTCTTCGCCCGCAACATCGCGGACGCCCGCCCGCTGTTCGAGTGGATGCCGGTGCTGCTGATCTTCCTCTGTGCCGCGCTCACGATGCGGATGTGGAGCGAGGAGCGCCGGGCGGGGACCCTGGAAATCCTGCTGACGCTGCCGGTGCCGACCTGGCGGCTGGTGGCCGCCAAGTTCCTGGCCGCGCTCGCCCTGGTCGCGATCGCCCTGACCTTGACCCTGCCGCTGCCGGTGACCGTCTCGCTGTTGGGTCCGCTGGACTGGGGTCCGGTCATCGGGGCCTATGTGGCGACCCTGCTGCTGGCCGCGGCCTACCTCTCGATCGGGCTCTTCGTCTCCTCCCGAACCGATAACCCGATCGTCGCCCTGATCGGCAGCGTGCTGGTCTGTGCCCTGTTCTATTTGCTGGGCTCCGAGGCCCTGACCAGCTTGGTCGGCAATCGCGGCGGCGAACTCTTGCGGCTGCTCGGCAGCGGTTCCCGTTTCGATTCGATCACCCGCGGCGTCATCGACCTGCGCGACCTCTATTACTATGCGAGCATCGTCGGCGTCTTCCTGGCACTCACGGTCTACAGCCTGGAGCGGCTGCGCTGGGCGCCGGACAGCGACCGGCCGGCGGGCCATCGCCGCCTCACCCTGATCACCCTGCTGGCCGCCGCCAACCTGTTGGCCGCCAATCTGTGGCTGCATGAGGTCGACGGGGCGCGCACCGACCTGACCCAGGGTCAGGTCTACACCGTCTCGGACGCCACCCGGACCTATCTGGATCAGATCCAGGAGCCCTTGCTGATCCGCGGCTATTTCAGCGCCCAGACCCATCCGTTGCTCGCCCCCCTGGTTCCGCAGATTCGCGATCTGCTGCGCGAGTATCAGGTGGCCGGCGGCGGCCGGGTGCGGGTGGAGTTCGTCGACCCGGCGGACCATCCGGACCTGGAGCGCGAGGCCGGCGAACAGTTCGGCATCCGTCCGGTGGCCTTCCAGACCGCGAGCAAATACCAGTCGGGGGTCGTCAACTCCTATTTCGATCTGGTGGTGAAGTACGGCGACCAGTTCGAGCATCTGGGTTTCCAGGATCTGATTGAGGTCAAGGTCCGCGGCGAGCACGATCTCGACGTGCGGCTGCGCAACCCCGAGTACGACATCACTCGGGCAATCAAGAAGGTGCTGTACGGTTATCAGGGCGGCGGCGACCTGTTCGCCGGCCTGGGTCAGCCCATCAAGCTGCGCGCGTTCGTCTCGGCGCCGGGTCAACTCCCCGCGCCGCTGCCCGCCTTGCGGGCTGATCTGGAGGGACTGCTCGGCGACTTGCAGGCCAAGTCCGCCGACCGCTTCAGCTTCAGCATCGAGGACCCGGCAACCAATCAGGCGCTGACCCGCGAGGTCGAGGACCGCTTCGGCTTCAAGCCGCTGGTGATCGACCTGCTCAACCCCACGCCCTTCTATTTCTACCTGGTCTTGGAGTCCGGGACGCGCGCCGAGGCGGTGCCCCTGCCCGAGTCACTGGATAAGGCGGGTCTGCAACGCGCCATCGAGGCGGGGATCAAGCGTTTCGCCCCCGGTGTCCTGCGCACCCTGGCGGTCTATACCCCGCCCCAGGCCGGCGGGGAGTTCGGCATGCCGGCGGCCCGTCCGGACTATGGCATGCTCCAGGCGCAGTTGCGCGACGGTTTCAATCTGCTGGAAACCGATCTGAAAACCGGCCAGGTACCGGCTGACGCCGACCTGCTGTTGGTGCTGGGCCCGCGGGATCTGGACCAGAAGCAGCAATTCGCCATGGATCAGTTTCTGATGCAGGGCGGCACCGTCCTGGTTGCGGCCTCTAGCTTCCATGTCGAACTGGGACGCGGGGCGATCAGCGCCCAACCCCAGGACACGGGCCTGGAGTCCTGGCTGGCGGCACAGGGGTTGAGTTTGGGCAAGTCACTGGTGCTCGACCCGCAGAACACGCCCTTCCCGATCCCGGTCCAGCGCAATCTGGGCGGCTTCATGGTGGAAGAGATCCAAATGCTGGACTACCCCTACTTCCCGGACGTGCGGGCCGAGGGTCTCGCCGGCGACTCGGGAATGACCGCCAACCTGGGTCAGATCACCATGAACTGGTCCTCGCCCATTCAGGTCGATCCGCAGAAGACCGCGAACCATCGCGTCACCGAACTCATCCGCAGTTCCAGTGAGGCCTGGACCAGCGACTCGACCCAGATGCAGCCGGACTTCCGCGCCCATGGCGACCTGGGCTTCCCGACCGGCGACGACCAGGGCACTAAGATCCTGGCGGTGGCGGTTGAGGGACGTTTCAGCTCCGCCTTCGTCGGCAAGCCATCACCCTTGCTGCCTGACCCGGCGGACCAAAATGCCGACGCCGGCGACACGACAGCGGCGGAGACGGACGCTCCGGACGCGGCGACGCCGGCCGCAACCAAACCGCCGGCCAAACCGCCGGTCGCCCCGGGGGTGATCGAATCCTCCCCCGCCGCGGCGCGCTTGATCCTGATCGGCTCGGACAGCTTCCTGACCGATACCGCGATCACGCTGGCCAGCGAGGCGACGCAGAGTCGCTATCTGAAACCCATCGAACTGGTGCAGAACGCCGTCGAGTGGTCACTGGAGGACCGTGGCTTGCTGACCTTGCGCGGCCGCGGCCAGTTCAGCCGGCTGCTCGAACCACTGAGCCGCGAAGGGCGGATGGCCTACGAGTATCTGAACTATGCCCTGGCCCTGGGTGGTCTGGCGCTCCTCTACTGGCTGGCACGCCGGTCGCGGCAGCGGCGGGATCGCGCCTTGGCGCGCTACCTCGAACCGGCGTCGACGCAAGGCAAGGGCTGATCTATGGAGAACACCAGCATGAAACAAGGCACCCTGCAACCAGGCCTCCCGGCCCGCTCGCGTCTCCAGGCGTGGACCGCCACCTTGCTTGCACCCATAACGCTCGGACTCGCGTTGCTCCTGGGCCTGCAACTGGTCGCGGCCTTCCTGCTCGGTGCGGGCGGCAGCGCCACCCTGAACCCGGCCGCCGCGGACACCGCGCTGCTGCCGTTCGACGCCAAGGCCGTCACCGCGGTGCGGATCGAGGGCGGCGATCAGAGCGTGCTCCTGGCTCGTGGAGACAAGGGCTGGCTGATCGCCGATCTGGGTGACTTCCCGGCCGACGGGGCCAAGATCGATCAGCTCGTGGAGAAGCTGGCCGTGCTCAAGCGTCCACTGCCGGTGGCGACTAGCCGCGAGGCACTCAAACGGCACAAGGTGGCGGACGACGGATTCGAGCGCAAGATCACGCTGGAGTCGGGCGATACGCCGGTCGCGACCCTGTTGCTCGGTGACTCGCCCGGCTTCAAGCGTCAGTTGGTCCGGGTCGGCGGGGAGTCGGCGGTCTATGACGTTGAACTGCCGCTCTTCGAAGTGTCCAACCGGCATGACGACTGGCTCACCCGTGACCAGTTGCGGATCGAGCAGGAGCAGATCAAACGCATCAGCACCGCCGACTGGACCCTGCTCAAGGGTCAGGACGGCTGGCAACTGGAAGGCACGGATGAGAAACCGGACGCGGCGGCCGTGATCAACCTGCTGGGGCGCATCAGCAGCCTGAGCTACCGCGGGATCTTGGGCACGCAGGATAAGCCCGAGTACAACCAGGCCGCACCGACCCTGAACCTGCGTCTGCAACTGGCGGACGGCAGCGCCCGTGAGTACCGCATCTCCAAAGTGAAGGACGGCGCCGACTCCGTACTCAAGGCCGCGGACCGGCCCTGGTACTTCAAGCTGTCCGACATGGACCTGGAGGGACTGGTCGATGTGACGCGTGACCAGTTGCTCGGGAAGGCCCCGGCGGCAGCGCCGCAAGCCTCGGCACCGGACGCGGCGAGCCCTCCCGCGGGCGGTGAAGCGGCGGTTGAGGACACACTCCCCCCGGCGCTGGAGGAAACCGCGGAACCACCACCGACTCCGGAGCAAGCCCCCGTGGTGAATGACGAGAATCCGCCGCGGCCGGGATCAGAACCAGCGCGGTAGGACGGTCGCCCGGCCGTTATCACGTTCGCACCGGATATCCAGTAGGGGCGGGTGTGAAACCCGCCCCTCAGTCCGGTCATACGGAACGGTTCTGAGTTTTCGGTTTTTCGTGTTCAGTGAAAAATTATCAAACATTGGGTTACGAAAAACGAGCAACGCAAAACCAACAACGACGGGCATATCACGTCCGCAGGCTATAAACCAAGGCGATTGCTTTCACCTGCGGCAATCGCCTTGGATCGGCACGGGCGGTCGCGAACCGAGCCCCGGACGCTATTTCGGCGCCGGATAAGGAAACACACAACCCGCCACCGGAGACTTGTACCAGTCCGCATCCTTGGCACCGGCGGTGTTGACCCAGTTCACAAACGCTGGATAGCAATTGTTGACCGGGTTTTTCTCCAGCGGCTGTTGCCACTCATCCGGCAGATTGATCGCCCAGGGCAGTCCGGCCTTGGTCTTGAAATAGCGGCCGATTTTTGGGTCACTGCCTTCACTCTGCCAACCAAAAAGCCAGTATTTGTGTTTGTCGGTCGGCCGATGATCGGGCAGATGCGTCTCGCGCGGCCGATCCCCGACGATATAGATGAAGGGGTTATAGGGTGCGGCCCCGAGTGCGTCGCGGGTCAGGGCCTCCTTGAACGTCACCTGGAAATGCACGGTGGGTCCTTTCACCTCCGGGCAGTTGCGCTCGGCATTGAACTTGGCCGCGTAACAGGTCCGGCTGCCGGGATTGCGATCCGCGAGCTTCTTGGAGTCGTCAATCAACAGCAGGGTGAGCGATCGCTGCCCCGGCTCGGCCGTCAGCGGCCGGCTGGCCGTCGCGTCGACCCAGAGGCTCCCGGACGCCAGATCCTCAGGAACCAGATTGGGAAAGTTGAGGCCAAACCCCTGGGAATACGCGGACCCGCGCGATTTGATCTGAAAGCTGCCCTCCAAATCGCGGATCAGGCCCGCGGCATCGCGGACCTCGGTCAGGGTATAGGCCAACACCAGATCGTCCAGGTCATAGTCGCCCTCGATCGGCCACATATCCTCAAAAGCCAACTGGGCGCGGCCGATGCTGCTCGGGTAGGTCACGCGCGAGGCGCGCAGCGGGTCCTGTGGATAGTCATCATCCGAGTTCATCACCCCGTCCTTGTCCGGGTCGGCGGGATCAACCAACTCCGCGATCTTTTCCTTGGAAATGGCCGCGAAGGGGTTGGCCTGGATGCTGACCATCACGTCGTTGAAATCCTGGTCGCAATTGCTCTTCTCGCGATTGATATCCTCCACGCCCAAGACCAATTGTTCGTTGGTCTCGTCCCTGAGCAGGATGATATGGGCGCGCAGCAACGGGTTTGTCTCCATATTCAGGCTTTGCAGGCTGTGCCAGACCCAACCCGGATAGCGCTCGGTCACCCCCTGGCTGCCATCCCAACCGTTGGCGATCAGAAAGAAACCGATTTTGGTCCCGGCCGGAAAGCGGCCCAGATAGACCTGCTGGCCGGTCTTGAGTCCACGGGAATTGCCGCCGGAGGTCGAGTAGGAGGTATTGGGCCACACCACGGTGTAATCCACGTCATCGCGGCTCTGCGGCGGGCTCTTGGCCGGATAGGCATAATAGCCGATCGCGTTCTGGTAACCCGCTCCCTCGTGCAGGAAGGTCATCCAGATATCGGCATCTTTGGTAAGATTGAGTGTCGATGAATCACTGTCGGCGATCAAGGCGCTGGCCCCGGTCACCCGCACGTCTTTCGATTCCGGAAGAGTTTGCGCAATCCGTTCCATGAGATCGGCACTGACCGGCGCAGGCGTCAGGTCCATCTTCTTGGGAATGCCCTGATTATCGTGATTCGCCTTGTAGACTGCCGCCCCGTAACCGTCGCCGAACAGAAATCGATACTGAATTGGTTCCGCCACCATCGCCGTGACCGTCATGGCGGCCAGCACCCCGGCGACGGCCGCCGCGAGGGTGAGTCGGCGGGTGAGCGCGTGCGCACGGTGCTTCATGGCTGTCACCTGATCAATGGCTGGTGTCGTTCTGAAATGGTTGTGCATGCTGGATCAACCGAACTCGTGATGCAGATTGAGGGTCGCGTCGACCGGCACCAGCGCAGAATTATCGATACCGAATACGCCCACCCGAATCAGTACATTCTTGACCGAACCGGGGACGCGGATCTGACGGTCGAAATTCCCCCACTCGTCGGTGAGTCCGCGCTCGATCACCCGAAAACCGCCGTCCTCGCCGTCGATCGGTTCAAGGACTTCCACCGTGCGCTGTCCCGCGGGTGCACCTTCGACATCGTTTACGCTCACTTCGACCCAGAGATCCCGCTCGGTATCGAAGCCAAAGGCCTGATCCGGTTGCACCACCTGATTGAGCGGACCGCTGGTCTTGGAGGTGGTATCGCCGGCCTGGGCGCAGCCGACCGGCATCAGCAGTTTCAGCAAGACCAACAGGAAGAAGTGACCAAACTTGCGCGTCATTTTGCTTTTTCCGTTCATGCTAGGCCCCGGCTCGAAGCGCGGGGATGACGCCCGCGATGAGCTGCCTGATCGTAGCGCCGCCACCGGGAACTCGGCCTGGATCATTCGTTAAGAAACCGATACGAACAGGGTTATATATAACAGGGTCACGACCGGCAACGCGTGACCGGGCGCACAACCTGGGATCTTGGTCAAGGCAGGCGCGGCGCCAGGGTTGCGCCTAAGGCGACGGCGGCATTCTCAGCAGCAGGGGGCGGAGGGCGCAAGCGCCCTGATGGGGAATCGATGGACTTCGTACCTGATATCCAAACAGACCTTTTGGGTGATATAGGTCCAGGCGTTTGCCGATCGTCGCTTCACGCACCCGGCCCGGTAGGCGTCGGAACCGGTGTCGCCGCGGTGCGCCCCGCCACGGGTTTCGTCTGCGGGGCGGCGGGCTCGGCCAATGGGCGAGGTTCGGGGAACGCGATCCGCAACGCGCTGGCCGGACCCTTGAACGCCTGACGCAGGGCCGCGTCGCGCCCATAGATGTCCGACCGGAATCCAACCCTGCCGTTCTCGTCAGCGTAGGCGGTCAGGTAGTAAAGCAAGACCGGCAGCCGCTCATCCAGAATGACGTACCGGGTTTTATTGGTCGAGATCACACGGTCGATCTGGCGCCGGTCCCAATTGGCCTCGCCCAAGATCACCTCGGCCAACTTCAACGGGTCCTGCACCCGCACACAGCCGTGGCTGTAGGCCCGGACGCTCTGGCTGAACAGCCCCTTGCTTTGGGTATCATGCAGGTAGACCGAATGGTCATTCGGAAAGATGAACTTGACACGCCCCAGGGCGTTGGATGGTCCGGGCCCCTGGACGATGCTGTAGCGCCGCGGATCACTCACGTTGGCGCCGCTGACCGCGCGGCCGGTACGCCGATCCACCACCTTGAAGCGGCTGGAGACGCCGCGCATCGTTTTCTGGATCGACGGCGGCACTGTCCAGGTCGGGTTGAAGACGACATGTTCCATCTCGTCACGGAAACTTGGTGTCTGGTCCTTCGGAGTCCCCACGACGACGCGCGTACTCCAGTCGATCCGCCCGTCACGCACGACATGCGCCATGAAGCCCGCCACATCCACCAGGACGTAATCCGCCGGCAGATCATCGTAGAACCACCGCATCCGCTCCAGGTTGATGCGGATCTGATCGGCTTTTTTTTCGTCGAACGGCTGATTGAGTGCCGTGATCGTCGCTGCACCGGCAACCCCATCCGCACTGAGGCCGGAGCGCTGCTGGAATTTCATCAGGGCATCACGCAGCGCGGGGTCGAACAGTTCCGGGTCCTGTGGATCCGGGGTGTCGTCACCGAGCGCCCGCAACCGCTCCCGCAGCGCGACGACCCGCGGGTCACGGCGACCCGGCACCAGCTTCTTACCCTGAGGAATCTGCGGCACTGCGGCGATCGGGCGGGAACTGCCGAACTTCCGAAGGGCATGCTCAAGATCGGCAAAGAAGAACGGTTTCGCCTCCAGATCGCCCAAACTGCCGCGCGTGTCCGCGGCTGAGACCACCTGCTCCATGGAGCGAATCAGGGTCTCCGCGGGGATCGCCTTGCGGTGATTCCAGAAGCGGTTGACCGCCGCCGGATCGATGCGGCCGAACCGCAGGTGATAGGTGTAACGCAGCAGGGCATCGCTCAACTGAAGATCCGCGGCCAGACGCGCCGCGGGCGCGAGGCCATCCAGACAACCTGGCTTACTGAGCCGGCGCAGGGTGGCGACATGGTAGTCGGCAGGCTGGAAGCCGGCGGCCTGCCCGGCCTCCACCGCGTGCAGCAGCGCCTCGACCTGTGCCGGCTGCCGCCATGCCAGCCGATCACCGCGGGCGGCATAGAAGCCCGCGAGCAGGCGACCGGATTCCAGCGGCACCCCGTCAACCGTCAGCGACCCCTGGTCGCGGATCGACTCCGCAGTCGCGCGCAGCAACGGGTTGGTTTCGGAAACCGCAACCGCGATGACCCTGGTGTGATCGGCGGTGTGATCGGCGGTGTGATCGGCGGTCTGATCCGCTGTCACCGGCGCCGCGGGCACGGGCACGGCAACCGCCGGCCGGTCCAGTGCCGCCGCGTCGGCGGTCGTTGCGGTCACCGGCAGCGCTGCTGCGGGTAGCGCAACAGGGGTGGTATCGCTCGCCGCGATCACGCCCGGCAGGGCGACCGGGAGGAAGGAGATGGAAAGCAACAGGTGCCTGAAAAAGCGTGCGGGAATCATCTCCAGCTCCTGGAACGAATAGAAGGCCTCAAGACACGACGCGAAAGGATCGAGCGCGACAGCCGGGCGATCGGGGAACGGTTCGGTTTGCCGCTTCGCTCCGTCGTATGATATCCGAACATTCCGCGCAAGATTCCAACCAGTTTGCATTGTAAGGACCCGCGATGACCCTGCGCCAGTTCTACTGCGTCCCCGTCGGCCTGCTGCTCGGCATCGCGGCCGCCCTGCTGTTCCCGGCGGGTGCGCCCTATGTCGCCTGGCTGGGACAGATTTTCATCTCGCTGCTGAAGCTCTTGATCCTGCCGCTGATCCTGGTCTCGATCTTCGCCTCGCTGGCCGGCGGTACCGCGCTGCGGCGCATTGGCGGACGCATCTTCCTCTACTATCTCGGGACATCGGCGGTGGCCGCCGCCATCGGCACCCTGCTCGGGCTGGCGTTCGCGCACGGTCTGCCCGCCGGCCTGCTGAATCTGGAGCAGGTCCAGACCAGCGGCGCCGCCTTCAGCCTGAACCGCCTGATCGATAACTTCATCCCCAGTAACCTGTTTGCTTCGCTCGCGGCAGGCAATGTACTGCATATCGTCTGCGTCGCGGTGATCGCCGCCCTCGCCGCCCGGCGCATTGCCGCCGACCAGCGTGCGACGCTGGTCGGCGGGGCCCAGGCCTTGGACGCCCTGCTGATGCAGACGCTGAACGGTGTATTGGCCATCGCCCCGGTGGGCATCGCCGCCCTCGTCTACGGGAGCCTCGCGACCATGGATTGGGCGGGGGTTTTTCAACTACGCAGCTTCGTGTGGGCGGTCGCGCTGGCCGCCGTGCTGCACGCCCTGCTGCTCATGCCGGGGCTCTACTGGGTGCGGACCCATCGCTCCCCCTGGCGCCTGGTCGCGGCCTGTCGGGAGCCGCTGCTGACCGCGCTGTCGACCGCCTCCAGCAACGCCACCTATCCGGTGTCCAAGCGCGCGCTGGAAGACTTCGGCGTCAGCGAGCGGGTCACCAGCCTGGCCTTACCACTCGGGGCGACGCTGAACATGCACGGCTCGGCCCTCTATCAGTCGATCCTGCTGATTTTCATGTCACACCTGGCCGGGGTCGAACTGAGCACGCTCCAGGCCGTCTTCATCGTCCTGTTGACCATGGCCTCCTCCGCCGGCACCGCCGGCATCCCCAGCGGCGGCATCGCCATGATGGCCTTCATGCTCGATCTGCTTGGTCTGCCCCCGACCTATCTCGCGTTATATCTGATCGTCGACCGCTTCTTCGACTACCCCATCACCGCCATCAATGTGTGGGGTGACCTGGTGGTCGCGGCCATTGTGGATCGGGAACTGCGGCGCGATACTGCGGCGCAATGAGTTCGCCAGGGTGGCGTGATCGCTTGGGCGCGCCGCAGTCTGCCGGCTGCGACTCGAACCCCGCGCAGAGCCATGAGACAACCGGGCTCGCCGTTGCGCGTTATGTCTTCGCGGCAGTGCAGCCGATCGGGTTGGGCGGGGCCGATGTCCGTCGCGGGGCGAGCGGCTTCTATACGTAACGGTTTTTAGTTTTCGGTTTTTCGTTGTTAGTTAAGGACTATCAAA